>NZ_JAKFCM010000055.1:0-52683 GCF_036676645.1 Ramlibacter sp.
TGCGCTCTGAAGACGGCTGCGGCGCCAACTGTTTCATGAAGGGCCTCTTCTCATCGCCATGGATGAGTAGAGGATACCTCAAGAGCCTTGATTTATGTTAGCGCTAATGGGCGGAAGCCGGAATCCATCTCCGGACCTTGAACCAGCCGCCGCACATGTTCGACGCCCTGGTGATGGATCCTGGCTTTCGCCAGGATGACACGGACTGGGCGGGCTCGTGGTGACCCCGCTTTTCCCCGGGGTGACCTGGACTGGGCGAACTCCCACCGCACCCCCCGTGAGTTTGACGAAACTCGGCATTGACGCCGGCGCCCGCCCGACCACAATTCGCGCCCACGGCCGCACGGCCGATGGGAGGGGCACGCGATGGGACGCAACCTGGTGGTGTGCTGCGACGGCACCTGGAACACGCCGCAACAGAAGGACCGGGGGCGCAACGTGCCCTCCAACGTGGTCAAGATGGCGCGCGCCGTCGAGGACGCCGCCGACCAGCCGGTCTACTACGACACCGGCGTGGGCACTCGCCACGGCCTGGACCGCTGGACCGGCGGGCTGCTGGGCCTGGGCCTCACCGGCAACATCAAGCAGGCCTATGCCTGGATCGCCGGGCAGCATCGGCCGGACGACCGGGTGTTCCTGTTCGGCTTCAGCCGCGGTGCGTACACGGTGCGGTCGCTGGCCGGGATGATCGGTCGCTGCGGGCTGTCGTCTTCCGGGCGCGCCGAGGTCGACCAGGCCTACGAGCTGTATCGCAAGGCCAGCGACGATGCCGGCCGCCGGCGCGCCGAAGGATTCAAGGCGAAGCAGCGCGACATCGGGATCCACTTCATGGGCGTGTGGGACACGGTCGGTTCGCTGGGCGTGCCGGCGCTCACGCGCTACGGGCTGCTGCGCAAGACGGTGCGGCTGCTGACGGACGGCAGCGCGCTCGCGCACGGCTTCCACGACGAGACGCTGGGGCGGCACGTGCGCCATGCCTTCCACGCGCTGTCGATCGACGAGCGGCGCGGCGCCTTCAAGCCCAGCCTGTGGAAGTCGACCGGCGAGCCGCGGCCCGGCGTGGAGCAGGCCTGGTTCGCTGGCGTGCACTGCAACGTGGGCGGCGGCTACAGTGATTGCGGCCTGTCGGACCACGCTTTCATGTGGATGGCGGCCAAGGCGATGCAGGCCGGGCTGCGGCTGGACCGGCAGTACCTGGCGATGCGCGTGGACCCGAATGCGCACGGCGAGATGCGCGATGAATTCGTGGGGCTGTACCAGCTGCTGCCCCGGCACGTGCGCGCCATCGGGATGCCGGCGACCCTGAACGAGAAGATCCACGCCAGCGTGTTCAAGCGGCTGGGGCACCCGACCAACGACTATGCGCCGGGGAACCTGCCGGCGGATGCGGGGGAGCGCGTGACGGATGAGGGGGTGGCGTTGGTGGAGGCCTTGCGGGAGGCTGTTCATGGGCCTGCTCGCGACGGCATTACGGCCTCGAACCGCGATCCATTGCCGGTCGCCTAGGCACACGAGTTGCTGCGCGCGATATCCGGTGTCATTGCGGCCTCGAGCCGCAATCCATCACCGGCCGCCCGAACACGTACAACGTCGCGCCGGCGGCGAGAGATGGGTCGCGGCTCGCGCCGGGATGACAAGCATTTGTCATTGCTCCTCTCGGCGTCTGATCCGCAAAGCACTCAGCCAGCGCCCCTCCCCTTCCTGTCGGATAGCCGGCCGCGCAGCCAGCGCCCCGCGTACACCCCCGCCAGCGACACCACGATCGACAGCAGCGCGCCGCCAATCACGTAGGGAAGCGCGACCAGCAAGGTTTGCCCCAAGGTTGGCCCGCGCAGCCCCGGGGTCATCACCAGCACCGGCACGGCGAGCGGCGCGACCACCGAGAAGAAGGTGTTGCGCGTGAGCGCGCCCAGCACGACGGCGATGCCGAAGGTGGCGAGGACCACGAGCGCAGCGGTGACCAGCGGCGGCAAGGATGGCATGGTGGGGCTAGCCTAACCCACTCGCATGTCTTGCGGCCGCTAGCTTTGTCATTGCGGCCGCGAGTTGTGTCATTGCGGCCTTAAGCCGCAATCCATCACCTGCCGACTGAACACGCGCGGCTGCCTATTTGGCGTCGGGAGATGGATCCCGGCTTTCGCCGGGATGACATGAGGGGATCCTGGGATGACATGAGGGGAGGCCGGGATGACGTGAAGGGGGCCGGGATGACATGAAGGGGGCCGGGATGACAAGGAAGCGCCTTCACCGCCCTGCCAGGTGCGCGCGCACGGCCTCCACGTCGTCCAGCGCGGCCGTCCCTTGCACGCCCTTCACCTCCCCCAGCCGCTCTCCCAACGTGGCCTCGCTACCGCCGGGGCGCAGGTACAAGGTGTCCGGTGCAACGAAGAAGCAGCGCGGATGCTCGCCGGCGGTCACCAGCTGCAGGGGCGCACCGGCATCGTCGAAGAACTGCCAGCCGCCGGCCACCTCCTCCGCGTGCGCCAGCGCCTCGGCATCGGAGCCGAAGACGAGCAGCGTCCCGCCAGTGGCGGACAGCGCGAAGATCATGGCCGGTCAGTGGCTCCCATGTGCGCTCAGCGGCTTTCGCATGGATGCAAGCGCCGTCACGGTCGGGCGGCCTTCCGTGCGAGCTCCTCCCGCAGCCGGTCTTCCTGCTCGCGCAGCTCGGGCGTAAAGGCTTCGCCGAAGTCGTCGGCTTCGAAGATGGGGCGGATCTCGATCTCCGAGGGGCCGGGCATGGGGTTGGGGCAGCGCTTGACCCAGTCGATGGCGTCCTGCATCGAGGCGCATTGCCAGATCCAGAAGCCGGCGACCAGCTCCTTGGTTTCGGCGAACGGGCCGTCGACGACCGTGCGGTCGCGCCCGGCAAAGCGCACCCGCACGCCTTTGGAGCTGGGGTGCAACCCCTCGCCCGAGAGCATCACGCCGGCCTTGACCAGCTCTTCGTTGAAGCGGCCCATCGCGGCGAGCAGCTCTTCCGAGGGCATCACGCCCGCCTCGCTGTCGGCCGTGGCCTTGACCATCACCATGAATCGCATCGGGATCTCCTTTCGCAAGGGCGGGAGCGGAGGCTCCCGTCTAGGCTACGACGAATCGGGGAACGCGGATTCGACAGCGGCGGGACGGCTCATGCCAGGACGTGTCATTGCGGCCTTGAGCCGCAATCCATCACCCGGCGCCTGAATACGCACGGCTGCGCATTGGGCGTCGGGAGATGGATCCCGGCTTTCGCCGGGATGACACGAGGGGGCCGGGATGACACGAGGGGGTTGGGATGACACGAGGGGGCCGGGATGACACATACCTTGTCATTGCGGCCTTGAGCCGCAATCCATCACCTGGCGCATGAATACGCGCGGCTGCGCATTGGGCGTCGGGAGATGGATCCCGGCTTGCGCCGGGATGACATGAGGGGCGCCGGGACGACATGAGGGGCCGCGATCACATGAGGGGCGCCGGGATGAATGAAGGTCGTCGGCACGACATGAGGGAGCCCCCCTAAGCCGCCATCCGCCCGCGGCCGTTGCCATTCGTGCCCTCGCCGCCACCGTGCCGCTGCACGCGCTCGGAGATGCGCTCGCGCAGGCGCCAGCGGGCGGCGTCGGTGAGCATGCGGCCGGCCCAGCGGTAGACGTTGTACTCGCGCACGGAGTTGCGCAGGTTGGACATGCGCTCGCGCTGCTCGGCCGCCGGCATCAGCAGCGCACGGTGCAGCGCGTCGGCGACTTCCTCGACGTGGTAGGGGTTGACCACCAGCGCCTCGGGCATGTCGCGCGCGGCGCCGGCGAAGCGGCTGAGGATCAGCACGCCCTGCTCGTCGTCGCGCGCGGCGACGAATTCCTTGCACACCAGGTTCATGCCGTCGTGCAGGCTGGTGACCAGGCAGACGTCGGCGGCGCGGTACAGGCGGTTGACCTCCTCGTGTTCGTGGTGCTGCGCCAGCAGGCGCACGATCTCGCGGCCGTTCCTGCCGAAGCGCTCGTTGATGCGCGCGGTCAGCTGGGTGATGCGCTGCTGGAAGGCCTGGTACTCCTCCAGCTGCGCGCGCGTGGGCGCGGCCACCTGCACGAAGGTGAAGCGGTCGCGCCACTCGGGGTGCTTCTCCATCAGGCGCTCGACCGCATGCAGGCGCTCCAGGATGCCCTTGGTGTAGTCGAAGCGGTCCACGCCCACCGCGATGTGGTGCGAGCCGGGGATGTCCAGCGCCTCGCACACCTGGCGCCGGCACTCCTGCGGCGACGGCTGCTGCGTGGTCTGCAGCGCCGAAGGCCACTCGATCGAGATCGGGTAGGCCTCGACGAAGGTCTGCTCGCCGCGGTACGACACGGTGGAGTGCTCGTGCTCGATGCGCGCCTCCAGGTAGCGGTCGACCGCGTCGATGAAGTTCTTGCAGTGGAAGGGCGTGTGGAAGCCCATGATGGTGCTGCCCAGCAGGCCTTCCAGGATCTCCTGGCGCCACGGGCAGATGCCGAACGACTCGGGGTTGGGCCAGGGGATGTGCCAGAAGGTCAGGATGGTCGCGCGCGGCAGCTTGGCCCGCACCATGGCCGGCAGCAGCGCGAAGTGGTAGTCCTGCACCAGCACGATCGGGTCCTCGCTGCGCGCCTCGGCCACCACCGCGTCGGCGAAGCGCTGGTTGATCGCGCGGTAGGCCTCCCAGTCGGATTCGCGGAACACCGGCCGCACGTGCGCCACGTGGCACAGCGGCCACAGGCCCTCGTTGGCGAAGCCGTAGTAGTAGCCCTGCTCCTCCTGCTCGGTCATCCAGATGCGGCGCAGCTGGTATTCGCTCTTGCCGGGCGGCAGCTGCACGCGGTCGTGCCGGTCGACCACGGCGCGGTCGGCGCTGCCGCTGCCGTGCGCGATCCAGGTGCCGGAGCAGGCGCGCATCACCGGCTCGACCGCGGTCACCAGGCCGCTGGCGGGCCGGCGCACGAAGGTCTTGCCGTCCTTGCCCTTCTCGTGGATGTAGGGCTCGCGGTTGGACACCACGATCACCTGGTCGCCGCGCAGCTGGCTGCGCAGCAGGGCCTGCAGGCGCGGGGCGTCCCAGCCGGTTTCCTGGATCTGGCTGCGGCGGTACTCGTCCTCCAGGTCGCGCAGGCGCGAGCGCAGCTCGGCCGCGATCGGGGCCAGTTCGGGCGCGCCGCCGCCCAGCGGGCGGATCAGGCCTTCGCCGCGCAGCAGCGCGCGCGTGCCGGAGACCCAGCCGCGCCAGCTCAGCTGCGCCACGGCCATGGTGACCAGCGCGATGATCACGCCGAGGCCGGCGATCAGGATGATCAGGTACTGGCGCGTGTCCTGGCTGCGCCGGTCGATGAAGCTCATGTCGTGCAGCAGCACCAGCTGGCCGACCGGGCCCGACTCGGCGCGCACCGGGTGCGAGCTCACGTGCACCGGGCCGCCCGGCAGGCGCAGCTGCGGGTCGGGCTCGGCGCTGAGCTGCTCGGCGTCGCTGCATTGCAGGTCGCGCGGAAAGTTGGCGGTCCGCACCATCAGCTCGCCGAACGGCGAGCACCAGCCGATCGCCACCATCCGCTCGTCTTCCACCGCCCGGTTGAACAGCGCCTGCAGCTTGCGGCCCTTGGGGTCCTGCAGGGCCTCGGCGATGGATTCGGACAGCGTGTTGGCCACCAGGTTGCCGCGCATGTTCATGTCGCGCGCGAACCAGCGCAGCGTGAGGCGGTCCATGATCGGCAGCGCCAGGTAGGCGGCCGCGATCAGGACGACGATCAACGGCAGGAGGAAACGGAGCTGGAGGTTGAAGGCTTTCATCAAGGGGTGCCGGCCGCGAAGTCACCCCGGGAGGTGAACCTCGCGGGGGCCGGGTCGGGCAGGGTCCGGCGCGGAGCGCGCCGCCGTGCCCGGGACCCGGTGCCGGTCTGCAGCGGGTGGGAAGTTGCAGGGAGGGGGCTACTGTACCGCCGAGGCCGCGAAGCGTGGCCGAGGGCAGCTCGACCGTGGAACGCGGCAACGCGGCTCGGCCGGCAGGCGGGCGGCCAGCCGGGGAACTTTCGGCCGCGGCGGCTTGCCAAAGCAACATCTGCAGCCCATAATTGCCACAGAAAGCATTCCAAGCCCCATGACCGAACCCCGCCACTTCACCCGCCAGCCGGCCCCCGGGGCCGCCGGCGCCGTGCTGACCCAGGCGCTGGTGCGCGCAGGCGGCCTCCTGGGGCTGTCGAACGCCGCCATCGCGCGGGTGGTCGGCGTGAGCGAGTCGCACATGTCGCGCATGGCCGCCGGCAAGGCCCGCCTCGACATCGGCAGCAAGCCGGCCGAACTGGCCACCCTGCTGGTGCGGGTGTACCGCTCGCTGGACGCCCTGGTGGGCAACGACGACCGCCACCGCCGGATCTGGATGTCCAGCTTCAACCGCGCCTTCAACGAAGCGCCGAAGGACGCCATCCAGAAGGTCGACGGGCTGGTGCGCGTCGTGAGCTACCTCGACGGCGCGCGCGCGCTGGTCTGATGCCCTGGCCCGCCGAGGGGCTGGCGCAGGTGCAGCCGCGCGAGCGCGCCCTCTGGCGCGGGGTGGAGGCCCAGCACCGGGTCGCCACCATGCGCCTGGTCGACGACCTGGCCGGCCAGGAACTGCTGGAGCAGCTGCTCGAGGGCAGCAAGCCCCGTCTGCCACCGGGCGCTGCCGGCGCGCACTACCTGCTGTTCACGCCCTTTCGCTACGCCTCGCCCTGGCCTTCGCGCTTCCGCCGTCCCGGCGAGCCGGGCGCCTGGTACGGCGCCGACGAACCGGCGACGGTGGCCGCGGAGCTCGCGCACTGGCGCTGGCGCTTCTTCATGGACTCGGACGGGCTGCGCGAGCAGCAGGTGATCACCGAGCTGACCTTCTTCCAGGCCCGCTTCGCCGGTTCGGAGCTGGACCTCACGCAGCCGCCCTGGTCCGAACGCCGGGCCGACTGGCGGCACCCGGACGATCACTCGCACTGCCACGCGCTCGCCGCCCACGTGCGCAGCCTGGATCCACCGGTGCAGGCGATCCGCTACGAGAGCGCCCGGCGCGAGCACGGCCTGTGCGAGGTGGTCTTCGACGTCCGGACCCTGGCGATCCCCGATCCCGGCCTGCAGCAGACCTGGACCTGCAAGACGACCCGCGAGCGGGTGCTGCTGTCGCACGACGGCGAGTGGCTGCAGTTCGAGATGGGGTGAGCGGCCGCGGCCCGCCATGGCACCCGCCGTGCCATCCCGGCGGACGCCGCGTCGTGTCAGCCCGGCGAACGCCAGCCGTGTCATCCCCGGCGAACACCAGCCGTGTCATCCCGGCGAACGCCGGGATCCATCTCCCGCCCTGGGCTATCGCACGGCCGTGTTTCGGCACCGGGTGATGGATGGCGGGTCAAGCCCGCCATGACACCTCTGTTGCCGTGCCATCCCGTCGCACGCCGCGTCGTGTCATCCCGGCGAACGCCGGGATCCATCTCCCGCCCTGGGCTATCGCACGGCCGTGTTTCGGCACCGGGTGATGGATGGCGAGTCAAGCCCGCCATGACACCTCTGTTGCCGTGTCATCCCGTCGCACGCCGCGTCGTGTCATCCCGGCGAACGCCGGGATCCATCTCCTGCCCTCTGGATGCCGGTGCGCTCAGTGGCCTGCGGCCGGCCGAGCAGTTGCAGCAGCGCCTGCGCCGTCCGCGCGGCGGCGCCGCGGTGCGCGTCGGCAAAGCGCAGCGCGGCCTCGGCGTGCTGCCCCCGGCGCCGCGGGTCGGAGGCGATGGCCACCGCCTGGCGCACGCCCTCCTCCAGCGTGCGCACCCGCACCGCCGCCCCGGCGGCCTGCGCGTTGTCGGCCGCCTCGGCGAAATTGAAGGTGTGCGGCCCCATCACAACCGGGCAGCCGCACGCGGCGGCCTCGATCAGGTTCTGGCCGCCCAGCGGCAGGAAGCTGCCGCCGAGCAGCGCCACGTCGGCCAGGCCGTAGTAGAGCGGCATCTCGCCCAGCGAGTCGCCGATCCACACCTGCGCCGGACCGGGTCCCTGGTCACCCCAGCCGCTGCGCCGCACGACCGACAGGCCGGCGCCCTGCACCAGCGCCGCCACCTCGTCGAAGCGCTGCGGGTGGCGCGGCACCAGGAGCCAGGCCGGGTCCGCGGTTGGGGCGGTGGGCGTGCTCGTGGGCGTGGCCCGCGAAGCCTCGCGCCGCGCCGCGAGCACGCGCAGGAACTCGGCCTCCTCGCCCTCGCGCGAGCTGGCGAACATGACCACCGGCTGCGTCGCAGCCTGGCGCCAGGCGCGGCCCTGCGCCAGCAGCCGCGAGTCCGGTTCGGCGTCGAACTTCAGGTTGCCGAATACGCCGGACACAGTGGCGCCCGCGCGCGCCAGCCGCTGCGCGTCGGCCTCGGTCTGCGCCCACACGGCAGCCAGCGACGCATAGGCCGGCCGGGCCAGCCGCTTCATCCGCAGCGCCTGCCGCAGCGACTTGTCCGACAGGCGCGCGTTGGCCAGCACCAGCGGCACGCGGGCGCCGCGGCAGGCTTCGGCCAGGTTGGGCCAGACCTCGGTTTCCATCAGCACGCCGGCGCTCGGGCGGAAGTGCGCCAGGAAGCGCTGCACCGCCTGCGGCGTGTCCCAGGGCAGCCAGGCCTGCACGTCGCCGTCGCGCAGCAGCCTGGCCCCTTCGGCGCGGCCGGTTGCAGTGCCGTGCGTGAGCAGCAGGCGCAGCGACGGGTCCAGCCGGCGCAGGGCGTCCACCAGGATGGCGGCCGCGCGCGTCTCGCCCAGCGACACGGCGTGCACCCAGAGCGCACCGGGCACGGCGGGCTGCTCGTAGTAGCCGAAGCGTTCGTCGACCGCTTCCAGGTAGCCGGGCTCGGCCTCGCCGCGGCGGCGCAGCTTGCGGCGCAGCAGCGGCTGCGCGCCGCGCATCACCAGCGAATAGAAGCGTCGGATCATGGGGGTCTTGTGTCCTGTGGACGTGCGGTGCCGATCGCCAGGGGGGTGGCAGCAACGAGCGGGTCCGTTCAGCCGAGCGCGCGCCAGGCCTCCCACACGGCCGGCAGCGACGGGCAGGGCGAACCATACACGCTGCGCTGGCGCCCTTGCGGCACCCCGGGCACTTCGGGGCCGGTGCGCCAGGCGGTGTCGAAGTTGTAGATCTGCACGTGCGGCAGGTCGAGCGCCACCGCGATGTGGCTCAGGCCGCTGTCCACGCCGATCACGCCGGCGCAGCCGGCCAGCCGGTCGGCCAGCACGCCCAGGTCCAGCCGCGGCCACACCTGCGCGTGCGGGCCGATGGCGGCGGCCAGGCCTTCGCTGCGCCGGCGCTCGGCGTCGCTGCCGTGCGGCAGGCCGATGGCGAAGCCCTCGGCGACCAGTTTCTTCCCCAGCTCGATCCAGTGGGGCTGCGGCCAGCACTTGTCCTCGCGCGAGCTGCCGTGCACGAAGGCGATGCAGGGGCGGGGTTCGCCGGGGTGGTGGTGCGGCTCGCGCTGGTCGTGGGGAGGCAGGCGCTGTTCGTAGTCCGGCACGCCCTGGTCGCGATGCGGCACGTCCTGGTTGTGGTGAGGCTCGGCGTGCAGGCCGTAGCGCAGCTGCGCCGGCAGTTCGTAGCCCAGTGCGGCCGCGCACAGCTCGCGCGAGCGCTGCACGGCGTGGCTGCGCGCGGGCACGCGCACGGCGACGTCGGCGATCCAGCGCGTCGGGGCCTCGTAGCTGGAGCCCTCGGTGCGGTTGGCCAGTGCGTAGCGCCGGCCGCCTTCGGCCAGCCGCGCCGTGCGCGCGACGAGTGCGGACTTGGTCAGCCCCTGCAGGTCGATCACGGCGTCGTAGGCCTGCGCCTGCAGTTCCTGCCGGAATGCGCGCCACTCCTGCCGCGTGGCCGGCGCCAGCGGCGCGCGCCGCCAGCGGCGCAGCTCCAGCGGGATCACCCGGTCCACTCCTTCGCAGCGCCGCACCAGCGGCGCGAAGGCGCGCTCCACCACCCAGTCGATGCGCGCACCCGGCCGCGCCGCGCGCAGGTCCTGCACCGCGGGCATGGCATGCACCACGTCACCCAGGGAGGAGAGCTTGACGATCAGGATGTCCACCGGGGGATTGTCACTTCATGCCGCATGTCGTCCGGCGGCGGGGCGGTCCGACGGCTGCGGGCTGAACACGCAAGGGCGACATTCAGGCCGCGGGTGATGGATTGCGGCTCGAGGCCGCAATGACACCACTTTGGGCCGCAAGGGCAACGCTGAGGTCGCGATGACGCCCTTGAGGCCGCGATGACCAATGCATGTCATCCCGGCGAACGCCGGGATCCATCTCCCGCGCGCTGAACACACGGGCGCGCATTCGGGCCGCGGGTGATGGATTGCGGCTCAAGGCCGCAATGACACCATTCGGGGCCGCAACGACACCTTCGAAGCCGCCGTGACCCGTCAGTGCGCCGCCGCCGCGACCTGCGCGTCGGGCTTGACGCTGCGCAGCAGCGCCAGCATCTCGCCTTCGATGCGGTGCAGCGCTTCCTGCGTCTGCCCCTCGAAGCGCAGCACCAGCACCGGCGTGGTGTTGGACGCGCGCACCAGGCCGAAGCCGTCGGGCCAGTCGACGCGCACGCCGTCGATGGTGGACACCTCCGCCGGCGGCGCGAAGCGGGCCTTGGCCATCAGCTCGGCGACGATGCGGTGCGGCTCGCCCTCGGCGCACTTCACGTTCAGCTCCGGCGTCGAGAAGCTGGTGGGCAGCGCCTCCAGCACCGCGCTCGGGTCCTGCTCGCGCGACAGGATCTCCAGCAGCCGCGCACCGGCATAGGTGCCGTCGTCGAAGCCGAACCAGCGCTCCTTGAAGAACACGTGGCCGCTCATCTCGCCGCCCAGCGGCGAGCCGACTTCCTTCATCTTGGCCTTGATCAGCGAGTGGCCGGTCTTGTACATCAGCGGCGTGCCGCCCGCCTGGCGGATGGCCGGGGCCAGCCGCTGCGTGCACTTGACGTCGAACAGGATGGTGCCGCCCGGCACGCGCGAGAGCACGTCGCGAGCGAACAGCATCATCTGGCGGTCGGGGTAGATGTTGTGGCCGTTGCGGGTGATGATGCCCAGCCGGTCGCCGTCGCCGTCGAAGGCCAGCCCCAGCTCGGCGCCGGTGGACTGCAGCGCGGCGACCAGGTCCTTCAGGTTCTCGGGCTTGCTGGGGTCGGGGTGGTGGTTGGGGAAGTTGCCGTCGACCTCGCTGAACAGCTCGACCACCTCGCAGCCGAGCGCACGGAAGATGGCCGGGGCCGACGCGCCGGCCACGCCGTTGCCGGAGTCGACCACGATCTTCATCCGGCGGGCCAGCTTCACGTCGCCGGCGATGCGGTCGCGGTACGGGCCGAACACGTTGATGTTGCGCACCTTGCCGGCGCCGCCGCCGGCCCACTCTTGCCTCTCCATCACGCGGCGCAGGGCCTGGATCTCCTCGCCGTAGATGGCGCGGCCGGCCAGCACCATCTTGAAGCCGTTGTAGTCCTTGGGGTTGTGGCTGCCGGTGACCTGGATGCCGCTGCTGCACAGCGTGCTGGCGGCGAAGTACAGCATCGGCGTGGTGACCCTGCCGACGTCGATCACGTCGACGCCGGCCGACAGCAGGCCGCGAACCAGCGCCGCCGACAGCGCGGGGCCGGACAGGCGCCCGTCGCGGCCGACGGCGACGGTGGCCTCGCCTTCCTGCTTCGCCAGCGTGCCGAACGCACGGCCCAACCCTTCGGCGACCTCTTCGTTCAGGGTCGAGGGCACGATGCCCCGGACGTCGTAGGCCTTGAAGATGGATGCGTCGACTTGCATGGCTGGGGTGTGGAACGGCGTGAAGGTGAACCGGCAATTCTAGGCACGCGGGCCGCAGGCACATGTCCGGAAACGGCGAGTCGGGTGCCGGCGAAAACCTATGATGAGCGCCATGCCCCCCGACGACACCCTGCAGCCGGACGCCTGCTACCTGGCGCTGAAGGCGCGCGACCCGCGCTTCGACGGCAGCTTCTTCACCGGGGTCACCTCGACCGGCATCTATTGCCGGCCGGTCTGCCGGGTGCGCACGCCCAAGCGCGAGAACTGCCGCTTCTTCCCGCATGCGGCGCAGGCCGAGCGGGCCGGCTTCCGTCCCTGCCTGCGCTGCCGGCCCGAGCTGGCGCCGCACGCGCTGGCCTGGTCGATGCAGGACGCCGGCAGCATCCTGGCGCAGCAGGCGGCGCGCCTGCTCGACGAGCCCGACGCCTGGAACGGCTCGGTCCCCACGGTCGAGCAGCTGGCCGCGCGGCTGGGCGTGAGCGAGCGCCACGTGCGCCGCATCTTCGAGGCGCAATTCGGCGTCTCGCCGCTGCAGTACCTGCAGACGCGGCGGCTGCTCACCGCCAAGCAACTGCTGGCCGACACCCGGTTGCCGATCACCCAGGTGGCGCTGGTCAGCGGCTTCGGCAGCCTGCGCCGCTTCAATGCCGCCTTCGTGCAGCACTACGGCCTGTCGCCGACCCAGCTGCGGCGCGCGGGTGCGCAGCAGGGCAGCGAAGGTCTGCGGGTGCGGCTGGGCTGGCGGCCACCCTATGACGCGGCGGCGATGCTGTCCTTCTTCGGCCAGCGGGCCATCGCCGGGATGGAGCAGGTCACGGCCGATGGCCACCTGCTGCGCACGCTGCAGGTATCGGTGGCCGGGCGCGAGCATGCCGGCTGGATCGAGGCCGGATTCGACGAGCCGCGCCACCAGCTGGTCCTGCGCGTGAGCGAGTCGCTGCACGAGGCCCTGCCGCAGGTGATCCGGCGGGCCCGCGCGGCCTTCGACCTGGACTGCGACCCGCTGGCCGTCAACGCCGTGCTGCAGGACGCTTTCCCCGGCGGCGACGGGCTGCGCGTGCCGGGTGCCTTCTGCGGCTGGGAACTGGCGGTGCGCGCCGTGCTGGGACAGCAGATCACGGTGGCCGCCGCGCGCACGCTGGCCCATCGCATGGTCGAGCGCTTCGGCCAGCCGATCGAAACCGGCCAGCCGGGCCTGGCGCGACTGTTCCCGACGCCGCAGGCGCTGGCTGGCGCCGAAGGCGATGCGCTCGGCGTGCTGGGCATCGTGCGACAGCGGCAGGCCGCCATCGTCGCGCTGGCCCGGGCGGTGCAAGCCGGCACCCTGCCGCTGCACGGCGGCGCCGACGTGCAGGCCACGATCCAGGCCCTGAAGGCGCTGCCCGGCATCGGCGACTGGACCGCGCAGTACATCGCCATGCGCGCGCTGCGCTGGCCCGATGCCTTCCCGGCCGGCGACGTGGCGCTGCACAAGGCGCTGGGCGTGCAGCAGCAGCGCCAGCCGGCGCGCGCGGCGGAAGCGGCGTCGCAGGCGTGGAAACCCTGGCGCAGCTATGCGGTGATCCGGGCATGGGCGGGGCTGGCCGTCGGCGCCGCCGCCGCCGCCAGGCCGGCCTCGCCTGTCATCCCGGCCCGCCCCGTCATCCCGGCCCGCCCCGTCATTCCGGCCCGCTCCCTGGTCGGCAACGATCGAATCGCGAAGGACCCCACATGAAGTTCCACCCATCCCTCGTTGCCGCGCGCCACCCGAGCCCGCTCGGCGGCATGCTGCTGGCGGCCACCGATCGCGGCCTGGCCGGCGTCTGGTTCGACGGCCAGCGCCACCACCCGGACAGCAGCGGCTGGCGCATGGATCCTGCGCATCCCGTGCTGGTGCAGGCCAAGCAGCAGCTCGACGAGTACTTCGCCGGGCGCCGCGCGAACTTCGACCTGCCGCTGGATCTGCAGGGCGGCACGCCGTTCCAGCAATCGGTGTGGCAGGCGCTGCTGGCCATCCCGCGCGGCGAGCGCCGCACCTACGGGCAGTTGAGCGCCGGCCTGGGCGCGCCGGCGGCGGCGCGCGCGGTGGGCGCGGCCGTCGGCCGCAACCCGGTCAGCATCGTCGTGCCCTGCCACCGCGTGCTGGGCGCCGACGGCTCGCTCACCGGCTATGCGGGCGGGCTGGATCGCAAGACCGCGCTGCTGCGGCTCGAGGGGCAAGCTTGAGCGCCGCACGGCCGCCCGAAGGCGCGAAGGCCCCCCTGGGGGGCAGTGCAGGCACGCCAGTGCCAAACGTGGGGGCCCTGGTGCTCGCCGCACGGCCGCCCGAAGGCGCGAAGGCCCCCTCGGGGGGCAGTGCTGGCACGCCAGTGCCAACCGTGGGGGCCCTGGTGCTCGCCGCACGGCCGACCGAACGCCGTGCAGCGGTCGCGGCGGCCAACTCGGGGGCACGGTGACCTCGAGCGGGCGCGGGCCACGCGCCTGGGTCATCGACTTCGCGCTGCTGGCGGCCATCTGGGGCGGCTCCTTCCTGTTCATGCGGCTGGCGGTGGTCGAGTTCGGCCCCATGCCCACCGCTGCGCTGCGCGTGACGATCGCGGCGGCCTTCCTGCTGCCGCTGGTGATCTGGCGCGGCCAAGGCCGGCTGCTGCGGCGGCACTGGGCCAAGGTGTGCGCGGTCGGGCTGGTCAACTCGGGCATCCCGTTCGCGCTCTACACGTTCGCGGTGACGACGATCACGACCGGCCTCTCGGCCATCCTCAACGCCACGGTGCCGCTGTTCGGCGCCGTAGTCGCGTGGGTGTGGCTGAAGGACAGGCCCGCGCCCATGCGCGCGCTCGGCCTGGTGGTGGGCTTCGCCGGTGTCGCGTTGCTGGCCGCCGACAAGGGCAGCTTCCAGGTCGACTCGGCGATGGCGGCGCCCGGCTGGGCCGTCGCGGCGTGCCTGCTGGCGACGCTCTGCTACGGCATCGCGGCCAGCGCGACCAAGAAGTACCTGTCGGGCCTGCCGGCCCTGATGACCGCCACCGGCAGCCAGCTGGGTGCCACCGCCGCGCTCGTGCTGCCGGCGATCTGGTACTGGCCGCAGCAGATGCCCGGCGTGCGGGCCTGGCTGGCGCTGGTCGCGCTGGGCGTGGTGTGCACGGGGCTGGCGTACATCCTCTACTTCCGGCTGATCGAGGAAGCCGGACCGGCGCGTGCGCTGGCCGTCACCTTCGTGGTGCCGGTGTTCGCCGTGCTCTACGGCGTGCTGTTCCTGTCCGAGACCGTCACCGCCTGGATGCTTGCCTGCGCGGCGGTGATCGTGCTGGGCACTGCGTTGTCCACCGGTCTTTTGCGCTGGCCGAGGTCGCGGGCTGCGCAAGCGGAAGGCTGAACCGCGGACCCGACGGCTGGCGCCCATGGCAACCGCACTGCCGCGTTCGGGCCGCGGGTGATGGATTGCGGGGGCAAGCCGGTAATGACGGCTCCCTTGCCATGTCATTCCCCTTGCCATGTCATCCCGGCGAACGCCGGGATCCATCTCGCGCGCTTGGCAACCGCACTGCCGTGTTTCGGCATCGGGTTATGGATTACGGGTCAAGCCCGCAATGACACCTTCCCGCGCCTGGCGACCGCACTGCCGTGTTCCGGCATCGGGTGATGGATTGCGGGTCAAGCCCGCAATGACACCTTCCCGCGCTTGGCGACCGCACTGCCGTGTTCCGGCACCCCCCGTATGACATGCGCGCGCGACCCATCCGCCAACCCCATCGGGAAATAGCCTGAAAGAGCCATGACCCCCATGGCTGCATCGCCCCATTGGCGAGGGGGGTTGTCCCAGAATCGTTTGCAACGACGGACGGTCAGGACAACGGATGTACAAGTTCTTCCCCGCGATCACGCTCTGCATGGCCTTGCTGCCGGCCTGGGGCGGCGGGCCCGGCGGAGGCGTTTCGATGACAGGCCGCGATGCGCCGCCGGCGATGGTGCAGGCCAGGCTCTCGGCGACAGGCCCGGGCGCCGCCGCCAAGGCCGACTCGCAGCCGGCACCGCTGGTCGTGGCGGCACTGGGGGACGACACCGCCCCTCGTGACGCCCAGACCGGGTCCGAGCCCGAGCGCAGAACCGACCGGGGCGTGCTGCTTGCAGCGTTGGCCCTGATGGCCGGCATCGTGCTGCGGCGCTGGGGCTCGGGCCGGCGATGACCCACGGCGCCCTCCGATCGCTCGCCGAGCGCGCGTTCAAGTGGAGCGCGCTGACCACCGGCGGCCGCTTCTTGCTCCAGTTCGTGGCGCAGGTCATCCTGGCGCGCCTGCTGGGCCCGGGCAACTACGGCGTGTACGGCATCGGCATGGTCGTGCTCACCTTCGCCGCCTTCCTGTCCGGCAACGCGTTCAGCTACATCCTGATGCTGCAGAAGGACGTGGACGCGGATGACGTGCGTTTCGCCTTCACCTGGCAGGCCATCGCCGGCGTGGCATGCGCCGCTGCGATGTACGCCGGCGCCGGCGGGATCGCCGGCTTCTTCGGCGACCCGCGCATCGAGCGCATGGTGCACTGGCTGGCGGCGGCCTGCCTGCTGATGGCGCTGGCCGGCCCGTCCACCTGCCTGCTGCAGCGCGACCTGAACTTCCGCGTGCTGGGACTGGTGCAGATGGCCAGCTACGCGGCCGGCTACCTCGCGGTCGGGGTGCCGATGGCGCTGCAGGGCCACGGCGCCCAGGCGCTGGCGGCGGCCTGCGTGGTGCAGGCGGCGGTGGCGCTGGCCGGCAGCTTCGCGGCGCGCCCGCACTCGCTGCGGCCGCTGCTGCGCCACCCGCTGGGGGGCGACACGATGGCCACCGGGCGCACCGTGTTCCTGACCAACATCGTCAACTGGCTGCTGTCGAACATGGATCGCATCGTGATCGGGCGCGTGCTGAACACCCATGCCGTGGGCCTGTACGGCGTGGCCTACAACATCGCCTCCATCCCCAACGTGCTGCTGGTCAACGCCATCCAGCCGACCTTCCTGGCCACCGGCGCGCGCCTGCAGGACAAGCCGCGGCAGCTGGCGAGGGCCTGGCTGACCCTGCTGGCCTGCGCGCTGGTGTTCCTCACGCCGGCCGCGGTGATGATGTCGCTGCTGGCCGGCGACCTGGTGCGGGTGCTGTACGGCAACGAGTGGCTGGACGCCGGCTGGCTGATGGCCGTCATGTTCCTGTGCGTGCCGGCCTGGGCCTGCCTGGGGCTGTCCACGCCGGTGCTGTGGAACACCCGCCGCAAGCACCTGGAGGCCGCGCTGCAGCTGCCGCTGCTGCTGCTGGCGCTGCCGGCCTGGTGGCTGCTGGCGCGGCACGTCGGGCTGCACGCGGTGGTGTTCGCCTCGGTGGTGCTGATCTTCGGTCGCGCCGCGGTGGTGGTCTCGACCGGCCTGGGCGCGCTGGACATGCGCTGGCGCGACCTGCTGCCCTTCGTTCTGCGGGGCGTTGCGCTGGCCGCGCTCGCCGGTGCCGCGGTGCTGGCCGGGCGCGAGGTCGCCGCGCCGCTCGGCCAGCCGGTGGTCTCGCTGCTGGCCGGCGGCATCGCCGGAACGGGGGCGCTGGTGGCCCTGGTCTTCGCCCGCCCGCAGGTGCTGGGCGCGGAGGCGCGCAGCGTGCTCGCCCGCCTGCTGCCAGGGCCGCGCTGGGCGGCCGCCGGACCGGGGGTGCGGCCATGAAGCGCCAACCGGTGCGCCGCAAGCCCGCGGCCGGCGTCGACGACGCGACCATCGTGAAGACGCGCGAGCGCCGCAGCGAGCCCTTCGACTTCAACCGCGACGGCCTGCTGTGGCTGGTGTTCCCGGCCATGCTGGTGCTGATGGCGATGGAGGTGCTGCTGTCCGGCCGCGACCTCACCCAGTCCTTCCTGGTGCTGGAAAGGGAAGTGCAGGCGATCGTCGAGACCGCCCGCCACCCGCTGCTGGTGTGGGTGCAGCGCTGGGTCTCGCTGATGCTGCTGGCGGTGACGCTGGAGCGCATCGTGAGCCACTTCCTGCGGCGCAAGCCGGTGCCGGCGCCGATGCTGACCTGGACCTTCCTGTTCTTCTGGCTGACCACGGTGGCGGCGCCCGCCGTGTTCGGCTCGCATCCCAGCCTGTCGCACGAGTACCTCTACCCGCTGCTGCTGGGGCTGGCCTGCACGCTGGCCGGCCCGCGCGACCGCGAACGCATCTTCGCCGTGACGCGCGACGCGCTCTTCGTCTACCTGCTGGCCAGCGCGGCGCTGATCCCGGTCTGGCCTTCGCTGGTGCTGGACACCTCCTACACCCAGGGCCTGCTGCCGGGCGTGCCGCGCTTCGGCGGGCTGGCCACCCACCCGGTCCTGCTGGGCATGCTGGCGCAGACCGCGCTGGTGATCCTGTGGGCGCGGCCCTGCCGGAGCCGCTGGCTCAATGTCGCCTGCTGGGCGCTGGGGCTGGGCGCGCTGTTCCTGGCGCAGTCCAAGACGGCCTGGCTGTGCTTCCTGCTCAGCGGCGCCTGCCTGCTGCTGGTGCGCCGCGCCCCCGAGGCCGTCCAGCGCGCCGGCGATCCGCGCCGCAACTCCTTCGGCGTGGGGCTGTGCCTGGCCGTGATCGCCGCCGTGCTGGCGCTGCTGGTGGCGGTGCTGGTGTTCGACCTGCCGACGCTGGTCAGCGACTTCTTCGACACGCGCGAGGGCGCGCAGCTGGCCACGCTGACCGGCCGCGACCGGATCTGGGTGGTGGCGCTGGAGGAGTGGGCGCGCCAGCCGGTGTTCGGCTACGGCCTGACGCTGTGGGACGCCGACTTCCGCGAATCGATCGGCATGGCCAACGCGACCCACGGCCACAACCAGATGATCGACACGCTGGCCCGGTCCGGCACCGTCGGCGCGGTCGGGCTGGTGCTGTACGCGCTGGTGCTGACGGTGATGGCGTTCCGCTACGCGCGCGCCACCGGCGGCCTGAGCCTGGCGCTGTACGTGAGCCACGCGCTGCTGTCCATCAGCGAGGTGCCGCTGATCCTGATCGACTACGGCAGCCACGTGATGACGCACTTCCTCCTCATCGTCGCCGTGGCCTCGGGCGCCGCCGCGCGCATCCCGACGCGGGTGGTCCCCGCCCAGCCGATCGAACCGACCCTCAGGACCGCTCCATGAAGTTTTCCGTCGTCATGCCCCTGTACAACAAGGCGCGCTACGTGCACAGCGCCCTGCGGTCGGTGCTGGCGCAAACGCTGCCCCCGCACGAGGTGATCGTGGTGGACGACGGTTCCACCGACGGCAGCGCCGCCGCCGTGGAGAGCATCCCCGATCCGCGCGTGCGGCTGGTCCGGCAGCGCAACGCCGGCGTCTCGGCGGCGCGCAACCGCGGCATCGACGAGGCCACCGGCGACTGGATCGCCTTCCTCGATGCCGACGACTGGTACCACCCGGAGATGCTGGCCGCGCTGGCGCAGGCGCACGGCGCCTGCCGCGAGGCCGACATGCTGGGCGCGGGCTTTCGCAAGGTGCCGCACCTGCTGGGCGCCGATCCCGACCCGTGGCCGGTGACCGAGGGCTTCTACGAGGTCGAGGTGGTGGAGGACCTGCGCCAGCGCTGGATGCGGCTGTCGCCGTTCTGCTCCAGCAGCGTGGCGATCCGTGCCGCCCGCCTGAAGTCCATGCAGCCCTGCTTCGCCGAGGGCGACCACCACGGCGAGGACCTGGACCTGTGGTTCCGGGTGGCCGACACCTCGCCGGTGGCGATCGTCAACGCGCCGTTCGCCGCCACCCGGGTGCTGCCCGACAGCCTGTCGGCGCGCCAGCCGCGCGACACCCTGCCCGGCTTCCTCAAGCGCATGCGCGAGCAGGCGCTGAGCGGCCGCATCCCGGCGCGGCACCGCAAGTCGGCGCTGTGGTTCGTGGGCCAGCAGGAAGTGACGCTGGCGCGCGAGGCGCTGGGCGCCGGCGACCGCCGCACGGCGCTGCGCTTCCTGCTCGACGCGCGCTGCGTGGCATTCACCCGGCGCTGGCAGCTGACGCTGCTGATGATCCTGTTCATGCCCTCGCGCGTGGCCGACAGCTGGCAGCGCTGGCGGCTGCGCAGCGCGGAGGTGTTCTCGCCGGAGGGCCCGGTGCAATGAAGCGCAGCCCGGCCTGCCGCGTCTCGATCGTCATCAAGGCGCTCAACGAGGAAGCCAACGTCGCCGCGGCCATCGAGAGCTGCCTGGCGGCGCTCTCCGGCATGGACGGCGAAGTGGTGCTGGCCGACTCGGCTTCCACCGACGGCACCGTGCAGGTGGCGCGCCGCTACCCGATCCGCATCGTGCAGCTGGCGCGCCCGCAGGAGCGCAGCTGCGGCGCCGGCCCGCAGCTGGGCTGGCAGCACTGCCAGGGCGAGTACGTGCAGATCGTGGACGGCGACATGAAGATGGTGCCGGGCTTCCTGGAGCAGGCCCTGTCCTTCCTCGCGCAGCACCCGGAGATCGCGGGCGTGGCCGGGCGCGTGGTGGAGCTCAACACCGCCAGCGTGGAATACCGCGAGCGCGGCGAGCGCAGCCAGCGCGCCGAGGCGCACCGCCGGCCGGGCGCGGTCGACCGGCTGGACGGCGGCGGCCTGTACCGGCGCCGCGCGATCGAGGAAGCCGGCTGGTTCTCCGATCGCAACCTGCACAGCTACGAGGAGTTCGACCTCGCCCTGCGGCTGCGCGCGCGCGGCTGGAAGCTGTGGCGGCTGCCGGTCGATGCGGTCACCCACCATGGCCACGATTCGCCGCCCTACCGGCTGCTGCTGCGCCGCTGGCGCTCGCGCTACGCCTGCGGCGCCGGCGAGGTGCTGCGCGCCGCCCTGGCCCAGGGCCGGGCCCGGGGCGTGCTGCGGGGCCTGCGCGAACTGCGGCTGTACCTGGCGGTGATCGGCTGGTGGGCCGTGCTGGCCAGTGCGCCGCTGTGGCCGCTGGCGGCGCGCGACGCGGCCCTGGCCTTCGGCGCGCTGCTGCTGGCGCCCGTTGCCGTGATGGCCTGGCGCAAGCGCTCGCTGTCGCGCGCGATCTATTCGGTCGTGTCGTGGAACGTGCATGCGGCCGGCGTGCTGCGCGGCCTGCTGGCGCGCCGGCAGCCGCCCCAGGCGCTCATTCCCAGCCTGGTGATCCAGGACCCCTACACCGCGGCCCGCCACGGCCAGGAAATGTGCTCATGACCCGGCGGATGGACAGTTCTTCCACCCTCGGTCTTCCGGCGCACGACACGGCCGCGGCTGCCGCGCGGGAAGGCCGCTTCATCTACATCGCGGTGCCGTGGACGCCGGTGGGCGGCGGCATGTACAAGGTGGCCGACTACCTGATCCAGTCGCAGGCGGCGGTCGAAGGCGGGCCGGTGCTGCGGCCGCTGGACACGCGCGGCAGCGGCAGCGCCGCCGCGTCCCTGTGGCAGGTGGTGCGGGCGGTCGGCCGGCTGGCGCGCGCGCGCATGGGCGGCCGGCTGGCCGGCGTGCACGTCAACATGGCCGAGCGGCTGGACTTCGTGCGCGAGTCCATCGTACTGGCCGCCTGCCGCGCACTGGGCATCCCCACCGTGCTGCACCTGCACGCCGCGCAGCTGCACCACAGCTACGCGCGCCTGCCGCGCCCGCTGCAGGCGCTGGTGCGCTGGATCTTCTCGCTGCCGCAGGCCTGCGTGGTGTTGGGCCGGGTGTCGGCGGCCTTCGTCACGCGCGAGCTGCGCGTGCCGGCCGAGCGGGTCGAGGTGGTGATCAACGGCGTGCCGGAGCCGGTCGCCCCGCGGCGGCGCGCCGGGCACCGGCAGGCGCCGCAGGTGCTGTTCGTGGGCAACCTGTCCGAGCGCAAGGGCGTGTCCGACCTGCTGCAGGCGCTGGTGCAGCCGGCGCTGGCCGGCGTGCCGCTGCAGCTGACGCTGGCCGGCGGCGGCGACATCGCCGGCTATGCGGCCCAGGCCGAGCGCCTGCGCGTCGCGCACAGGGTGCGCTTCTTCGGCTGGGCCGACCAGGCCCAGCTGGGCCGGTTGCTGGCCGAGGCCGACGTGCTGGTGCTGCCGTCCTACGACGAGGGCCTGCCGCTGGCGATCCTGGAAGCGCTGGCGCACGGGGTGGCGGTGGTGTGCACGCCGGTGGGCGAGATCCCGCACGTGCTGGCGCACCTGCGCGACGCCTGCTTCGTGGAGCCGGGCGATCCGGCCAGCATCGCGCGCGGGCTGGCCCAGGTGCTGACCGCGCACGAGCTGCGCGAGCGGCTGGAGCGCAACGGCCGCGCGCTGCACGAGGCGCAGTTCTCGCTCGCGCGCTTCGCCGCCGGCGTGGCGCGCATCCACCAGCGCCAGTTCGGCCTGAGCGCGCAGCCGCAGGACGGGGCGCGTCCGTGATCGAGCACGCCAACGCCGTGCCGCGCGGCAGCGTGCTGGCCGCCGACGTCTGCGTGGTCGGCGCCGGCGCCGCCGGCATTCCGCTGGCGCTGTCGCTGTCCGGCCGCGGCCTGTCGGTGCTGCTGCTGGAGGCCGGCGAGCGCACGCGCGACGGCCGGGCGCAGGCGCACTACGAGGGCGAGGTGGCCGACGAGCGCCTGCACAGCCCGCTGCACCGCTACCGCCTGCGCGGGCTGGGCGGCTCCACCAGCCTGTGGGGCGGTCGCTGCATGCCGCTGGACCCGATCGACCTGGAGGCGCGGCCCTGGGTGGCGCACAGCGGCTGGCCGATCTCCTACGAGGGCCTGCTGCCGTGGTACGCGCAGGCCAACGCCTGGGCCGAGGCGGGCCGCTTCGCCTATGACGCGCGCACCGCCCTGCCCTCGGCGCCGCCGCTGCTCGCCGGATTCGACAGCGAGATCGTGAGCACCCATGGGCTGGAACGCTTTTCCTGCCCGACCGACTTCGGCGTGCGCTACCGCAAGCGGCTGGAGCTGGCGCCCGACCTGCGCGTGCTGGCCGGCGCGCACTGCACCGCGATCCGGCTGGAGCCGGACGGCGCCCGCGTGCGCGCGCTCGAGGTCGCCACGCTGGCGGGCAACCGCTTCCAGGTCGCCGCCCGCGCCGCGGTGCTGGCCACCGGCGGGCTGGAGACCGCGCGCCTGCTGCTGCACTCCAGCGACGTGGCGCCGCAGGGCGTGGGCAACGCGCACGACGTGGTCGGCCGCTACTACCAGTGCCACATCGCCGGCAACGTGGGCACGCTCACGGTTTCCGGCAGCCCGGACGGCGTGCGCCATGGCTACGAGGTCGCGCCCGACGGCGTGTACTGCCGCCGCCGCCTGGCGATCGTCGCGGAACAGCAGCGCCGGCACGGGCTGCTCAATGCCGTGGCGCGGCTGCACTTCCCGCGCATCACCGACCCGGCGCACCGCAGCGGCGTGCTGTCGGGCCTGGTGCTGGCCAAGGCGCTGATCAGCTACGAATACGGCAAGCGGCTGCGCGATGCACAGCCGCTGACCGGCGCCGACTGGGCGCGCCACGCGCTGAACGTGGTGCGCGATCCGGGCGACACCGCGGCGTTCCTGGCGCACTGGCTGCGCCGGCGGACCTTCGCCCAGCGCAAGTTCCCCTCAGTGATCCTGCGCAACCGCAGCAACCGCTTCAGCCTGGAGGTGCAGGGCGAACAGCAGCCGCTGGCGTCCAGCCGCGTGCAGCTCACCGCCGCGGCGGATGCATTGGGGATGCGCAAGCTGAAGGTGGACTGGCGCTACTGCCGCGGCGACATCGAATCGATCGCGCGCACGCTGGACCTGCTGGCCGCCGAGCTGGCCCGCACCGGCGTCGGCCGCTTCGAGTACGACCCGGCCACGCTGGAGCAGGACCTGCTGCGCTACGGCGCCTACGGCGGGCACCACGTGGGCACCGCCCGCATGGGCGCCGATCCGCGCACCAGCGTGGTCGATGCCGACTGCAAGCTGCACTCGGTGGACAACCTGTACGTGGCCGGCAGCGCGGTGTTCCCGACGTCCAGCCAGGCCAATCCGACGCTGACCATCGTGGCGCTGTCGCTGCGGCTGGCCGACCGGCTGGCGCAGCGGCTGCAGCCGCGCCGGGCGGCGGCCGGGGAGGTGTTCGCATGAGCGGCCATTGCGCCCGGACGGCGCGAGGTCGTCCGTCGCTCGCCTTGGGGTCCGCATGAAGGTGCTGGTACTGGGCGGGCGCGGCTACATCGGCTCGCGGCTGGTGGCGATGCTGCGCGCGGCCGGCGCGGAGGCGATTGCGGCTTCGTCGCGGGCCACGCCGGCGGACGGGCAGCTGCGCGTGGACACGCGCGACCGCGCGGCCGTGCAGGAGGCGCTGCGCGGCCTGGATGCCGTGGTCAATTGCGTGGCCGGCGACGGCGCGGCCATCGCCGAGGGCGCGCGCGTGCTGGCCGAAGCCGCCGGCGCCTCGCCGCGCTGCCGCCGGCTGGTGCACCTGAGCAGCATGTCGGTGTACGGCGCGCTGGAAGGCCGGGTCGCGGAGTCCGCCGCACCCGGCCCGCTGCTGGGCTGGTACGACAAGGCCAAGCGCCAGGCCGAGCAGCACGTGGCGGCGTTCGCCCGCGGCGGCGGCCAGGCCGTCGTGCTGCGGCCGGGCTGCGTGTGGGGGCCGGGCAGCGAGCTGTGGGTCGGGCGCACCGGGCGCTGGCTGCAGGCCGGCCGGCTGGGCGACCTGGGCGTGGCGGGCGACGGCTGGTCCAACCTCGTGCACGTGGACGACGTCTGCGCCGCCGCGCTGCGCTCGCTGGAGCTGCCGCTGGCGCGCGGCGAGCGCCGCACCTTCAACCTGGCGGCGCCGGACAGCCCGCGCTGGAACGAGTACTTCATCGACCTGGCGCTGGCGATCGGGGCCACGCCGGTGCGGCGCCTGGCGGGGCGCCGCGTGCGGCTGGACGCGCTGCTGGCCGGGCCGGTGCTGCACCTGGCGCGCAAGGGCGCGCAACGGCTGGGCCGCGCGGTCGACGGACTGCCCGAGCCGATCACGCCCGGGCTGGTGGCGTTGTGGCAGCGCCACCTGCAGCTGGACGTGGAGGCGGCCACGCACGAGCTGCGCATGGACTGGACGCCTTATCCGGCCGCGCTGCAGGATTCCGCGGCCTGGTTCCTGGATCGGCAGCGCCGCTCGCGCGCGCAGGCCGGCAAGGTGGCTGCTGCGCATTGAGCGCGGCATCAGCGAACAACGGCAGTTCGGTTGCCAAGGGCGGGAGATGGATCCCGGCGTTCGCCGGGATGACATGTGTTTGTCATTGCGGCCTCGAGCAAAGCGGTGTCAGCAGCCTCGAGCAAAGCCGGTGTCATTGCGGCCTCGAGCCGCAATCCATCACCCGCGGCCTGACGCTCGCGCCCGCGTGTTCAGCGTATCGGCTCTCCCCGCCGGCCCCGCCGTCTCGTCCGTCCCGCTCTTCCGCCCGGCTTTCCTCCTCTTCCGTGCCGCTAGCAAACGTAACTTTCGCGGCTCGATTTGTCGTAACCCGATTTGACGAGCTTGCCGGATCGCCGCCCCACGGCTGAGCCAGGACTGCGGGCAAACCCTGAGGCGGCACCCGCCGCAGAGCCTGCCAGGGCCCCATCCTCGGCGGTTTCGCTGACTGCCTGAACAGGGGCCGCAACCCCGGCCGAAGATGCTGTTACGGCCCCGCCAGGGCCAGCTCGACAGCAGCTCCCATTCGTTACGCTTGTAGGCCGGCTGCCTGCCGGTTTGTGGGACGTCTCCTACTACAGTCCGGGCTCCTCGCTGAGGCATTCACCAGCCCAGCCGCACCGGACCGCGCCGCCATGGGCGCAGCGCCGGATGGGCAGGGCCAGCGCCGAGGCACATCTTTCAACCTGGTCAACAGGAGCGCGGCAGTACCGCTGTCGGCCCAGGCCGCCCTACTCAACAAGTTGAAAATGCAAAGACGACTCTTCCTTCGTTCCGGTTCCGCTTCGGCCGTCGCGCTGGCCCTCGCCGCGTGCGGCGGTGGTGGCGGCGGCTCCGCGGCCAGCGACCTCGCCACCGGCGTGGACAACGCCAGCACCGGCATCGTGGGTGCCTCGACGGCACGCCGCTCCGTCGACGGTCCCAACTCCTATCCGTTCGGCTCGCGCCTCGATCCCTACGTGGCCGGCATCCTGCCGTCGGCCGCCGCCGGGCAGATGGACTCGGTGATCCGCAGCTCCTACGACGCCTGGAAGGCGCGCGCCATCGTCGACGTGCCCACCGTCCCGGGCGGCAAGGCCGTGAAGTTCGGCAATTCCGGCACCTACCTCACCGTGTCCGAGGGCATGGGCTACGGCATGCTGATCACGGTGCTGATGGCCGGCCACGACGCCGAGGCCCGCGCGATCTTCGACGGCCTGCTGGCCACCGTGCGCGCGCGTCCGGCCTACAGCATCCCGGACGTCGGCCGCTGGCTGCTGGACTGGCGCCTGACCATCGACGGCTCGTCCACCGATGCCGCCGGCGGCGGCTGGAACGCCATGGACGGCGACCTCGACATCGCCATGGCGCTGCTGATGGCCGACCGCCAGTGGGGCTCCACCGGCGCCTGGAACTACAAGCAGGAGGCGATCGAGACCATCAACGCCATGAAGGCGTGGAACATGAAGGAGAACGGCACCACCAAGGGCATGGCCACGCCGCACGTGAGCCGCACCTCCGACTACATGACCGGGCACTTCCGCGCGTTCAAGCGCGCGACCGGCGACGCCCTGTGGGACCGCGCGATCGACCGCTCCTACGAGCTGATCGATCGCATGCAGACCGTGTTCTCGCCCAATTGCGGCCTGATGCCGGACTTCATCATCCACACCGACACCGACAACCCGATCCCCTCGCCGGGCGGCTACGGCGACTTCGTGGACACCGAGGGCTACTACTACGCCAACGCGCAGCGCAACCCGTGGCGCTGGGGCACCGACTACGTGACCTCGGGCGACACCCGCTGGCGCGACGTGTGCAACAAGCTGGTGGGCTTCGTGCAGGGCGACACCGGCGGCGAGGCCTCGCGCATCTCGGCCGGCTACCACCTGGACGGCTACGCGATGGACCGCAGCTACTCGCCGGAAGGGATGATCGGCCCGATGCTGTGCGGCGCGATGGTGGACCCGCGCTTCCAGGCCTTCCTGGACAACCTGTGGAACTGGAACGCCGGCAACTTCACCACCGACTACTACGACTCCGAGCTGCAGCTGATCCCCATGATCGTGGCCTCGGGCAACTGGTGGAACCCGTAACGGCATCTCCAGGCGTGGGCAGCGGCGGCACCGGCTGACCGCCGCTCACGCCGCCCGGCACCAGCGCACCATGCCGCGGGTGTCGGGCGCCTCCAGCGACAGCTTCACCGGGCGGCCCATGGCCGCCAGCAGCGCTTCGGCCGCCAGGGCGCCGGAGCGCGTCGCGCTTTCCAGCGAGCATGGCAGCGCCGTGTCGGTCCAGTCGCCCGCCAGCCACAGACCGGGCACCCCGGTCGCGGCGGCCGGCCGCAGCGCCTCGGTGCCGGGGCGCGGCTGCGGGACGGCCATGGGCGTGCGATGCACGCGCGCATGCATCACCCGCGCCTCGCGTGCCGCGGGCGCGAACTCCCTCACTTCCTGCGCGGTCTGCTCGGCAATGCGGGCATCGTCCCAGTCCTCGCGCGCCATCGGCCCGATCGCGTTGGCCGCGACCAGCGCGCCGCGCCCGGCCAGCGAGGGCCGGATGTTGGACAGGTCGTAGAAGTCGGTGTTCAGCCCCTGGCGCGTCCACACCCGGGCCCAGAAGCGTTCGCGCGTGACCGGCCGGTCGAACCACAGGTAGGTGCTGATGCAGGGGCTGGCGCGGAAGTAGCGCGCCACCGCGGCGACGGGCGCCAGGGCGGCCTCGTCGCTGGCACCCGCCAAGGCCGCCACCGCCTGCGGTGGCAGCGCCAGCACGCATTGGCGGGCGGCGACCGAATGGCCGCCTTCCAGCTCGGCGCGCGCGAAGCGGCCGCCGTCCAGGTGCAACCGGCGCACCTGCGCGCCGAACAGCACCTGGCCGCCCGAGCGCACCACGGCGCGGCAGCAGCCGGGCACGAACAGCTGTGCGAGCGCCAGCCGCGGAAAACCGAAATGCCAGCCGCTGCGCCCGAGCAGCAGCCGGAACACCCGCATCATGGAAGCGGCCGAGCACTGCTCCAGCGACACGTTCAGCAGCGCCAGCATGGCCGAGCGCCAGAACCACTCGATCGCGGCCGGCCGCACGCCCATCTCGCGCAGGAAGGCGTGGGCGTCGTCCGCGTCCAGCTCGCGCAGGCTGCGCTCGTCCAGCCGCGCGGCGCGCCACGCGATCGCGCGATGCGACAGGCCGTCGCGCAGCGACAGGCGGGTGAGCGCGCGCGGCAGCAGCGACAGCCCGTGCAGCGGCGGCGGCAGGTGCGGATTGGGCACGCGCAGCACGCCGCGCGCGTCGACCAGCGTGACCAGCGGACTGGGCTGCCACAGCACCTGGGCGGCAGTGCCCAGGCGCTGCAGCATGGCGATGAAGTTGCGGTCCTCCGAGCCGAGCGCGTGCGGCCCGGTGTCCACCTGCACGCCGGTGGTCTCGTCGGCCCAGCTCGCCGCCCGGCCGCCGGCCAGCGGCGCCGCTTCCAGCACCACCACCTTCAGGCCTGCGTCGGCCAGCCCCAGCGCGCAGCGCAGGCCGGCCACGCCGGCGCCGACCACCAGCACGTCGGCGCTCACGCCGTGGCCTCCGCGGCGCTGCGTGGCGAAAGAGGCCCCTCGAGCTGGCACATGCGGCCAGCGTAACCATGCGTTGCCCCGGCGTGCTGCCTCAGCAGCGACGGCTTGCGTCAGCCGGGCTTGATGGGGTGGCGCGTGCGTGGGCCGCGGAGCGCCCCCACCCTGCCCTCCCCCAGAGGGGGAGGAAAAGACAAGCTAGGCCGCCGCCGGCCAGCCGCGGCGCAGCCCGCGGCGGGCCATGGCGAAGGCGCGGCGCAGGAACAGCGGGTTGCCGCGCAGGTAGCGTTGCCACAGGCGGCGCGGCTCGCGCGCCAGCCGGTACGCCCACTCCAGCCCGGCACGGCGCATCCAGCGCGGCGCGCGCGTGACCTTGCCGCCCAGGAAGTCGAGGATCGCGCCGCCGCACACGATCAGGCAGGGCCCGCCCAGCGCCGCCCGCAGCGCCATCGCCACTTCCTCCTGCCGCGGCATGCCCATGCCCAGCACGATCACGCGCGGGCGGCACTGCGCCGCCAGCCGGATGTAGTCGTCCAGCGGCAGGAAGCCATGCAGGGCCACGCAGGCGCTGTCGGGCGCGAGCTGCCCGCGCACGACCTGCTGCGCCTGCATGAGCCAGGGTTCGCGCGTGCCGAACAGCGCGATGCCCAGCCCGTTGGCGCGCGCCAGCAGGCGCGGGATCAGGTCGGTGCCATTGAGGTTCTGGCCGGGCGGCTGGTTGAGCAGCTCCATCAGCAGCGACACGCCGATGCCGTCGCGCACCACCACGTCGGCCGACATCAGCGACTCGTAGAAGCGCTCGGACTCGGCCACCAGGTTCATCGCGTGCGCGTTGACGAAGGCCAGCACGCGCGCCTCGCCGGGCCGCAGCAGCCAGTCGAGCAGTTGCTCCTCCCCGCCCGGGCTGCGGACCCGCGCCATCGAGCGCACCAGCTGGTACCAGCGCACCTGCCAGTCGCGCGTAGCCGGTTGAGGTGCCATCCGGCGGCCCCGCGGATCCTCAGGCGCGCGGCGCGGGGGCGGCAGCGCTTCGGCGGCGGGCCATCAGACGCTTCCCGCGCCGTTGAGGACGGCGCCGACCACCGTGACGCCGAACTCGTGCAGGTCCTCCGACAGCTTGATCACGCGCGGCATGGAACTGCGATCGCGGCAGGTGACCATCAGCGCCGCACCCGCGCGCGCGGCCACGGTGCTGGCGTCGGCCCAGGACGAGGCCGCCGGCGTGTCGATCAGGATGACCTCGTACAGGCTGTTGAGCGACTGGATCAGCCGCTGGAACTGCGGGCGCGAGAGCAGTTCCTGCGGGTTGGGCGGCAGCACGCCGGACGGCAGCACCGTCAGCCCGGGCAACGGCTTGATGTCGCACATCACCTCGGCGCCGGCGCGCCCGGCCAGCAGCGCGGACAGGCCGATCTTGCCGGGCAGGCCGAAGATGCGGTGCTGGCGCGGCTTGCGCAGGTCGGCGTCGATCACCAGCGTGCGCTTGCCCATCTGGGCGAACAGCACCGCCAGGTTGGCCGTGATGTAGCTGCGGCCCTCGCCGTGGCCGGGGCTGACGATGGCCAGCGCCGACTGGTGCTGGATCTCGTTGTCGAACCAGCGCAGCGTGAGCTGGGCGCGCAGGCTGCGCAGGTGCTCCACCGCCGGGCTGTCGGGCTCGTAGGCGGCGACCAGGTCCTTGCCCAGGCCGGCATCGGGCGAGATGGTGGCGTGGCCGAACTGCAGCGCGAGCGCGTGGCGCACGTCCTCGTCGGTCAGCAGGCCCATGGAGATGCCCGCCTCGCCGAACGGCAGGCCGACCTTCTGCTGGTAGTCGTGGATGCGCTCGGCCTCGTCGTGCGTCAGCCGGCCGGCATCCACCAGCAGGTGGCCGATGGGCAGCGCCGGTTCGCGCCCGGCCGGGCCGACGAGGTCGAGCTCGCGGTGCAGGGGCAGGATCTGGCTGTTCATGCGAGGCTCCCGTTGTAGCCGAGTGCCGGTCGGGCGGGCGCATTGGCCAGCCGACGCAGCGACTCGCGCCCGGCATGGGCCGGCACCGTGGCCAGGATCGGCAGGTTGGTGGCGATCGACAGGTCGTCGACGGAGCGCACGCGGCGGTTGAGCAGTTCGACCAGCACCGCGCCGGCGATCGCCAGCAGCGCGCCGGCGAAGGCGGCCAGCGCCAGGGCCAGGCGCGTGCCCGGCCCGGTGGGCTTGAGCGGCTCCACCGCGGTGGCCAGCCGCTGGATGTTGGTCTGGTTGGTCAGCGCCTGCAGCTTGGACTGCGAGGCGCGCTCGCTGACCTGCTCGTAGGCGCGCTGGGCGGCGTCGAGGTCGCGCCGCAGCACGTTGAGCTCGTCGCGGTGGCGGTTGAACTGCATCACCCGGGCGCGCTGGGCGTTCACGGCCTCCTTCAGCTCGCGCTCGCGCGCGCGACCGACCTGGTAGGCGGTGTCCACGGCGCTGCCGATGCTGGCGGTTTCGGAGCGCAGGCGGGCGCGCATGGCATTCAGCTCGTCCTGCATGCGGATCATCTGCGGGTGCCGCGCGCCCAGGTTGGCGCTGGCTTCCTGGACGCGGGCCTCCTGCCGGGCGATGTCGGCCTTGAGCGTGTTGATCAGCGGGCTGTTCATGGCCTCGGAGATGCTGGCGGCCGAGGCGGCGCGCTTGTTGGCGACGTCGGTCAGCTGCCCCTGCACCAGCGTCAACTGCGACGACAACTCGTTCAGGCGCTGGGTCTCCATGTCCACGCCGTCGGCGCTGATCACGCCGGTGCGCTGCTGGTACGCGGTGAGCGCGCCCTGCGCGGCCTCGAGCCGGTCGCGCGCGAACTTCAGCTGCTCCTCGAACCAGGTGGAGTACTTCTTGGCCGGGTCGGTCTTGATGTCCAGCGCGGTGTCCAGGTAGGCCTGCGAGAACGCGTTGGCGATCTTCGCGGCGTCGGCCGAACTGGGCGCCGTGTAGGAGATGTTGATGATGTTGCTCTCGCGCGCCGGCTTGACCTCCAGGTTGGCCTTCAGTTCGCTGGCCAGCCAGGCCTTGAGCGTGCCGGCCCCGCCGGCCTCCTTCCACTCCTGGGCGGCCTTGGGGTCCTTCTCGAGGCCGAGCGCCTCCACCACCTGCTCGGCCACGCGCGAGCTGCGCACGATGTCCATCTGGGTGGCCATGTAGGCCTGCGGCACGATGCTCTGGTAGTTGGGCTGCGCGAGCGGGTCGTTGGCGCGCAGGTCGACCAGGATGGGCGCGTGCGCGGTGTAGTTCTTCGGCCGCAGCATCACCCAGGCCAGGGCCAGGGCGACGGTGGACAGGAAGATCACGAAAGCCATCGTGCGGCGGGCACGCAGGATGGACAGGAATTGATGCAGGTTCATGCGGCGGGCCTTTTCGTTCGCTGCGGCTTCAGAACAGGCTCTCGCGCACGTAGATCACGTCGTTGGGCAGCACCGGGTCGCTGAGCCGGGCGTCGCTCTCGACCTGCTTGCCGTCCGGGCCGGTGCGGGTCAGGCGCAGCCGGCTCAAGCTGCCGCGCGGGGTCGGGCCGCCGCCCTGGGCCACGGCCTGCTGCACGGTCATGCCGCGCTCGATGCGGTAGGGGCCGGGCCGCTGGGCCTCGCCGTAGATGTAGTAGACCGGCGCCTTGGCCACGTACAGGGTGTCGCCGCCGTGCACCAGGATGTCGTCCTGGCCGCGCTGGTTGAGGAACAGCGCCGGGATGTCGATCACCTTGCGGAAAGGCTTGCCGGCCCGGGAGCCGGTGACGATCAGCGTGTCGTCGCCCATCGGGGTGATGCCGCCGGCGGCGGCGAGCAGGTCGCTCACCCGGGTGTTGGTGGTCTCCAGCGGGAAGCGCCCGGGCTTTTGCACCTGCCCGAGCACCGCCACCTGGTTGCCCCGCACCTCCAGCAGCACGATGTTGACCTGCGGCCGCTTGAGGAACTGGCCGTTGCGAAGGGCCGAGGCGATCTTGTTCTCGGCCTCGGCGATGGTGGAGCCGCCCAGGTTGACGGACCCCACCAGCGGATAGTTGATGGTGCCCTGCTCGGACACGCGGGCCTCGATCGACAGGTCCGGGTTCTGGTAGACCTGCACCCGGATCTGGTCGCCCGCGCCGAGCCGGTAGTCGGCGCTCGGGGCCCCCTTGTTGCTGGCGCCCGCCTCGCTTCCGCCGGCGGCCGCGCCGGCCGGCGCGGCCGCCCCGCGGGCGGACGGGCCGGCGGCCTGGGCCGCCAGCGCCATCCCGGCTGCCAGCAGCAGCCCGCCCAGGTTTAGCAACACGCTCTTCATCTTTCTCTCCCTTTCACAAAAGCCTGCGGTCGCCCGCGCGGCCCGCGTCAGATCGTCAGCTTGGCCGTCAATCCGATCACGTTGGCGCGGTAGTTGAAGGCGGGCAGCGACGACGAGCGGCGCTCGTGGCGGTACTGCGCACCCAGGGTGATGGAACGGCGGATCGCCCAGTCGACGCCCAGCGCGCCGACGTCGAACTTGTCGCGCCGCCCGGCATCGGTGGTGCCGGTGACGTCCTCCCAGCGGCGGGTCTCGTGCTCGTAGCGCAGGTTGACCGTGATCAGCTCGGTTGCGCGCCACACCGGCCCGACGTACCAGCGGTCGCTGGACAGGTGGCCGCCGGTGCCGAACACGTAGCTGCCCAGGTCGCGCACGTAGCCGCCGGTGAGCGAGGTCTTGGCGGTGATGTCCCAGTTGACGCCCAGCGAGCCGACCACGCCGCTGAAGTCGCGCGCCGGGGCGGCGCTGTGCTCGCGGTCGAGGTGGGCCAGGCGGGCATCGACCCGCGTCTTGGGCGAGACGATCCAGCGCACCGTGGCCTCGATCTCGTTGTCGTCGAAGTCGCTGGCAACCGGCGCGTTGTCGAACTCGCCCTCGCCGCGGCGGAAACGCAGCGCCACGCTGGAGCCGGTGGCCGGCTCGTAGGCCGCGCCGAAGCGCACGCTGTTCTGGCTCAGGCTGCCGTCCCACGAGTTGGGATCGCCGCTGCGGGTGGCGCTGTGCTGCAGGCCGCCCAGCACGCGCCAGGAGGCGCCCAGCTTGTAGCCGGCCTCGAACAGCTCGTTGCGCTCGGTGCGGCGGTTGACGCCGGCGATCGCGCCGTTGGAGGTGACGTCGCGGAACTGGCGGCGATCGGCGCTGGCGATGCCCTCGAGGCGCTCGCCGGCCTGCCACAGCCACGCCGCCGAGTAGTTGAGCGTGTTGTAGTCGGTGCCGATGTCGTCGAAGTTGTAGTTGTTGAGCTCCGCGTCGACGACGAACTGCTGGCGGCTCACGCGCTTCTGGTAGCGCAGGCCCAGGCCGAGACCGGTGATGGTGTCGGAGATCTCGCCGCCATTGGTGCGCAGGATGTTGTCGTCGTGCTCGATGCCCGCCATGGCGCGGAACTGCAGGCCCTCGCGCTGGTCGGGGCTGGACGAGACCGGCGAGTAGGGCTGCGAGATCGACTGGGCGGGCGACATGGGAACGACCATGGGCACCGCCATGGACTGGCCCATGGGCACTGCCATGGACTGTCCCGCCGGCTGGGCGGTGGATTCACCCAGGCGCCAGGCCGGTGCCTGCAGGGTGGTCTGCGCTTGCAGCGCCATCGGCAGCAGGCAGGCGGCTGCGGCGGCGGCGGTCATCACGGGCCGGATGGAAGGTTTCTTCATTGGTGTTCTCTCACGAAGAACGCCCGGCGCACGCACACACTTGCTCATGCTCTGCATGGTCACGCACAGGCTCACGGGCGGACAATGGCTCATTGGTGCTAGTGCTCAATAAGCCGCGCCATCCTTGAACACCAGGCGGATGGTCCTCCAGATGATGTAGAGGTCCAGCCGCAGTGACCAGTTTCGCAGATAGTCGAGGTCGCAGCGAATGCGCGCTTCCATCTTTTCCAGTGAATCCGTCTCCCCGCGGCAACCATTGACCTGGGCCCAGCCCGTGATTCCGGGTTTGACCTTATGGCGGATCATGTAGCTCTTGATCAGCGGGCGGTAGAACTCGTTGTGCGCCACCGCGTGCGGGCGCGGCCCGACGATGCTCATGCGGCCCTGCAGCACGTTGACGAACTGGGGCAGCTCGTCCATGGAAGTGCGGCGCAGCAGGCGGCCCAGCGGGGTGACGCGCTCGTCGTCGCGGCGCGCCTGGGGGACGCGGGCGCCGTCCTCGGTCACCGTCATGGAGCGGAACTTGTAGACGATGATCTGCTGGCCCCACAGCCCGTAGCGGCGCTGGCGGAAGATCACCGGACCCGGCGAGGTCAGCTTGATGGCCGCCGCGATCGCCAGCATCAGCGGCGAGATCAGTAGCAGGATAGCAACAGCCAGCACCACGTCGCTGGCCCGCTTGACCAGTGCGTTGGGCCCGCGGAAGGGGGTCTCGCACACCGAGATCACCGGCATGCCGCAGATCGAGTCGGTGCGGCCCTGCACCAGGTCGGTCACGAACATGTCGGGCACGAAGTACACCGAGGCGGTGGTGTCCTTCAGGGCGTCCAGCAGCAGCTTGATGCGCGGTTGCGAGGCCATCGGCAGCGACAGGTAGACCAGCTGCACGTTGTGCTGCTTGACGTAGCCGGCGATCTCCTCGATGCGCCCGAGCATGCGGTGGCGACCGCGCCCGCGGATGCGGCCCGGCGCGCGGTCGTCGAAGAAGCCGAGCAGCTCGACGCCGGTGTAGTGCGCCATCGACAAGCGGTCGGCCAGCGAGCCGCCCTGCTCGTTCATGCCCACCACCACCGCGCGCAGGGGCGGCCCCTGCAGGCGGATCAGGGTCGGCGCGGCCGCGCGCAGGGCCCAGTGGGCGGCCAGCTGCGAGGCCGGGGCCACCCACAGCCAGTGCAGCACCACCTCGCGCGAGAAGTTCCCCAGCGCATCGATCGCATAGCCGGTGGCCAGCAGCAGCCCGCAGGTCCAGGCCCAGGCCAGCACGGTGTCGGCCACCACGCGGGTCGCCGAGGCGCGCAGCTGCGGCCGCCCCGGGTAGACCAGCGCGAAGGACACGATCGACAGCCCCAGCCAGCGCGGCGCCAGCGCGCCCTCGAACAGCAGCACCAGCGCCCACAGCGACAGCACGGTGGCCAACGGCTCGACGAAGGCCTCGAACGCGCTCAGCAGCCGGCTGTGGCTGAAGACGGCGGGGCCGGGCAGCGCCGGAGCCGACGGCGGCGGCGCGGCGGCGGGCGGGGCCCCGGAAGCCGTGGCGGCCCCCAGGACGCGCTCGGCTTCAGGCATAGGCGGCCATCCGGGTGAGGCGGGCCACGGCCTGGGCGCGGTTGGTCACGTCCAGCTTGCTGAAGATGCTCTTCATGTGGTTCTTCACCGTGAACTCGCTGATGCGCAGGATGCAGCCGATCTCGGGGTTGGTCTTGCCCATCGCGACCCAGACCATGATCTGCCGCTCGCGCTCGGACAGCTGGCCCAGGCGCACCACCAGGTGCTCGACCTGGATGCGCTCGGCGCCGGGCTGGCGCATCGGCATGGGCGGCATGCGGCGCAGCGAGGAATCGACGAAGGGCACCAGCAGCTTCAGGGCGGCGGCGCCGCTGGCCGGCGCGGCCTCGCTGCTGAGGGCCGCGAAGATGCGCTCGCCGCCCAGCCGGGCGTCGCCCACGCCGTGCACCAGCGCCGAGTGCATGCCCGGCGTGCCGGGCGCCGGCGCCCAGCCCTGCCCGGCCTCGCCGAGCAGCCGGCCACAGCCGGCGATGTCGAGTTCGCAGGGCTGCGACTGCGCGGCCACCCAGCAGTCGCGGAAATAGCTGACCAGCGGCGCGATGCGCGAGGCCGGGCACAGGTGGGTGCGCAGGCCCGGCAGGCTGGAGATGATGTCGTACTGCAGGTCGCCGGCGCGGAAGTCGCCCCAGCCCACCAGCAGGATGTCGTGCGGCAGCCAGCTCTGCACGTCGCCCTGCAGCCACCGCCAGAGGTCCGCGTGGGAGCGCAGCTGGGCGCCCTGCCCGGCGATCTTGAGGAACTGGACCGGATCGACGTCCGGAATGGCTTGCGTGGTGATCATCTGGGTCTCCCGTCGTTGGTGCGGCCGCCGGCGGCCGACATGAGCCGAAACACTTTTGCCGGCCAGCGCAGGTCAATGCGCGTGTCGGCGCATTGCGGCGCGAAACCATGTGTGAGTCCCGTTGCCCCCGCGCCACGGACCGCTTGACAGCGGAGATCCGGCGTGGAAAGGGGGTGTTGCACAGGTGGCTCTCGCATCGTGTCCCGGTGATGCGTGATGGTGTGAAAAATGGACATACGCCACGGGTAGGCACCGCACGCCGCTTGCTGTCGTCAGCAGCGCATCGCCTTGTCGGCGAAGTTCGACACAACCGGCACGTAACGGCGCCTTGCGCGGCGCTGCCAGGTGCTGCGCGGGGTCAGCAAGTGTTCGGCATCGCTGCCGTACGGGTCATCCCCGCGCAGGCTCGTCCATGCCGCGCAGGGCGGGACGGCGGGGCGCGGGACTTCGCGATCGCCCCGGTACCCGCCCGGCGGCCCCTCAGAACCGCGGCAGGTCGTCCAGCCGGCGGCCGGGGCGCTCTTCGGCCAGGACCAGGGTTTCGGTGCCGCCCGGCAGCACATCCACCTTGACCTCGGGGCCGGGCTGCAGCCCGCCTTCGTCGTCGGGGAACAGGCTGATCACGGTGTCGCCCTCGACCAGCCGGTCCACCACCTCGCTCACGCGCGTGGGCGAAGGACGCAGGTCCCAGCGCGCGCTGGCCGCGTCGATCAGGCCCATCATGGCCTCGACGACCTGCGTGCCCGCATAGCGAAGCGCCGTGATGCCGTAGGTGGCTTTCTCTGCCATGGCGCCATTCTGTGAACGGCCGGGGCGCAGTTCATCGGCGCAGGGCGACAGCCGCCGTCGGAAGCTGCCTACGGCGCCGGCTGCTCCCCCTAACATCGGCGCATGCCCGACCTCCGATCGCTGCCGTTGAGCCGAGCCCATGCGCGCCGGCTGCGCGACGTCTACCGCTCCGCTGGCTGGCCCTGCCAGGACACGCTGGAGATCGAGCTGCTCGCGGCCGGCCTGCTGCACCGGGTGCTGGCGCCCACCGGGCACGAGTCGCTGCGCGTGACGGCCGCCGGCCTGCGGGTGCTGGCCGACACGCTGGCCGGCAACCGGGCGCGGCTCTCGGCCCACGAAGCGCTGGTGGAACGGGTGGCACGCGAGATGGGCCGCGCCGGCCGCATCGCCTGGCGCGGTCTGTCGCTGCGCGCGCAGCTGGCCGCGCCGGATGGCGATGCCGGGCCGGCGCGCTGGTGCCTGGCCCGGCCCGACGTGTTTTCCATCCGCAACACCTCGGTGGCCGACTACGTGGAGCCCGTGGTGCACGAAGTGAAGGTGCGGCGCGCCGACCTGCTGTCCGACCTGCGCCAGCAGGACAAGCGCGCGGCCTACCTGGACCTGGGCGAGTGCTGGTACGTGCTGGGGTGCGATGCGCACGGGCGCTGCATCGCGGCACCCGACGAAATCCCCGCCACCTGCGGCGTGCTGGTGGCGCAGGGCGAGCGGCTGGCGGTGGCCCGCGCGGCGCCGCGGGCGCGGCGCCGCGCGCTGCCGTTCGGGGTGTGGATGGCCCTGGCCAAGGCCACGCCCGCCAGCGGCCTGGACGAGGAGGCGCAAGGCCTGCTCGCCTGACCCCGCCTACTGCCGGGGGTGCTCCGACTGCCCGTCGCCGGGCTCGGGCGGGTGCTGCTTTTCCGGGTCCTGGGGCGGCGGGAGCACCGGCTCGGGGTTGGTCGGCTTGGGCGGCTCCGGGTTGGCCGGCGCGGGCGGGCCCGGGTCGGGAGGCGTGCTGGCGCTCATGGGCGCTCGGGATGCACTTCGGTGTTGCGCGCGGCCTCTTCCGGGTCCTCGTTCGAAGGCGTCGGGATGTCCTCTTCGGTGGCGAACTCCGGCTCCTCGCATTCCAGGCGCGGGATGCCGGTGGGGTTGGCGGTGCTCATCGCGAAATCCTTGCGGGTGTCTGTCGAATCAGGGTTTGGGCAACTGGCCGGGCTGGCCGGGTTCGCCCGGCTCCGGCGGCGGCTCCTGCGGCCCGAATTCGGGTTCCACCGGCAGGCGGCTGGGGTTGGGCGTGCCCTGGCCGGGGCCGGGCTCGTCCGATTCTTCCGGCTCGACCGGGTGGGTGGACACGGCCTGCACCTTCAGAAATCGCTCTGCGACCAGGGGGCCGGCTGCGGGGGCTCGACAGGGTCGGCCAGTGATCGTCCCGGCTGCCCATGCGGCTCGCCCGGGGGCGGCGAGAAGCCGTCGCCGAGCGGGGGCGGCGGCTCGGGCCTGGGCTCGCGGGTGGGTTCCGGGAGGGACTTCATGAGGGGTTTCGACGGCCGGCAGCTTCATGCCATCCGGCAGGGGTCAGTCTGGTTGTGGGCGCCCCACGCGGTCGCCGACCCATCAGGCGCTTTCCTTTTCCTTCTCGGCCGGCTCGCGGGTGACCTCGGGAGCCAGTGTCTTGCTGGGGTCGTGCGTGAAGGGCATCTGCGACAGGCCCACCAGCGCCTGCAGGTGCGCATGGGCGCGATCCATGTCGGCGCCGATCATGGCCAGCGCCACCTCGTGCCCCGGTTCGTTGTGCGCGACTTCCACGTAGGCGGCGCGCAGGCGGTCGTAGTCTTCCTCGGCACGCGCGACCTCGTGCTGGGCTGCCAGCATCTTGGCGTATTCGGCACGGCTGTATCGCATGCGACCCATGCTAGGGACGGCCGAGCGTCACGGCTGTAGGACAAAGCTGCGTGCGGCCGCAGGCCCTGGCTGGGTTCGCATCGCCCTCAGCGGCGCGCGCCCGCGCCACGCCGGATGCTGCCGTCGGGCTGCGGCACCGCGATCGGCGCGACCTCCACCTGGGTGACGCCTTCCTCGGGCTCGAGGCCGATCCGGCGCGCCGTCGCCGGCGAGAGGTCGACGATGCGGCCTTCCACGAACGGCCCGCGGTCCTGGATGGTGACCACGGCGCTGAGCCCGGTGTCCAGGTTGGTGACGGTGGCGGTGGTGCCCAGCGGCAGCGTCTTGCTGGCGGCGTTGTCGCCGTGCGGGTCCATCGGCGTGCCGTCGGCCATGGGGCGGCCGGCGAACTTGCGCGCGTAGAACGAAGCCTCGCCGACCTGAGCGCGACCGGAGCGGTCGAGCGCCGGCTTGCGTGCGCCGCGCTCGCTGGCGTCGGCATCGTCGGCGTGCAGCGGCCCGGCGGCGAGCAACAGGCCGATCGACATCAGCAGGGCGGGGACACGATCCATCGCAGGCAACACAAGGGGTGGCGGCGCCGGACGCCGGCGCATCCAGTCTGGCCGTCGCGCCGCGACGGCAGGATCAGGCCAGGCCGCAGCCCGGCGTAGGACGGATCGGGTCGGCCTTCAGGCGGCGCCACGCACCGGCTGGGCCGCGGCCGGGGCGGCGCCACGCACCCCCATCAACGCCCCCAGCGCCAGCAGCGACAGCCCGGCCGACAGGGCCAGCGCCCGTGCGCCCCAGTGGTCCAGCGCGATCCCGAACAGCCAGGGCGCCAGCGCCTGGGCAATGCGCGCCGGCATCATCAGCAGGCCCTGCCGCTGGCCGTAGCCCTGCGGCCCGAACAGCACCAGCGGCAGCGTGCCCTTGGCGATGGTCAGGATGCCGTTGCCGGCACCGTGCAGGATGCCGAACACCGCGGCCGCGGAGGGGCCGAAGAGCGCCAGCACGGCCACGCCCAGCGGATGCAGGGCCGCCGCCAGCCGCGCCGACAGCAGCGGATGCACCCGCCGCAGCAGGCCGAACTCCAGCAGCCGCGCGGCCACCTGCGCCGGCCCGATCAGCGCGCCGACCGCCACCGCCGCGGCCAGCGTCGTGCCGCTCGCCACCAGCAGCCGCGGCAGGTGCGCCGCCATGGCCGTGCTGATGAACCAGGTGGCCGCGAACACGAACGACAGCAGCACCATCGCACGCAGGGGCGGCGGCGCCGCCGGTGCGTCTGCCGGTGGCGGATTCGGCGCGGCTGGCGGCGCCTTCGGCAGGCAGGCGTTGAGCGGCAGCCCGAGCAGCAGGTGCAGCGCCGCCCACGCGTAGCAGGCGCCGCGCCAGCCCAGCTGCGCCTCCAGCCACGCGCTCAGGGGCCACCCCACCGTGCTGGCGAAGCCCGCCACCAGTGTGATGCCGGTGATCGCGCCGCGCGAGGAGGCGCCGTACAGCCGCACCAGCGCGGCGAAGCCCGCCTCGTACAGGCCGCTGCCCATGCCCACGCCCAGCACCGCCCAGGCGAGGAACAGCATGAAGGGCGTGCGCGCGGCACCGAGCAGCGCCAGGCCGAGCGCAAACACCACGCTGGTGGCCACCAGCACCGGCCGGCCGCCCCAGCGGTCGATGGCGCGGCCCGCGTGCGGCCCGAGGAAAGCCGACACGACCAGCGCCAGCGAGAACGCCGCGAACACGGTCGGCACCGGCAGGCCGAGGTCGCGCGCCATCGGCGCCGCCAGGATCGCCGGCAGGTAGTAGCTGGAGGCCCAGGCCAGCGTCTGGGCGCTGCCGAGGGCGGCGACGGTGCCGGCACGGGGGGAGAGCATCAGGACCGGATTCTCGGCGAAGGCGACGCACGGGCCGGCCTGCCGGCATTCCGGACGGCCCTTGAAAAGCCGCGGGGCCACCGCCATCTCGCCACCGCGCGGCCTGGTGTCGCGCGTTCACCTGACGAGACTTCAAAGGAGAGCAGCGATGTTGCAAGCATCATTCAGCCCTGCCGCGGACGTCTTCGGGGAGCTCAACCGCTTACAGGGCCTCCTCGACCAGGTTTTCCGTCCGCTCGACCGGTCCAGCATCCGGGGCCCGGCAGGCGCCACCTTCCCGGTCATCAACGTGGGCACCACGCCCGAGACGGTGGAGGTCATGGCGATCGCGCCCGGGCTGGACCCCGGGACGCTGCAGGTCACGGTCGATCGGGGCCTGCTGACGCTGGCGGGCGAGCGCCAGAGCGCCCTGCCGCAGGGCCAGGAAGGCCTCAGCGTCCATGCACGCGAGCGGTTTGCCGGCCGTTTCCGCCGCGTGGTCAGCCTGCCGCAGGATGCCGACCCCGGAAAGATCGAGGCCACGTACCGGGAAGGCATCCTGCGCATCACCGTGGCCAAGCGCGAATCGTCGCGGCCGCGCCGCATCGAAGTTCATTGAAGGAGACTGCGATGAGCAACGACATGCAGACCACCCCGGCCCGCGAGCCGGAGGCCCCCGCCACGGGCGACCGCGCCGCCCTGCATTACGCCGTTCCGCCGGTGGACGTGTTCGAGGACGAGGGCAGCATCACGCTGCTGGCCGACCTGCCCGGCGTCAATCACGAGCGCCTCGGCGTGCGCGTCGACGGGGACAACCTGGTCATCGAGGGCACGGCCGAGGTGCCGGCGCCCGCCGCGATCGAGATGGTCTACGGCGAGGCACGGCTGGCGGCCTACCGGCGCGAGTTCACACTGAGCCGGGAACTGGACTCTTCCCGCATCGAGGCCCAGCTCAAGGACGGCGTGCTGCGGCTGGTGATCCCGAAGTCGGAGGAGGCCCGCCCGCGCCGCATCGAAGTGCGCGTGGGCTAGTGCGCCGTGCCGGCGCGTGCGGTCGGCAGCGACCGCACGCGCGGCGCTCAGCGCGCCCGGATCCGCTGCAGGGCCTGCAGGAATTCGTCCAGGCTGAAGGGCTTGCGCAGGAACGCGTCGTGGCGCACCTCGTAGGCGCGCAGCGCCGACTCGGGCGCGCCGCTGATCAGCAGCACCGGGATGTCGGCAAAGCGTTCGCCGGCCCGCAAGGCCTTCACCAGCTCGGCGCCGTTCATGCCCGGCATCATGAAATCGGTGACGAGGACGTCGGGCGCGGCCTCGTCGAGCTGGGCCAGGGCCTGCCGGCCATCGGCGGCGACGGTCACGCGATAGCCTTCGCCCGCCAGGATCAGGCCCAGGACCTCGGTCGTGGACAGTTCGTCGTCCACGAGCAGGACGCTCGGGCCGCGCAAGGGCTCCTGCGCGGGTGCCTCAGGGCCGCTCACCGGTATCCTCCTGCACGGCCAGGTCGACTCCGTGCGGCGTCAGCAGGCACTCGCGCACGCGCAGGTCGTGGCGGCTGGCCCGGCTCTTGCGGATCGACAGGAACCGACGGATGCTCTCGCCCCTGCGCAGTTCCAGCTGCACCAGGGTGTCGGCCGTCGCGGACATGGAGGGGGTGTCGAGCAGGCGGCCCCCGCCGCCCTCGTCCTCCTCGACCGTGATCAGCGTGGTGGCGCCCAGCGCGCGCAACTCGCCCAGCAGGCAGGCCAGGAAGCTGCCGCCGCGCTCGCCATACGAGCTGGCCGCCGTGAAGCCGCCCGCTCCGTCGATGACGACCCGCGTGGCCCCCGACTGGCGCACCCGCTCCAGCAGTTGCGAAGCCAGCACGTCCAGCACGTTCTCGCCGAAGGAGTTCCAGACGAACTGCAGGTGCCCGGCCTGCAGCGGCGCGCGCAAGGGGATGCCGGCGACCTCGATCATCCGGGCCAGCAGCTGGGGCGACTCGTAGAAACCGTAGAACAGCGTCTTCTCCTGCGCGGTCGCCATGGCGGCGTATTGCAGCGCCAGCGTCGTCTTGCCGCTGCCGGACACGCCGCTGATCGCCGTGACGGTGCCCTTGCCGTAGCCGCCGATGTCGAACATGCGGTCCAGGCCGGCAATGCCGGTGCCCACGCCGACCGGCAGGACGGTCGCGCCTGCGCCCCAGCGGCGCGCCGCTTCCAGCCGCGGGTACACGGTGATGCCCTCGTTGCCGATGACGAAGGCATGGTTGCCGCGCAAGGTGCTGCTGCCGCGGAACTTCACGATCTCCAGGCTGCGCTCGCGGCGCGGACCGAAGGCCCGCTCGCGCAGCAGCAGGATGCCGTCCACCATCGTCTGCTCCGCGGACACCGGGCGGTCGGCATGCTCGCTCGTCAGCAGCAGCGTGGTGCACCCGGTCAGCGTGGAGTGCGCCTGGATGTCGCTGACGAAGAGCTTGAGCGCCTCGTCCGAGCTGGCGGCGCTCGCCGCCATCACGAGGCCGTCGAGCACGAGGATGCCGGCCCGGTGCGCCCGCATCTCGGTGCGCAGCAGGTCGACCACCCCCTTGAGCCCGTGGTCGCGCAGCGCGTTGAAGCCACTGATGTAGTAGACCTTGTCCGCCAGCACCGAGGGGCTGAAGAAGGAGAACGCCTCCATGTGCTGCAACAGGCGCGCGTGCGACTCGGCCAGCATCGTCACGTAGACCACGTTGCCGCCCGCGGCCGCATGCCGGTGGACGATCTGGTTGGCCAGGATGGTCTTGCCGGCACCGGGGGCGCCCTGCAGGATGTACACGCCGGACTTCAGGAAGCCGCCGCCGGTCACCTCGTCGAGGCCGGGTATCCCGGTGCCTATCCGGGCAAGGGGCGGCGGCAGGTCGGCTGCGTCAGTCATGGGCTTCCTGGGCTTGGTTCGTGGGATGGTTCAGGGGCAGGCGCACGCGGAACAGCGCACCCCCGCCCGGGCGGTCGCAGGCTTCGATCGTGCCATGGTGAGCCGCGACCATCCGCCCGACGATCCACAGCCCCAGCCCGAAGCCGGCGCTCTCGCGCCCCGGAGTGACCACGCGCTCGAACTTCTCGAAGATCCTGCGGCGGTGCACCTCGTCGATCCCGGGTCCTTCGTCGGAGACCTCGAAGGCGGCGATGCCGGGGGCGGCCAGCCCGGCCTCGATGCGCACCGGGGTGCCGCCCCCGTACTTGAACGCGTTGCTCACGAGATTGGTCAGGACCTGCTCGATCATGTGGCGGTCCCAGAAGCCGCGGACTTCCTCTTCGACGTGGCCCTCCAGCGTGGTCTTGTGGAAGGCGGCCTCGTCGCGGTGGGCGTCCAGCACTTCGCCGACGATCTCGGCATTGCCGACCCACTCGGGGACGGGCCGCAGCTTGCCCGACTGGAGCCGGCTCACGTCCAGCAGGAACACCGCGCGGCGCACGTACCGGTCGACGCTGCGGCGGGTGCGCTGCAGCTCCGCGCGCAGCGCCGGCTCGGCCTGCCGCTCGGCCATGCGCTCGAGCGCGGCCAGCCGCAGCGCCAGCGCGTTCAGGGGCGACCGCAGTTCGTGGGCGGCGATCGCGAGGAAGTCGTCGCGGGCGCGTATCGCCTCCTCGGCCTCGCGGATACGCCACTGCAATTCGTCGGGGCTCGGGTTCAGCACTTCCAGTCCGGTCCCGGAGGCCGCAGGATCACGGCAGCGCGCAGGGCGCCGCGCGCGCAGGCAGCATAACGCAGGGCGAGGCGCTGTCCCGCGAACGCCCGTCGAGCTGGGCATGCGATCCGGACGACGGGCGCCGGATGCGCATCGGGCCGGTGGGGACATCGCCGCGCGGGCGCGGATCGCTGATAGATTGGTCCCAATGCATCCGCTCCTGGACTCCCTGCTGGCCCAGCACGGCGACATGGCCCGGCTCATCGGGCTGCTCGAGCGCCAGCCCTCGCTGGAACCCGACCCCGATGCGCCCCACGTGGGGCTGCTCGTCGACGTGATGGTGTACCTGACCCATTTCCCGGACGTGTCGCACCACCCGCTCGAGGACCGCCTGGCCGATCGCCTGCTGGCGCGGGGCGCGCTGGATGCCGACCTCTGCCGGGAGCTGCAGGCGCAGCATCCCCGGCTGGAGCAGCAAGGGCCCGCCCTGCTGCGCGACATGGAAGGCGCCATGCGCAGGGAGACGGTGCCGCTCGAACTGGTCGCCCTGAACAGCCGGCTGTACGCCGAGCGCCTGCGCCACAACATCGCGCTCGAGGAACTCGTGCTGTTCCCGAAGGCCGACAAGTACCTGGACGAGGACGACTGGCAGGCGATCGCGGCCATCCACGCGCCCGCTTCGGATCCCCTGTCCGCGGGCGTGGTCGACCAGCGCTTCGAACGGCTGCGGCGGGCGATCGCCCGGCAGGCGGACTGCGGCTGCTGACCGGGCTGCGCAGGCGCACCAGCCTCGCCGGCCTGGCCCGGCTCAAGCGTCCGGCTGCGGCGGCGCGCCTTCGTACGCCCGCTGCAGCAGCGCCCGCAGCGCCGCGCGGTCCAGCGGCCGCGGATTGGGATAGGGCGCCTGCACGGCCAGCTCGGCCACCCGGTCGAGCCCGGGTTCGGGCATGCCGAGGTCGCGCAGCGCGGTGGGGGCGCCGGTCGCGCGCTGGAGTTCGAAGAGGGCTTGCGGCGCGGCTGGCGCGCCCAGCGCGCGTGCGATGCGCGCCATGGCGCGCGGCGCGTGCGAGGCGTTGTACGCCAGCGTGTGCGGCAGCATGACGGTGTGCGTCCCGGCATGCGGCAGGTCGAAGCTGCCGCCCAGCGTGTGGCACAGCTTGTGGTGCAGGCCCATCGCGGCCGAACCGAGCACCGTGCCGCACAGCCAGGCACCGTACAGCGCGCCGGCACGGGCACCGGCCTGCCCGGGTCCGGTGCCCCTGGCCAGTTGCGGCAGGGCCGCCGCCACCGCGCGGATGCCCTCCTCGGCCATCAGGTCCAGCACCGGATTGCCGTCTTCGGCATACAGCCCTTCCGCCGCGTGCGCGATCGCGTTCATGCCGCTGGTGACGGCCAGCGGCGCCGGCAGGGACTCGAGCAGGTCGGGGTCGTAGATCACGCAGCGCGGCAGCACCCGTGCATCGCGACCGGTGGTCTTGCGCCCGGCTTCGGTGATGCCGTGGATCGGCGTCATCTCGCTGCCGGCGCAGGTGGTCGGGATGGCCAGGATCGGGAGCCCCGACTCCAGCGCGATCGCCTTGCCCAGGCCGATGGTGGAGCCGCCGCCGAGGGCGACCGCACAATCCGCGCCGGACTGCGCCGCCAGCGCGCGTGCCTGGCGCGCCACTTCGATCGGGACGTGCATTGCCGCCCGGTCGAACACGCCGACGGCGCGCGAGCCCAGGCGCGCCGCGATGGCGGCGGCGGCCGTGCGCTGCCGGGGCCCGCACAGCACCAGCGCCCGCCGGGCGCCCAGCGCCTGCACTTCGCGCTCCAGGTGCTGCAGGCTGCCCGCGCCGAACACGACCCGGCCGGGCCGGCCCTCCCAGGTGAAGGCAAGCTCGTCGCGCATCACGCGGCGCCCGGTGCGGGGTTGAGCACGAAGTCGTAGGCCAGCGTGTAGTAGCCGCCCTCGTGCGGGTGCCGGGCATCGGGCTCGTGCCGCTGCCAGTCGGCCACCAGGCTCTGGCGCACGCCGAACACGGCGTCGGAATCGAGGTAGCGATCGCCGGCGCGGAACACGTGCGTGATGAGCCGCTCGTAGCCGGGCGCCGCGATCATGAAGTGCAGGTGCGCCGGCCGCCAGGGATGGCGGCCCAGTGCCTGCAGCATCCGGCCGACCGGCCCGTCGTGCGGGATCGGGTAGCAGTGCGCCAGGATCGAGCGGAAATGGAAGCGGCCCTGCGCGTCGCTGCGCAGTTGCGCGCGGGCGCGGTGCGCGTGGCCGCCCGCCGCGTCCGGCTGCTGCACGTCGTAGAAGCCCTCCTCGTCCGACTGCCAGACGTCGATCGCCGCACCGGGCACGGGCTCGCCGCCGATGCCGCGCACCTGGCCGCTCACGTAGCAGGGCGTGCCCCGCGCGCCGTTGGCGATGTCGGCGCCGCAGTCCACGCGCGGCGCGCCCTCGACGAAGAAGGGCCCGAACACCGTGGCTTCGGTGCAGCCGGCCGGCTTGGCGTTGTTCTGGGCGGTGACCAGCATCGACAGCCCCAGCACGTCGGACAGCAGGATGAACTCCTGGCGGCTGTCGTCGGTGATGTGGCCGGCTTCGGTGAGGAAGCGGATGCCGGCCTCCCACTCGGCCTCGGTCAGTTTCACCTCGCGCGCGAAGTCGTGCAGGTGGCGCACCAGCGAATCCATGATTGCCTTCAGGCGCGGGTCGGGGCAGCCGGCCATGGCGGCGAGGACGGCGGGAGTGATGGTGTGCTCGTCGATGTTTCGCATGGGACGCGGGCGATAAACTGGCCCGGCCCAGTGTATTCCCCGCCCCCGATGCCGCACGAAATCACCACCGATGTCCTGGTCGCCGGCGGCGGCCCCTGCGGCCTGATGCTGGCCAACGAGCTGGGGCGCCGCGGCGTGCGCTGCCTGCTGGTGGACCCCAAGCCCGGCACCGCCTTCAACCCGCAGGCCAACGCGACGCAGGCGCGCACCATGGAGCACTTCCGCCGGCTGGGCTTCGCGCACGAGATCCGCTTCCTCGGCCTGCCGCCGGACCACCCGACCGACATCGCCTACTTCACGCGGTACGCCGGCTACGAACTGGCGCGCCTCGCCCTGCCCACGGCGCGCGAGGCGGTCAGCCGGATCCGCTCGATGGCGGGCTCCTGGAGCGCGGCCGAACTGCCGCACCGCATCTCGCAGAAATACGTCGAGGCCGTGCTGCTGCGCCACGCCCGGGCCCTGCCCTCGTGCGACATCCGCTACCGGTGGCGGCTGGAGGCGTTCGGCGAAGCCGGCGACCGCGTGCAGGCCACGATCCGCCCGGTGGAAGGCGACGGCGGCAGCGTGGCGGTGCGCGCCCGCTACCTGGTGGGCGCCGATGGCGCGCGCAGCGCCGTCCGCCGCCAGCTCGGCATCGGATGGACCGGCGTCACCGGCGTGCAGCGCGACTTCATGGGCGGCAAGATGTTTGCCGTGTACCTGCGCGCGCCCGGCCTGCAGCAGCACATGCCGCACCCGCCGGCGTGGATGCACGTGACGGTGAACCACGAGCGGCGCGCCTTCATGGCGGCGGTCGACGGCGTGTCCGAGTACGCCTTCCATGCCGCCGTGCACCCGGGTGAGGACGCCGACGACTGGACCGAAGCCGACGCGAGGCGCGTGTTCGCGCAGGCGTTCGGCCGGGAGATCCCGATCGAGGTGCTGTCGGTCGGCACCTGGGTCGCCGGGCACTCGCTGGTGGCCGGGCGATTCCGCCAGGGCCGCGTGTTCATCGGCGGCGACGCGGCGCACCTGTTCACGCCCACCGGCGGCCTGGGCTACAACACGGCGGTCGAGGACGCGGTGAACCTGGGCTGGAAGCTGGCGCACGTGCTGCAGGGCCGGGCCGGCGAGGGCCTGCTCGACAGCTATGAACCCGAACGCCGGCCCGCGGCCGTTCGCAACACCGGCTATGCCCGGCGATTCGCCGATTCGGTCGGCCTGTTCGCCGCCTCGCCCGAGCTGGAGGACCCGGGCCCGCGCGGCGATGCGGCGCGGGCCGCGGCGGCCGTGCACCTGGACGCCCATGCCCGGCTGGAGTTCAACATCCCGGGCGTGACGTTCGGCACCCGCTACGACGGCTCCCCCGCCATCGTGCGGGACGGCAGTTCGCCGCCGCCGGACGAGCCGAACAGCTACACGCCGACGGCGTGTCCCGGCGGACGCGCGCCGCACGCCTGGCTGGAGGACGGCCGCTCGCTGTACGACACCTTCCATTTCGAATGGACGCTGCTGGTGCTGGGCACCGACGTGCCGGACACCGCCGGATTCGAGCGGGCCGCGTCCAGGCGCGGCATGGACCTGCAGGTGGTCCGCCATGCATCGCCGTCCCTGCGCGGGCTGTATGAAGCGCCGCTGGTCCTGGTCCGGCCCGACCAGATCGTCGCATGGCGCGGGCAGGATGGCACGCAGGCCGACGCCGTGCTGGATCGCGTGGCGGGATTGAAGCCGGCGCGACCGCGCGGCTGACGCATGGACCTGCGGACCGGCCGGCGACGCATCGACAGCGATAATCCGGCCGCTTCACCGCGGAGGAAGAATGGATCGACTTCAGTCCATGCGCGTGTTCCAGCAGGTGGTCGAGGAAGGCGGCTTCGCGGCCGCGGCGCGCAAGCTGGATCTCGCGCCGGCCGTGGTCACGCGGCTGGTGGGCGACCTGGAAAAGCACCTCGGGGTGCGGCTGATGCAGCGCACGACCCGCCGCCTGTCGCTGACGCAGGCGGGCGAGGCGTACCTCGAACGCCTGCGGGCCATCCTGGCGGAAATCGATGAAGCCGATGCGATGGTGCAGTCGCAGACCAGGGAGATGAGCGGCACGGTCCGCATCCTGGCCCCTCCCGTCGCGGCGACCCACATGCTGGCACCGGCGCTGGTCGGCTTCCAGCGGGCGCATCCGGGCGTGCGGGTCGACATCCACGTGGAGGACTCCCCCGACCCGGCCGTGCACGAGTACGACCTGGCCGTTTTGAACGGCACGGCGAACCTCGATTCGAACGTGATCGCCCGCCCCATCATCCTCAGCCACGCCGTGTTCTGCGCCTCGCCCGATTACCTGAAGCGGTACGGGGTGCCCAGCCAGCCGCAGGACCTGCTGCGGCACCGCTGCCTGCGGCTGCGCACGCCCAGCGTGCGGCTCGGTCCGATGCGGCTGCTGGATCCGACCCACCAGGACCGGATGCTGGAACTGGACCTGCCGGCGGCGATGACCGCCAACCACACCGACACCCTGCTGCGCGCCACGGTCGACGGTGGCGGCATCAGCAGCCAGCCCATCGACCTGCTGGCGCCCCTGCTGAAGGCGGGCCGCGTCCAGCGCGTCCTGGCCCCCTGGATCACGGCCCGCCTGAGCCTGGTGGCGGCCCTGCCCAGCCGCCAGTACATGCCGGCACGCACCCGCGCCTTTATGGACCACCTGATCGAGCACTGCCGCAAGGAGATCCAGGACCTCGGCGTCGACCTGCCGTAGTCCTGCATCGCAGCGTCGTTTTGTTGCGGGATCGGCAACGGACAGATGCCACCGATGCGGTTTCGCCCGCAGGCGCGGGCGCCTACAGTCGGCGGCAGACCCTCGAAGGACAAGACATGGCCATCGCCGCACGCACCTGCAGCAACTCGTCGCTCGTTGAAATCGCCTCGGGCGCGGCCCGCTGGTGGGCCGACCTCTCGCCGCCGGATGGCGGCAGCGGCCTGCACCCGACGCCGCACGACCTGCTGGATTCCGCCCTCGCCTCCTGTACCGTCCTCACGGTGAAGATGTACGCGAAACGAAAGAACGTCCCGCTGGAAGGCGTGCAGGCCCAGGTCACCCGGGAGCAGAGCGGAACGGTGTACCGCCTGCATCGCCGGCTGGAACTGGCCGGGCCGCTGACGGCCGACCAGCGCAAGGACCTCCTGCGCGTGGCCAACGCCTGTCCGGTGCACAAGGCGCTGGCCGGCAGCTTCGAGGTGCGGACGCAGCTGGTCGATTGAGGATCAGCCGAACAGCCGGGCGGCGATCGTGGCCACGTGCCGGCCCTGGTACTGGGCCATGCCGAGTTCCTGGCCGCTGGGCATGCGCTCGCCCTGGCCGCCGGCGATGGTGGACGCGCCGTAGGGGCTGCCGCCCTTGATCTCGTCCAGGCCCATCTGGCGCTGCTCGGCATAGGGCAGGCCGACGACGACCATGCCGTGGTGCAGCAGCGTCGGAATGAAGCTGAGGATGGTGCTCTCCTGGCCGCCGTGCTGGGTGGCCGAGGAGGTGAACACCGAGCCCACCTTGCCGACCAGCTTGCCCTGGGCCCAGAGGCCGCCGGTCTGGTCGATGAAGTTGCGCATCTGCGCCGTCACGTTGCCGAACCGCGTCGGCGAGCCGAAGATGATCGCGTCGTAGTCGGCGAGTTCGGCCGGCTGCGCGACGGCAGCCGCCTGGTCGGACTTGCCGCCGGCGGACTTGAACACGTCGGCGGGAACGGTTTCCGGAACCCGCTTGAGATCGACGGTCACGCCGGGCACGGCGCGCGCGCCTTCGGCGACGGCGTGGGCCATCGCCTCGATGTGCCCATAGAAACTGTGATACAGGACAAGAACCTTTGCCATGGATGGATTCGCTTTCCAGTTGAGGGAGACCGGCAAACTCTACTGGCGCGCGATCCAGGCTTTATTGCTGAAACGGCAATACGTCGATGCTGCAGGAGCGCTTGTGCGGCGCTCGACCGTGCCCCGGCCCGGGTGCCGGGGCTCGCAGCGAAGCGGGATCCACCCGCCCTTGCATCCGCGGCAGCCGCGGGCCGCGATCCGCCTACAGCGACCGCAGGTACTGCGCCACGTCCTGCACCTCCTGCGCCGACAAGCCCAGGCCCAGGCGGCGGTTGTAGGTGTCGACCACCGCTTCCTGGTCGGCCGCCGAGCCGTCGTGGAAGTACGGCGGGTGCTGCCAGTTGCCGCGCAGCGGGGTGGCCCGGTACATCCCGGTCGCCGAGCGGCTGGCGTAGCTGGGCGTTTCGGGTTCGGCCATCGAAGCCGAGGGCGGATGCAGCCGCGAGTCGGTGAAGGTCGTGCCGGAGTGGCAGGTGAAGCACTGGGCCGTGCCGAAGAACAGCACGCGCCCGCGCTCGGCGGCCGCCGCGTCGAAAGAGCCCGCCGGGGCGGCCGGGGCTGCCAGCGACAGCTGGTAGGCCTGCAGCGCGGGCAGCTTGGCGGAGACCAGGTCCTGCGTGCCGTGCACCACATCCAGGTTCAGGCGCGGCTCGGAGAAGGAACCCTGCCCGCCCATCTCCACCACCGACACGTAGCGGTTCCAGTAGGCGATCTCGTCGCCGTCGCCGGTGTAGGTGACCTTGGTCACGCCCAGCAGCCCGAAGGCGGGCGGGATCACCACCGGCTTGCTCTTGCCGTCGACATTGAAGCGCGGGTCGAACTTGCCCTTGCCCCAGGAGGCGTAGACCGCCTTCTGGGCCGCAGTCAGCGCCGGCGACAGCGAGATGATGGCGCCGGGATCGAGGTCGCGGTTGGCCCAGCCGTCCAGGCGCTTGCCGATGCCGGGTGCGAACGAGTCGTCCACCGTGGAATGGCACAGCGCGCAGGTGATGCCGACGCGGGTCAGGCGCTCGACGCCGGCCACGGTTTCGACCGTGCCCTTGACGCCGACCACCGCGCCCAGCTGGATCAGCGCGAGGGTGGTCTTGGTGTCGTCGAGGGAGATGGTGCCCTTCTGGATGCCCTCGACCACGGCCGCCGGCAAGGCCTCCGAGTCGACCTTCAGGCCGACCGCCAGCGCGACCTTGGGCGTGACGTTCTGCTCGATGACTTCGTGCATGCGCAGCGTGTCGGTCCACTGCACTTCGTCGCCGAAGGTGTCCTGCCGGAAGATCTCCCGCCCCTGCGCGACGAGCGCGGGGTCGAGCGTGGGTGCGGTGGTGCCGTCCGAGCCGCCGCAGGCGGAAAGGAGCAGGCCACCGAGGCCGAGGACGAGCGGGGTGAGCGCGCGCGACAGGCGTCGCCGCGGATGACGTGGGCGCATCGTGGGGTCCTTGCTGCAACCGGGATCGGTTGCAGGCATAGACGCCGCGAGGCGCCGATTGGTGACAGAAAGGCCCGTCATCCCGGCGCAGGCCCATTAGCGCTAACATAAATCAAGGCTCTTGAGGTATCCTCTACTCATCCATGGCGATGAGAAGAGGCCCTTCATGAAACAGTTGGCGCCGCAGCCGTCTTCAGAGCGCACAAGCTTGGAC
>NZ_JAKFCM010000056.1:0-40782 GCF_036676645.1 Ramlibacter sp.
CAAGCTTGTGCGCTCTGAAGACGGCTGCGGCGCCAACTGTTTCATGAAGGGCCTCTTCTCATCGCCATGGATGAGTAGAGGATACCTCAAGAGCCTTGATTTATGTTAGCGCTAATGGGCGAAAGCCGGGATCCACCTCCGGGCCCATGAACACGCGCCGGCGATGTCCGGCGGTCGGGTGATGGATGGCGGGTCAGGCCCGCCATGACAACTCCCTCAGGTCCCCCCCACGCTCCCCGTCACCGGCAGCACGATCCCGGTGATGTAGCTCGCGCAGGAAGGCGCTGCCAGGAACACGTAGGCGGGCGACAACTCCTCCGGCTGCGCCGGGCGCTTGAAATCGGTCGACTGGCCGAACTGCGCCACCTTCTCCGCGGTCTGGTCGGCCGGATTGAGCGGCGTCCACACCGGGCCCGGCGCGATCGCGTTCACGCGGATGCCCTTGTCGATCAGGCTGGACGCCAGCGACATCGTGAAGGCATGGATCGCGCCCTTGGTGGCCGAATAGTCCAGCAGCTGGCCACTGCCGCGCAGCCCCACCACGGAGCCGGTGTTGATGATGGACGCCCCCCGCTTCAGGTGCGGCAGCGCGGCGCGCGCCATGTAGAAGTACCCGAAGATGTTGGTCTTCATGGTTTCCTCCAGCCGCTCGTCGGTGATGTCGGCCAGCGAGCCGGCGTGCTCCTGGAAGGCGGCGTTGTTCACCAGGATCTCGAGGTGGCCGAATTCGGCCACCGTCCGTTCCACCGCCTCGCGGCAGAACTTCGAATCCTTCACGTCGCCGCGCACCAGCAGGCAGCGCCGGCCCTCCCTTTCCACGCAGCGCCGGGTCTCCTCGGCGTCTTCCTGGGCACTGAGGTAGACGATGGCGACGTCGGCACCCTCGCGCGCATACAGGACCGCGACGGCCCGGCCTATGCCCGAGTCGCCGCCGGTGACCAGCGCCGCCATGCCCTCCAGCTTGCCGCTGCCGCGGTAGTCGGTCGCCATGAAGCGCGGCTGCAACTGCATGTCGGCTTCGATGCCCGGCTTTTCCAGATGCTGGGCCGGCATGTCCTGCGGCTGCGGGCGGCCGGTCTGCACCGCCTTGTCCTTCTGCTCGTGCGGGCCCTGGCCGGCTTCCTTCGCCCGGGCCTTGGCCTCGTCCTTGCGATCCTGTTCGCGCTGGATGTCGCGCTGCTTTTCGGCCGTGGCGTCGGCCGCGCCGCGAGCGCTGGGCTTTCTCTCCATCGTGGGGGCTCCTTCGGTCGGGTGTGCCCCACTATCGCCAGCGCCCTGAACCGGCGCTGTAGAACGGCGCGGTCCGCCGGCGTGGGAGCGGGCCTACAGGCCGGCGGCCTGCTTGGCGTGCAGCTTGGCCGCGATGTATTCGCCGTGCGTCACGTGCAGCAGGCCGGCGATGCGCGAGATCACGTGGTTCTCGTGCGCGTCGAGGCGGCCGTCGGCATAGGCGACCTGCCACAGCGTCTCGACGATCTGCACCTTCTCCGGCTGCGGCAGCTGCTCGTTCAGCTCGGTGGTGAACTGGTGGAAGCTGCCGGCGCTGCGCGAGGCCTGTTCGGCCATGGCGACCAGCTCGTCCAGCGCCTGCTCGCCGAGCGGAAAGCGCTGGCGCAGCGCCCGCAGCACGGATTCGCGCTCGGGCGCCGCCGTCTGCGGGTCGGCCCGCATGACTTCCACCAGCAGCACGGCGCAGGCCAGCTGCAGCGCCCCGGGATCGGGCCCCTCGGCGGCGGGTGCAGCGGTGAGGGAGGAGAGCAGGTCGCGGAAGGTCTTGAACATGGCGGGCAGGAGGTGGCCGCGGCGGCTGCGGCAGCCCCGTCGGCGGGTCGGCGGACGAATGGCCCGGCCTGGCCGCGCGAATTCGTGATCGCCCCGAGGAAGGAGAACTCAACGGGCCGAAAGTTCCTGCAGCCGCAGCGGGTCGACCGGCTTGGTCCAGTGCTGGTCGAAGCCGGCCGCGGCCGCCGCCTCCTTGTCCTGCGGCTGGCCCCAGCCGGTGAGCGCCACCAGCATGGGCTGGCGCACGCCTTCCAGCTTGCGGATGCGGCGGGCCACCTCGTAGCCGCTGATGTCCGGCAGGCCGATGTCCAGCAGCACCACGTCGGGCCGGAACTCGGCCGTGCAGTCCACGGCGGACAGGCCATCGTGCGCGATCCGCACTTCGATGCCCGACATCTTCAGCAGCTCGGCCACGGTGCTCGCCGCATCCTCGTTGTCGTCGACCACCAGCATGCGCCGCGCCGGCGGCTGGGTCGGCGCCGGCGCGGCCGGCCGCTCGCCGCCCGGTCCGGCACCGGCAGCGGCGGCTTCGCGCCGGTGCCGGGGCAGCACCACCACGAACTCGCTGCCCTTGTCGGGCCCCGCGCTGTGCGCTTCCACCTGGCCGCCATGCAGCCGCACCAGGCCATCGACCAGCGACAGGCCTATCCCCAGTCCGCCATGGTGGCGCTCGGCCGGATGTCCGGCCTGGGTGAACAGGCCGAACACCTTGCGCAACATTTCGGGCGCGATGCCGATGCCGCTGTCGCGCACGCGCACCACCAGGTCGTCCGCCCTCGTCTCCACCAGCACGTCGATGTGGCCGCCGCGCCGGGTGTACTTGGCGGCGTTGTTCAGCAGGTTGGAAAACACCTGGGTCAGGCGGGCCGGGTCGGCCACCAGGTCGGTCGACTCGTTGGGGAAGGCGATCGACAGCTGGTGGTGCGCGGCCTCGATGTGCGGCCGGCTGACCTCGACGGCGGCATTGATCGCGTGCACCAGGTTCGTGGGCTCCTTCTTCAGTTCGATCTTGCCGGCGGTGATGCGCGAGACGTCCAGCAGGTCATCCACCAGCCGGGACAGCTGGCCGACCTGGCGCTCGATGATGCCGCCCACCTGCTCGATGCGGTGCGGGTCCCCCTTGGCGCGCTTGATCAGCGACAGGCCGTTCCAGATCGGCGCCAGCGGGTTGCGCAGCTCGTGCGCCAGCGTGGCCAGGAAGACGTCCTTGGCGCGGTCGGACTCGCGCATCGCGGCCAGCAGCTGGGCGTTGTCGATCGCCACGGCCGCGCGGCGCGCCAGGTCCTCGGCCAGCGCCAGGTCCTCGGGTCCGTAGCGCCGGCCCGATCGCGAAGTGATGAAGGTCAGCACGCCCAGGGTGCGCCCGCGCGAGTTCAACGGGGCGCCGATGTACGAGCGCATGCCCAGCAGCCGCAGCATCTCGCGCAGGTGCTCGTCGGCCGCGCCGGCCTCCAGCATCTCGTCGCTGATTTCCGGCACCAGGTCGCCGCGGCCGGTCCGCAGCACATGCCAGGTGCCGATCGGCGACAGCGGATCGGGCGGATAGCGCTCGTGCATCTCGTGCAGCAGGCGCTCCTTGCCGGGGTCCACGTGGGCGGTCGCCACCCGCTGCAGGGACCCATCGGGCTGCTGCATGTCGACGGCACACCAGTCGGCAAAGCGCGGGACCGCCAGCCGCGCGATCCGGTCCAGCGTGCCCGTGTAGTCGTTGACCCCGGCCAGTTCGGCGCTGGCTTCGGCCAGGAACTTCAGGTCGTGCTCCACGTGCTTGCGCCGCGTGATGTCCACGCACACGCCGGACATCGACATCGCCCGGCCCCTGTCGTCGCGGCGCACGCGCCCGCGCGCCTCGATCCAGCGCACGCGGCCGTCGGGCCAGTGCACCCGGTATTCCACGCGGTGCCAGCCGGTGCGGACGATGGACTCGCGCAGCGCAGCGCGCACCTTGTCGCGGTCGCGCGGATCGATCGCTTCGAGGTAGGCCTCCCCGTGCAGCGGCGGCGAACCGGGCGGCAGCCCGTGCAGCCGCTCCATGCCCGGCCACCAGGTCGCAAGGCCACTTTCCAGGTCGATGCGCCAGACGCCCAGGCCACCGGCCTCCACGGCCAGTTGCAGGCGCTCCTCGCTCTCCTGCAGGGTGGCCGCCAGCCGGGCCATGTCCTGCGCAATGGGAAGCTTTCCCATGCCGGTCGGCTTGGACGGGGCGGCGGGCGGCTGCGGCTGCTCGGGCTGGGGCATGTCGATTCGCACTAATTCCTGGAGCGTATGCGCAATCGCCCAGTCAGGTGGCGCGGCGCCGAGCCAGCGCGACACCTCGCCCGGTTGGCCCAGGCCACGACGCCGGACCGCCCGGGGCCTGCCGAGTCCGCTACTCTTATGGGAGCAGCGCATCGGGTTCCGCGCCCGTAACAAATGCATCCAGCGGTCCCACGGGTGGGTTCGCAGCGGCGGATCGGCGGCGGGCGCCGCAAGGCTCAGAGGAAGGAAGCGGCGATGGGCGGCAGCGGCGCCTGCACGTCGGCGTTCTGTGCGCGGTGGCGCAGGACGTGGTCCATGACGACCAGCGCCAGCATCGCCTCGGCGATGGGCGTGGCCCGGATGCCGACGCAGGGATCGTGGCGGCCCCGGGTGACCACCTGGGTGCGCTGGCCGCGCACGTCGATGCTCTCGCGCGGGCTGATGATGGAGCTGGTGGGCTTGATCGCGATCGAGACCTCGAGGTCCTGGCCGGTGCTGATGCCGCCCAGGACGCCGCCGGCGTTGTTGCTGGCGAAGCCCTGCGGCGTGAGCGAATCGCCGTGCGTGGTGCCGCGCTGGGGGACGCTGGCGAAACCGGCGCCGATCTCCACGCCCTTGACCGCATTGATGCCCATCATGGCCCAGGCGATGTCGGCATCCAGCTTGTCGTACAGCGGCTCGCCCAGCCCGACCGGCACGTTGCCGGCCGTGACACGGATGCGCGCCCCGCAGGAGTCGCCCGCCTTGCGCAGGGAGTCCATGTACGCCTCCAGGCGCGACACGTCGGCGACCGGCGCGAAGAATGGATTGTTCGGCACGTGGTCCCAGGACTCGAAGCCGACCTCAAGCTCGCCCAGCTGCTGCATGCAGCCGCGGAACACCATGCCGTGCCGGAGGGCCAGCCACTTCCTGGCGACGGCGCCGGCCGCCACCATGGGCGCGGTGAGCCGGGCCGAGGAGCGGCCGCCGCCGCGCGGATCGCGCAGGCCGTACTTCTGCAGGTAGGTGTAGTCGGCGTGGCCGGGCCGGAAGGCCTGCGCGACTTCGCCGTAGTCCTTGCTGCGCTGGTCGGTGTTGCGGATCAGCAGGGCGATCGGCGTGCCGGTGGTCCTGCCTTCGTAGACCCCCGAGAGGATTTCGACCCGGTCGGCTTCCTGGCGCTGCGTGACGTGCCGGCTGGTGCCCGGCCGGCGCCGGTCGAGGTCGGGCTGGATGTCGGCCTCCGACAGCTCCAGGCCGGGCGGGCAGCCGTCGATCACGCACCCGATGGCCGGCCCATGCGACTCACCGAAATTGGTGACCGCGAACAGGGTGCCGAAGGTGTTGCCGCTCATTTGTTCATTATGACGAATGACGAATGAGGCACGTCATCGATGCCGCGCAGCGGCGAGGTCATTCGTGACGCGAGCGCAGCTCGCAACCGCGCTACAGCGAAGCGGTGGGCTGCGAGTCCTCGCCGCTCGGCCAGTCGCGGATGTAGGCCTTGAGCATGCGATTCTCGAAGTTCTGGCTGTCCACCACCGCCTTGGCCACGTCGTAGAAGCTGATCACGCCCATCAGCATGCGCCTGTCCATCACCGGCATGTAGCGCGCGTGCCGGTCCAGCATCATGCGGCGCACCTCGTCCAGCTCGGTCTCCGCGGTGCAGGTGAGCGGCGCGTCGTCCATGGCGCTGCGCACCAGGCGCTCGCCGATCACGCCGCCGTTCTTCACGATGCACTGGATCACCTCGCGGAAGGTGAGCATGCCCACCAGGTCGCCGTGCTCGATCACCACCAGCGAGCCGATGTCCTTGTCGGCCATCACCGAGATCGCGGTGGCCAGCGGCTCGTCGGGGTTGACGGTGTAGAGCGTGTTGCCCTTGACGCGCAGGATGTCGCTGACCTTCATGGCTTTCTCCTCGAGCCGCGCCCACGGGCGGGTGCGGATGAATATAGCCCACAATTCCAGCCGTACACAACGACGGCAAGCACCTGCAGGAGACCCATGCCCGGCTATTCCGACCCCGGCTTCGACACCCTCGCGCTGCACGCGGGGGCCGCGCCCGACCCCACGACCGGCGCGCGCGCCGTACCGATCCACCTGACCACCTCGTTCGTCTTCGAGTCGAGCGACCATGCGGTGTCGCTTTTCAACCTCGAGCGTTCCGGCTACGTCTATTCGCGCATCAGCAATCCCACCAACGCGGTGCTGGAGCAGCGGGTGTCGGCGCTGGAAGGCGGCATCGGCGCCATCGCCACGGCCAGCGGGCAGGCGGCGCTGCACCTGACCATCGCCACGCTGATGGGTTCGGGCTCGCACATCGTCGCCAGCACGGCCGTGTACGGCGGCACCCAGAACCTTTTGCACTACACGCTGCCGCGCTTCGGCATCGAGACCAGCTTCGTCAAGCCGGGCGACATCGACGGCTGGCGCGCCGCCATCCGGCCGAACACCCGCCTGCTGTTCGGCGAGACGGTCGGCAACCCCGGGCTGGACGTGCTGGACATCCCGACGGTGTCGGCCATCGCCCATGAAGCCGGCCTGCCGCTGCTGGTCGACTCCACCTTCACCACGCCCTGGCTGCAAAAGCCGCTGGAACTGGGCGCCGACCTGGTCTACCACTCGGCCACCAAGTTCCTCTCGGGCCACGGCACGGTGATCGGCGGCATCGTGGTCGACGGCGGCAGCTTCGACTGGGACCGCTGCGGCAAGTTCGACGTGCTCACGCGCCCCTACGACGGCTTCCACGGCATGGTGTTCAGCGAGGAGTCCACCGTCGGCGCCTTCCTGCTGCGGGCCCGCCGTGAAGGCCTGCGCGATTTCGGCGCCTGCATGAGCCCGCACACGGCCTGGCTGATCCTGCAGGGCATCGAGACCCTGCCGCTGCGCATGGAGCGCCACATGCGCAACACCGAGAAGGTGGTGCAGTTCCTGGCTTCGCACCCCTTCGTGCAGAGCGTCGGGCACCCGATGCTGGAGTCGCACCCCGGGCATGCGCTCGCGCGCAAGCTGCTGCCCCGGGGCGCCGGCTCGGTGTTCAGCTTCGACCTGCGCGGCAACCGCGCCCAGGGCCGCACCTTCATCGAGTCGCTCAAGGTGTTCAGCCACCTGGCCAACGTGGGCGACTGCCGCTCGCTGGTGATCCACCCGGCCAGCACCACCCACTTCCGCATGACCGACGAAGCGCTGGCCGGCGCGGGCATCGGACAGGGGACGATCCGGCTGTCGATCGGGCTGGAAGACCCCGACGACCTGATCGACGACCTGAAGCGGGCGCTCAAGGCCGCAGAGAAGGCGGCCTGACATGGAGTTGACCGTCCACGGCCACGCGGCCTATTGCTACACCGGCGGCAAGCCCTTCGACCCCGCCCGGCCCACCGTCGTCTTCATCCACGGCGTGCTCAACGACCACAGCGTCTGGATCCTGCAGACGCGCTGGTTCGCCCACCACGGCTGGAACGTGCTGGCGGTGGACCTGCCGGGCCACTGCCGCAGCGGCGGCGAGGCACCGGCCTCGGTGGAGGAAGGCGCCCGCTTCATCCTGGACCTGCTGGACGCGGCCGGCGTGCAGCGGGCGGCGCTGGTGGGCCACAGCTTCGGCTCGCTGATCGCACTGGAGGCAGCCGCCCAGGCGCCGGCGCGCATCGACCGCATCGCGCTGGTCGGCACCGCGTTCCCGATGAAGGTATCGCCCGCCCTGCTGGACAACGCCCTGAATGCGCCGCAGAAGGCGATCGACATGGTCAACGTGTTCTCGCACTCGATGCTGGCACCGCCGCCGTCGACGCTGGGGGCCGGCACCTGGGTGCAGGGCGGCGCGCGCGCGCTGATGCGGCGCGTGCTGGCCAGCAACCCGAAGGTGAACGTCTTCCACCGCGGCTTCAGCGCCTGCGACGGCTACCGGGGCGGCGAGGCGGCGATGGAAAGGCTGCAGTGCCCGGTGCTGTTCGTGCTGGGGCGCCATGACGCGATGACGCCGCCTCGTGCCGCGCAGCCGCTGCAGGCCAAGGCGAAGGACGGCCGCACGGTGCTGGTGGAGGGAGGCCACGACATGATGGCCGAAGCCCCCGACGAGGTGCTGGCCGCGCTCAAGTCCTTCCTCAAACCCTGACCGGAGGCGCGTCGCCATGAACGCCGATGCCATCACGCCGCCCATGAGCGCGCAGCGCGCGCAGGCGATCGCCGCCTCCTTCGACCTGCGCGAGCTGCCGCCGGACTTCTATGCCAATCCGTTCCCGGTGTATGCGGCGCTGCGCGAGCGCGAGCCGGTGCGGCACATGCCCGACGGCTCCTGGTTCCTCACGCGCTATGCCGACCTGGTGGCGGTGTACCGCGACGCGCACACCTTCAGCTCGGACAAGAAGGTCGAGTTCACGCCCAAGTACGGCGCCGGCTCGCCGCTGCTGGCCCACCACACGACCAGCCTGGTGTTCAACGACCCGCCGCTGCACACCCGGGTGCGCAAGCTGATCATGGGTGCGCTCACCCGGCGCGCCATCGCCGGCATGGAGCCGGGCCTGGTGACCCTGGTGGACGGGCTGCTCGACCGCATCGAGGCCCGGGGCGGCGGCGACCTGGTCGAGGACTTCGCCGCGGCCATCCCGGTGGAGATCATCGGCAACCTGCTGGGCGTGCCGCACGAGGAGCGCGGACCGCTGCGCGACTGGTCGCTGGCGATCCTGGGGGCGCTGGAGCCCCGGCTCACGCCCGCGCAGGAGGTGGCCGGCAACCGCAGCGTGGTCGAGATGCTGAACTACCTCAAGGGCCTGGTGGCACACCGCCGGCACCACCCGGGCGACCCCGAGCACGACGTGCTGACCCGGCTGATCCAGGGCGAAGGCGGCGACCAGCTCGGCGAGCACGAGCTGCTGCAGAACTGCATCTTCATCCTCAACGCCGGCCACGAGACCACCACCAACCTGATCGGCAACGCGCTGGTGGCGCTGCAGGAATGGCCGCAGCAGAAGGACTGGCTGCTGCGCACGATCGGCGCGAAGCCGGACTGGCAGGTGCTGGAGCCGGCGATGTCGCTGGCCGTGGACGAGTTCCTTCGCTTCGAGTCGTCCAACCAGCTCGGCAACCGGCGCGCGCTGGCCGCCTGCGAGGTCGGCGGCGTGCCGCTGCCCGAAGGCGCGCTGGTGACGCTGTGCATAGGCGCGGCCAACCGCGACCCGGCGCAGTTCGAGCGCCCCGACGAGCTGGACCTTGCGCGCGCGAACAACCGCCACCTGGCCTTCGGCTTCGGCATCCACCAGTGCGCCGGGCTCAGCCTGGCCCGGCTGGAAGGACGGGTGGCCATCGGGCGGTTCCTGGCACGGTTTCCGCACTACCGGCTGACCGAGCCGCCGTTGCGCGGCGGGCGGGCGCGCTTTCGCGGATTCCTGCACGCGCGCTTCGCGCTGGCCTAGACTGCGTTTCGTCAGGAACGACAGGAGACGAACATGGCCGACACCACCGCGCAATCGGGCTTCCGCAGCTTCGCCGAGTTCTATCCCTTCTACCTGGGGGAGCACGGCAACCGCACCTGCCGCCGCCTGCACTTCGTGGGCACCAGCGTCGGCACCGCGCTGCTGATCGCCGCCATCGTGACGCTCAATGCCTGGTACCTGCTCGCCGGGCTGGTGGCCGGCTATGCCTTCGCCTGGGTCGGCCACTTCGCCTTCGAGAAGAACCGCCCCGCCACCTTCAGGCACCCGGTGTGGAGCTTCATGGGCGACTACGCGATGTACAGGGACATCTGGCTGGGGAAGATCCCGCTCTAGACGACGTCCTTCAAGTACAGGCGCGAGAAGCCGCCCTTGTCCCACAGGCCCTGCGTGGCATCGGTGCGCGGCAGCAGCAGGTGCCGCAGCAGCGGCTCCAGCGCCGTCGACTGCACATCGGCCAGCAGCACGTAGCGGGTGCCGACGTCGTCGTCGACCTCGTTCAGGCGGCCGATCCAGTCCAGCTGCACCAGCGTCTCCAGTACCGGCTCCAGCTGCAGCGGGCCGACCTGCAGGGCGGCGACCAGTTCGTCGATGTCCATGCCGCGGCGGGCCGACGCGCGCGCGCCATGGAGCTGCTGCAGCACCTCCAGCGCCAGCTGGAAGGGCCAGCCCGGCCCGCCGGTCACGCGCCGGGTGGCGCCCAGCAGGGCCGGCAGGTAGGCGGCGACCACGGCCCCCAGCAGCACCACCAGCCAGGCCACGTAGATCCAGACCAGCAGGATGGGCAGGGTGGCGAAGGCGCCGTACACCGCCGAGTAGCTGGGCACCAGGCCCAGGTACCAGGCCAGCAGCCGCTTGGCGACCTCGATGCCCAGCGCCGCGAACACGCCCCCCGCCACGGCATGCCCGATGCGCACCGGCGTGTTCGGCACGAAGCGGTACAGCGCCGCCAGCCCGCCGGCCAGCAGCACGAACTCCAGCACGTCCAGCAGGAACTGCAGGCCGCCCGGGATGCCGCGCACCAGCCCGCGGGAGGCATACACGGCGTAGGAGGTGGCGCTCAGGCTGGCCCCCAGCAGCAGCGGCCCCAGCGTCATCACCGCCCAGTAGATCAGCACCCGCTGCGCCAGCGGCCGCACGCGCCTGACGCGCCAGATGCCGTTGAGGGTGCGGTCCATGGTCAGCACCAGCGCGATGGCCGATGCGAACAGCAAGGCCAGGCCCGCCGCCCCCAGGCGGCTGGCCTTGCCGGCGAACTGGGTCAGGTAGCCCAGCACCTGCCGTGCGATGGCATCGGGTACCAGGCTTTGCACCAGCCACTGCTGCACGGTGCCCTGCAGCTTGTTGAACATGGGGAAGGCGGTGAACACCGCCAGCGTCACGGTGACCAGCGGCACCAGCGCGATCATGGTGGTGAAGGTCAGGCTGCTGGCGCTGACGCCCAGCCGGTCTTCCCGGAACCGCTCGCCCAGCGTGCGCGCCGTCGAGAGCCAGGGAAAGCGCGAAAGCTCGGCGAGCAGCGGGGCGATTTTCATCGGCCGCTATGATGCCATCGGCCATGGACACGATGCCTTCTTCCGCGATCGCAGCGCCCCCTTCGCTGCGGATCATCCGGGCGCTGGCGGTCGGCAGCCTGCTGGCGCTGGTCGCCCTGGGGCTGGCCTGGGAGCTGTGGCTGGCGCCGCTGCGGCCCGGCGGCTCCCTCTGGGCGCTGAAGGTGGTGCCGCTGCTGTTCCCGCTCGCCGGATTCCTGCGCCACCGCCTGTACACCTACCGCTGGGTCAGCCTGCTGGTCTGGCTGTATTTCGCCGAGGGCGTGATGCGCGCCTGGAACGATCCGGTCGCGCCGCCCTGGCTGCCCATCCTCGAAATCATCCTGTGCCTGGTCCTGTTCACCGCCTGCGCGCTGCACGTGCGCCTGCGCCTGGGCGGGCGCAGAAGGAAGCAAGCGTGAACCCCCTGATCGACAAGCTGCGCGCCGCCGTCGGCGCGGCCAACGTACTGACCGAAGGCGACCTGGGCGCCTGGGAGCAGGACTGGCGCCGGCGGGTGCGTGGCAAGGCGCTGGCCGTCGTGCGGCCCGGCAGCACCGCCGAAGTCGCTGCGGTGGTCCGGGCCTGCGCCGAATCGGGCACGAGCATCGTGCCGCAGGGCGGCAACACCGGGCTGGTGTGCGGCGGCGTGCCGGACGAAAGCGGCACCCAGGTCGTCCTGAGTCTGCAGCGCATGACGGCGGTGCGGGCGATCGATCGCGAGAACCTGACGCTGACGGTGGAGGCCGGCTGCATCCTGCAGTCGGTGCAGGAGGCGGCCGAGCAGGCCGGGCTGCTGTTCCCTCTCAGCCTGGCCGCCGAGGGCAGCTGCACCATCGGCGGCAACCTGGCCACCAATGCCGGCGGAACGCAGGTGGTGCGCTACGGCAACACGCGCGAGCTGTGCCTCGGGCTGGAGGTGGTGACGGCGCAAGGCGAAATCTGGGACGGGCTTTCCGGCCTGCGCAAGGACAACACCGGCTACGACCTGCGCCAGCTGTTCATCGGCAGCGAAGGCACGCTGGGCGTGATCACCGCCGCGACCCTCAAGCTCTTCCCCCGGCCCGCGGCGAGCCTGACGGCCTGGGCCGCCGTGCCGTCGATGGAGCACGCCGTGCGGCTGCTCGAACTCGCGCACGCGCGGCTCGGGTCCGGCCTGACCGGCTTCGAGGTCATGGGGCGCTTCGCGTTGTCGCTGGTGAGCAAGCACTTCCCGCAGCAGCGCGTGCCCTTCGCCGGCGAGAGCCCCTGGGGCGTGTTGCTGGAGAACGCCGATCACGAATCGGAAGCGCATGCGCGCGGGCAGTTCGAAGGACTGCTGGAGGCCGCGCTGGAGCAGGGGCTGGTCACCGATGCCGTGGTGGCCGAGAACCTGGCGCAGGCCGCGCAGCTCTGGCACGTGCGCGAGAGCATCCCGCTGGCGCAGGCCCAGGAAGGCCTGAACATCAAGCACGACATCTCGGTGCCGATCTCGCGCATTCCGGCCTTCTGCGAGGAAACCGATGCGCTGCTGGCGCGCGAGATCGCGGGCGTGCGGCTGGTGAACTTCGGCCACCTGGGCGACGGCAACCTGCACTACAACGTGCAGGCGCCCGAGGGCGCCGACGGCCCGGCCTTCCTGCGTGAGCAGGAGGATCGCGTCAACGACCTGGTGTACGGGCAGGTGCGCCGCTTCGGCGGCTCGATCTCGGCCGAGCACGGCGTCGGCGCGCTCAAGGCGCAATCCCTGCCGGACTACAAGTCGCCGGTGGCGCTGTCGATGATGCGGGCGGTGAAGCAGGCGCTGGACCCCGCCGGCCTGCTCAATCCGGGGCGTGTTGTGCGCATATAATGTGCGCATCCACCATGGAGCCCTCCCATGTTCAGTTTCGGCGACGCGCCCAAGAAGGCCACCAACCTGTCCCTCAACAGCAAGGTGCTGGAGATGGCCCGTGAACTGGGAATGAACGTCTCGCAGACGGTGGACGAGCTACTCGCCGCCGAGGTGCGCCGGCGCTACTGGGAGCGCTGGAGCGAAGAAAACAGGGAAGCGATCGCCGAGTACAACGCGCGGATCGCGCGCGAGGGGCTTCCCCTGGCGAAGTACCGCACTTTCTGACCCATGGCGCGCTTCGACGTCTATGCGCATCCGGATGCCGCCCTGCGCAAGGGCACGCCGTTCCTGCTGGACGTGCAGAACGAGTTCATTGAGGAACTCGACACCCGTGTGGTAATTCCCATGCGACCCGTCTCGCGCTTGCACCACCGGCTGCGCGACCTGCATCCGGAGTTCGAGGTGGAGGGCACGCGAGTGGTGCTCGACACGCCGGCCCTGGCGGCTTTTCCGGCTCGCGAACTCACCCGTCGTGTCGCCAACCTCGGCAAGCAGAGGACCGACATCCTGGCGGCCATGGACAGCCTTTTTGGATCCTGGTGAACCGATACATGCGCGAAGCATCCCGCAGCCAGACGACAAGTCTCCTGTGGCGCTGCCGGTGCTGCTGAGGGCGATTCAGTAGGCACCGGGCGACCTTTCAATCCGGCCGGGTGCTAAGAGATAATTGAGTCTTCTCTAGCGAGGTGGCCGTATGGCGAAGTCCTTGGAGCAACTGATATCGGACCGCAGACGAGTCCTCCAGAATCAGTACGCTTACTTGACCGAGCTCGAAGAAATAGCAGAACTCAAGGCTTCGAAGCTCATTTACGAGAACCCGTACGCTCACGAGGATGACTTGAACCGGCTAACGAAGTCGGTCAGTCGATTCGACGGGATTGACATCGGCACTCCGATTGAAATTCAGGCAGCAAAGCCACGTAGGCGCACCGATGAAGAGATCGAACAATTGGCGCGGAGGCTGCAGATCCGCATCTGGGAGCGGCGCTCTGAGTTTTTTCAACGAGGGAAGCTGATCGACCCACTTGATGCGCTTGATCCTGTTATCGCCTTCAAGTTGCTTGACTACGAGGTTGAAATCACAGGCGCACTGGGCCTACATCCCAAAGCTGGCGACGCCGCCTCAAACGTTGCGGGAATAATCGATAAGCCAAACCGAAAGGTGTTGCTCTCTAGCGGCTTTCCTGCATCGGTCCGCAATTTCACCGCCGCTCATGAACTCGGTCATGCAGTCATGCACGATTTCGTTGGGCTGCATCGCGACAGACCTCTAGATGGCACCAGCGGGAGCCAAGATCCTCAAGAGCGTGAAGCAGAGAAGTTCGCCGCGTACTTCCTTATGCCGCGCAAGTTGCTGACCAAAGTATTCGAGAGCATCTTCGGAAACGGCCCGTTTGAGCTTACTGACGAAACCCGGTTCGCCTTAGCTGGAGCACTGCCGAGAGAGAGTCGGTGGCAGCCAAGAAATCGCCGGGAAATCTCACGGGTTCTTGCGTCCACCCCCGTTTTCAATGGGGTCAACATTCTGCCGTTGATGACTCAGTTCCGAGTATCGAAGGAAGCCATGGCTATCCGACTCGAGCAATTGGCTTTGCTTCGTTGAAGCCAGTTGATTTGATCCAGGCACGGCCTTTTCTTCTTTTCAGATGACATACGCGATACAGAAGGCTTCAATTCGACCGGAGGCCCAACGCCCGATTCGAAGGCAGTACGAAGACTTCATGCGCCATGTGTACACGCATGGCACGCCCAAGACCGACCGCACCGGCACCGGCACGCGCAGCGTGTTCGGCTACCAGATGCGCTTCGATCTGAACGAGGGCTTTCCGCTGGTGACCACCAAGAAGGTGCACCTGAAGTCCATCATCCACGAGCTGCTCTGGTTCCTGGAGGGCTCCAGCGACAACAACCGGCTGCGCGAGCGCGGCGTGACGATCTGGGACGAATGGGCGCGCGAGGACGGCGACCTCGGCCCTGTCTACGGCGTGCAGTGGCGCAGCTGGCCGGCGCCGGACGGCGGCCACGTCGACCAGATCGCCGAAGCGGTGAAGACGATCCGGACCAACCCCGATTCACGCCGCATCATCGTCAGCGCCTGGAACGTGGCCGACCTGCCGAAGATGGCGCTGGCGCCCTGCCACGCCTTCTTCCAGTTCTACGTGGCTGACGGCAAGCTGTCCTGCCAGCTGTACCAGCGCAGCGCCGACATCTTCCTGGGCGTGCCCTTCAACATCGCCAGCTACGCGCTGCTGACGCACATGATGGCGCAGCAGTGCGAACTGGGCGTGGGCGACTTCATCTGGACCGGCGGCGACTGCCACATCTACAGCAACCACCACGAGCAGGTGGAGCTGCAGCTCTCGCGCGACCCGTTTCCCTATCCAGTGCTGAACATCCGGCGCAAGCCGGCTTCGATCTTCGACTACGAATACGAGGACTTCGAGGTGCTGGACTACCGGTGCCACGGGGCGATCAAGGCGCCGGTGGCGGTATGAAGCTCGGCCTGATCTATGCCCGCGCGCGCAATGGCGTGATCGGCAAGGACGGCGTCCTGCCCTGGCACCTGCCGGAGGACCTGGCGCACTTCCGCAAGGTCACCCTGGGCTCGCCGGTGATCATGGGCCGCAAGACCTGGGATTCGCTGCCGGAGCGCTTCCGGCCGCTGCCGGGGCGGGCGAACGTGGTCGTCACGCGCCAGCCGGGCTGGTCGGCCCCGGGCGCCGTGCGGGCCGGCTCGCTGGCCGAGGCGGTGACGTTGTGCGAGCCGGCGGTGCACGCCTGGGTGATCGGCGGCGCCGAGATCCTGCGCGAGGCCATGCCGCTGGCGCAGGTGGCGGAGGTGACCGAGATCGACACGGACTTCGAAGGCGACGTGCGCGCGCCGGCGCCTGGGAACGGCTGGATCGAGCTGCAGCGGACCGAGCAGACCTCGGCCAAGGGGCTGCGGTTCGCCTTCGTGACGTACGGGCGCGGGATCGCGACCGAGTAGCGCGATGAAGATCACCACCTGGAACGTCAATTCGCTCACGGCCCGCCTGCAGCACGTGCTGGACTGGCTGGCCGCCAACCCGGTCGACGTGCTGTGCCTGCAGGAGCTCAAGCTCACGGACGACAAGTTCCCGCTGGAGGCGATCCGCGAGGCCGGCTACCCGCACTGCGCGGTGTTCGGGCAGAAGACCTACAACGGCGTGGCCATCCTCAGCCGCACGCCGGTGCGCGACATCGCGAAGAACATCGCGGGCTTCGAGGACGAGCACTCGCGCGTGATCGCCGCCACGGTGGACGCGCCGCCAGGCGAGCTGCGACTGGTCAACGGCTACTTCGTCAACGGCCAGGCGCCGGGCACGGAGAAGTTCGCCTACAAGATGAACTGGCTGGGCGGACTGAACGCCTATGTCGACGGGGAGCTGAAGCGGCATCCGCGGCTGGTGCTGCTGGGCGACTTCAACATCGCGCCGGAAGACCGCGACAGCTGGGACCCGGACGGCCTGCGCGACACCATCCACCACACCCGCGAGGAGCGCGACCACTTCCAGCGGCTGCTCGGGCTGGGGCTGTGCGACAGCTTCCGCCTGTTCGAACAGCCCGACAAGAGCTTCAGCTGGTGGGACTACCGGATGCTGGGCTACCAGAAGAACCGCGGCGTGCGCATCGACCACATCCTGGTGAGCCAGGCCCTGCGGCCGCAGGTGAAGGGTTGCCGCATCGACCGCGCGCCGCGCAAGTGGAAGCAGCCCAGCGACCATGCGCCGGTGACGCTGGAGATCTGAGCCGCCTCATCCCCGTCGGCGCGTGCCCGGCGAGGGTCAATGCAGCTGGACCACTTCGGGGTCGTCGGCGTGTTCCAGCAGCAGGCGCCGCACGCGGTCCTGCCACAGGGTCCCGAACAGCTCGACCTGCTGCGGACTGGCACGACCGGTCATGCACAACATCATCAACTCGCGCACGCGGGGATCCCCGCCGACGCGCTCCGCGCGCGAGGACACCGACACGGCCCGGCCATCGTCCACCCGCGTGAAGCGCAGCTGGCTTTCGATCGGCGCCTCGTAAGCCAGCAACCGGCGGCGGTCGAACCGCCCGCCGAGGCCCTTGAAGCCGGTGTCCACGGTGACGCCGGTGACCAGCGAAACGACATTGGCGATGACGCCCGTCACGCCCTCCTGCGCCGGCTCACGCAGCTCCACGCGCACGCCGCCGCGCTCGGGCAGATCGTCGCCGTAGAGGCCGCGCAGGGCGGCGCGGGTCATGAGCCAGGCCGATGCCACGGTCGGGCAGGAGTGGCCGGCCAGCCGCACCGCGTCGGCATAGCGGTACTGCAGCACGCCGCCGGCCGCGGCACCGAGGAATTGCGCGAGCGGGTCGCGCATCCGGATGACGGGAGCCGCGTCGAAGAAGGCGGGAAACGCCTCCGGAGTCGGATCCATGGCGCCCTCAATGCACCACGAAGTCGATCACGATCTCGCCCGGCTCGCGTCGGCGGTACTCGATGGCGACGCGCTCGCCGTAGCGCGCCTGCAGTTGCGCCAGCAGCGGCAGCGGGTCGTGGTCGTTGAAGAACCGCATCGTCTCGCCCGGCTGCAGCGCGTCCAGCGCACCGAAGATGGCCGCGTGGCGGAAGCGCTTGGCGATGCCGCGGGCATCGAAGGGATACAGGGCGTCGGGCGAGAGGTGCTGGTGGGGTTGCGACATTGGAATCCTAAAAGATGCATTGATGGTGCATCTATTATGTGGATCCCGGCGCAGCAGGAGAAGGCATTCCCGCGGGCGCGTCGCGGGCTTCGCGCCGCAACGCCACCGGGCTTCAGGCCCGTACCGTGCGCGGGCGCTGCGACGGCACGGGGCGCGCTGCGCGCCGGGCCGTGCGAACCCTGGCGGGCGCCGGCGCGTCCTCGTTGGCCGGCGCGGTGGCGCGCACCCGGATCACCACGCCGGCCCCGGCCTCGCCGGGCGTCACCGGCGGCAGCACCAGGTCGGCCAGGGTGGCGCCATCCAGTTCACGGAAGTAGGCGGCCAGTGCGCCATCCAGCAGGTGCTTCATGCGGCAGGTGGGCGAGATCGCACAGGTGTTGGTGGCGTCGTCGAAGCACTCGACCAGCCGGAAGTCGGTTTCCGCCGCGCGCACCACGTCGCCGATGCCGATGTCCTCGGGCTTCTTCATCAACTGCACGCCGCCGCCGCGCCCGCGCATGGTGGCCAGCAGGCCCTGGCGGCCCAGGTCGCTGACGATCTTCATCAGGTGGTTGCGCGAGACGCCGTGCCGCTCGGCCATCTCGGCGATGGTGACGAGCCGGCCGGGGTTGGACGCGCAGTACATCAGCACGCGCAAGGTGTAGTCGGTGTATTCGGCCAGGCGCACGGGAGTCTCTCTAGTCAGGGGTGCCAGTGCCCCTTGCCTTGCAATCCGGGTCCGGCACCTGCGGTTCCTTGCGCCACGGGCTTGCTTCGCGTCGCGCGGCGCTTTAAGATGCACGCATTCTGCATCTTTTTGACCGGGCGATCAATCCCGGTCATCCCGACCGTGACACTACCCCCGATCGCCATCGCGCCTGCCCAGCCACCCGCCGCCCCAGCGCCGACCGGCGCGCCGCTGCTGCGGCTGGGATTCCGCCCCTTCTATCTCGGCGCCGCGGCGCTGGCGGCGATCGCGGTCCCGTTGTGGATCGGCCTGTTCCTCGGCCAGGTGCGACTGGACATGGCGATTGCGCCCATGCTGTGGCATGCGCACGAGATGCTGTTCGGCTTCGCGATCGGGGTGATCGTCGGCTTCCTGCTGACCGCCGGGAGGGCCTGGACCGGTCTGGAGACGCTGCGCGGCCCGGCACTGGGCGCCGTGGCCGGGCTGTGGCTGGCGGCCCGGCTGGCTGCGGTGGCCGCGCCCTACCCCGTCTATGCGGCGCTCGACGTGGCGCTGCTGCCGGTGATCGCCGCCGTGTTCGCGCGCGTCCTGCTGAAGGCGAAGAACCGGCGCAACCTGCCGCTGGCGGGCATCCTGCTGCTGCTGGCCCTGGCCAACCTGTGCTTTCACCTGGCGGCGCTGGGTGTCGTCGAACTGTCGCCGCTGGCCCCGCTGCATGCCGCGCTCGGGCTGATCGTGCTGATCATCCACGTGATGGCCGGCCGGGTGGTGCCGGCGTTCACGGCCAATGCCACGCCGGGCCTGAAGATCGCGCCGGCCCCCCGGCTGGGCTGGGCCGCCTTCGCGGCGACGGCGCTCGCGCTGGTGCTGTGGGTGTTCGCCGCGCCGGGCACCGCCACCGGCCTGGCCTTTGCCGCGGCCGCCGTGCTGCAGGCGATGCGGCAGTCGCGCTGGGCCCCGGGGGTGACGCTCAAGCGCCCCATCCTGTGGATCCTGCACCTGTCCTACGCCTGGCTGCCGCTCGGCCTGGCGCTGCTGGCGCTGGCGCAGTTCGGCTGGGTGGCCGCCTCGCTCGGCCTGCATGCGCTGGCAGTGGGCCTGATCGGCGGCCTGATCATCGGCATGATCACCCGCACCGCCCGCGGCCACACGGGCCGGCCGCTGCAGGTCTCGCGGCCCGAGGTCGCGGCCTACCTGCTGGTGATGGCGGCTGCGGTGCTGCGGGTGCTGCTGCCGCTGGCGGCGCCGCAGGCCTACACGCTGGCGCTGGGCGCGGCATCGCTCGCGTGGGCGGCCGCCTTCCTCGTCTACCTGTGGATCTACGCACCCTGGCTGGTGCGCACCCGGCTGGACGGCAAGGACGGCTGACCGGATGCGGACGCCCGACCACGCGGAGGACTGGGATCCGCGCGATTCCTCCGTGCAGGACGACCAGCTGGCGGGCTACGACCGCATGCGCCGCCGGTGCCCGGTGGCGCACAGCGACTACCTGCAGTGGTCGCTGTTCCGCCACGCCGACGTGGTGCAGGTCCTGCACGACCCCGACACCTTCGGCAATGCCGTGTCGGCCCATGTCTCCATTCCCAACGGCATGGACCCGCCGGAGCACACGCCCTGGCGGGCACTGGTCGAGCCCTACTTCGCACCGGAACGACTGTCCGTCTTCGAGCCGGTGGCGCGCGCCATCGCCCGCGAGCAGGTGCGCGCGCTGCCCGCCGGCGAGCTGGAATGGATGGACGCCTTCGCGCACGACACCGCGGTGCGGCTGCTGTGCGCGTACATGGACTGGGACGCCGGGCTGCACCAGCCCCTGCGCGACTGGATGCGGCGCAGCCAGGCGGCCACGCGGGCCGGCGATCGCAGCGCGCTGGCAGCCGTTGCCTTCGAGTTCGACGGCCACATCCGCGGGCAGATGGAACTGCGCCGCGGCGACGACCCACGGCGGCGCGATGACCTGACCAGCCGGCTGATGCGCGAGACGCTGCAGGGCCGCCCGCTGGCGGACGAGGAGCTGGTCAGCATCCTGCGCAACTGGACGGTGGGCGAGCTGGGTACCCTGGCATCCTGCCTGGGCATCCTGCCCGCCTACCTGGCGGCGCACCCCGACCTGCAACGGCGGCTGCGCGCCGATCCCGCCTTGCTGCGCGCCGCGATCGACGAGATCCTGCGCATCCACCCACCCCTGATCGCCAACCGGCGCGTGGTGCACCGGCCCGGGCGCGTCGGCGACCGTGCATTCGCGCCCGGCGAGCGGATCACCCTGATGTGGGCCTCGGCCAACCGTGACGAGGCGGTGTTCGGCGACCCGGACGAATGCCGGCTCGATCGCGATCCCTCGCTCAACCTGCTGTACGGCGCAGGGGTGCACGTCTGCCCCGGCGCGGAGCTATCGCGCCTGCAACTGCGGGTGGTGATGGAAGAACTGCTGGCCGGAACGCGCGGCTTGGCCAGGGTGGCCGGCCGGGAGCCGGTGCACGCCCACTACCCGGGCAGCGGCTATTCGCAGCTGCCGTTGCTCGTGGAGAGGTGAGCGCGACAGGCAGGAGTCACCGCGGGCTCGCCGCCAGTGTGTCATGCCGGGCCCGGCCCGGCATCCGTCACCGGGGGCCCGGGCAAGGTTCCCGCGTGTTCGGGCCGCAGGAGGTGGATCCCGGCCTGCGCCGGCCTGCGCCGGGATGGCATGAGTCTCAAGCCCCGCGCGAGAACGCGATGAAGCTCGCCAGCGTGGCATCGATCCGGCGCACCGCGCCCAGGGTGCCGCTGTCCGGCTCCTGGCTCAGGTCGATGACGGCCACGCCCAGGCCGTGGTCGGTTTCCAGGTGCAGCTGCGTGACGTTCAGCGCCGCGGCCGCCAGCACGCCATTGAGCTGCGACATCACGCCCGGCTGGTCGCGGTGCAGGTGCACCAGGCGCGCCGCGCCACGCACCGGGCCGGCGCCCAGCTCGGGCAGGTTCACGCTGCCGCGCACCGCGCCCAGCATCAGGTAGTCGCGCAGCTTCTCGGAGACCTCCACGCCCAGGTTGCGCTGCGCCTCCACGGTGGAGCCGCCCACGTGCGGGGTCAGGATGACGTTGTCCAGCTCGCGCAGCGGCGACTCGAAGGTGTGCGCGGCCGACGCCGGCTCAACCGGGAACACGTCGATGGCGGCGCCGCGCAAGGGGCCCTTCGACAGGGCGGCATGCAGCGCATCGATGTCCACCGCCTGGCCGCGCGCCAGGTTGATCAGCACCGCGTCTTCCTTCATCTGCGCCAGGCGCCCGGCGTCGATCAGGTGCCGGGTCTGCGGCGTCTGCGGCACGTGCAGCGTCACCACGTCGGCCTCCTGCAGCAGGGCCTGCAGGCTGGCGGCCGGCCGGGCATTGCCCAGCGGCAGCTTGGCCTCCACGTCGTGGAAGACGACGCGCATCCCGATCGACTCGGCCAGCAGCCCGGTCTGGGTGCCGATCTTGCCGTAGCCCACGATGCCCAGCGTCTTGCCGCGGATCTCGTTGGAGCGCTTGGCGTCCTTGAGCCACTGCCCGCGGCGCGCGGCGGCCTGGCGCTCGGGGATGCGGCGCAGCAGGTGGATGGCATGGCCGATCACCAGCTCCGCCACGGAGCGGGTGTTGGAGAACGGACCATTGAAGATCGCCACGCCGCGCTCGGCAGCCGTCTTCAGGTCGATGTTGTTGGTGCCGGTGCAGTAGGCGCCGACGGCGCGCAGCCGGGGGGCCGCCTCGAGTGCCTTTGCATCGAGCTGGGTGCGCGAGCGCAGGCCGAGAAGATCGACATCGGCCAGCAGTTCCTTGAGTTCCGCCGCATCGGGCGCATGCTTGAGCCGGCGGATCTGCACGCCGGGCAGCACTTCCAGCACCGGATCGGCACTGGCATGGACGTCTTCGAGCAGCAGGATGTTCAGGGTCATCGAATCATCAATCGGGAGTTGGGGAAACGGGGGGCGCGCTCACATGCCGAGCGCCAGCTGGGCGGCTTCGGACATGCGGGAGCGGTCCCAGGGCGGGTCGAACACCATGTCGACCTTGACCTCGCCCACGCCCTTGAGCGCCAGCACCTTGTCGGCCACTTCGTTGGCCAGCGCCTCGCCCATGCCGCAGCCCGGCGCCGTGAGCGTCATCTGGATGTCCACCTGGCTGCGACCGTCGTCCATGGGCGTCAGCTCGCAGGAATAGACCAGGCCCAGTTCGACGATGTCGACCGGAATCTCGGGGTCGTAGCAGGTCCCGAGCGTGCGCCAGATGCGCGTTTCCAGGTCGGTGTCGTCATCCTCGGCCTGCTCCGCCGCCGGCGGCTCCTTGCCGATCGCATCGGCATCGCTGCCCTTCAGGCGCACCATCTGGCCGTCGACCACCAGCGTGAAGTTGCCCCCCAGCGACTGGGTGATCTGGCCCATCATGCCGGCGTCCAGCTCGATCGGGTTGCCGTAGGGCACCAGCTCCACCATCACCGGACGGCGGAATATCACGGTTTCGCGCGGGGCTCTCATGGCGCGGGCTCCTCCAGCGTGGCGACCGTGGTCTCGCCGGCGGGCTGCTGCAGCGCATGCATCAGCGCATGCCAGCCGAGCAGCGCGCACTTGATGCGGCTGGGGTACTGGCGCACGCCGGCCAGGCTGACCAGCTTGCCGAGCGACGTCTCCTCCGCGTCGGCCTCGCCGGTCAGCACGGCCCGGAAGCGCCGCTGCAGGTCTTCGGCCACCTGCCGGTCGCGGCCATGGACGGCCTCGGTCATCATCGAAGTCGAGGCGATGCAGATGGCGCAGCCCTGGCCGGTGAAGCGGATGTCCTTCACCGCGTCGCCCTCCATCTGCAGCTGCACCTGGATGTCGTCGCCGCAGGTCGGGTTGCGCCCGCGCGCCTCGTGCGTGGGCTCGGCCAGCTTGCCGAAGTGGCGCGGCGCGCGCTTGTGCTCCAGCACCAGGTCCTGGTAGAGGTCGTCGATGGGCTCGCTCACCGCAGCACCTCCAGCGCATGGGCGACGGCTTCGGCCAGGCGCTCGACTTCCTCGTGCGTGTTGTAGACGGCGAAGGACGCGCGCGTGGTCGGGCCTATGCCCAGGCACTCCAGCAGGGGCTGGGCGCAGTGGTGGCCGGTGCGCACGGCGATGCCGCGCCGGTCCAGCAGCGTGCCCAGGTCGTGCGGGTGCGCGTCGTCGGCGACGAAGGACGCGATGGCCGAGCGATCGGCGCCGGGCGACAGCACGCGCAGGCCCTTCAGCGCGGACAGCAGGGACACGGCATGGGCGCGCAGCGCGCGCACATGGGCGTCGATCGCCTCGCGGCCGATCGAATCGATCCAGTCGGCGGCGGCCGCCATTCCGACCGCGCCGCCCACGTTGGGCGTGCCGCCTTCCAGCCGCGCCGGCAATTCGGCAAACGTCGCGTCCTGCTCGTTGACCCACTCGACCATGTCGCCGCCCAGGCGCAGCGGTGCCAGCCGCTCCAGCGCCGCGCGCCGGCCGGCCAGCGCGCCCGTGCCCATGGGCCCGTACATCTTGTGGCCGGAGAAGGCCATGAAGTCGCAGGCCAGGCCCGCCAGGCGCGGCACCTCGTGCGCCACCGCCTGCGCGGCATCCAGCACCGTCAGCGCGCCCGCCTCGGCCGCCATCGACAGCAGCACCTCGAACGGCGGACGCTCGCCGGTGGCATTGGCACAGGCGGTGATGGCGAAGACGCGGGTGCGCGGACCCAGCAGCCGGGCCAGGTCATCGACATGCAGCCGGCCTTGCGCGTCCGGCCGCAGCACGTGCAGCTTCGCGCCGCTGCGGCGCGCGGCAGCCTGCCAGGGCACCAGGTTGGCGTGGTGCTCCAGCGCGCTGGCCACGATCTCGTCGCCCGGCTGCAGCACGGCGCGGCCCAGCCCGGTGTCGGACAGGCCGTGGGCCACCAGGTTCAGCGCCTCGGTGGTGCCGGAAGTGAACACCAGCTCGTGCGACGGGCCCGCGCCGATGAAGCGCTTGAGGGTATCGCGCGCCCGGTCGAAGGCTTCCGTCGAGCGCTGGCTGAGCGTGTGCACGCCGCGGTGGATGTTGGCGCGGCTGCCGGTCTCGAACGCCTGCATCGCGTCGATCACCGCCTGCGGCATGTGGGTGGTCGCGGCGTTGTCCAGGTACGCCAGCGGCGCGCCGTTGATGCGTTGCGCCAGTCCGGGGAACTGCCCGGCGTGCGCGCCTTCGAGCAACCGGTCACCCATGGGCGGTCTCCTTCGCTTGCGATGCGGCGAGGTGGCGCGCCACCGCTTCCGTCAACGCGGCGTCCAGGCGCAAGGCCTCGGGCAGCCCCGCCTCGTCGACGCCGCGTGCCAGTGCCGCGCGGGCCAGCCCTTCCAGGATCAGCGCCTTGGCGGCGCCCTCGTCCAGGCCGCGCTGGCGGGCGAAGAACAGGGCTTCCTCCGGCAGCGCGCCCCAGGTGGCGCCGTGCGAGGCCTGCACCTGGTCGTGGTGGATCTCGAGGTGCGGGCGCAGCACGATGCGCGGCTGTCCGGCGGTGGGGATGCCGGCCAGCTTCTGCCGGGCCTCGGCTTCGTCGCAGCCGGGTGCCATGTGGGTCAGCGCGTTGCCGATCACGCGCGCGGCGCCGCTGGCCAGCGCCAGCACTTCGGCGCCGCTGCGGGTCTGGGGCGCGGCATGGCGCGAGATGATCTGCTGCTCCAGCGTGTTGCCGGCAACCAGCAGCACGCCGTCGATGCGTGCGGCGGCCCGGGCGCCCTGCAGGACCACCTTGTTGCGCTGCAGGTGGTAGTCGCTGCCGGTGGCCAGCAGTGCCTGGGCGTACTGTGCGTCCTCGGCCAGGCGCGCGTGCAGGTGGTGGGCGATGCGGTCGGACCGGCCGGCGGGCACGTGGCGCAGGTGCTGCAGCCGGGCGCTGCGCGCCAGCTGCACGTGCACCTGCAGGTTCTGCACCAGTGCGCCGGCGGTGGGCGCGGCATGCGATTCCATCAGCACGCAGGAGGCACCGGGCGCCAGCTCGATCAGCAGCAGCGGCGCTTCGACGGCGGCGGTCGGCGCCCGGTCGAGCCGCAGGAAACTCTCGCCGGCGGCGATGCGCAGGCGCAGGCCCGCGCGCACCAGCGCGCGGTGGGCCCACGCAAAGGGGGCGGCTTCGTCGTCGCCCGGCGCGGGCAGCGATGCGAACAGCTCCGCACGCTGGGCCGCGTCGGCGGCATCGAACCAGCGCGCCTCCACGGCACCGGCCGTCGTGCCGGCCAGCGCCTGCAGGGTCCAGCCGTCCTCGAGCGCGGCCGCGACCGGCTGCGCCTCGCCGCCCAGCCAGACCCCGGCGGGCGGCGGCGCAAGATGCCGGAAGGCCTCGGCCTTCTTCGGGATCCAGCCGTGCGATTCGAGGTGCCTGCGCGCGGCCAGCGCGTCGGTGGGAGCGCCGTTGGCCATGGCTCAGGCCTCCACCGGAGCCGGCTGGCGGGCGTAGCCGGTGCGCGCGATCTCGCGCGCCAGTTCCAGCCCGCCGGTCTGGGCGATGCGCCCGTCGGCCAGCCGCAGCACCGAGTCGGGCTGCAGGGATTCGATCATCTGCAGGTAGTGCGACACGATCAGGAAGGCGGTGCCCTGCTGGCGCAGCGAAGCGATCAGTTCGACCACGGCGCGCACGCCGTCGACGTCCATGCCCGAGTCGATCTCGTCCAGGATCGCCAGCTTGGGCTTGAGCAGCGCGAGTTGCAGCAGCTCGTTGCGCTTGCGCTCGCCGCCGGAGAAGCCGTCGTTCACCGGCCGGCCCAGCATGGATTCGGGCAATCCGACCCGCTTGGCCGAGCCGCGCGCCTGGCCGAGGAAGTCGAAGGCATCCAGCGGCGCCTCGCCGCGCGACTCGCGCACGGCATTCATCGCGGTGCGGATGAACAGGTTGTTCTTCACGCCCGGGATTTCGGGCGGCGCCTGGAACGACAGGAACAGGCCGGCCCGCGCGCGCTGCTCGACGTTCAGGGCCAGCAGGTCCGAGCCGGCGAAGGAGGCGCTGCCACCCTGGACCTGGTAGCGCGGATGGCCGGCCAGTGCCAGGCCGAGCGTGCTCTTGCCGCTGCCGTTGGCGCCCATCAGGACCGCCACCGAGCCGGGCTGGATCGCCAGCGACGCGCCGCGCAGCACTTCGCGTTCGCCGATCGCGACGCGCAACTCCTGGACCTGCAGCACGGGTTGGTTCGTGTTCATTCGATTGTCTTCCCGGAAATTCGTATCTGACCTCAATTAACCGACGGCGCCTTCGAGCGACACGGCGAGCAGCGAGCGCGCCTCCAGCGCGAACTCCATCGGCAGTTCCTCCAGCACCGACTGGCAGAAGCCGCCGACGATGAGGGCGGTGGCTTCCTGCGCGTCCAGGCCGCGCTGCTGGCAGTAGAACAGGCGCTCCTCGGAGATGCGGGTGGTGGTGGCTTCGTGCTCGACCACGGCGTCGTCGCGCGCGGCCTCGACATAGGGGAAGGTATGTGCCCCGCACTGGGAGCCGATCAGCAGCGAGTCGCACTGCGTGTGGTTGCGCGCGCCCACCGCCGTGGGCCCCATGCGCACCAGGCCGCGGTAGCTGTTGTGCGCGTGGCCGGCGCTGATGCCCTTGGAGACGATCCGGCTGGTGGTGTTGGGCCCCAGGTGGATCATCTTGGTGCCGGTGTCGGCCTGCTGGAAGTGGTTGGACACGGCGATCGAGTGGAACTCGCCGCTGGAGCCCTCGCCGCGCAGCACCACGCTGGGGTATTTCCAGGTGATGGCCGAGCCGGTCTCGACCTGGGTCCACGAGATGCGCGAGCGCTTGCCGGCCGCCAGCCCGCGCTTGGTCACGAAGTTGTAGATGCCGCCGCGGCCGCGCTCGTCGCCCGGATACCAGTTCTGCACCGTCGAATACTTGATGCGGGCGTCGTCGTGCGCAACCAGCTCCACCACCGCCGCATGCAACTGGTTCTCGTCGCGCTGCGGCGCGGTGCAGCCTTCCAGGTAGCTCACTTCGCTGCCCGCTTCGGCGATGATCAGCGTGCGCTCGAACTGGCCGGTATTGCGGGCGTTGATGCGGAAGTAGGACGACAGCTCCATCGGGCAGCGCACGCCGGCCGGTACATAGACGAACGAGCCGTCGGAGAACACCGCCGAATTGAGCGCCGCGTAGAAGTTGTCGCCCTGCGGCACCACGGTGCCGAGGTAACGCTCGACCAGCTCGGGGTGGTTCTCCACGGCATGCGAGAACGAACTGAAGATCACCCCGACTTCGGCCAGCTTCTCGCGGAAGGTGGTGCCCACCGAGACGCTGTCGAACACCGCGTCCACCGCCACGCCGGCCAGCCGGGCGCGCTCGTGCAGCGGCACGTTCAGCTTCTCGTAGGTTTCCAGCAGCTTCGGGTCGACTTCGTCCAGGCTCTTGGGGCCGTCCTTCAGCGACTTGGGCGCGGAGTAGTAGGACAGGGCCTGGAAGTCGACCGGCTCCATGCGCAGGTAGGCCCAGTCGGGCACCTCCATCTTGCGCCAGCGCTCGAACGCGGCCAGCCGCCAGCGCAGCAGGAACTCGGGTTCGCGCTTGCGGCGCGAGATCTCGCGCACCACGTCCTCGTCCAGGCCGGGCGGCAGGGAGTCGGATTCGATCTCGGTGACGAAGCCATGCCGGTAGGGCTGGGCCAGCGCCTGCGCCAGTGCATCGGGTTGCTCAGCAGGGGTCGTATCCATAACATGCATTATCGGTGCATCTTATTGCCACTGCAGGCTGCGGCCCTACCAGGCATGGGGAGATGGAGTCGCCCCCACAGCCCATCCCGGCCCTGCCTCACGAAACGGGCAGGGAGATGTGGGTCAATTGTCGTCCAGGCCGAGTTCCTGGATCTTGCGGGTGATGGTGTTGCGCCCGATGCCGAGCTTGTGCGCCGCTTCGATGCGGCGGCCGCGCGTGAGCGCCAGCGCGGTGAGGATCAGCCGCGATTCGAACCGCCGCGTCAGCGCCTCCCAGACGCCCGGCTGGCCGGCCGCCAGCAGTTCGCGCGCTTGCGCCTCCAGCGCGCCTTCCCAGGGCTGCGGCGACGAAGCGGGCCCGCCCTCCGATTCCGCCGACGGCACGGGCACGGCCGCCGAAAGCTGATCCGGCCCCGCGCCGGTCCGGGCCGGCGCGGACGGTGGCTCTGCCGCCGCGCCCGCTTCCGCCGCAGGCCCCACCACCTCGGGGGGGAGGTCCTTGGGCTCGATGAGCTGGGCCGGCGCCATCACGGTCAGCCAGTGGCAGATGTTCTCCATCTGCCGCACGTTGCCGGGAAAGGCGAACGACGACAGCCGCGCCAGGGCGGCATCCGAGATGCGCTTGGGCTCCACCCCGAGCTGCTGCGCCGACTGCTGCAGGAAATGCCGCGCCAGCATGGGGATGTCGTCGCGCCGCTCGCGCAGGGCCGGCAGGCGCAGGCGGATCACGTTCAGGCGGTGGAACAGGTCCTCGCGGAAGGCGCCCTCCCGGACCCGCTGCTCCAGGTCCTGGTGGGTGGCGGCGATCACCCGCACGTTGGCCTTCACCGGGCTGTGCCCGCCGACGCGGTAGAAGTGCCCGTCGGACAGCACGCGCAGCAGGCGCGTCTGCAGGTCGAAGGGCATGTCGCCGATCTCGTCGAGGAACAGCGTGCCGCCGTCGGCCTGTTCGAAGCGCCCGCGGCGCAGCGCCTGGGCGCCGGTGAAGGCCCCGCGCTCGTGGCCGAACAGCTCGCTTTCCAGCAGGTCCTTGGGGATGGCGGCGGTGTTGATCGCCACGAAGGGGCCCTCGGCGCGCGGTGAGTGCCGGTGCAGCGCGCGTGCCACCAGTTCCTTGCCGGTGCCGGACTCGCCGGTGACCAGCACCGTCACGTTGCTTTGCGACAGCCGCCCGATGGCGCGGAACACGTCCTGCATGGCGGGCGCCTGCCCGAGCATCTCGGGCGCCTGCTCCATGCGCTCCTGCGCGACCTGCTCGCGCTGGCTCTCCTGCACCGCGCGCCGGATCAGTTCGACCGCATGCGGCACGTCGAAGGGCTTGGGCAGGTACTCGAAGGCGCCCCCCTGGAAGGCGGCCACTGCGCTGTCCAGGTCGGAGAACGCGGTCATCACGATCACCGGCAGGCCGGGGCGCTTCTCCCTGACCTTGTTCAGCAGTTCCAGCCCGCTGCCGCCCGGCATGCGGATGTCGCTGATCAGGATCTGCGGACCGGGCTCGCCGGCGCCCTCCAGCGCCTGCAGCACCTCGCCGGCATGCGTGAAGCTGCGCGTGGGCAGTTCCTCGCGCAGCAGGGCCTTCTCCAGCACGAAGCGGATGGAGGGGTCATCGTCAACGATCCAGATCGGCTTCATGTGTCGCAGTCACCTCCGGGTGGCGGTCTCAGGGCAGCGGAATCAGGATCTTGAAGTCGGTCCTGCCCGGGGCGCTGTCGCATTCGATCGAGCCATGGTGCTGCTGCACGATCGTTTGCGCCAGTGTCAGCCCCAATCCCGAGCCGCCTTCCCGCCCCGACACCAGCGGGTAGAAGATGCGGTCCCTGAGCGACGGGGGCACGCCCGGCCCGTTGTCGATCACATGCAATTCCAGTGCCAGCCGGTACCGCTGCCGGCCGAACGTGACCTGGCGGGCCACCCGCGTGCGCAGCACGATCTGCGCGTCGCCGGCCGCGATCCGCCCGGCCAGCGCCTGGCAGGCGTTGTGGGCGATGTTCAGCACGGCCTGGATCAGTTGCTCGCGGTCGCCGCGGAACTCCGGCAGCGAGGCGTCGTAGTCGCGCACCACCGCCAGGCCCCTGGGGAATTCGGCCAGCACCAGCGATCGCACCCGCTCGCAGACCTCGTGGATGTTGACGTCGCCGACCTGCGGCTGGCGCCGGTGCGGCTGCAGCAGGCGGTCGACGAGCGCCTGCAGCCGGTCGGCCTCCCGGACGATGACGCGGGTGTACTCCTTCAGTTCCCGGCCCCGGACCTCCAGCTCCAGCAGCTGGGCCGCGCCGCGGATGCCGCCCAGCGGATTGCGGATCTCGTGCGCCAGGTTGCGCACCAGTTCCTTGTTGGCCTGCGACTGGTCCAGCAGGCGCTGCTCGCGCTCCTGGCGGGCCTGCTGCTCCAGCGGCAGCAGTTCGACCACCACTTCGCCGCGCCGGTCGGTCTGCGCCACCACCACGTGCACCGGGAGCGGGTCGATGCCGTGCCGCAGCAGGCCGGCGTCGTAGCGCAGGGTCGCGAATTCGTTGCTGCCGGCGCCCGCCAGCGCGGTGCGCAGCAGCTGCGGCTCGGTGAAGCAGTCCGGGAAGGGCGAACCCTGGATGCTGCGGCGAGAGATGCCCAGCGCGTCCTCCAGCGCCGCATTGGCGAACAGCGCGGTGCCGTCCGGAGCGACGACCGCCACCAGGGTGGCGAGCAGGTCGAAGGCCTGGAAGCGGGCCTGGCGCGAGGCGGGGGACCTGGGGGAGCGGGGCGCCGTCAAGGCGTCACTTGGACGCGGTGGCCGCGCCGCCCAGCCGGGCGAGTTCGCGCCGGATGCCGGCGATGTCGCTGTCGTTGCGCGCCATGGCGGCCTTCAGCTCCGCCACCCGGTCCAGGTACTTCTGGTGGTTGCGGTGCTCGGGGCCCATCTTCTCGGGCTCGCCGTTGTTCCATTCCCGGGCCAGCTCGGCCTGGCGCGATTCGGCCTTCCTGAGCTCGGCTTCCAGGATCAGCCGGGCATCGGCGTCGCGGGCCTTCTGCTCGGCCGAATCCACCTTCTGGCCGGGCTGGGCGGCCGGCGCGGCGGAAGGCACCGCGGCCACGCGAACCGTGGCCTGCGAGTTGACCCTGGTGCCCTCCACCACCGTCACGTTGCCTCCCTCGACCAGCTTGCAGCCCTGCGCCTGCGCCTGGGCTGCGTCGTTGGTGTAGGTGTTGCCGCAGCGGTAGATGCGCGTGCCCTGCGCCTCCGCGGCGGTGGCTGCCAGCAGGGCGGCAAGCGAGACAGTGAGGGCGGACTTCATCGGGACGGCTCCACGGGCGTGCGTGCCCAGGACGGCCTGCCAGTATGGCGCAACCGATGAGGATTGCAAGGCAAGCTCATGATTCGCAAGGCAAAAAGCGACAAAGCACCGCGCGGGCGGTGCTTCGGGGCGACGGGCGGACGACAACCGTCCGCTTCACGCGCGGCGCGGCTTCGTGCCGCGGGCTGGCACTTACAGGCTGTAGTACATGTCGAACTCGATCGGATGCGTGGTCATGCGGAAGCGCTGCACCTCGCCCATCTTCAGCTCGATGTAGGCATCGATCATGGCCTCGCTGAACACGCCGCCCTTGGTCAGGAAGGCGCGGTCGTTGTCGAGGTAGTCCAGCGCCTGGTCCAGGCTGTGGCACACGGTCGGGATCTTGGCGTCCTCCTCCGGCGGCAGGTGGTACAGGTCCTTGGTGGCGGCCTCGCCCGGGTGGATCTTGTTCTCGACGCCGTCCAGCCCCGCCATCAGCATGGCCGCGAAGCCCAGGTAGGGGTTCATCAGCGGGTCCGGGAAGCGGCACTCGATGCGCCGGCCCTTGGGGTTGGCCACGTACGGGATGCGGATCGACGCCGACCGGTTGCGCGAGCTGTAGGCCAGCTTCACCGGCGCTTCGAAACCGGGCACCAGCCGCTTGTAGCTGTTGGTGCCGGGGTTGGTGATGGCGTTGAGCGCGCGGGCGTGCTTGATGATGCCGCCGATGTAGTACAGGGCGAAGTCCGACAGGCCGGCATAGCCGTCGCCGGCGAACAGGTTCTTGCCGTCCTTCCAGACCGACTGGTGCACGTGCATGCCCGAGCCGTTGTCGCCGACGATCGGCTTGGGCATGAAGGTCGCCGTCTTGCCGTAGGCGTTGGCGACGTTCTGGATCACGTACTTCTGCAGCTGGCTCCAGTCGGCGCGCCGCACCAGCGTGTTGAACCGGGTGCCGATCTCGTTCTGGCCGGCGCCGGCCACCTCGTGGTGGAACACCTCCACCGGGATTCCCATCTGCTCGAGGATCAACGCCATCTCGGCGCGCATGTCCTGCGTGCTGTCGATCGGCGGCACCGGGAAGTAGCCGCCCTTGGTGGTCGGCCGGTGGCCCTTGTTGCCGCCTTCGATCTTCTTGCCGGTGTTCCAGGGCGCCTCGTACTCGTCGACCTCGACGAAGCAGCCGCTCGGGCCGGCCGCCCAGCGCACGTCGTCGAAGATGAAGAACTCGGGCTCGGGGCCGAAGAAGGCGGTATCGCCCAGCCCGCTCGCCTTCAGGTAGGCCTCGGCGCGCTTGGCGATGGAGCGTGGATCGCGGTCGTAGGCCTTGCCGTCGCCCGGCTCGAGCACGTCGCACGAGAGGATCAGCGTGGTCTCCTCGAAGAAGGGGTCGATGTTGGCGGTGTCCGGGTCCGGCATCAGCAGCATGTCGGAGGCCTCGATGCCCTTCCAGCCGGCCACCGAGGAGCCGTCGAAGGCGTGGCCCGAACTGAACTTGTCTTCGTCGAAATGGGACACGGGCACGGTGACGTGCTGCTCCTTGCCGCGGGTGTCGGTGAAGCGGAAGTCGACGAACTTGACCTCGTTCTCCTTCACCATCTTCATCACGTCGGCGACGTTCTTGGCTGCCATCGGGGTTCTCCGGTTGGATGGTTCGTTGCGAATGGACGGGCCAGGGAATGCAGGTTCTGTGCCAAAGCTGGTGCATGGCGGCTGCACGGGGGCGGCGCGCCGGCCCGAGCGGCGCCGGCCCCTCGCGCAGGCCCTGGGCCCTGCGAAGGATGAGTTACGCACCACATCGGTGCACCGAAGCTGCGCCGTCCTGGTGCGCGGATGCTAACGCACCAATTCGGGGCCGAGGCGGGCGCCCAGGGATTTCAAGCCATCCAGCAAGTGCGCAAAGGCCGGAGCGACCGCCGCGGGTTCGCCCTTGACGCCCAGGTCGATGTGGCGGCCGTACTCGGGGTGGTCCACGCTGGGCAGGCTGAACACCCGGATGGCCGGGTGGTCGCGCTCGACCTGCTCCATCAGCGGCGTGAGCGCGGCTTCCATCGCGCCGAACACGATGACCGATCGCTCCTGCCAGGTGCCCGGGCGGAACAGGTGGGCGTACTGCCGGTCCAGCACCCACTCGATCATGGGCCAGGCCATCACCGGAAAGCCGGGCGTGAAGTGCACGTGGCCCACGCTGAAGCCGGGGATCTTGTTGTAGGGGTTGGGGATGATGCGGGCGCCCTGCGGGAACACGCCCATGTTCAGGCGGTGCACGTTGTCGTCGCGATCGGGCTCGTAGGGCACGCCCTGCTCGCGCGCGATGTCCTGCATGCGCTCGCGGATCAGGGCTTCGGCTTCGGGGTGCAGTTGCAGGGGAACGCCCAGCGCCCGCGCGGCGCACTGGCGCGTGCGGTCGTCCGGCGTGGCACCGATGCCGCCGCAGGAGAACACCACCGCGCCGGAGTCGAAGGCGCGCCGCAGGGTGGCCGTGATCCGATCCGCCACGTCGCCCACGTAGTCGGCCCAGGCCAGTTGCAGCCCGCGCGCGCCGAGCAGCTCGATCACCTTGGGCAGGTGCTTGTCGGCCCGCTTGCCCGAGAGGATCTCGTCGCCGACGATGACCAGGCCGAATTCGGTTGTCGAGGGCGAGGGCGGGGCACTCATGGGCCGCATTGTTCCACGCCGCACGCGGCAGCCGCCAGCCGGGCCGATCAGGCCGGCGCGCCGCTCCGGCGCAGCCTGAAGACCCGGCCGGCTTGCGGAGGGTCGGGGCCGCAGGCTGAACGGAGTCAGTCCGCGCGGGCCTGCTCGCGCGCGGCCCGGATGCCGAGCGCTGCCAGTGACGACTCCCCGGGCGCTGCCGCGCCGGCCGCGGGGTAGCCGGGCAACAGGAACATGATCCTGACGCGCATGCCGTCCGCCGCCTCGGTCCATAGCCGGCCGCCATGGGCTTCGACGATGGAATGGCAAATCGACAGGCCCAGGCCCGCGCCGCGGCGATCCTCGCTGCCGCCTTGCCAGAACGGCTGGAAGAGATGGTCCATTTCCTCGGCACGCAAGGGAATGCCGGTATTGGTCACGCCGAATTGCACGCCGCTCGGCACGGCCTGGGCACCGACGACCACGCGGCCATTCCTGTCGGTGAACTTGCGCGCGTTGTCGAGCAGGTTGGCGAAGACGCGCCCGATGCGGTCCGGGTCCGCCAGCACCATGGCCAGCTCGCCTTCAACCTGGACTTCCAGTTCCAGCCCGCTCTGGCCGAACAGCGGCAGGCTTGCCTCCACCGCCTTGTCCACCAGCATCCGGGCAGGAACCGGAACCGCCTGAAGCGTGGATTGGCCCGCACGCATGGCCGAGAGCGCAAGCAGGTCATCGACAAGGCCGCCCATGGCGCGCGCGACTTCAAGGATCGCCCCGGCACCAGCGACCACTGCCTCGCCGCCGGGCATGGAGCGTCCCTTGTGCTCGAGGGCGGCCGCCCGCAAGGCGAGGACATTCAAAGGATTGCGCAGGTCATGCGCGACCACCGCCAGGATGTGTTCCCGCTCGCGCACCGCGCTGCGCAACTGCTCCTGCGTGCGGTACAGATCGGTCACGTCTTCGTCGAGGGCGACAGAGCCGGTGATCTCGCCCGTGTCGGAGCGGATCGGCGCCGCCCAATGCTGCAGCGTCTTGTGCGAGCCATCGACGCGCTGGACCCGGATCAGTCCGCAGCGCATGGTCTGGCCGCATCGGACGGCACGCGCCAGGCCGTACTCGTCTTGCGCGACCGGCTCGCCCGTGTCGACCCACCAGCCCGCGAAGCCGCCGGACTTGCCCGCGCCGGCAGGCCCGGTGCCTTGCCACATCGCATCGCGGGCCGGATTGGTCTGCGCGATGTCGCCCTTGCTGCCGGTGATTGCCACGCCGACGGGCAGCAGGTCGATCACCGTCTGCAGCAGGCGCTCGCTGGCGCGAAGCTTCTGCTGGGCCTCGTACAGCTCCGTCACATCCTCGTCCACGACGGCCGCGCCGGTGATGCGCCCCTGCTCGTCGCGCAGCGGCGCCGCGTACTTGGCCACTGTCTTGAAGGAGCCGTCGAAGCACTGCATCCGCACCAGCGCCTTGGATGTGGACTCCCCGCGCACCGCCCGCCGGGCCGGCCAGTCGGCATGCACGATGCGCTGTCCGCTCTCCACCCACCAGGCCTTCATCTCGCCATGCAGCGGCCCGCCCGGGGCACCACGCCACAGCTCCCGCGCAGCCCGGTTGGTGCGGACGATGCGCCCCTGGCCATCGGCGAGCCGCACGCCCGTGGGCATCAGCTCGAACACCGCCTCGAGAAGGCGCTCGTTGTCGCGCACGGCGCGCTGCAGGCGCAAGGTCTCGCTGATGTCCTGGAACACGACCAGCGCCGCCGGCATCCCCCCGCTGGCGCCCGACACAGGCGCCGCACAGCACAGGACCGGCACCCTGCTGCCATCGTTGTGCCGGATCAGCAGCTGGGCCGGCCCCGTCGCCTTGCCGTGCGCGAGCGCCTGACTGGAGGGCAGCGCCTCGAAAGGCACGGCGCGCCCGTCCGGGTAGAGGATCCGTTGTGCGTACTGTGCTGCCCCGGCGCCTTCCGACAACGGCATGCCGAGCAGTTGCTGCGCCGCGCTGTTGAAGGTGATGTGGCCGCCTGGCTGGACCAGGACGACGCCCGCCGGCAGCCGTTCGATCACCCCCAGCAGCGTGGCGCGGTCGATCTCGGCCTGCTCCTGCAGCGCCTGGCGTTCGGGCCTCCAGTACCAGCCTGCCCGAGATGTCGCGCACGAAGCCCTGCCACTGGCCATTGGGCAGGATGTTGGCCCTCACCTCCACGTCCGTCCAGCTGCCGTCCTTGCGCCGCATCTGCCAGAGGCTGCAGCTCGCGGCGCCGCTGGCCATGGCCTGCTTCAGCTGCACCAGGCGGTCCCGTTCCTGCGGCCGGATCAGATCCGGGATGGACATGGCCAGCAGTTCCTCCCGGCTCCAGCCCAGGAGGTGGGAGGCAGCGACGTTGACGTACGTGTAGCGGCCCTCCAGGTCGGCCACGAAGATGGCGTCGGGCGCCATCTCGAGAAGGGCCTGCTGATCGCATGCCACGGAGGCTGAAACGGTCGAGCTCGTCATCACGAATCCTTTCGCGCGAGGGATCTGTGGCGCCGATGCGAAGCACCCGATATGTTCCGATGCCTCAGCTGCGCCGCCTTGCGCTGGATCAAGGACGATCGGGCGGTCGCATCGCTCGAGCTCGCAACCCAACCGTGGGCGCCGTCCCGCTAACATCGCCGCGATGGACTGCATCGAAGTCAATGGCGTGGGGCTGGAGGTCCTGCGCATCGCCGGCCCGCAGGGGCGGCAACCCATCGTGTTCCTGCACGAAGGTCTGGGATCGGTGGCCCTGTGGCGCGACTGGCCGGCGCAGGTCTGCGCGGGCACCGGGCGTTCCGGCATCGTGTACTCGCGCCGCGGCTACGGGCGATCGGACCCGATCGCCGATGTGCGTGGCGCCGGCCGGCTGGAGCCGGACTACATGCACCGCGAGGCCTTCGAGGTGCTGCCCGGGGTGCTGCAGGCGCTGGGCCTGCAGGCCCCCGTGCTGCTGGGCCACTCCGACGGCGGCAGCATCGCCCTGCTCTACGCCAGCCGCCATCCGCTTTCGGCCTGCATCGTGATGGCCCCGCACGTGATCGTGGAGGACATCTCCGTACAGTCGATCGCCCAGGCCCGCGACGCCTATGAGCGCAACGGCCTGCGCGAGCGGCTGGCGCGCTTCCATGCCGACGTCGACGTGGCGTTCTGGCAATGGAACGACGCCTGGCTGGACCCGCGCTTTCGCGCCTTCGACATCCGCGAGGACTGCCGGCGCATCGAGGCGCCGGTGCTCGCGATCCAGGGGGTGGACGACGCCTATGGCACGCTGCGCCAGATCGAGGAGATCGCCCCCACGCGCGGGCCGTTCGAGATGGCCGTGCTGCCCGACTGCGGCCACTCGCCGCATCGCGACCAGCCGGAGGCGGTCACCCGCCGGATCGCGGATTTCCTGGCCGGCCGCGACTGAACCGGCCTGCAGGCCTCAGCCGCCCTGCAGCCGGGCCAGGTCCCCCGCCTCCAGCCACTTCCACTGCCCGGGAGCCAGGTCGCCCGGCAGCGCGAGGCCGCCGATGCGCGAGCGGTGCAGCTGCTCCACCCGGTTGCCCGCCGCCGCCACCATGCGCTTGACCTGGTGGTACTTGCCCTCGGTCAGCGTCAACGCCAGCCGGTGGCTGTCCAGCCGCTCGCAGGCGGCGGCGCGCACGGGGCGCGGGTCGTCGTCGAGCACCACGCCGCCCAGCAACCGCTGCAGCAATCCGTCATCGACGGCATGCCTGGCCGTGACCTCATAGACCTTGGGCACGTGGCGCCTGGGCGAGCTCATGCGGTGGATGAAGGCGCCGTCGTCGCTCAGCAGCAGCAGTCCGGTGGTGTCCTGGTCGAGCCGGCCGATCGCCTGCACGCCGGGCGTGCCCTGGCGCTGCGGGCGCTGGCGCAGCGGCGCCGGCAGCAGTGTGTAGACGCTCGGCCAGGCGGAAGGCCGCTGCGAGCATTCGTAGCCGGCCGGCTTGTGCAGCAGCACGTAGGCCTTCCCGTGCCAGGTCCACTCCTGGCCCTGCACCGTGAAGCGCAGCCCGTCCGGGACGAATTCGGCGGTGGCGTCGGTGCACGGCTGGCCGCCCACGCGGACCAGCCCCTGCTGGACCAGCCCGGCGCACACGCGCCGGGTGCCGAAGCCCTGGCTGAAGAGGATCTGCTGCAACTGCATGGGGCGCGCAGTATGCACCGCCGGCCCTTCCGTCGCTTCTCGCAACGCCGGGCCGGGCGGCGGGCCGCTCACCCCCGCATGGTGCCCGGCAGCCACAGGGCGATCTGCGGCCACAGCATGACCAGCGCCATCACCGCGATCATCAGCAGCACGTAGGGCGCCGAGCCGCGCACGATGGCGCCCATGGGCGCCTGGGTGATGGCCTTGATGGTGAACAGGTTCATGCCCACCGGCGGGGTGATCTGCGCCAGCTCCAGGTTGATCACCAGCAGCACGCCGTACCAGATCGGGTTGATGTCCAGGTGGTGCATCACCGGCAGGATCACGGGCGTGGTGATCAGGATGATCGCGATCGACTCCAGGAACATGCCCAGGATGAAGACCAGCCCCATCATCACGACCAGGAAACCGGTCACGCCGATGTCGGCCGCGGTCACGGCTTCCACGATCTGCTGCGGGATGCGCAGCTTGGTCAGCACGTGTCCGAACACCGAGGCGCCCGCCAGGATCATGAACAGCATGGCCGAGATCCGGCTGGCGTCGATCGCCGCGTCCCAGATCTCCCGCAGCCCGAGGGTGCGGTAGATCACGACGCCGACGAACAGCGCCAGCCAGGCGCCGGCGGCCGCCGCCTCGGTGGCCGTGAAGAGGCCGGCGTACATGCCGCCCAGCACGAACACCGGCAACGACAGCGCCCACAGCGACTTGCGGATCGAGGCCATCGCTTCCGCCAGGCTGGCGCGCGGCTCGCGCCGGATGTGGCGGTGCTTCAGCGCCGTCGTCACCATGCTGTAGGCGACGAAGACGCCGGCCATCACCAGGCCCGGGATGATGCCGGCCATGAACAGCCCGCCGATCGAGGTGTCGGTGGTCACGCCGTACAGGATCATGGGGCCGGAGGGCGGGATCAGGATGCCCAGCGTGCCGCCGGCGGCAACCAGGCCGTAGGCCGCGCGCGGGTCGTAGCCGAAGCGGATCATCTGCGGGATGGCGACCGCGCCGATGGTCAGCGCCGTGGCGACGCTGGAGCCGGAGATCGCGGCGAAGATGGTGCAGGCCAGGATGGTGGCGATGCCCAGGCCGCCGGGCAGGTGGCGCGTGAGCGTGTACGCGGTCTGGTACAGGTCGTCCACGATGCGGCTGCGGATCATCACGTAGGCCATGAAGGCGAACAGCGGGATCGCCACCAGCAGGTAGCGGTTCATCTCGCCGAACATGACCTCGGTGACGGACCCCAGTTCGCCCTGGGTCGCCAGCAGCAGCCCGCCGCCGAAGACGGCCAGGCCGGCGAAGATCGGCAGGCCGGTGAACAGCAGCAGGAGCAGCCCCGCGAACAGCAGCGCGATGGTCATGGGGTGTCCTGGGGCACGTCCTGCGCGTGCGGCGACTTGAAGCTCAGCACCTGGCCGGTGCAGGCGCGCCACAGCGCCTCCACGGTGGTCAGCAGCAGCAAGGCACCGCCCACCGGCATCAGCAGCATCAGCCACCAGGTGGGCCACTCGAGGTGCCCTTCGGTGACCAGGCCCAGGGTGCGCGCGAGGGTGGCGGTCTGCCAGCCGTTGACGATCAGCACCACCGCGACCACGCCCGAGACGAAGGCTGCCCAGGCCAGTGCCCAGCGCCGGCCCCTGGGCGGCAGCTGCTCCACCAGGATGTCGACGCCGATGTGCTCGCCACGGCGGAAGGTCTGGGCCGCGGCGAGCAGCACGATGGCCACGAGCAGGAAGCCGACCACTTCGTCCACCCACACCGGCGCGGCGTTGAAGAAGTAGCGCATGACCACCGCCCAGCCGATCAGGGCCAGGGACAACAGCGTGCCCGCCGCCGACAGCGCCATGGCGCCGGCGGACAGGAACGCCACGGACTGGCTGAGGATGCGCAGGGCCGGGCCCTCGGCCCGCGCGTGCGGCGGGCTGCTCATGACCGAATCGTGCATTCGCGCCGGCCGCCTCAGAGCTTGTCGATCATCTTAAGCAGCTTCTCGCCGTCGGCGCCGGTCTGGGAGAGGAATTCCTTCTTCACCGCGGGCTGCATGGCCTCGGCCATCACCTTCTCCTGCGCCTTGGTCAGCGCCACCGCCTGCATGCCCTTCTCGTTGAGCACCTTCACGTCTTCCGGCGGCACGCCGTCCTCCTGGCGGATGGAGCGCTGCACCGCCCGGTCGGCGGCCTTCTGGATCTCGCCGCGCACGTCGGCCGGCAGGCCGTTCCACCAGGCCGGGTTCACCACCAGGTTGTCGAAGGCCAGGATGATGTTGGAGGCCACCCCGTACTTCTGCACCTCGTAGAACTTGCGGCTGTTGGCGGCCTTCACGCCGGTGAAGCCGGCGTCCAGCACGCCGGTCTGCAGCGCCTGGTAGACCTCCGAACCGGGCATCGCCGAAGGCTGCGCACCCATCGCCGACAGGCCGGCGTCGAACAGCTTGTTCAGGCCGCGGATCTTCAGGCCGGCGAAGTCGGCGGGGGCGACCAGCGGCTTCTTGGCGGAGGTGAAGATGCCGTCGTTGGTGTCGACGATCCAGGCGATGTTCTTCACGCCGCGCTCGGCCATCTTGGCGTCCAGCAGCTTGGCCGCCTCCGAGCCCATGAAGGCCTTCTGCTTGGCGACCGACGTCATCAGGTAGGGGATGATGGTCACGCTCATCTCGGGGATGGTGCCGCCCCACTGGAAGTTCAGGATGGTGGCGGCCTCGATCTTGCCGCTGGCCACCGCGGGGTGGTTCTGGTTGGGCTTGAACAGCTGCGCGGCGCCGAAGATCTGCACGTCCACCTTGCCCTGGGTGGCCGCTTCGACGTCCTTCTCGAACTGCGCCAGGTTCAGCGCCGTGTGGTGGGTCGGCGGGAACTGGTGGCTGATGCGCATCGTGTGGTCGGCGGCAAGGGCCGGGC
>NZ_JAKFCM010000057.1:0-1592 GCF_036676645.1 Ramlibacter sp.
GGCGCCGGACAAGGCCGCCGACCCGATCATCGTGCACGCCGACGTAAGGCGCATGCTGCTGAGCATGAAAGCCATGACCGAGGGCGGCCGCGCGTTTGCCTGTTACGTCGGCCAGCAGCTGGACCTGGCCAAGTTCTCCGCCGACGCCGAGGAACGCCAGCAGGCCGACGCCCTGGTCGCCCTGCTCACCCCGCTGGCCAAGGCCTTCTTCACCGACATCGGCCTGGAAAGCTGCGTGCATGGCCAGCAGGTGTTCGGCGGCCACGGCTACATCCGCGAGTGGGGTCAGGAGCAATTGGTCCGCGACGTGCGCATCGCGCAGATCTACGAAGGCACCAACGGTATCCAGGCCCTCGACCTGCTCGGGCGCAAGGTGGTGGCCAACGGCGGTGCCGGGCTGCGCCAGTTCGCGGCCGAAATCCGCCACTTCGCCCACCAGCACGAAACACCCTATGGCAGCGAGCTGGTCACCGCCCTGGAACGCCTGGAAGCGGTCAGCGGCTGGCTGCTGGAACAAGCCAAGACGGATGCCAATGCGGTCGGCGCCGCCTCGGTGGAGTACCTGCACCTGTTCGGCTACGTCGCCTACGCCTACATGTGGGCGCGCATGGCGGCGGTGGCCGAGGCCAGGCGCGCCGATGACGAGGCCTTCTACAGTGGCAAGCTGGCCACTGCGGCCTTCTATTTCGCCCGCCTGCTACCGCGCACCCTGAGCCTGGAAGCCAGCATCCGCGCCGGCAGCGCGCCGCTGTATGGGCTGGGCGCCGAACAGTTCTGACCGAGCAGGCATTAGTTGAGCGTTTGCGCGGCGTCCCGCACCGAGACGTCGCGCTTTTTTATTCGAGCCGTAGGGTACGTGGGGCCGCCTAGGCCGTGCGCACCAGACAATATCGCCAGGCGCGCGCCTGCGAGGAAATCTTATGCGTGAAGTCGTCATAGTCGCCGCCACCCGCACCGCCGTTGGCAGCTTCCAGGGTTCACTGAGCCGCATCCCGGCGCCAGAGCTGGGCGCCGCGGTGATCCGCCGCCTGCTCGCCGACAGCGGCCTGCCCGCCGAGCAGCTCGACGAGGTGATCCTCGGTCAGGTGCTGACCGCCGGCGCCGGGCAGAATCCGGCGCGCCAGGCGGTGCTCAAGGCCGGCCTGCCGCACGGGGTGCCGGCCATGACCCTGAACAAGGTCTGCGGCTCCGGTCTCAAGGCCGTGATCCTCGCCGCCCAGGCGATCCGCTGCGGCGATGCCGAGGCGATCATCGCCGGCGGCCAGGAGAACATGAGCCTGTCGCCCTACGTCATGCCACAGGCGCGCAACGGCCTGCGCATGGGCCACGGACGGTTGCTCGACAGCATGATCCACGACGGCCTGTGGGATGCGTCCAACGACTACCACATGGGCATCACCGCGGAAAATCTGGTCGCGCGCTACGCCATAACCCGTGAAGAACAGGATGCCTTCGCCGCCCGTTCGCAACAGCGCGCCTGTGCCGCGATCGAAGCCGGGCGCTTCGCCGCGGAAATCACCCCGATCGAAATTCCCCAGCGCTATGCCGACAGCCTGCTGTTCCAGGAAGATGAACAACCCCGCGCCGACAGC
>NZ_JAKFCM010000058.1:0-2132 GCF_036676645.1 Ramlibacter sp.
CGCCGTACATGGAGCGCGTCTGCACCACGAGGTCGTTGTCGGTCCAGTAGAAAGCGTCGGCCAGCAGGGTCTTGACCCAGGCCGTCACGGAGTCGCCTTCGATGTCGCCGGCGACCACGCGCAACTGGCCGGGCAGCGGGCCGTCGCCGCCGTGCAGCCACTGCACCAGCGGGCTCTGTGGCGTCATGGCTTCCAGCCCGGGCAGCAGTGCGGGGTCGGTGCGGTGGCTGGCCACCTCGGCCACGAAGTCGAGCAGGGCGGGCGCCACCGGGATGCTGGCGAGCTCCAGCGTCCACTTCAGCACCGACACATAGGCGTCCAGCCGCCGCGAGGCCAGCAGCGTGCCGCGCGCCGGGCAGGCCACGCGCACCACCCGCTCGATGCGGATGTCGCGCCCCTGGAGTTCGGCGGCCAACTGGCGCAGGGCGCTCAGCTGCGCCCGGTGCGCGCCGCCCTTGAACGGTGCGAGCAATGCTTCGGACAGGGCGGGCCGGGCGCAGACCCGGGCCAGCACCTCGGCCACCAGGCCGCCGCGCGAGTGCGTGAGCAGGTGCACGCGCGCGCCATCGGGCAGGGCGCGCGCGAGCATGAGCGCGTTGTCGATCGGGCTGGCGGTCAGCGTCGGGTGGTCCAGCCCGTACACCCGCTGGCCGTAGTGCGCGAACAGATCGCGGACCTTTTGCGGGTGCTGTTGCCACAGCTTGCCGAAGGTGCCGTGGGTGTCGGAAAACGTGCCGTGCAGCAGCACCAGCAGTGGCTCGCCGGGGTCCGCGGCGGGCACGCGGGCGAGCTTGTGGCCACTGTCCTTGAGCGGCGCGCCCAGGGCGTCGGCGCTCAGGCGGTACACGCCGGGGTCCACCTGCTGGTCCAGCCGGGCCCCGATCCGGGCCGCTGCCAGTTCGCTCACCGGCCCGCTGAACAGGCCGGTCACCACCTCGATGCCCGAGAGCAGCGCCTCGCCCAGCCGCCCGCGCGTGGCGGCGCGTGGGCCGCCGGCCGCGGGGGCGCCCTGCCAGCCGAGTTCGACTGGCACCACCACCTCGCTCGGCGCATCGTCGGCCGCTTCACCCGGGCGCGAGGCGCCGCGCACGGCGCTGCGTGTCAGGCCCGACTGCGCCAGCATCAGGTCGCGCGCGGTCTCGGGGTGCAGCATCAGCGAAGGGCCGTTGGCGATGTGCAGCACCACCGCGTCCAGCCCCGGGCGCGCGGTCATGCGCACCGTGTCGTTGCCGCTGCTGCGGCGCGCGCCCGGTTGCACTTGCTGAATGACCTGGCCGCGCCCGCCGAATCCGCTGGGAAGGGCCGGGCCACCCCGGGTGGCGCCGACGGTCTGCAGTGCCTGGCCGCGGACGACGAAGGTGATGGCGGATGCCGGGGCGGTGCGGACCACGCCGAGGCCGGTGCGCCGTGAGCGGCCCGGGGGCTCCTGGGGGACGTTGACGACTGGTTTGCGGGCCATGATGTCCTCCCCGGGGTCAAGGCTTCAAACGGTGCAATTCGTCACAAATTCTGTTCCTGTCGTTGGGACGGTGCCCATCGCAAGTTGTAAGCGTTTGTCTCGCGCGCCGCGCCCGGCGGGTTCTGGAGCTCGCCAGAAAGCGGCAAGGGCCGAAGGCACAACACCTTCGGCCCTTGGCCATTCCATCAGGGTCTCGGGTTCAGTGGCCTGACGCGCCCGATGCGCCGATGCCGGTTTCCGAGCGCACCTGCTGCGCCAGGAAGCCGCCCCGGTCGACCTTGGCGCGCTGGCTGTTGTCGAGGATGGAGAACAGCCAGATGCCCACGAAGCCGATCGTCATGGAGAACAGGGCCGGCGAGGTGTAGGGGAACAGCGCCGAACCCTTGGGGTTGCCCAGGGTCACTTCCCACACCGAGGGCGAAACCACGGTGAGCGCCACCGACGAGATCAGGCCCAGGAAGCCGCCAATCACCGCGCCCTTGGTGGTGCAGTCTTTCCACAGCACGCTCATGAACAGCACGGGGAAGTTGGCCGAGGCCGCGATCGCGAACGCCAGCGACACCATGAAGGCGATGTTCTGTTTCTCGAAGGCGATGCCCAGCACCACGGCGATGATGCCCAGTGCGATCGTCGTCGCCTTGGACACGCGCAGCTCCGAGGCGCTGTCGGCCTG
>NZ_JAKFCM010000059.1:0-1912 GCF_036676645.1 Ramlibacter sp.
CACCGGTCCGGGGCGGTTGACCGGCGGGGCCTACCGGTCCGCGGGTGGCATGGGCGCCGGTGCCCCCGCCAGCGGCGCGAGATCGCCGCGCAGCGACCGCATCATCAGGAGCGACATGGTGCTGTACAGCGGCCGGCTGATCATGCGAGACAGCAGGCTGGCCAGCAGCGCGCAGGCCATCAGGCTGAGCACCATGCTGTGGCCGTCGGTCATCTCCATCACGATGATCATGGCGGTGATCGGCGTCTGCGTCACGGCGGCCAGAAAACCGCACATGCCCAGCGCGATCAGCGCCGGGCCGTGCGGCGAGTCGAGCAGCCAGGCCACGTCGGCGCCCAGGCCGGCCCCCAGCGACAGGCTGGGCCCGAAGATGCCGCCGGGCACGCCGGCCCAGGCGGAGAGCCAGGAGGCGATGAACTTCAGGCCGGTGAACACCAACGGCTGGTGCTCACCGCTGCCCGCCGCGTCCAGCAGGGCGTGGGTGTGGTGGTGGCCCACGCCCACCGCGTTGCCGTCGCTCACGATGGCGATCACCGCCACCACGAAACCGCAGAGGGCCGCGAACGTGACCGGGCGTTTGCGGCGGTAGGCGCAGAAGCGGTCGGGCAGGCCGGTGAACGAGGCCAGCATCAGGCGCGAAAGCAGGCCGCCCAGCAAGCCGCAGCCCAGCGCCACCAGCAGGCCGGGGCCGAGCAGGCTCCACCACGAGACACCGTCGGTGCGGATGCGGCCGAAATACGAGAGGTTGCCAAAGGCCGACACCGCCACCAGGCCGGCCACCACGATGGCCGCCAGCATCAGGCCGCTGCTGCGGTCCTGCAGCCGGCGCGAGAGCTCTTCGATGGCGAACACGATGCCGCCCAGCGGCGTGTTGAAGGCCGCGGCGATGCCGGCGGCGCCACCGGCCACCAGCAGTTCGCGCGTGCTGATGTCGGTTTTGGGCGAGAGCCAGCGCCTCGCGTGCAGCATCACACCCGCGGCGATCTGCACCGACGGCCCCTGCCGCCCGATCGACAGCCCCGCCAACAGACCACCCGATACCGCCGCGATCTTGGCCAGCGAGAGCCGCAGCGAAACGAAGCGCGAGCGGCTGGCGATCGGGGTTTCCGGTGCCAGCGCGGTCAGTACCTGCGGCACGCCCGAACCCACCGCGCCCGGCGCCCAGCGCCGGATGCCCCAGACCACCAGCGCGGTGAGTGCTGGCGTCCAGAGCAGCGGCGCCCACCAGATGGCGCCGCGCAGGCTCTGGTACAGGCCAAAAGCGGCGTCGGCCAGCAGCGTGAAACCCACCACCGCCAGACCGGTCAACACCGCGTAGGCGATCACGATGCCGCGGTCCAGCCATTGCCGGCCGTCGCCCATTTCGTCGCGCAGGTTCTGCAGGAAGTCCGGTTCGCCTTTCATCGGGGGGCAGTGTAGGGCCAGCGGCGAGGTGGCCGACACCGGCAGGCGGCGTATTGGGCGATACCGGCACTTGCGGCACAATGGTTGACCGTTTTGCGGCCCGGGCTCCCGCGCCGCCTGCTAATTCCCCCAAGGGCACACACATGGCATCCGTCAACAAAGTCATCCTCGTCGGCAACTGCGGCCGCGACCCCGAAATCCGCTACCTGCCCTCGGGCCAGGCCGTCGCCAACGTGAGCGTGGCCACCTCCAGCCGTCGCAAGGACAAGAACAGCGGCGAAACCATTGAAGACACCCAGTGGCACCGCGTCACCTTCTACGACCGCCTGGCCGAGATCGCCGGTGAATACGTGAAGAAGGGCCGCCCGATCTACGTGGAAGGCCGCCTGAAATACGGCACCTACGTGGACAAGACCACCGGCGTGGAAAAGAACACCGTGGACATCATCGCCACCGAACTGCAGCTGCTCGGCGGCCGCGAAGGCATGGGCGGGGGTGACGAAGGCGG
>NZ_JAKFCM010000060.1:0-2290 GCF_036676645.1 Ramlibacter sp.
CGCCCAGCGCCTGCAGCGCCAGCCCACGTGGCGGCCGAAAAAGGCTTCTTTGGCTGGATCAAGAGCCTGTTCGGCGGCGCCGAAGCGCCGGCTGCTGCGCCTGCCATTGAAGTGAAAAAAGAAGAGCGCGGCGGCGAGGCACGACGTGATGGACGTGGCGAACGCGGCGAGCGAGGCGAACGTTCAGAGCGCGGTGGCCGCGATGGCCGCCGTGGTGGCCGCAGTCGTGGTGAAGGACGTGGCGAGGCACGTCCGGAGGGCCGCCCTGAAGGTCGGGGCGACCGGGGCGAGGGTCGCGGCGGCGAACGCCGTGAACGCAGTCCCGAAGCACGCGGCGAAGGCGCACGCCAGGAGCGTTCCGCCGGGGAAGCACGCCCTGAAGCCCGCGCTGACAATCGCGGCGAAGGCCAGCCCCGCAGCGAAGGTCGCACCGACGGCCGTGGCGAGGGCCGTGGTGACCGCAACCGCCGCGAACGCGGCGACCGCATCCCGCGCGATGCGGTAGAGCAGGATCTCGCATTGGCCAACCAGGCCGCCATGGCCGCAGCCATGGGTGGCGAGGCTGCCGTGCAGGGACAGGACAGGCCCGCCCAGGAAGCCGGCCGTGACGGTGATCGCCAGCAGGGCGGACGCGAAGGACGGGGCGAAGGCCGCCGCGAGCGCGGTGAACGGGGTGGAGAGCGCGGTGGCCGCCGCAATGATCGCCGCGGCGAACGCACCGAGGGCCAGAGCCCGGGCGCCGACACCGCTGGCAATATCGTGAGCGGTGAAGCCGCGCCTATGGCTGCAGTGGCACTCGGCGAGACCGGCCAGGCGCTGGCGCAGGACCAAAATGGCCAGGGCGTTGGCCCGGCAGACGAGCAACGTCAGCCCCGTGAACGCCGCAGCCGTGACCGCTACGGCCGCGACCGGCGCGAGCGTGGCGAGGAGCGCGGTGAAAATGGCGAGCGCAGCGAGCAGCCCGCCGAGGGCACCGCCGCACCCGCCGGTTCAGCGCCAACTCAGGCGCCAGCCCAGGAAGAGCGTACGCCAGTCGCTGCTGAATTTGCAGCACCGGCAACCCCTTCGGCAAATGTTCCTGCTCCGGCCCCGGTTCAGGTTCCCGCGCCTGCCTACACGGCGCCAGTCGCTGTTGCCGCGCCAGTGGTGGCGCCCATGCCAGTACCTGCGCCCGCAGCAGCCGGCATCACGCTGCCCAAGGTCCAGGCCTACGCCCTGCCCCTGCAGGACCTGGCCCAGGTGGCCGCGTCTTCAGGCCTGCAGTGGGTCAACTCCGATGCAGCCAAGATTGCCGAGGCGCAAGCCGCCATCGCTGCTGAAATCAAACCGGCGCATGTGCCGCGCGAGCGCCCGCCCCTGGCGGTGTCCGATGAAGGTCCGCTGGTGCTGGTGGAGACCAAACGCGATCTGGGCTCAATGGCGCTGCCCTTTGAGCAACCAGCCGCCTGATGGACCGGCGGGCCAGCCACTGGCCTGGCCCTCAGCCTCCTGAAAAGGCCCCGCGTGCGGGGCTTTTTCTTTGCCTGTTCGACGCATTGCGCCGGCGTTCCGGGACATGTGCGGTGCCCATGGCGCGGTGCAGCGGCACCCGGCCACCAGGGGCTTGGGCAGCAGGGCCTGGCGCCTCTACAGCTGGGCAGCGCGCTTGTAGGCCTGCGCCGCCGCCGGCTCATCCTCACGCTGCTCGGCCAGCACCGCCAGCGCCCGCCAGGCATTGCGGTGCAGCGTGGCATCCTGCAGGCCCATGGCGGCTTGCGAGAGCAACTGGCGGGCCTTGCCCCACAGCTGACGGTTCAGGCAGGCCATGCCGGCCAGGTACTGCAGATTGGCGTCGCGCGGCCGGCTGATCTGCGCCGCTTCAATGCGCGCCAGCCAGGCCGCATCCAGGGAGTCCAGACCAGCTTCCAGCACCGTGATCAGCTTGATGCGCAGGTTGTCGCCGATCTCCGAGCGCGGCTCTATCATGCGGTCCCACACCTGCAGCAGCCACGTGCGCGCCAGCCCGGCGTCGCCATGCAGCGCCATCAGCCGCGATGCCGCATGTACCACCAGCTCGGGCATGGCCCGCTCGCTCTCATCCAGCGAAAACCAGGCTTGCTGCAACTGCGCCGGATCGTGCGCATCGTTCAGCAGCTCCAGCGCCAGGCCACGCACAATGCTCTGCGCGGCCGCCTGTGAAAAAGCACGGTGCTTGGCCAGCAGGCGGGCGGTGTCCAGCGCCAGCAAGGTCTGCTTGACCTGGCGGGTGGCGCGCAGCTTCATGCGCAGGGCCAGGGTGCGCCGCGCGGCG
>NZ_JAKFCM010000061.1:0-1862 GCF_036676645.1 Ramlibacter sp.
CCGCTGGCGCGCCTGCACCGGGCGCTGGCGCAGTTCATGCTCGACCTGCACACCGGCGAGCACGGGTACCTGGAAACCAACGTGCCGCTGATCGTCAACGCCGACAGCATGCAGGGCACCGGCCAGCTGCCGAAATTCGAGGAGGACCTGTTCGCCACCGATTTCGGCGACAGCCGCCGCTACCTGATCCCGACCAGCGAAGTGCCGCTCACCAACATCGTGCGCGACACGATCGTCGACGACGCGCAGATGCCGCTGCGCATGAGCGCGCACTCGATGTGCTTCCGCGCCGAGGCCGGCAGCCACGGCCGCGACACCCGCGGCATGATCCGCCAGCACCAGTTCGAGAAGGTGGAACTGGTGTCGATCGCCCGGCCGGAGGAATCCGACGCCGAGCACGAACGCATGACCGGCTGCGCCCAGACCGTGCTCGAACGCCTCGGCCTGCCGTACCGCAAGGTGCTGCTGTGCACCGGCGACATGGGCTTTTCGGCGCGCAAGACCTACGACCTGGAAGTGTGGCTGCCCAGCCAGGGCACCTACCGCGAGATCAGCAGCTGCTCGAACTGCGGCGATTTCCAGGCCCGGCGCATGCAGGCCCGCTGGCGCAACCCGGCCACCGGCAAGCCCGAGCCCGTGCACACGCTCAACGGCTCGGGCGTGGCCGTCGGCCGCGCGCTGATCGCGGTGATGGAGAACTACCAGGAAGCGGACGGCAGCATCGGCATCCCCGAGGCGCTGCGGCCGTACATGGGCAACCAGGAGCGCATCGGATGAACCACCCGGACCTGAACGACCTGCAGTTCTACGCGATGGTGGTCGAGCACGGCGGTTTCGCGGCCGCCGAACGCGCGCTCGGCGTGCCCAAGTCGCGCCTCAGCCGCCGCATCGCCCAGCTCGAGACCGAGCTCGGCGTGCGCCTGCTGCAGCGCTCCACCCGCAAGTTCGCCGTCACCGACGTCGGCCAGAGCGTCTACCGGCATGCGCAGACGATGCTGGCCGAGGCGCAGGCCGCGCGCGAGGCGGTCGACCGCGTCAGCGCGGCGCCGCGCGGCGTCATCAAGGTCAGCTGCCCGGTGGCGATCGCCCAGGAAGTGCTGGCGCCGGTGCTGCCCGAATTCATGAAGCAGCAGCCGCAGGTGCGCGTGCAGATGCACGTCAGCAACCGCCGCGTCGACGTGATCCAGGAAGGATTCGACGTGGCGATCCGCGTGCGCAGCCAGCTCACCGACGACGGCGAGATGGTGGCGCGCAGCTTCGGCCAGCTGCGCGAGCTGCTGGTGGCGAGCCCGAAATACCTCGACCGGGTCGGCCGCCCGCAGCATCCGACCGACCTGACCGGCCACACCACGCTGAGCATGAGCGAGGACGACAGCCGCCAGCGCTGGACCCTGCACGGCCCGGACGGGCAGGTGCAGAAGGTCGAGCTGACGCCGACACTGATGGCGCACGATTTCCCGCTGCTGATGGCGGCCGCGAAGGATGGCCTGGGCGTCGTGCTGCTGCCGGAGCTGACCTGCGCGGAGGCGATCCGCCGCGGCGAGCTCGAGGTCGTGCTGCCGGCGTGGAACCTGCCGCAGGGCATCTGCCACGCGATCTACCCGTCGCGGCGCGGTCTGCTGCCGGCGGTGCGCGTGTTCATCGACTTCCTCGCCGAACGCCTGCCGCAGCTGATCCTCGACAGCAAGCTCAAGTGCGGCACGCCCGGCGGCGTGCCTTGCGAAAAGACCCGCGCGGCGCTGAAACTGCCCGCCGAGATTTGAAGCAACAACGGAGAGATGGCCGAGTGGTTTAAGGCAGCGGTCTTGAAAACCGCCGAAGGCTAACCCCTTCCGTGGGTTCGAATCCCACTCTCTCCGCCA
>NZ_JAKFCM010000062.1:0-5057 GCF_036676645.1 Ramlibacter sp.
TCTTCTTCAACGACCGCCACGCCCTGCACCACGGCCGCCACGAGATGTTCCGCGGCGAGCTGGTGCCCTGCTTCGAGGTGCCGGCCCGGGCCGACTACGTGCTGCAGGAGCTGCAGGCCCGCCAGCTCGGTCCCATCGAATCGGCGACGGAGGTCACGATGGAGGTCCTGGCCCGCATCCACGCCCCGCGCTACCTCGACTTCCTGTCCACCGCCTGGGACGAGTGGGTCGCGCTCGACCCGAAGAACGCCGAACGCGACGCGCTGCCTTCGTACTGGCCGATCCGCACCTTCCGCAGCGACGTGCTGCCGGCCAGCTTCCCGGCGCGCATGGGCCTGTTCTCCTTCGATGCCGGCTCGCCGATCACCGCCGGCACCTGGCCGGCGGCGCGCCAGGGCGCAGCCTGCGCGGTGGCCGGCGCACGGCACCTGCTGCAAGGGCATCGCAGCGCCTTTGCGCTGACCCGCCCGCCCGGCCACCACGCCGGCGCCGACTTCTTCGGCGGCTACTGCTTCCTGAACAACGCCGCCATCGCCGCCCAGGCGCTGCGCGACGGCGGGCTGGACAAGGTGGCGGTGCTCGACATCGACTACCACCACGGCAACGGCACCCAGGCCATCTTCTACGAACGCGCCGACGTGTTCTTCGCCAGCGTGCACGGCGACCCTCACACCGAGTACCCGTACTACCTGGGCTACGCCGACGAGCGTGGGGCCGGGGCGGGCGAGGGCGGCAACCTGAACCTGCCGCTGCCGCGCGGCACCGGTTTCGATCGCTGGCGCGAGGCGCTGGGCGCGGCGCTGCAGGCCATCGCCGCAGCCGGCGCGCAGGCGCTGGTGGTCTCGCTCGGCCTGGACACCTTCGAAGGCGACCCGATCGCCGGCTTCCGCCTGCGCAGCGCCGACTACCTGCGCGTCGGCGAGGACCTCGCGGCGGCGGGGCTGCCCACACTGTTCGTGTTCGAGGGCGGCTATGCGGTGGCGGAGGTCGGCGTCAACGCAGCCAACGTGCTGGATGGCTTTCGGCAGCGCGCGGCCTGAATCCCGGCGCAAGGGCCTGAACGAGCCAGCGGAACGCCGCACCCCGTTACCGCTGTAGTCGCGCATTACACCCCCCGCGCCGCCGTGCTATCGACACTGGCCAGGCGCGGGGCAGTACCCGCAGTTGGCGGGCAATGCAGCGACGTGAATTCCACAAGCGCGCGATCAGCGCGGCGGTCTTGACCCTGTTCGGCGTCGCCGGCTGTGGCGGCGGTGGCGGTGGTGGAGGTTCGGATGCACCAGCGCCCGCCGCAGGCCCGGCGCCCGCTCCCGCCAGCGGCGCCGGACCGGGCGGCAGTCCCGCCGTGCCGCCCGATCCGGCGGCGGTCGCGCCGGTGGCCCGCATCGGCACCAACCTGTCCGGCATGGAGTGGGCCGACGGTGTGCGCCTCGGCGACGCCACCGCGCCCAACCTGCATTTCACGGTGCCGCGTGCGGCCGAGGTGCGCTGGCTGGCGACGCGCGGCTTCGGCAAGAACCGGCTGCCCTTCATGTGGGAATTGCTGCAGCCGATGCTGGTGGACACGCAGGCCAACGCGCAGGCGCGCGCGCTGATCGGCGAACCCGGCGCGCTGCACGAGGGCTACGCCGGCTACATCGATGCCGTGCTCGACGCCCATGCCGTTGCCGGCGCGCGCTGCATCCTCGACTGCCACAACTACTGCCGCTACACCGACTTCCGCTTCCAGCCGGACGGCTCGGTGATCGGGCTGACGCTACCGCCGGACCCGCTGCGCCACGCCTACACCACCGATGCCTCGCAGGTGTTCACCCGCATCATGGCGACCGCACCGGGCGCGACGCTGCGCCCGGCGGCGTTCGCCGACCTGTGGCGGCGCATCGTGCAGCGCTGGGGCCGCCATCCCGGCTTCGGCGGCTACGGCCTGATGAACGAGCCGCACGACATGCCGCTGCCCGGACAGGTGACCGACTCCACGCCGGTCGGCGGCGTCGGCGAAGACCTGACGATCTGGCCCGCCTTCGCCCGCGCCGCGATCGACGCGATCCGCGCGCTGGACCCGGCCGGCACCATCTACGTATCCGGCAACGCCTGGGGCGGCGCGATGAACATAGGCCCCGAATTCAACCCCGCCTGGCCGCTGGCGGGCAGCAACCTCGTCTACGAGGTGCACAGCTACGTGGACGCCTTCAACAACGGCAACGGCTTCGACTGGGAACTGGAGGTGGCGAAGAACTTCACGGCCGGCTTCGGCGTCGGCCCGATGACGCTGGACACCGGCCGGGACCGCATGCGCATCGCCACCGACTGGGCCCGTGCCAACGGCACCGTCGTCGCCCTGACCGAGACCGGCATGCCGATCGACGACGCGCGCTGGCACGAGGCGTTCCGCCGGATGATCGACCACACCTGGGCCAGCGGCTGCGAGATCCAGACCTGGATCGGCGGCAGCCACTGGGCCGCGCGCAGTCACGGCATCAACCACGTGCCCGGCTGGCACCAGCACCGCACGCTGGAGCCGCTGGTGGCCGGCACCCTCAAGGCGGTTGCCGGCATCGACCAGGCCGACCTGTTCGACGCCGGCGGCGGCTTCTCGGCCGGCGGCGCGCCGGTGACGATCACCGTGTTCGCGCGCGGCCACCTGGCGGCCCCCGTGGCGCTGACGGTGGCTTCCGATGCCGGCGGCAGCTTCAGCAAGACGGCGCTGTCGATCCCGGCGGGGCCGAACGGGCAGGACAGCTTCACCTTCACGCCCGCCCCGGACAGCATCGCCACGCTCAGCTACCAGGCTGCGAGCGGGCGCCAGGTGCCGCCGCCGCGCAAGGTCTACTCGCTCGCCGATCCGGTGGCCCATGCCGCGACTTCGCTGGAGGACGCGGCGCGGGCGATCCTGGCGCGCCACTCGGCGGCGCTCTGGGACTTCGCCGACGGCTTCACCGACTACCTGCTCGGTCGCCCCGCGCAGGACGGCGAGCCGGTGCGCGCGGTGGCGGACAGCGGCTTCGCCTCGGGCGTGGGCAACGCGATGGACATGCTCAACTGGATGAACCAGGACAGCGCCCACGCCGGACCGCGCCGCCCACCCGTGCTGCGCCGCGCGGGCCCCCCGCATGCCGACCTGGCCGGCGCCGGCGCCACCGGCCTGTGGTGCCGCAAGGTGGTGCCCGGTCCGACCTATCCGAACCCGAGCAACCTGGCGCCCTGGAACCTGCAGGACGAGCACTTCGTGCTGGCCGCGATCGGCTTGCCGCAAGCCGGCGCCAATGGCGTCGTGTTCCGCGCCGGCGTGGCGGGGCAGCCCTGGGGCGTCGAGCTGGCGATGGCCGTCGGCCAGGTGCAGGCGCGTTGGCAGGACGCAGGCGGGGGCTCGCTCACGCTGGCCGGCCCTGCGCCGGCGGCGGGTGCGACCCACGTGCTGGCGCTCACCGGCGGCCAGGGCGCGCAGCAACTGCGGGTCGACGGCAGCGACGTGGCGTCCGGCACCGCGTCGTTCAGCGGGCCGGTCGGCGACCTGCTGATCGGATGGGGCGATCCGCTGCAGGTCGACACCCGCACGTTCGGCGGGCACGTCCATGCGGTGGTGACCGGGCCCGGCCGGCCCGGCGCGGCCGAACTGGCCGTGCTGGAGCGCTGGCTGGCGGCACGGGCGGCCGGCTGAGCCTGCGCGCGGCTCGACGGCAAGCCCGATACGGCAGCGTCCGACGCGCGGACGCGCCGCGCTGCCGACGATCTGCGCGGCGGCAGCGCCAGAATGGGCCATACCCGCCCCCGTGCCGCACAAGCCGCTGGTCTGGCTGCCGGCCTGCCACCGCCACCTGGACCTGTCGGACCCGGGCGGCTACACGGTGCTGGCCGACCGCTATGCCGCGGCCGTGTGCGAGCTCGGCATGCAGCCGGTGCTGTTCCCCATGGCCGGCGCCAACGACGTCAAGGACCTGCTGCCGCTGGTCGACGGCGTGCTGCTGACCGGCTCGCCCTCCAACGTCGAGGCCAGCCACTTCGGCGCCAAGGCGCTGGACACCGACCTGCTCGACCCGCGCCGCGACGCGCTCACCATGGCGCTGGTGCGCACCGCCATTGCGGAGGGCACGCCCCTGTTCGGCGTCTGCCGCGGGCTGCAGGAGATCAACGTCGCGCTCGGCGGCAGCCTGTACCAGCGCGTGCACACCGAGCAGGGCTTCATGGACCACCGCGAGCCCGAGGCGGCCGAGCTGGAGGCACAGTTCGCCGAGCGGCACGAGGTGCTGCTGGCGCCGGGCAGCGCCTTCGAGCAGTGGGCGCGCGGGCCACGTGCGCTGGTCAATTCGCTGCACGGGCAGGGCATCCGGAAGCTGGCCGAGGGACTGGCGGCCGAGGCGCACGCGCCCGACGGGCTGGTGGAAGGCGTGCGCGTGACGCGCGCGAGCGCCTTCGCCTACGGCGTGCAATGGCACCCCGAGTGGCGCCATGCCGCCAACCCGTTCTATCAACGAACCCTGGAGGCCTTCGCCCAGGCGTGCCGCGAGCACAGCCGGCGAAGGTCGGTGTGAGCCTGCCGGCCGAGCGGGTTCCTTGCGTCCAGAGCGCCCGTCCCTTCAGCTGCGCGCAGTCACCGAAGTCGATCGACGACCGTGCGGCGCGGCGGGCGGCGCCTGCCGTTGCTTCATGGTATGGCGGCCCCTGCTCGCTGCCGCTCGCAGGGTCTTCCCGCGAAATTTCTCCGGCCTGGGGCGGGCGGCATAACTCGCTGCGCTCCTTCGTCGCGCTGCTCAAACAGATGCCGCCAGTCAGATCACGATCGCGCGCCTGCGGCGCGCTGCCCCAGGCCGGAGAAATTTCGCGGCGCCCCACCAATCAGCCCCGCCAGGCGCCGCCCGCCGCGGGGAACCGACGCGCGGGTGCGAGCACCCATTCGACCGCCACCTGAGAGAGGTCTTCCGGAGCCTGGGAAAACCCTGGTCTTGCCCCCGTATTCCCGGACACGTTCTATTCGCAACGTAGCGCCGGCTCCTCTGGGTGAACCTGGCGCGCTTGTGCGGCTCGATGCCGCCTGAACTCCCTGGGAGATCGCATTTTCA
>NZ_JAKFCM010000063.1:0-1998 GCF_036676645.1 Ramlibacter sp.
GGCGCCTGCTGCGAGTGGCCCGGCGTCAAGCGTCCGACCCCTGGGGCCCCTGGTGGAACACCAGGTCTTCGACCACGCGACCGTGCTTGAGGTGCTGGTCGATGATGCGGTCCATGTTGGCATCGGTCACGTTGTAGTACCAGGTGCCATCGGGCTGCACGCACATCACCGGCCCGCCCTTGCAGGCGGCAAAACAGCTCACGCGGCTGCGTTTCACGCGCAGTTCGCCGTCGTGCAGCCCGGCCGCCTTGAACTTCTCGCCCAGGCTGTCGAACAGGTCTTGCGAGGCGCCGTCCTGCGTGCAGCGCGGACCGGTGCAGATCAGCAGGTGGCGTTTGTAGGCGCCGATGCGGGGCTTTTCCACGGTGTCCTGGCTCATCCCTCGGTCTCCTCGGCGGGGGTCGTGGTTTCCGGCTCGTCCACCGCCGCGCTCAGCACCGCCTCGATGTAGTCGGGCGGCAGCCCGTGCTGCTGCGCGAGCGTGGCCACACCGGTGCCCTCGGCATGGTCGGCGCGCAGCTGCGCCATCCAGCCCAGCAGCCCGCTCGACAGGGACCGGCCCGCCTTCTCGCCTTCGCGCGTGCTGCCGCCTTCGTCCAGGTCGTACTTGTTGGCGTAGCCGCGCGGCGTGACCATCAGGCCATGGCGCACGAAGGTGTGGCTGTTGCCGATCAGCACGGTGGTGAGCATGCCGATCTCGCACTCGCTCATGTGCGCCAGCGTGGTGAACTCGACGCGCTCGCGCTTGCGGTAGGCCGACTTGACCACCGCCACCGGCGTGTCGGGCCGGCGGTGCCGCAGGAACAGCGCCTGCGCCTGCACGATCTGCTGGGTGCGTCGTCCGCTCTTGGGGTTGTAGAGCGCCACCACGAAGTCCGACGCGGCGACCGCGTCCAGCCGGCGCGCGATCACCGGCCAGGGCGTGAGCAGGTCGCTCAGCGAGATCGAGCAGAAGTCGTGCGTGAGCGGCGCGCCCACCAGCGCCGCGCAGGCGTTGATGGCCGAGGCGCCCGGCACCACCTCCACGCTCACGTCCGACTCGGGCGTCCAGCCGGCCTGGAACAGCACCTCGTAGGTCGGCCCGGCCATGCCGTACACGCCAGCGTCGCCGCTGGAGATCAGGGCCACCTTCTTGCCCTCGCGCGCGCGCTCCAGCGCGTGCACGGCGCGGTCCAGCTCCTCGGTCATGCCCTTGCGGATGACCTCCTTGCCTTCGAGCAGATCGGCCACCAGCTTGATGTAGGTGACGTAGCCCACCACCACGTCGGCCTCGGCGATCACCGCGCGGGCCCGGTGCGTCATGTGGTCGTGGCTGCCCGGGCCGATGCCCACCAATGCGATGCTGCCGCTCACGGGGCGGCTTTCGCGGGCGTGCCGGCCGTGGCGCCGGCGGGGTTCAAGGCGCGCTCCAGCGCCGGGCGCAGCCAGCGCCCGAAGGCCGGGCCGCCCACCGCGCCGAGGCTGGCCCAGAAGCCGAGCGACAGCCAGGTGGTGGCCCAGACGAAATCGCCGCCCAGCCGGCGCAGGGTCGCCTGGGCCTCGCCGGTGAACCCGGCCAGCGGATCGGCCGCGATGTGCGGCGCCCCCACCACGAAGGGCAGCGCCAGCCACGCCAGCGCGGCGGCCCAGCGCAGGGGGCTGCGCAGGCCGGCCACCGAGGCGCAGGCCAGCGCGGCACTGCCCGCCGCCAGCAGCCACCAGCCCTGGCGCGAGCCCAGGCGGGCGGCGTCCATGCCGGGGATTTCGGCGGGCAGACCCAGCGATGGCCAGAGGTGGAACACCAGCCAGCCCGCGGCCGCCGTCCACAGCGCCAGCGGCACGGAGCGCTGCGTGGCGCCCCGCCACAGGCACAGCCCCATCACCGCCAGCAACAGCAGCGCCATGCTGAAGGCGTGCAGCAGATTGGCCACCCAGGACCAGAACAGGCGCTCGGCGCCATCGGCCGGCGCCCAGGCCTCGGCGGTGTCGCCATGGTCGTGCGCCGCGCCGTCCGCGTGG
>NZ_JAKFCM010000064.1:0-1901 GCF_036676645.1 Ramlibacter sp.
AACGGGTCCTTGCCGGAGGCGAAGGCCATGGCGATCAGCGTGGGGCGCTTCAGGCGCATGCTGACCTTGCCGGCGTTTTCCGCGGCGCACAGGTCGGCGTAGTCGGTGGCCTTGGAGGTCTTGGTGTTGACCACCAGGCCGTCGGTGCCCCAGATGTGCGGCAGGCCGTAGACCTTGCCGCCGACCGTGGTGTTTTTCTTGGTCGCGTCGAGCATGGACGGGATGAACAGATCGGCCTTGATCTTGGACAGGTCCAGCGGCTTGTAGATCCTGAACTCGGTCTGCGGGCCGGCGATGCGGTCCTGGCTGGGCTGGGCGAGGTCGAAGCCGGCACCGGCGGTGGCGCGCAGCTTGGAGATCATCTCTTCGTTGTTGGAGGTGGTCACCTCGACCTTGAAACCGGTTTCCTTGGTGAACTGCTCCACCACGTCCTTGGGCACATAACCGCCCCAGGTCAGCAGGCGCAGGGTCTTGTCTTGCGCCTGGGCGCCGCCGGCGGCCAGCACCAGCGTGGCCAGAACGAGGGTGGACAACTTGTTCTTCATGGAGGAACTCGCTTTCAGAGTGGGTGTGTGACAGATCGGAACTGAAAGGCGCCCATGAACCGTGCCGCGGGCGCCCGCCGGATGTGCAGCACGCAGAATCCGGTAAAGGCCAGAATAAGTCAAGGCTGTGAAAGTGGTGTGACAGGCGCTCGCGGCGCCATCGCTCAAGCGGCGAGGTGCACGGCGTCAAAGCCCAGGTGGTGCATGAACTCGCGCAGGATCAGCACCAGGGCATCGCCCGAGGGGTCGTCGAAGCCCGTGCTGCGCGCCGACGGAGCACCCATGGCGCGCGCCGCCAGCGCCTGGTACCACTGCTCGACCGTGGCCAGCGAAATGGCCTCATGGCCCACCGCCTGAATGGCCCCATCGCGTCGCAAGGGCGCCACTGCGCCGCGCGCCACCCGGAGCCGGGCGCCGGGCGGCACGCGGGGGTGCAGCCCTTCGATCTGGTCCTCCACCACCTGGATCGCGTGCTCGATCGCCCACGGCGACGGGCCGCCGCCCGGCCCACCCATGGGCCACAAGGTGGTCAGCCCGATGGGCAGGGCGAAGCGTTCGTCGGCCACGCCCGGCCGCTGCAGCACGACGCCGGTTTCCCGCGCGCCGACGTCCAGCCGCAGGGTGGTCGAGGTGACGGGCTGTGGCATGGCGGCCCGCTTCAGGCGGCCAGCGTGGCGGCAGCCGCGTCGGGCACCGCGCCGAACAGGTACGCGTCCATCGCCAGCACGCCGTGGGTGATGCCGCCGTGCACACGCGTGGCCGGCACCTGCGCACCGGCGGCGCCCGCGGCCACCATCAGCGGCCACAGATGCTCGGCCGTGGGGTGGGCGCGCTGCGCGTGGGGCGCCATCACCATGGTCTGCTGCAGCCGCGCGTGGTCGCGGTGGGCCACGGTCTGGGCGACCCAGGCCGCGAACTCGGCGGCATAGGCCTCCCCATCGGCATCCGGTTCACCGAAGCGGACCTCGTAGAGGTTGTGCGTGAGGCTGCCCGAGCCGATGATGAGCACGCCCTCGTCCGCCAACGGTGCCAGCGCCTGCCCGAAGGCGTAGGCCCGCTCGCCGTCCAGCCGCGCCGGCAGCGACACCTGAAAGACCGGCACATCGGCCTGCGGCAGCAGGTACAGCAGCGGCACCCAGGCACCGTGGTCCAGCCCCTGCTGCGGGGCCGCCTCGGCCGCCCAGCCCGCGGCGCGCAGCACCTCGATGGCGCGCTGCGCCACCTCTGGCGCACCCGGCGCGGGGTACTGCAACTGGTAAAGCGCGGGCGGGAAGCCGCCGAAATCGTGCACGGTCTGCGGCGCGGCGCTGGTGGCCACGCGCGGCTCGCGCGTCATCCAGTGCGGCGAAACGACCA
>NZ_JAKFCM010000065.1:0-69263 GCF_036676645.1 Ramlibacter sp.
GATGACATCACACGTCGATATTCGCCGCCCTCAACGCATTCGTCTCGATGAAGTCCCTGCGCGGCTCCACGTCGTCCCCCATCAGCATGGTGAACACCTTGTCCGCCTCGATCGCGTCCTCGATCTGCACGCGCAGCAGGCGGCGGACGCTGGGGTCCATGGTGGTTTCCCAGAGCTGCTCGGGGTTCATCTCGCCCAGGCCCTTGTAGCGCTGGCGCGAGGTGGTGCGCTCGGCTTCCGCGATCAGCCATTGCATGGCCTGGCGGAAGTCGCCCACCTTTTCCTCCTTCGCGCGCTCGCCCTCGCCGCGCGTCACGCGGGCGCCGTCGTGCAGCAGGCCGCGGAAGGTGTCGGCGGCTTCGGCCAGCGCCTTGTAGTCGGCGCCGCCGACGAATTCCTGCGTGATCACGCTGCTCTTGACGTTGCCGTGGTGACGGCGGCTGATGCGCAGGATGGGCTTGTCGGTGCGGGCGTCGAATTCGCCCGCCACTTCGGCCGGCGTCGAGTTGCTGGCGTGGTCGATCTCCTGCAGCTTGGCCTGCAGCGCCACCGCCGACGCCTCGGCTTCGGCCACCGTGTCCAGGTTCAGGCGCACGCCGTCGGCGATGGCGCGCAGGGCCTCGGCGTCCATGAAGCCGGACAGCCGGTCGATCACGCGCTCGGCCACCTGGTGCTTGCGCGCCAGTTCGGCCAGCGTCTCGCCGCTGATCGTGGTCGGGTTGTCGCCGCCGGTGGAGATGCTGGCGCCGTTCAGGGCCACGCGCAGCAGGAAGGCGTCGAGCTCGGTGGCATCCTTCAGGTACAGCTCCTCCTTGCCGGCCTTGACCTTGTACAGCGGCGGCTGCGCAATGTAGATGTGGCCGCGCTCGACGAGCTCGGGCATCTGCCGGTAGAAGAAGGTCAGCAGCAGCGTGCGGATGTGGGCGCCGTCCACGTCGGCGTCGGTCATGATGATGATGCGGTGGTAGCGCAGCTTGTCGACGTTGAAGTCGTCGGCATCGGACTTGTTGTGGCCGTTGCCGTTCCCGTTGCCATTCCCGTTGCCGTTGCCATGGGCGCTGCCGCCGGCCTTGCCGATGCCGGTGCCCAGCGCGGTGATCAGCGTCAGGATCTCGTTGCTGGTCAGCAGCTTCTCGTAGCGCGCCTTCTCCACGTTCAGGATCTTGCCGCGCAGCGGCAGGATCGCCTGGAACTTGCGGTCACGCCCCTGCTTGGCGCTGCCGCCGGCCGAGTCGCCCTCGACGATGTAGATCTCGCACAGCGCCGGGTCCTTCTCCTGGCAGTCGGCCAACTTGCCGGGCAGGCCCATGCCGTCCAGCACGCCCTTGCGGCGCGTCATCTCGCGCGCCTTGCGCGCGGCCTCGCGCGCGCGCGCCGCCTCGATGATCTTGCCGACGATGGTCCTGGCGTCGTTCGGGCGCTCCAGCAGGTAGTCGGTCAGCTTGCTGGCCACCACGTCTTCCACCGGGCCGCGCACCTCGCTGGAGACCAGCTTGTCCTTGGTCTGGCTGGAGAACTTGGGCTCGGGCACCTTGACGCTCAGCACGCAGGTCAGGCCCTCGCGCATGTCGTCGCCGGTGATCTCGACCTTGGCCTTCTTGGCCAGTTCGTTCTCGTCGATGTACTTGTTGATCACCCGCGTCATCGCCGCGCGCAGGCCCGTGAGGTGGGTGCCGCCGTCGCGCTGCGGGATGTTGTTGGTGAAGCAGAGCACCTGCTCGTTGTAGCCGCTGTTCCACTGCATCGCGACTTCCACGCCCACCATGGTGCCCTGGTCGCTGGCCTTCTCGCCCACCGAGTGGAAGGCGTTGGGGTGCAGCACGGTCTTGCCCTTGTTGATGAAGTCGACGAAGCCCTTGACGCCGCCGGCGCCGGAGAAGTCGTCGCTCTTGCCGGTACGCTCGTCGACCAGCTTGATGTTCACCCCGTTGTTCAGGAACGAGAGTTCGCGCAGCCGCTTGGACAGGATCTCGTAGTGGAAATCCGCGTTTTCGCGGAAGATCTCGTCGTCGGGCAGGAAGTGCACCTCGGTGCCGCGCTTGTCGGTGTCGCCCAGCACCAGCATCGGCCGCACCAGGGCCTTCTCGCCATCGGGGCCGACCTGCTCGCCGACCTCGCCGCTCTTGACCACGAAGCCCTTGCTGAACTCCAGCACGTGCACCTTGCCGTGCCGCCGCACGGTCAGGCGCATCGACTTGGACAGGGCGTTGACGCAGCTGACGCCCACACCGTGCAGCCCGCCCGAGACCTTGTAGCTGTTCTGGTTGAACTTGCCGCCGGCATGCAGCTCGGTCAGCGCGATCTCCGACGCGCTGCGCTTGGGCTCGTGCTTGTCGTCCCACTTGATGGCAACGGGGATGCCGCGGCCGTTGTCCACCACGCTGATCGAGTTGTCGGTGTGGATGGTCACCATGATGTCGTCGCAGTGGCCGGCCAGGGCTTCGTCGATGGAGTTGTCCACCACCTCGAACACCAGGTGGTGCAGTCCGGTGCCGTCGGACGTGTCGCCGATGTACATGCCCGGGCGCTTGCGCACCGCTTCCAGGCCTTCCAGGATCTGGATGGCGCTGGCGCCGTAGTCGCCAGCGGCGGGGAGGTTCTGCGGGCGCGGGTCGGCCGGCTGGGCGCCGGTGTTCGGGTCGTTTTGCTCAGGCATACACGTCTTTTTCTCTGTCGCTCGAAACACGCAACCCGCCGGGTAGGCGGGTCACCGTGCAGTTGTCATGCCGGGCTCGACCCGGCATCCATCACCCGCAGCATGGTCTGGCGAGGCCCCGCGGGCGGGAGATGGATTGCGGGTCAAGCCCGCAATGACACACCTTGGAGCCATCGGCAGCAGATGCTGCCGGTCAAATCCTCATCGGCATGACGACGTACTTGAAGTTGGCGTCGTCCGGGTTGGTGACCAGCGCCGAGCTGTTGGCGTCGGCCATCTCGATGCGGATCATTTCCTGGCTCATGTTGGCCAGTGCGTCGATCAGGTAGGTCACGTTGAAGCCGATCTCGATGGTGTCGCCGCCGTAGTCGATGTCGAGTTCGTCCACCGCCTCTTCCTGCTCGGCGTTGTTGCTGGCCACGCGCAGGGTGCCCGGCTCCAGCGTCAGGCGCACGCCCTTGAACTTCTCGCTGGTCAGGATGGCGGTGCGCTGCAGGCACTTGAGCAGCGGGTCGCGGCCCAGCGTGACCTGGTTCTTGTGGTTGCGGGGGATCACGCGGTTGTAGTCGGGGAACTTGCCCTCGACCAGCTTGGTGACGAACTCCATGCCGCCGAAGGAGAACCTGGCCTGGTTGGGCGCGAACTGCATCTCGATGCCACCTTCGGCGTCGGACAGCAGGCGCTGCATCTCCAGCACCGTCTTGCGCGGCAGGATCACCTCCTGGCGCGGCACGTCCACTTCCAGCGTGGCGCTGGCGAAGGCGAGGCGGTGGCCGTCGGTGGCCACCAGCGACAGCTGCTTGCCCTCGGCCACGAACAGGATGCCGTTGAGGTAGTAGCGGATGTCGTGCACGGCCATCGCGAACGACACCTGCGCCAGCAGCGCCTTGAGCGTCTTCTGCGGCACGCTGAAGACCGGCCCGAAGGTGGCCGACTCCTGCACCAGCGGGAAGTCCTCGGCCGGCAGCGTCTGCAGCGTGAAGCGGCTCTTGCCGCCCTTGAGCACCAGCTTGCTCTGGCTGGACTCCAGGCTGACGGTCTGGTCGGCCGGCATGGTGCGCAGGATGTCGATCAGCTTGCGCGCGCCCACCGTGGTGGTGAAGCTGCCGCCGTCGCCGTCCAGGTCGGCGGTGGTGCGGATCTGGATCTCGAGGTCGCTGGTCGTCAGCTGCAGCTGACCGCCGGTCTTGCGGATCAACACGTTGGCCAGGATCGGCAGCGTGTGCCGGCGCTCGACGATGCCGGCCACCGACTGCAGCACGGCGAGCACCTTTTCCTGTGTGGCCTTCAGGACGATCATGTGAGCCTCTCCTCTTTCATTTCTTTGTTTGAAGGTAGTAGTAGCTAGGTAAGGGGCGGCGTCCCGTGTGGACAAGGCGCATTTTCCCCTTTTTCATCAGGTACTTGCGGCTGCTGGAAGGGTGTGGGCGGGCGTGCTCCCGGGATGTTCCGGGAATCGGGACAACCGGGCTGGCGGCGCCGCCGCTGTGGATAAGCGGGCAGTTGTGCCGGAACGCTCCACAGGGTTGTCCGGCCGGACGGCGACGCGCCGGGCGACCGCGGAAGCCGGGCGTGACGAGGTGGGGACGCCGCGCCAAGTTCACCCCTTCAGCGTCTGCTCGAGCACGTGCAGCTGCTGGTTCAACTCGGTGACGTTCTGCCGTTCCTGCGCGATCTTGCGCACCGCGTGCAGCACGGTGGTGTGGTCGCGGCCACCGAACAGCTCGCCGATCTCCGGCAGGCTCTTCTGGGTCAGCTCCTTGGCCAGGTACATGGCGATCTGGCGCGGCCGGGCGATCGAGGCCGGGCGCTTCTTGCTGTACATGTCGGCGACCTTGATCTTGTAGTAGTCGGCCACCGTCTTCTGGATGTTCTCCACGCTGATCTGCCGGTTCTGGATCGACAGCAGGTCGCGCAGCGCCTCGCGCGCCAGCTGGATGGAGATCTCCTTCTGGTTGAAGCGGCTGTAGGCCAGGATCTTGCGCAGCGCGCCTTCCAGCTCGCGCACGTTGGAGCGCACGTTCTTGGCCACGAAGAACGCCACTTCCTCGGGCATCTCGGCGCCCTCGGCGCCCGACTTGTTGATCAGGATGGCCACCCGCATCTCCAGCTCGGGCGGCTCGATGGCCACCGTCAGGCCCGAGTCGAAGCGCGAGATCAGCCGCTCGTGGATGTCGGCCAGCCCCTTCGGGTAGGTGTCCGAGGTCATCACGATGTGGCTCTTCTTGGCCAGCAGGGCCTCGAAGGCGTTGAAGAACTCTTCCTGGGTGCGGTCCTTGTTGGCGAAGAACTGCACGTCGTCGATCAGCAGCAGGTCCAGCGAGTGGTACTTGCCCTTGAACTCGTCGAAGGTCTTGCGCTGGTAGGCCTTAACCACATCGGAGACGAACTGCTCGGCATGGATGTAGAGAACTTTCGAGCCGGGGCGCTCGGCCAGCAGCTTGTTGCCCACGGCGTGGACCAGGTGGGTCTTGCCCAAACCCACCCCCCCGTAGATGAACAGCGGGTTGTACAGCTGGCCCGGCATGCCGGCCACGTGCATGGCGGCGGCGCGTGCCATGCGGTTGGCGGTGCCCTCCACCAGGGTGTCGAAGGTGAGCGCCGTGTTGAGCCGGTTCTTGAACGCGCCCGGCGGATTGTCGTCGGCCAGTTCCACCGGCTCCTGCACCGGCGGGATCTCCGGCGTCGTGGGCGCGACGAAAGTCTTGGTAGGGCTTTCTCGCTGAGCGAGCGCTAACTCAAGCTGCACCGGCTGGCCATAGAGCTTTTCCAGCGTGGCCGCGATGCGGCCGGCGTACTGGGCCCGCACCCAGTCGAGCTTGAAGCGGTTGGCCACGTACAGCGTGACCTTGGAGAAATCGTCGCTGACGCGGGCGGCCAGCGGCTTGATCCAGGTGTTGAACTGCTGCTCGGGCAGGTCCTGGGCCAGCTGGTCCACGCAGGCCTGCCACAGGCCGCCTGCCCCGCCGATCGGTGTCGTTGCCGGCATGCTGTTGCCGTACCCCTCGCTCATCCGCTTTGCCGCCCTCTGTGGATAGTTGTCATTGCCGGAACCCGTCAATTGTAATTTATGAAGACCTTATCCACATCGGGTTTCCGCTATTGCGCGAGGCCGCCTCCCGGCCTGGCGGGCAGCCCTTTCCTTGTCCGCGGGCCCGACTTGACCGATAATCATGGGTTTCCTTCACGGAACGCACGAACACCATGAAACGCAGCTACCAACCCTCCAAAGTGCGCCGCGCCCGCACCCACGGCTTCCTGGTCCGCATGAAGACCCGCGGCGGCCGTGCCGTGATCAACGCCCGCCGCGCCAAGGGCCGCAAGCGCCTGGCCGCCTGAGGCCGGGGCTGCGCCTGGGCCCCGCCGCGGCTGTCGGTTGCACGCTCGGCCGGCGGGGCTGAGCCCGAACCCCCGTTGCTCCCCCGTGCAGCGGCTCAAGACCCGGGCGCAGTTCGAGGCCGTCATGGCCGGCGGGCGCATCGTCGCCCGCACCGAACACTTCGCGCTGCATCGAGCCCCGCTGGCGCCCGACGCCCGGCCGGCCGCGGCCCCAGGTCCCACAGGGCCGGAACCCCCAGGGTCCCCGGCCCTGTTTGTTGTCCGGCAGGAACCCTGGCTGGGTGCCATCGTTCCCAAGCGGTGGGCCCGCCGCGCCGTCACCCGCAACGCCATCAAGCGCCAGATCCACACCGTGAGCCTGCACTTCGAAGCCGACCTCCCCGCCGCCGCCCACGTGGTGCGGCTGCGCGCCGCCTTCGACCGCGCGCAGTTCCGCAGCGCCAGCTCCGAAGGGCTGAAGCGGGCGGTGCGGGCCGAGCTGCAGCGCTTGTTCTCGGAGGCGTCCCGGTGATCCGCGCGCTCCTGGTCGGCCTGGTCAAGGGCTACCGCCTGCTGCTGTCGCCCTGGCTGGGGTCGGCCTGCCGCTTCACGCCCAGCTGCTCGGCCTATTCGCTGCAGGCGCTGGAGCGCCACGGCGCCGCCGCCGGCAGCTACCTGACGCTGGCGCGGCTGGTTCGCTGCCACCCCTGGTGCGCCGGCGGCGTGGACGAAGTGCCGGAGCACCCGCCCCGGCCGTTCACCCGCCTGCTGACGCCTTCCTCGCAGAAAAAGACTTCATGAACGATATTCGCCGCACCATCCTGTGGGTGGTCTTCGGTTTCTCGCTGGTGCTGCTGTGGGACCAGTGGCAGGTCCACAACGGACGCCAGGCCACCTTCTTCCCGCAGCCCAAGCCGGCGGCCACCGCCTCGGCGCCCGGGGACGCGGCCAGCGCCGCCGGCGCGCTGCCGGCCGCTTCGGCGCCGGTCCAGGGCCAGGCCGTGCCGTCGGCGCCCGGCACCGCCGCGCCGCCGACCACCACGGCGGCCCAGGCGCCGCGCGAGCGCTTCACGGTCACCACCGACCTGCTGCGGCTGACCTTCGACACCGATGGCGGCTCGCTGGTGCGCACCGAATTCCTCCAGGTCAGCGCCGAGTCCAGCGAGGGCAAGGGCGGCACCAGCACCTTCGTGCTGCTGCAGGACCAGCCCGGCCCGACCGGCAAGACCTATGTCGCCCAGAGCGGCCTGATCGGCGGCGACTTCCCCAACCACACCACGCCGATGGCGGTCAGCGGCGATCGCGAGCTCAAGCCGGGCAGCGACGAGCTGAAGGTGCGGTTCGAGTCCCCGGTGGTCGGCGGCGTCAAGCTGGTCAAGACCTACACGCTCAAGCGCGGCCACTACGAGGTGGGCGTGACGCACGAGGTGATCAACAACGGCGGGCAGCCGGTGGCGCCGCAGCTGTACGTGCAACTGGTGCGCGGCGGCTTCAGCGATGCCGGCTCCTCGATCATGAACCCGACCTCCACCTTCACCGGGCCGGCGGTGTTCACCGCCGACCAGAAGTTCCAGAAGGTCGAGCTGTCGGACATCGACAAGAACAAGGCCGACTTCCAGAAGGAGGCCACCGCCGGCTACGTGGCCATGGTGCAGCACTACTTCGCCAGCGCCTGGATCCTGCCGGACGGCACCCGGCGCGAGAACTTCGTGCGCAAGGTCGACAACAACCGCTACTCGGTCGGCATGATCACGCCGCTGGCGCCGGTGGCGCCCGGCGCCGCCGCGGCCCAGGACGCGCGCCTGTTCGCCGGCCCGCAGATTGAGAAGATGCTGGAGGGCATCTACCCGGGCCTGGACCTGGTCAAGGACTACGGGATGTTCACCATCCTGGCCAAGCCGCTGTACTGGCTGATGGACCAGATCCACTCGGTGCTGGGCAACTGGGGCTGGTCGATCATGGCGCTGGTGCTGGTGATCAAGATCGCCTTCTATTGGCTGCAGGCCAAGGGCTACGAGAGCATGGCCCGGATGAAGGCCATCAACCCGCGCGTGATGCAGCTGCGCGAGCGCTACAAGGACAACCCGCAGCAGATGCAGCAGGAGATGATGCGCATCTACCGCGAGGAGAAGGTCAACCCGCTCGGGGGCTGCTTCCCGATCATGATCCAGATCCCGGTCTTCATCGCCCTGTACTGGGTGCTGCTGACCAGCGTGGAGATGCGCAACGCGCCCTGGATCGGCTGGATCCACGACCTGGCCTCGCCCGACCCGTACTACATCCTGCCGCTGGTGATGACGCTCACCACCCTGCTGCAGACGGCGCTCAACCCGGTGCCGCCCGATCCCATGCAGGCCAAGCTGATGTGGTTCATGCCGCTGGCGTTCTCGGTGATGTTCTTCTTCTTCCCCGCCGGCCTGGTGCTGTACTGGATCACCAACAACGTGCTGTCGATCGCCCAGCAGTGGCTGATCAACACCCGCATGGGCGTGCCACCGCAGTTCAACCTGCCCAGGTTCAAGAGCTGACTGCCTGCATCCCTGCGAAGGCGGGGATCCGGACGGGGCCGCGCAAGCGGCCCTTTTTCTTTCTCCCTCCCCTTTGGGGGAGGGCTGGGGTGGGGGCACACCATCGCCCCAACAAGTACGACGTCCCCTTGCCGCCCGCGCCCCCACCCCGCCCTTCCCCGACGGGGGAGGGGACAATCCCCTCGTGCTCCCCCGCCACGACCAGCCGATCGCCGCCATCGCCACCGCCCCCGGCCGCGGTGCGGTGGGCATCGTGCGGGTGTCCGGCCGCACGGTGCAGCCGGTCATCGACGCCGTCTGCGGCCGCGCCCTGAAGCCGCGCGAAGCCACCTACCTGCCCTTCCGTGCCGCCGACGGCTCGCCGGTCGACCAGGGCCTGGCCATCCATTTCCCCGCCCCGCACTCCTACACCGGCGAGGACGTGCTGGAGCTGCAGGCGCACGGCGGCCCGGTGGTGCTGCAGTTGCTGCTGGCGCGCTGCCTGGAAGCGGGTGCCGGCATCGGCCTGCGCCTGGCGCAGCCCGGCGAGTTCACCGAGCGCGCCTTCCTCAACGACAAGATCGACCTGGCCCAGGCCGAGGCGATCGCCGACCTGATCGATGCCAGCACCGAGGCCGCCGCGCGCAGCGCCAGCCGGTCGCTGGCGGGCGAGTTCTCGCGCGAGATCCAGGGCCTGCGCGACGCGCTGGTGCACCTGCGCATGCTGGTCGAAGCCACGCTCGACTTCCCGGAGGAGGAGATCGATTTCCTGCGCCAGGCCGATGCGCAGGGCCAGCTCGACCGGCTGCGGCAGCGGCTGGCGGCGGTGCTGCAGCGGGCCCGGCAGGGCGCGCTGCTGCGCGAGGGCATCAAGGTGGTGATCGCCGGCCAGCCCAATGCCGGCAAGAGCTCGCTGCTGAACGCGCTGGCCGGCGCCGAGCTGGCCATCGTCACGCCGATTCCCGGCACCACGCGCGACGTGGTGAGCCAGACCATCCAGGTCGAGGGCGTGCCGGTGCACGTGGTCGACACGGCCGGCCTGCGCGAGAGCCAGGACGAGGTCGAGCGCATCGGCATCGAGCGCGCCTGGTCGCAGATCGCCGGCGCCGATGCGGTGCTGTTCCTGCACGACCTCACGCGCGGGCAGGAGCGCGGCTACCGCAACGCCGACGAGGCCCTGCTGCAGCGGCTGCGCGCGCACGTGCCCGGGGCGGTGCCGGTGCTGCAGCTGTGGAACAAGGCCGATGCGGTCCCGGAGGCCGTCGTGCCGGACGGCGCCATCCGCCTGTCGGCGCGCACCGGCGACGGACTGCAGGTACTGCGCAGCCGCCTGCTCGCGATCGCCGGCTGGCAGGCCGCGCCGGAAGGCGTCTACATCGCCCGCGAGCGCCACCTGCAGGCGCTGCGCCGGGTCGACACGCACCTGCTGGAAGCAGCCGCCCTGCTGGACGGCGAAGTGCCGGCGCTGGACCTGCTGGCCGAGGAGTTGCGGCTGGCGCAGAACGCGCTGAACGAGATCACCGGCGAGTTCTCGGCCGATGACCTGCTGGGCGTGATCTTCTCGAAGTTCTGCATCGGGAAGTGACCGGCGCGCCCGCTGCGCGGGCCACGCCGGTCATCCCCGCGAGCGCAGCGCAAGCGGGGGATCCAGTGCGGCAACCGCGCAGCGCAAGCGGAAACCCACGAACGACGCGCGTGCGCCTTCGTGGATGCCGGGTCGGGACCGGCATGACGACTTCTCCGGCTTCCCTCGAGGCTGGCGCCTACCCCGCCAGCAGCTTCTCCTCCGCCACCGCCAGCGCCTCCGGCTTTCCCGACAGCACCACCGTGTCGCCGCCCTCCAGCGACGGGTCGCCGTCCAGCGGCGCCGACCTGCCGTTGGCGCGCCGCACGCTGACCACCCGCACGCCCATCGCGTGGAAGGCGAAATGGCCGAGCCGCCGCCCGGCCGAGCGGCCGCCCGGCGGCAGCGTCACGGTGGCCAGGCGGTCCTGCTGGCGCTCGTCGGCCGTGTCGTCGTCGGCGCCGTGGAAGTAGCCGCGCAGCAGGCTGTAGCGCTCGTCGCGCTGGTCGCGCACCAGCCGGATCACGCGCCGCATCGGCACGCCCACCAGCGCCAGCGCATGGCTGGCCAGCATCAGCGAGCCTTCCAGCGCCTCGGGCACCACCTCGGTGGCGCCGGCGGCCTGCAGCTTGTCGATGTCGCGGTCGTCCTGGGTGCGCACGATCACCGGCACCTGCGGCGCGTGGGCGCGCGCATGGGCCAGCACCTTGAGCGCCGCCGGCACGTCCAGGTAGGTCACCACCAGTGCGCTGGCCCGCGCCAGGCCGGCGGCCATCAGCGACTGCAGCCGGGCGGCATCGCCGAACACCACCGAGTCGCCGGCGGCGGCCGCCTGCCGCACCCGGTCGGGGTCGAGGTCCATCGCCATGTAGGGGATGTGCTCGCGCTCCAGCATCCGCGCCAGGTTCTGGCCGCTGCGGCCGTAGCCGCAGATGATCACGTGCTGGTTCACGTTGATGGAGCGCCGCGCGATGGTGGTCATCTGCAGCGACTGCTGCAGCCACTCGCTGGCCACCAGCTTCATCACCAGCCTGTTGCTGTACAGGATGATGAAGGGCGTGGCCAGCATGGACAGCACCATGCTGGCCAGGATCGGGCTGCGCAGTCCGTCCGGCACCAGCGAGTGGCGCTGCGCCAGCGTCAGCAGCACGAAGCCGAACTCGCCGGCCTGGGCCAGGTACAGCCCGGTGCGCAGCGAGACGCCGGCACTGGCACCCAGCACGCGCGCCAGCAGCGCGACCAGCGCCACCTTGAACAGCACCGGCAGCACGACCAGCAGCAGCACCAGCGGCCAGTGGCCGGCCACCACCCGCCAGTCCAGCAGCATGCCGACGCCGATGAAGAACAGGCCCAGCAGCACGTCGTGGAACGGCCGGATGTCGGTTTCCACCTGGTGCTTGTATTCCGTCTCGGCGATCAGCACGCCGGCGATGAAGGCGCCCAGCGCCAGCGACAGCCCGGCCAGCTCCGTCAGCCAGGCCAGCCCCAGGGTGACCAGCAGCAGGTTCAGGACGAACAGCTCCTCGCTCTTGCGGCGCGCCACCAGCGTCAGCCACCAGCGCATCAGCTTCTGGCCGCCCACCAGCAGCAGGGTGACCAGTGCCGCGGCCTTGAGCAGGGCCAGCGACAGCGCCGACAGCATCCGCTCCGGCTCGCTGCCCAGCGCGGGCACCAGCACCAGCAGCGGCACCACCGCCAGGTCCTGGAACAGCAGCACGCCGACCACCCGCTTGCCGTGCTCGGAGTCCAGCTCCAGCCGCTCGGCCACCAGCTTGACCACGATCGCCGTGCTGCTCATGGCCAGCGCGCCGGACAGCACCAGCGCGGTCTGCCAGCTCATGCGCCACAGGCCCGGTGCCACGGCCCCCAGTGCCAGGCTGCCGAGCGTGCCCGCCAGCAGCGTGGCCGCCACCTGCAGCAGGCCCAGCCCGAACACGTGGCCGCGCATGGCGCGCAGCTTGGACAGGCTGAACTCCAGCCCGATCACGAACATCAGGAACACCACGCCGAACTCGCCGACGTAATGCACGGTTCCGGACTCCTGCGCCAGCGACAACGCGTGCGGGCCGATCAGCACGCCGGCCACCAGGTAGCCCAGCATCGGCGGCAGCTTCAGCGAGCGGCAGGCCACCACGCCGAGCACCGCGGCCAGCAGGTACACCAGCATCAGTTCCAGCGTGGACATGCCCGATGCTAACGGGCACCCTAGAATCCCCGCCATGCCCGCTACCCTCCCCCCGGCGCCGGCCGCCGCCGCGCCGGCCGCAGCGCCGGCGCCGGGCAGCCCCGACCCGGGTTTCGACCCCGCCCGCGCGCTGCGCCTGGCCCTGGAGACCTTCGACATCGAGGCCGCCGCCGTGCAGGGCCTGAAGGCCCGCACCGGCGAGTCGTTCGGCCGCGCGGTGCAGGCCATGCTGGCGGTGCGCGGCCGGGTGGTCGTGATGGGCATGGGCAAGAGCGGGCACATCGGCCGCAAGGTGGCCGCCACCCTGGCGTCCACCGGCACCGCGGCCCTGTTCGTGCACCCGGCGGAGGCCAGCCACGGCGACCTCGGCATGATCAAGGCGGTCGACCTGGTGCTGGCCATCTCCAATGGCGGCGAAAGCGACGAGATCACCGCCATCCTGCCGGTGCTCAAGCGGCTCGGCGTGCCGCTGGTGGCGATCACCGGCAACCTGCAGTCCACGCTGGCGCGCCACGCCGACATCGCGCTGGACAGCGGGGTGGAGAAGGAGGCCTGTCCGCTCAACCTGGCCCCCACGGCCAGCACCACCACCCAGCTGGCGCTGGGCGACGCGCTGGCGGTGGCCCTGCTGGATGCGCGCGGCTTCCGCGTCGAGGACTTCGCCCGCTCGCATCCGGGCGGCGCGCTCGGGCGCAAGCTGCTGACCCACCTGAGCGACGTCATGCGCACCGGCGACGCCGTGCCGCGCGTCGGCCCGGACACGCCGTTCCCGGAACTGATGCGCGAGATGAGCGCCAAGGGGCTGGGCGCGTCGTCCATCGTCGATGACCAGGGGCGCCTGCTGGGCGTCTTCACCGACGGCGACCTGCGCCGCCTGATCGAGAAGGGCGTGGACCTGCGCCGGGTGCGCGCGCGCGAGGTCATGCATCCCGATCCGCGCACCATCCGCGACGACGCGCTGGCCGCCGAGGCGGCCGAGCTGATGGAGCGGCACCGCATCACCAGCGTGCTGGTGGTCGACTCGCAGGGCCGGCTGTGCGGCGCGGTCAACAGCAACGACCTGATGCGCGCCAAGGTGATCTAGTGACGGACGTCGTGCGCGGCGGGGCCGGCCCCTCGCCCACCATCGCATTCGAGCCGGAACTGCTGCTGGCCGCGCAAGGCGTGCGGGTGGCCTTCTTCGACGTGGACGGCGTGCTCACCGACGGCGGGCTGTACCTGTCGGCCGAAGGCGAGATGCTCAAGCGCTTCCACATCCTCGACGGGCTCGGGCTCAAGCTGCTGCAGCAGGCCGGCATCACGCCGGTGGTGATCACCGGCCGCGACTCGCCGGCGCTGCGCGCCCGGCTGGCGGCGCTGGGCGTGGCCAAGGTGCACTACGGCACCGAGGACAAGGCGCCGGCGGCGCAGCGCACGCTGGACGAACTGGGGCTGGACTGGACGCAGGCCGCCGCCATCGGCGACGACTGGCCCGACCTGCCGGTGCTGCGCCGCTGCGCCTTCGCCGCGGCGCCGGCCAATGCGCACGTGGAGGTCAAGGCCGCCGCCGCCTACGTCACCCGCGCGGCCGGCGGACACGGCGCGGCGCGCGAGTTCTGCGACCTGCTGCTGGTGGCGAGCGGTCGCTACGCCGGGCTGCTGGAGCGGTATCGATGACGGCCGCCGGCGCCCTGCCCCTGGTGCAGGCCTGGCGCTGGGCCCGCCGCACCTGGGACCGGCTGGCGATCTACCTGCCGGTGATCCTGATGGGGGTGCTGGCGCTGGGCACCTACTGGCTGGCCAGCAATACGCCGTCGCTGCTGGGCGCGCCGGGCGCACCGCTCCCGCCGGTGCACGAGCCGGACTACTTCATGCGCGGCTTCTCGGTGAAGTCCTTCGGCCCGGCCGGCCGGCTCAAGAGCGAGGTGTTCGGCACCGAGGCGCGGCACTACCCGGACACCGACACGCTGGAGATCGACAACCCGCGCATGCGCTCGTACGACGAGAGCGGGGCGCTGACGGTGGCGACCGGCCGGCGCGCCATCAGCAATGCCGACGGGTCCGAGGTGCAGCTGATCGAAGATGCGGTGGTCCGGCGCGAGCCGGCGCCGGGCAGCGAGGCGCCGCCCATGGAAATCCGCGGCGAGTTCCTGCACGTGTTCGTCAACACCGAGCAGGTGCGATCGCACAAGCCGGTGGTGCTGGTCCGCGGCAACGACCGCTTCACCGCCGATTCACTGGACTACGACCACCTCGACCGCATCGGCGAGCTGCACGGCCGGGTGCGCGGGACGCTGGTGCCCGATCCCCGGCGCTGAGCCGCGATGGAGCGCCCGCTGGTCTTCATCACCGGCGCCTCCAGCGGCATCGGCCAGGCCCTGGCCGAGCGTTACTACCAGGCGGGCTGGGACCTGGCGCTGGCCGCGCGGCGGACCGGCGAGATCCAGGCCTGGGCGGCGGGCGCGCGGCTGGACCCGGCGCGCTACGCCGTGTACGCCGCCGATGTCGCGCAGATCGACAGCATCGTCGCCGCGGGCGGCCGCTGCCTGGCGCAGCAAGGCGTGCCCCAGGTGGTGATCGCCAACGCCGGCATCAGCATCGGGGTGGACACCGCGATCCGGGAGGACCTGGACGTCATCGCCCGCACCTACGCCACCAACAACGTGGGCCTGGCCGCCACCTTCCACCCCTTCATCGCTGCGATGGCCGCGCGCGGATCGGGCACGCTGGTGGGCATCGCCAGCGTCGGCGGCATCCGTGGCATGCCGGGGCACGGCGCCTATTGCGCCAGCAAGGCCGCGGTGATCAGCTACTGCGAAAGCCTGCGCGGCGAACTGCGGCCGGCCGGCGTGAAGGTGGTGACGATCTGCCCGGGCTACGTCGACACGCCGCTGACCCGCGGGAACCGCTATGCCATGCCCTTCCTGTTGCAGCCGGCGCAGTTTGCCGACCGGGCGTTCCGGGCGATCGGGCGCGGCAGCAGCTGGCGCGTGATTCCCTGGCCGATGGCGATCGTGTCCGTCGTGCTGCGCTGGCTGCCGAACGCGCTGTTCGACCGGCTGCTGGCCGGCCGCCCGCGCAAGCGCCGGCAGGGGGAGTGAAGAGCGGCCCCGCCGGAAGCCGGGACGCGCCCGAGACGGGATCCAACGAAAAAGGCTCCCGCGGGAGCCTTTGTTCGGAAGGGGGCCGGCTTCAGTAGCTGCTGCCGCCGCCGCGGTTGCCGCCGCCGCGCGGGCCGGAGCCGTACGGGCTGCGGAAGCCGCCGTCGCCACCGCCGCTGCGGCCGCCACCGCCGCCGAAGCCGCGTCCACCGCCGCCGCCACCACCACCATAGCCGCCGCCACCGCCACCGCCGCCGTAGCCACCCCCGCCACCGCCGTAGCCGCCACCGCCGCCGCCAAACCCGCGGGGGCGCTGCTCCATCGGCCGCGCTTCGTTGACCACCACGCTGCGGCCGCCCAGCGGCTGGCCGTTCATGCCGCTGATGGCGGCCTGGGCCTCGGCATCGCTGCCCATCTCGACGAAGCCAAAGCCCTTGGAGCGGCCGGTGTCGCGCTCCATCATGACCTTGGCGCTGGTGACGGCGCCGAACTGGCTGAAGGCCTGTTCGAGGTCGCTGTCGCGCACGGAGTAGGGCAGGTTGCCTACGTACAGTTTGTTGCCCATTAATGGGACTCCTGGAAAGAACACATTGACAAAGCGATGGAGTCCGGAAAACGCATCAACCGAGAGCGAAGCGAAAGCGACCTGCTCACCGCAAACTTGCGTGGCACTGCTTATCCACGTCGATCCATTATGAAGCAGATATGCGGCCGGCACGCAAGGAAAACCGACCCCGGATTGACCCGGATCCAGGGCCGGCTCAGCCGTCCGGCCCGCCCCGGATGAGCTCAAAACGGGGGGTTCCGACGCGCCGCTTGCCTTTTGTCCCCGGCCGGGACGTCCGCGGCGCATGCACCCGGCCGATCCTCCCGCATGGAAGCCTTCCTCGCCGCCCTCGCCGAAATGGGCGAGTAAGGGGCGCCGATCCGGCCGGTGCAGGGCGTCTGGTCGGCAGGGGTCGCCGTGCGGGGGCGGTGCTGCCGGGAGCCGGCTGACGCCGCTTGCTATACTGCCGACCTACAGCGCCGATTTGCCACCGCTTGCGGGCGCTTTAACAAATGCCGCTAAAGACGCCGACGCAACCCGGTCCGACTTAGCGGGCCGGGTTTTTCGTTTCCGGGCCGTCCATGACGCTGATCGCGCAACCGCAGTCCATGCACTTTGCCGAGCCGCTGCCGCTGCGCAGCGGCTCGTCCTTGCAGGGCTACGAACTGGCCTACGAGACCTACGGCACGCTCAATGCCGACCGGTCCAATGCCGTGCTGGTCTGCCACGCGCTCAATGCCTCGCACCACGTGGCCGGCGCGTATGCCGGCAAGGAGCGCTCCGAAGGCTGGTGGGACAGCATGATCGGACCGGGCAAGCCGCTGGACACCGGGCGCTTCTTCGTCATCGGTGTCAACAACCCGGGCTCGTGCTTCGGCTCGACCGGCCCGATGCACGTCAACCCGGCCACCGGCCGCGCCTGGGGCGCCGATTTCCCGGTGATGACGGTGGAGGACTGGGTCGACGCCCAGGCGCGGCTGCTCGACCGGCTGGGCATCGAACAACTCTGCGCGGTGATGGGCGGCAGCCTGGGCGGCATGCAGGCGCTGTCGTGGACGCTGCAGTACCCGCAGCGGGTGCGCCACGCGGCGGTGATCGCCAGCGCGCCCAACCTGACGGCCGAGAACATCGCCTTCAACGAGGTGGCGCGCCGCGCCATCGTCACCGACCCCGAATTCCACGGCGGCCACTTCTACGAGCGCGGCGTGCTGCCGCGGCGCGGGCTGCGCATCGCCCGCATGATCGGCCACATCACGTACCTGTCGGACGACGTGATGAACGAGAAGTTCGGCCGCCAGCTGCGCGAAGGCATCGACCTGCGCTACACCACGCAGGACATCGAGTTCCAGATCGAGAGCTACCTGCGCTACCAGGGCGACAAGTTCAGCGAGTACTTCGACGCCAACACCTACCTGCTGATCACCCGCGCGCTGGACTACTTCGACCCGGCCGCCCGCCACGACGGCAACCTGTCGCGCGCGCTGGCCGCGGCCACCGCCCGCTTCCTGCTGGTGAGCTTCACGACCGACTGGCGCTTCTCGCCCAAGCGCAGCCGCGAGATCGTCAAGGCGCTGCTGGACAACCGCCGCAGCGTGACCTACGCCGAGATCGACGCGCCGCACGGGCACGACGCCTTCCTGCTGGACGATGCGCGCTACCACGCGGTGGTGCGCGCCTGGTTCGGGCGCATCGCCGCGGAGCTGTCGTCATGAGCGACCGCCTCACCATGCACACGATCGCCCGGCTGGTGCCGCAAGGCTCGCGCGTGCTCGACCTGGGCTGCGGCGACGGCGCCCTGCTCGACCTGCTGCAGCGCGAGCGCGGCTGCAGCGGCTACGGCATCGAGATCGCCGACGACAACGTGCTGGCCTGCACCCGGCGCGGCGTCGACGTGATCCAGCTGAACCTGGACGAAGGGCTGTCCATGTTCGGCGACGACAGCTTCGACGTGGTGCTGCAGATCGACACGCTGCAGCACCTGCGCAACGCCGAAACCATGCTGCGCGAGACGGTGCGCGTGGGCAAGCTGGGCATCGTCGCCTTCCCCAATTTCGCGCACTGGCCGAACCGGCTGTCGATCCTGCGCGGCCGCATGCCGGTGACCAAGCGCCTGCCCTACCAGTGGTACGACACGCCCAACATCCGGGTGGGCACCTTCAAGGACTTCGAGGTGCTGGCCACGCGCAACCGGCTGGCCATCCTGGACGCCTTCGGCCTGCAGGAAGGCCGCGAGGTGCGCGGCCTGCCGAACCTGCTGGCCGGCACGGCGGTGTTCAAGTTCGAGCGCGGCTGAGCGGCGCCGCCCGGGCGCTATCCTTGGCCGCATGCACATCCTGATCACCGGCGGCAGCGGCTTCCTGGGCGCCCGCCTGGCGCGCGAGCTGCTCCGCCGCGGCGCACTGTCTCTTGCCGGCGGGCCGGCTGCGCCGATCGAAACGCTCACGCTCGCCGACCGCGTCCAGCCGCCGGCCGACCTGCTGGCCGACCCGCGCGTGCGCGCCGTCACGGGCGATCTGCTGGAGCTGGCCGCGGCGCGCGCCCTGCCCGCCGCGGGCACCGATGCCGTCTTCCACCTCGCCGCGGCGGTCAGCGCCGAATGCGAGGCCGATTTCGACCTGGGCATGCGCAGCAACTTCGCCGCCACCCACGCACTGCTGGAGGCCTGCCGCGCGCTCGGTTCGCGTCCGCTGCTCGTGTTCGCCAGCTCGGTGGCGGTGTTCGGGCGGCAGCCGGGCCGGGCGCTGCCCGAGCCGATCACCGACGACACCCTGCCGACCCCGCAGGGCAGCTACGGGGTCCAGAAGTTCATCGGCGAGCAGCTGGTGGCCGACTACGCGCGCAAGGGCTTCGTGCGCGGCCGCAGCGCCCGCCTGATGACGGTCAGCGTGCGGCCGGGCCGCCCCAACGGCGCGGCTTCCGGGTTTCTCTCGGGAATGATCCGCGAGCCGCTGGCCGGCCAGCGTGCACGGGTGCCGGTGTCGGCCGACACGGCGGTGGCGCTGTCCTCGCCGGCGCGCGCGGTCGAGGGCCTGCTGCGCGCCGCCGAGGCGACCGATGCGCAATGGGGGCCGCCCACCGCCATCAACCTGCCTTCGTTGCGCACCACGGTCGGCGAGATGGCGGCGGCGCTCGAGCGCGTGGCCGGGCCCGCCGCCACCGCGCTGCTGGACTGGGCGCCGGATGCGGCCGTGCAAGGGCTGGTGGGAAGCTGGCCGGCGCAGCTGCAATGGGAGCGCGCGCGTGCGCTGGGCCTGGCCGCCGACGACAGCTTCGAGCAGGTGGTGCGCGCCTACGCGCGCGAGAACGCGCCGGCCGTGCGCCTGCCGCTGCGGGACTGAGATGCCGCGCTTCGCCGCCAACCTGTCGCTGCTGTATCCGGAGCTGCCCTTCCTGGATCGCTTCGAAGCCGCTGCGCGCGACGGATTCGAGGGCGTGGAGTTCCTGTTTCCCTACGAGCACGCGCCGGCGGACATCCGCCGCCGGCTCGAGGACCATGGGCTGCAGCAGGTGCTGTTCAATGCGCCGCCGGGCGATTTCGCCGCCGGCGAGCGGGGCCTGGCGGCCCTGCCCGGCCGCGAGGAGCCGTTCCGCGCCGGCATCCTGCAGGCCTTGCGCTACGCCGAGGTCCTGCAGTGCCCGCGGCTGCACGTGATGGCCGGCGTGGTGCCGGCCGCCGGCGACCGGGCCGCCCTGCGGGCCTGCTACGTGGCCAACCTGCGCTGGGCCGCGCAGCAGGCGCGCGCGATCGGCGTCGACGTGCTGATCGAGCCGCTGAACCCGCGCGACATGCCCGGCTACCTGCTGCAGCGCCAGGACGACGCGCACGCGATCGCGGCCGAGGTGGGTGCGCCCAATTTGAAGGTGCAGATGGACCTGTACCACTGCCAGATCGTGGAAGGCGACCTGGCCATGAAGATCCGCGAGTACCTGCCGACCGGCCGGGTCGGCCATTTCCAGGTCGCCGGCGTGCCGCAGCGGCACGAACCGGACACCGGCGAGCTGGACGGCCCGTACCTGTTCGGCCTGATCGACGAAGTGGCGGCGACCTGCGGCTGGGACGGCTGGGTCGGCTGCGAATACCGCCCGGCCCGCGGCGCCGTGCCGGGCGGCACCACCGCCGGCCTGGGCTGGCTGCGGCGCTGGCGCGGCCTCAGCGCTTGATGATGCTGATCGAGCCGTCCGCCTCCAGGAAGGCGCAGCGCATCTCTTCGAGCGGGCAGTCGTTTTCGCGCAGCACCTTGTGCACGTCCGCGGGGCTGACGCGCTGGCGCAGCAGCACCTGCTCGTACAGCTCGCCGTTGCGGCCGATCAGGACTTCCCGCCCCTCGACCGCCTTTTCCACCGGCTCGTAATGCGAGGTCAGCCAGCCCAGCGCGAAATTCAGGCCGACCAGGGTGGCGGCCACGATCAGGCCGCCCGTGACCGACTCGTCACCGCCCGAAAGGCCGTTCGACACGGCTTCGCTCAGCAGCAGCACCACCACGAGGTCGAACGGGGTGAACTGGCCCACGGTGCGCTTGCCCGACAGCCGCACCAGCAGCAGCAAGGCCGTGTAGATGACCAGGCCGCGGACCATGAACTCCCACCAGGGCAGGCCGATGTCGAACATGGCAGGCAGTGGAGCACGGCCGAGTCTGGCGGGCTGTCGTCCTCAGCCGTGTCCGTGCGTACGATGCTGCGCACATGCTGACGCTGAGCGGACCTGCCGACGCCGAACTGCTGGTGCGCAAGAGCCGCTTCATCGCACGCGTCCAGCCGGTCCCCGGGCGGGCGCAGGCCCAGGCGGTGGTGGCCGGCCTGCGGGCTGAACACCCCGGCGCGACCCACGTCTGCTGGGCGCTGCTGGCCGGCGGCCAGTCGGCCGCCAACGACGACGGCGAGCCCTCCGGCACGGCCGGGCGGCCGATGCTGGAGGTGCTGCGCCGCCAGGACCTGGAGGGCGTGCTGGCGACCGTGGTGCGCTACTTCGGCGGCATCAAGCTCGGCGCCGGCGGGCTGGTGCGCGCCTACACCGAAGCCGTCGCCCAGGCCCTGCTGCACGCCCACAAGGTGCCGCTGCGCCCGATGGTGCGCCTGACCGTGCAGGCGCCTTACGAGCTCGAGGGCCTGGTGCGGCGCGAGGCCACGGCGCTGGGGGCCGAGCTGCAGCAGGCCGCGCATGCCGCGGACGTGCTGCTGGCATTCTCGGCGCCGCAGGACGTGGCGCAGGCGCTGCGCGCGCGGCTCGAAGAGGCCGGGCAGGGGCGACTGCGCTGGCGGGTCGAGGGCTGAAGCGGTCAGATCGTCAGGATGTACTCCTGCCCGTCGAGCAACTGCTCGACCTGGGCGGCATTGGGACCGACCTGCTCCACCGCTTCGCGCAGCTGCGTCTCGTTGCAGGTGAACCGCTTGGTCCACCAGCTCACCTCGCGGGGGTTGTCCATGTCGATCAGCCCGCGATTGGCGGGCACCGTTTCGAAATTGAAGGCCATGGCCTGATGCTCCGTTGAACCAGATTCTTTGACGGGCTCCATTGGGCCGTGTCGGCAAGGCTGCGCTTGCCCGCGACAGGCCAAAGCGGATGTCATCCGGCTCCTACGCTCGTGCCACATCGGCGTGCAGACGTAACGGCTCCACACGCGTGAGGCAGCGACGAAACAAGATGGCGCCGCTCGCGCGTGCGCTTTTCTGCTAGCCGGGGGCCGCGGGGCCCAGCCGCTGCAGCAGGGCCAGCGCGGCTGCAGGGGCGCGCTCCTTGGCGCCGTTGATGAAGAACACGAAGGCATCGCGCGCGGGCGGGCCGGCACTCCAGGCCCGCGCGCCGGCGGCCCACCGGTCCAGCGCCTCGGCCGGGTAGCCGGTGATGCGCTGCGACTCGCAGCGCATCAGGCGCAGGTAGGCGAACGGGGCCTCGCCGTCGGCAATGCCGGGATACTTCGGCGAGTCGGTGTGCACCGTGACGCATCCGTAGCGGCGTGCCAGCGCCAGGTAATCCGGTGTCTCGAAACTGGGGTGCCGCACCTCCAGCACATGGCGCAGCGCCAGGCTGCCCAGGCTGCGCGGCAGCAGCGCCAGGAAGGACTCGAGCTCGTGCGGGTCGAAGGCCTTGGTCGGCATCAGCTGCCACAGGATCGGGCCGAGCTTGTCGCCGAGCTCGTCGAGGCCGGAACCGAGGAAACGGTCGATCGCCTCGCGTGCGCTGCCCAGCTCGCGCCGATTGGTGGTGGAGCGGTGCGCCTTGATCGCGAACACGAAGCCGGCGGGGGTTTCCTCGCGCCACCTGGCGAAAGTCGCCGGCTTGAAGGTGCTGTAGAACGTGCCGTTGACCTCGACCGCCGTCAGGCGGCGGCTGGACCACTGCAGCTCCTGGTTGTGCGGCAGGCCGGGCGGGAAGAAGGTGCCGCGCCAGGGCTCGTAGTTCCAGCCGCCGACCCCGACATGGATGCGGCCCGTGCTGCTCATCGGCGGTCTCCTTTCGTTTGGCTCCACTTTATCCGCCGTCGTACATTGACGGGCCCGCCCGACCTCCGAGGGAAACACAAATGAACGCCCCCCTGCACCGCGAAATGCCCGCTGCCGCGCTCGACGCCGCCCGCGCGCTGTCGCATGCCAGCGAGCAATGGGACCGCGACATCGTCCGCCAGCTCACCGACTACATCGCCATCCCGGCCAAGTCGCCGGCCTTTGATCCCGACTGGGAGCGGCACGGCCACATCGAAGCGGTGCTGCGCAACGCCGCCGGCTGGGTCGAGGCGCAGAAGGTGCCCGGCCTGAAACTGGAGATCGTGCGGCTGCCCGGCCGCACCCCGGTGCTGTTCTTCGAGGTCGGGGGCACCCGGGCCGGCGCCGGCCAGACCGTACTGATGTACGGCCACCTGGACAAGCAGCCCGAGTTCAACGGCTGGCGTGCCGACCTCGGGCCGTGGACGCCCAAGTACGAGGATGGCCGGCTGTACGGCCGCGGCGGCGCCGACGACGGCTATGCGGTGTACGCCAGCATCGCGGCGGTGCAGGCGCTCAAGGCCCAGCAGGTACCGCACCCGCGCATCGTCGGCCTGGTCGAGACCTGCGAGGAATCCGGCTCCTACGACCTGCTGCCCTACGTGCAGGCGCTGCGACCGCGCCTGGGCGACGTCGGGCTGGTGATCTGCCTGGATTCGGGCGCCGGCAACTACGACCAGCTGTGGCTGACCACCTCGCTGCGCGGCATGGCCTCGGGCACGCTCAAGGTGCAGGTGCTGACCGAAGGCGTGCACTCGGGCGACGCCTCGGGCCTGGTGCCGTCGAGCTTCCGCATCCTGCGCCAGGTGCTGGACCGGCTGGAGGACAGCAAGACCGGCCGCCTGCTGCCGGCGAGCTTCCATTGCGAGATGCCGGCGGTGCGGCTGGAGCAGGCGCGGGCCACCGCGGCCATCCTGGGCGACGAGGTCTACAAGCGCTTTCCCTGGGCGCATGCCGACTGCGGCGGGGCCGGCCAGCCGGCGCTGCCCACCACCACCGACCCGGTGCAGGCGCTCGTCAACCGCACCTGGACGCCGACGCTGTCGGTCACCGGCGCCGAGGGCCTGCCGCCGCTGCAGGACGCCGGCAACGTGCTGCGGCCCTACACCGCGTTCAAGCTGTCGTTGCGCCTGCCCCCGCTGGTCGACGCCGCTGCCGCCGTCCAGGAACTCAAGGCCCTGCTGGAGGACAACGCGCCCTACCGGGCGGTGGTCACGTTCGAGCCGGGCGGGGCCGCCACCGGCTGGAATGCGCCGGACACCGCGCCGTGGTTCGAGCGCGCCCTCGACGCGGCCTCGCAGGCGCATTTCGGCGCCCCCTGCGGCTACATCGGACAGGGCGGGACCATCCCCTTGATGAGCTTGTTGAGCCAGGGATTCCCGGCTGCCCAGATGATGGTCTGCGGCGTGCTCGGCCCGCGCAGCAATGCCCACGGCCCGAACGAGTTCCTGCACGTGCCCTACGCCAAGCGGCTGACCGCGGCGGTCGCCCAAGTGATCGCTTGCATGCCGTGAGCCCAGCCGGTTGCGTCAGGGTCAGTGCCGATGGCGGTCGCCGTACGGCGGAGCCATGATTCGCGCCCCCATGACGCCGGACTCGACCGCCACCCTGTCCACCTTCACCGCCAGCGACGGCGACAACCTGGCCATTCACGACTGGCCGGTGTCCGAGGGCCAGCCGCTGCGCGGGGTGGTGGTGCTGGTGCACGGATTGGGCGAGCACGCGGGGCGCTACGAGCACGTGGCGCGGCGGCTCAACGACTGGGGTTTCGCGGTGCGCGGCTACGACCAGTTCGGGCACGGCGAATCGGGCGGCCCGCGGGGCGGACTGCCCAGCCCCAGCCGCCTGGTCGACGACCTGGCCGAGATGGTGCAGAGCGCCCGCACCCGCACGCCCGACGGCGTCCCGCTGATCCTGCTGGGGCACAGCATGGGCGGGCTGGTGGCGGCGCAGTATGCGGCCGCCCACCCGGGCTCGATCGATGCGCTGGTGCTGTCCTCGCCTGCGCTGGGCACCCGCGTGTCGGGCCTGCAGAGGCTGTTGCTGCGCGTCCTGACCCGGATCGCGCCCGACCTGCGCGTGGGCAACGGGCTGCAGACGCGCTGGCTGTCGCACGACCCGGCGGTCGAGCGCGCCTACCTGGAGGACCCGCTGGTGCACGACCGCATCAGCGCGCGGCTGGCCGGCCTCCTCATCGGCGGCGGACCGCAGGTGGTGGCGCAGGCGGCGCAGTGGAAGGTGCCGACGCTGCTGATCTATGCGGGGCGCGACCGGCTGGTGGACCCGGCCGGCAGCCGGGCCTTTGCGGCAGCGGCTCCCGCCCGATGGGTCAGCAGCCGCTGCTTCGAGGACCTGTACCACGAGATCTTCAACGAGCGCGATGCGCGGCCGGTGTTCGACTGCCTGCGCCAGTGGCTAAGCGCGCGCGTGCCGGCCGCGCCGCTGGACCTTCCGCAGGCAGCCTAGGCGGCGCCTTCCACCGGCGTGCGCCGCTCCCGCAGCGCCAGCCAGGCCAGCGCGGCAGCCGTCACCGCCACCGGCAGCAGCGATCCCCAGTTCAGCAGGCTCCAGCCCGAGGTGGTGACCAGCACGCCCGACGCCAGCGAGCTCAGCGCCAGCGTGGCCATGACGAAGAAGTTGAGTGCGCCCTGCGCCTTGTCGCGCTCCGCCGGCCGGTAGGTCGACAGCGACAGCGTGGTGCTGCCGGTGAACAGGAAGTTCCAGCCCACGCCCAGCAGGAACAGCGCCACCAGGAACTGGTGCAGGTCCACCCCGGACAGCGCCACCGCGATGCAGGCGACGTTCAGCGCCACGCCGGCGCCCATCACCGCCAGCGCCCCGAAACGCTTGATCAGGCTGCCGGTGAAGAAGCCGGGCGCGAACATGCCGATCACGTGCCACTGCAGCACCAGCGCGGCATCGCCGAACGGCAGGCCGCACTGCTGCATGGCGATCGGCGTCGCCGCCATCAGCAGGTTCATCACGCCATAGCTCAGGGCACCGGCCGCGGCGGCCACGATGAAGGCCGGCTGGCGCATCAGTTCGCCGAGCGGGCGCCCGGCCGACACGCTGGCCCGCGTGGGCGCCGGCGGGAATCGCAGGAAGGCCATCAGCGCCATGGACAGCAGCGCCACCACGGCCAGCGCCAGGTAGGCGCCGGCGAAGGGCACCGGGAACAGGTCGCGCGTGCGCGCCGCCAGGTTGGGACCCACCACCGCGCCCAGCAGCCCGCCGGCCATCACCAGCGAGACCGCCTTTTCCCGCGCCGGCGCGTCCACCAGTTCCGCCGCGGCGAAGCGGTAAAGGCCGGCATTGGCGTTGTAGTAGCCGGCCACCACGGTCGCCGTGCAGAGCAGCCAGAAGTCGCGGCTGAACGCGGCGTAGGCGCACAGCAGCGCCGCCAGCATCGCGACCACCAGCCCGGCCTGGAACGAAGCCTGCCGGCCCCAGCTCTGCTGGGTGCGGGCGACCAGCCCGGTGGACAGCGCCCCGCCCACCACGTAGCCCATCACCGGCAAGGTCGCCAGCCAGCCGACCGGCGCCAGCGCCAGCCCCACCAGGCCGTTGATGGCGATGAAGGTGACGTTGTTGGTCAGGTACAGGCCCTGGCAGGCAGCCAGCAGCCACAGCGAACGGTTCATCGGCCGGCTTTCGGCGCAGGCTGCGCCTGCAGGGTGAGGAGGGCGAGGGCCGCGAGCGGCGCCGTCTCGGCGCGCAGCACGCGCGCGCCCAGGGTCACCGGTTCGAAGCCGGCGGCCAGCGCCGCGGCTTCTTCCCGCGGCGACAGACCGCCCTCCGGACCGGACAGCAGCAGGAGGGGCGCGCCCGCCGGTGGCAGCGCCAGCGGCCGCGCCTCCGGCGCGAGCGAGAGGACCCGGCGCGTCATGCCGGGCGGCGGCTGCCACAGCGCCAGTTCGGCCAGCGGGTGGATGGCCGGCAGCCGGTTGCCGCCGCACTGCTCGCAGGCGGCGGCGGCAATCGCCTGCCAGTGCGCCTGCTTGCGGCCGGCACGCTCGCCGGCCAGCCGCAGCACGCTGCGCTCGGTCACCAGCGGCTGCAGGCTGGCTGCGCCCAGCTCCGCGGCTTTTTCCACCAGCCAGTCCATGCGCTCGTTGGCCGGCACGCCGACGGCCAGGTGCACGGCGGCAGCGGGCTCGCGCTCGATCGCATGGTGGCTGCCGACGACCACCTGGACGTCGCTGCGGCCCATGCGTTCGATGCGGGCCTCCCACTCGCCGCCTTCGCCGTCGAACAGCGTGACCGCATCGCCGGGCTGCAGCCGCAGCACCTGCACGTGACGGGCCGCGGCGGGCGGCAGCGCCAGCGAGGCGCCCTCGCGCAGCGGCCCCGGGCAATGCAGGCGCGGCATGGCCCGGGGCCTCAGATCCGGCCGAAGGCGTAGCCGCTGGCCGCCTCGGTGCCCTCGATCTGGTCGACCAGCCGCAGCAGCGGGGCCAGCTCGCGGTAGCGGGCGGCGGTGGCGCGGATGTAGCCGATGAAGCGCGGCGCATCGGCCAGGTACCTGGGCTTGCCGTCGCGCAGCGTCAGCCGCGCGAAGATGCCGGCCACCTTCAGGTGGCGCTGCAGGCCCATCCACTCCACCGCGCGGTAGAACTCGCCGAAGTCGGCGTCGACCGGCAGGCCGGCCTTGAGCGCCTTCTCCCAGTAGCGCACGGTGATGTCGAGCACGAACTCCTCGTCCCAGCTGAGGAACGCATCGCGCAGCAGGCTGGCGATGTCGTAGGTGACCGGCCCGTGCACCGCGTCCTGGAAGTCGAGCACGCCCAGGCGCTGCTCGTCCGGCCCGGCCGGCAGCATCAGGTTGCGCGGCATGAAGTCGCGGTGCACGTAGACCGCGGCCGAGGCCAGGTTCTGCCGCACGATGAGTGCGAAGGACTGGTCCAGTGTCTCGCGCAACCGGCCTTCCACCGCGACGCCGCGGTGGCGCGCCAGGTACCAGTCGGGAAACAGCGCCAGTTCGCGTGCCAGCAGGGCCTCGTCATAGGGCGGCAGCACGCCCGGCCGGGAGGCCCGCTGCCAGGCGACCAGGGCCTCGATCGCCTGCAGGAACCAGGGCCGGGCCGCGTCGGGCCGCTGCGGGTCCAGCGCCTCGATCAGGGTGTGCCGGCCCAGGTCGTCCAGCAGCATGAAGCCCTGCCGCTCGTCCCAGGCCAGCACGCGCGGCACGTGCAGGCCGGCTTCGGCCATCAGCCGGGCCACCTGCACGAACGGGCGGCAGTCTTCCCTGGCGGGCGGCGCGTCCATCACGATGCGGCTGCCCTGCTGGCCGTCCAGGCGCAGGTAGCGACGGAAGCTGGCATCGGCAGAGGCCGGGCGCAGGGTCGTGGGATCGAGGCCGTGCGCCGGGGCGACCGCCTGCAGCCACGCCCGGAAGGCCTGCTCGCGATGGGGGTCGTCCCAGTGCACGGCGGCGGCCGCGCCGGCGCCCGGCGCCGGGGGGGAAAGGGGGTCGCTCATGGATAATCCATTCTACAAACGCCCCTGCGCCCGGCCCTGCGGTTGCTGCGCGGTTTTCGCTCGATCGCACACGCCTTGAACCACCGGATTCCGCGCACGCCCTTCAGGCTCGCACCCCTCGCGCTGGCCGCCGCCGGCCTCCTGCAGGGCGCGGCGGCCTGGGCGCAGCCGGCGGCGCCGCTGCCGCTCGAGCCCTCGCCCATGCTGCGCGAGGACATCCCCGAGCAGGTCCGCCGGCAACTGCCCACCTTCGTGTTCGGCGACCGCGTGCAGGGCCGCCCCGACCTGGACACCACGGTCGAGGGCCATGCCGAACTGCGCCGCGGCGACACCGTGATCAAGGCCGACCGGCTGGAGTACTGGCAGCCCGACGACCTGGCGAAGGCGCGCGGCAACGTGCGCATCAATCGCGCCGGCAACGTGTTCGAGGGACCCTACCTCGAGCTGAAGGTGGATGCGTTCGAGGGATTCTTCAGCCGGCCGGAGTACCGCTTGCTGCGCAACGACGCGTACGGGCAGGCGGCGCGGGTGGACTTCCTGGACGACCAGCGCTCGGTCATCCGCGACGCGACCTACACCACCTGCCAGCGCGAGGACTACCCCGGCTGGATGCCCGCCTGGCTGCTGCGTGCGGGCAACATCCGCATCGACCAGGAAGAGGAGGTCGGCTACGCCACCGACGCCCTGCTGACCTTCCACCAGGTGCCGATCCTGCCGATCCCGCAACTGAGCTTCCCGCTGTCGGACAAGCGCAAATCGGGGTTCCTGCCGCCGCTGGTCGGCGTGGACAACATCAACGGCATCGAGTACCGCCAGCCCTACTACTGGAACATCGCCCCCAACCGCGACGCGACCTTCCAACCCACGCTGATGAGCAAGCGCGGCATCGACCTGGGCGCCGAGTTCCGCTACCTGGAGGCGCGCTACAGCGGCGAGGTGCAGGCCAACCTGATGCCCAGCGACCAGCTGCGCGACCGCGCGCGCTGGGGCTACAAGTTGCGCCACGACAGCACGGTGCCGATCGGGCTCGGGCTGGGCGGCAGCACCGCCCTGTACCTCAGCCTGAACCGGGTCAGCGACGACGACTACTGGCGCGACTTCTCGCGCGCCACCGGCTCGCTGACGCAGCGGCTGCTGGCCAACGACGCCCTGCTGCAGTGGACCAACGACGACGGCCGCCTGTACCTGTCGGCGCGTGCGCTCAAGTGGCAGACGCTGCAGGACGTCACCGCGCCGATCACCCCGCCCTACGACCAGGTGCCGCAGCTGCTGGCGCGCTACACGCGGCAGGACCTGCCGCTCGGGCTGGAGGGTTGGGTCGAGACCAACACGACCCGCTTCCAGTCGGTCTCGCGCCTGACCCGGCAGCCGAACGCGCAGCGCAGCTACCTGCTCGGGCTGCTGGAGCGGCCCTGGCAGGCACCGGGCTGGTTCGTGATCCCGCGCGTGCAGCTGCACAGCACCCAGTACAGCTTCGATGCGCCCCTGGTCGACGGCAGCCGCAGCGCGGACCGCACGCTGCCGATCTTCAGCCTGGACAGCGGGCTGGTGTTCGAGCGCCCGGCGCGCTATTTCGGGCGCCGCTTCCTGCAGACGCTGGAGCCGCGCGCGTTCTACGTCTACACGCCGTTCCGCGACCAGTCCCGGCTGCCGAACTACGACTCGGGCTTCAACGACTTCAATTTCGCGACCGTCTACACCGAGAACTCGTTCGGCGGCCACGACCGGATCGCCGACAACAACCTGCTGACGGTCGGTGCGACCACGCGCCTGATCGACCCCGACACGGGCGCGGAGAACGCCAAGTTCAGCGTCGCCCAGCGCCTGCGCTTCAAGGACCAGCGGGTCACCCTGCCGGGTGGCACCGCGATCAGCGAGCGGCTGTCGGACATCCTGTTCGGGGCCACCCTGAACTGGAATCCCCGCTGGATGCTGGACACCACCGTCCAGTACAACCCCAAGACCCGCCGCTCCGAGCGCGTCACGCTCGGCGGCCGCTACAACCCCGGCAACTACCGCATCGTCAGCGCCGCCTACCGGTTGCAGCGCGGCCAGTCCGAGCAGATCGACGTCGGCTGGCAATGGCCGCTGAACGACCTCTGGGGCGACCGCGGGCTGGACCTGGGACCGGGCCGCGGGCAGGGCGGCGGCCGCTGGTACTCGGTCGGCCGGCTGAACTTCAGCCTGAAGGACCGGCGCGTGGTCGACACCGTGATCGGCCTGGAGTACGACGCCTGCTGCTGGCTCGGCCGCGTCGTGCTGGAGCGGCTGCAGAGCAGCACCAACTCCTCCAGCAAGCGCATCATGTTCCAGCTCGAATTCGTCGGCTTCAGCCGGCTCGGTTCGAACGCCCTGGGCACGCTGCGCCAGAATATCCCGCGCTACCAGCTGCTGCGCGACCGCGATGCCGTGGTGCCGCCCAGCCGCTTCACCCGTTACGAGTGAGACCATCGCCGCCATGACCTTCCGCGCCCTCGTCCTCGTGCTGGCCGGCGCCGCCGCGCTGTCCATGCCCGCCGCCGCGCAGCTGCGCGCGACGCCCCAGCTCGGCAGCCCAGCGCCGGCGCGCGCACCGGCCGGTCCGCGCCCGGCCGACTACATCGTCGCCGTGGTCAACTCCGAGCCGATCACCAACAACGAAGTGCGCACCCGCCTGCTGCGCTTCGAGCAGCAGCTGGCCCAGGAAGGCGCCGCCATCCCGCCGCGCCAGGAGCTCGCCGGGCTGGTCCTGCAACGCCTGATCAGCGAGAAGGCGCAGCTGCAGCACGCGCGCGAGACCGGCCTGCGCGTCAGCGACGCCATGGTGGACCAGGCCGAGGAGAACTTCGCCCGCCAGAACGGCATGGGCGTCGCGCAGTTGCACCGCCGGCTGGCCGCCGAGGGCGTCGATCCCGCCGCCTTCCGCGAGGACCTGCGCAACCAGCTGCTGCTGTCGCGGCTGCGCGAGCGCGAGGTCGAGCAGCGCGTCAAGGTGACCGACCAGGACGTCGACCAGTTCCTGCGCGAGCAGGCCGGCGATGCCGCCCCGGTCGAACTGAACCTGGGCCACATCCTGGTGGCCGTGCCGGAGAACGCCGGCGAGCAGCAGCTGCGCGAGGCGCAGGCCAAGGCGCGGCGCGCGCAGGAGCGCGCCCGCGCCGGCGAGGACTTTGCCGGCCTGGCGCGGGAGCTCTCCGACGCGCCGGGCGCGGCCGAGGGCGGCCAGATGGGGCTGCGCAGCGCCGAGCGCTACCCGACGCTGTTCGTGGAGGCCGTGCAGTCGCTGCCGCAAGGCGGGGTCAGCGGGGTGCTGCGCTCGGGCGCCGGTTTCCACGTGCTCAAGGTGCTGGAGCGGCGCAAGGCCGGCCTGCCCGGCGCCACCGTGACCCAGAGCCATGCGCGGCACATCCTGCTGCGGACGGGGCCGCAACTCACCGAGGCCCAGGCGCGCGAGAAGCTGGCCGATTTCAAGCGCCGCATCCAGTCGGGCCAGGCCGATTTCGCGCAGCTGGCGCGCGAGTTTTCGCAGGACGCCAGCGCGCAGCGCGGCGGCGACCTCGGCTGGACCAACCCCGGCATGTTCGTGCCGGAGTTCGAACAGGCCATCGACGCGCTGTCGCCCGGGCAGATCGCCGACCCGCTGGTGTCGCGCTTCGGCGTGCACCTGGTGCAGCTCATGGACCGGCGCGCCGCCCGCTTGAGCGAGCGCGAGCAGCGCGAGATGGCGCGCAACGTCCTGCGCGAGAAGAAGCTCGACGAGGCCTATGCCCAGTGGGCCCAGGAGGTCCGCGGCCGCGCCTACGTCGACCTGCGCGAACCGCCCACCTGAACCTTGGACCGCACGCACCGGCCCCGCAAGCGCTTCGGCCAGCATTTCCTGGCCGACCTGTCGGTCGTCGACGCCATCGTGCGCGCGATCGGGCCGAAACCGGGGCAGGCCATGGTGGAGATCGGGCCCGGCCTGGCCGCGCTGACGCAACCCCTGGTCGAGCGGCTCGGACGGCTGGCGGTCATCGAGCTCGATCGCGACCTGGCCGCCCGCCTGCGCCGGCACCCGCAGCTGGACGTGGTCGAAAGCGACGTGCTCCAGGTGGATTTCGCCGCGCTGGCCGCGCGGCTGGGCGCCGAGCGGCTGCGGGTGGCCGGCAACCTGCCCTACAACATCTCGACGCCGATCCTCTTTCACCTGCTGGGGTACGTCGGGGTGGTGGAAGACCAGCACTTCATGCTGCAAAAGGAGGTGGTCGACCGCATGGTGGCGCGGCCGTCGACGGCCGACTACGGGCGCCTGTCGGTGATGCTGCAGTGGCGCTACGAGATGGAGGACGTGCTGTTCGTGCCGCCGTCGGCCTTCGAGCCGCCGCCCAAGGTCGACAGCGCGGTGGTTCGCATGGTGCCGCGGTCCGAGCCGGCTGCCGTCGATCCGGCCTTGCTGTCCGAACTGGTCCAGGTGGCCTTCAGCCAGCGCCGCAAGTTGCTGCGGCACACCCTGGGCAGGTGGCTGGCGGGCCAGGGTTTCGCCGGCGAGTTCGACGTCCAGCGCCGTGCCGAGGAAGTCGCGGTGGGCGAATACGTCCGCCTCGCACAGGAGGTGCAAAAGAAAGGCCCCGCAAGGCGGGGCCGTCCGGGTTGCCCGCCTTCGCGGGAATGAAGCGCGCTACGCCGCAGCGAGCCAGTAGCCCGCGTTGAACGGGCTGCTCATGCGCAGCGCGAGGGGCGAGACGTCCACCAGCTTGTCGGTGGGCATCTTCTCGCCGTTCTCGGTGACGGTGGGCGCCGCAGCATCGGTGCCCTGGGCCTCGTTCGCCCGTTCTGCCTGGCCAGCTTGTGCAGAACGGGCTACAGAAAAGAATAGAAGCACCGGAACGGGATCTTGCGGTCGCTCCAGTAGTCGGCGGTGTCGCGGAAGATGTCGAGCAGCTGCTCGCGCGCTTCCTTGTCGAACTTCGCGGTGGCCGGGATCTGCTCGAGCACCACGACGAAGCCGGGCTGCGGGCCCGACTTGTGCACGGGGTCGGTCATGCAGTCGTACAGGGCGTCGAAGTTCTTGCCGAAGTGCGCCGGCAGCATGAACTGCTGGGCGATCAGGTCCAGCACGTCCTGCTTGCTCTGCGCTGCGGCCAGGTTGGCATAGAGGAAGTGCTGGCCGAGCGAGCGCGCCGTATCCTGCAGGTCCTGCACGCGGAACGCGCGGATCGACTGCACGATGTTGCTGCGCACGCCCCGCAGGGGCGTGTCGCTGATGTCGGTGCGAAGGGGTTTATCCATCTCCGCGTCTCTTTCCATGGCTGTCAAAAACAGGTCCCGCTTCATCTCAGGGCTCCACGATCTTGCGAAAACTGGCGTAGTGGTCTGCGGTGTAGTAACAAGCATCCGGCAGCCGGGGCGGCCCGCCGCACACGATGCGCCGGGCACCCCGGTCGCGCGATCCCGGCGTCTTCACGGTGTACTCGCGCCAGTAGCCGCGCTTGCCGGGCGGCAGCAGGCGCTCGCGGTTGAAGAACACCGAGCCGTCCTTCGGGTAAGGGAACGGTCCGCCCTGGCGGATCAGTTCGAACGTCTCGCGGCCCTGCCGCGGCAGCTCGGACACCGAGACCGTGGCCTCTGCGGGGCCGTGCACCGGTCCCCTGGCTGCCGCCGGAGCGGTTCCGGTGAGCGCGGCGGCCAACAAGTAGCTAGTGAGCGCAAACTTGAAAGCAGCGGCGCGCGCCATGAACAACTACGGACCTTCTGGGTGACCTTCGGACGCCATCCGGGATCCGCCTCCGGGCCCTGTGGCCCTCGGGGTTAACCCGGAAAATCAAGGTGGCTAGTGTGAACCAAGCCGTCACAAAAGGCAAGCGGCTGCCCAATTTTTGGGCAGCCACAAAGGCCTTTTCCGGCCGCCCCGACGGTCGGCTAAGTTGGTACCCGCTATCTGTGTAGGCTTTTAGCGGATTGCGTTGGCGTCGGCGACGGTCAGGGCCGTCATGTTGACGATCCGGCGCACGGTCGTGCTGGCTGTCAGGATGTGGACGGGCTTGGCCGCGCCCAGCAGCACGGGGCCGATGGCGATGTTGCCGCCGGCCGCCGTCTTGAGCAGGTTGTAGGCGATGTTGGCCGAGTCGATGTCGGGGCAGACCAGCAGGTTGGCGTCGCCCGCCAGCGTGTTGTGGGGCATCAGCCGGTCGCGCGCGGCACCGTCCAGCGCCACGTCGCCGTGCATCTCGCCGTCCACCTCCAGCCAGGGCGCACGGTCGCGCAGCAATTCCAGGGCCTCGCGCATCTTGACGGCGCTCGGACGGTCGCTGGAGCCGAAGTTCGAATGCGACAGCAGCGCCGCCTTGGGCTTGATGCCGAAGCGCATCATTTCCTCGGCCGCCATGACCGTGATCTCGGCCAGCTGGGCGGCCGTGGGCTCGTAGTTGATGTGGGTGTCGACCAGGAACAGCTGCCGGCCGGGCAGCATCAGCCCGTTCATGGCCGCGTAGGTCGCGGCGCCCTCGCGCCGCCCGATCACCTGGTCGATGTAGCGCAGGTGGATGTCGGTGGTGCCCCAGGTGCCGCAGATCATGCCGTCCACCTGGTCCTTGTGCAGCAGCATCGAACCGATCAGCGTCAGGCGGCGCCGCATCTCGATCTTGGCCATCTGCTGGGTCACCCCCTTGCGGTCCGCCATGCGGTGGTAGGTCTGCCAGAAGTCGCGGTAGCGCTCGTCCTGTTCGACGTTGACCACGTCGTAGTCCTGGCCCTGCTGCAGGCGCAACCCGAACTTCCGGATGCGCTGGGCAATGATGGCCGGCCGGCCGATCAGCGTGGGCCGGGCGATGCCCTCGTCGGCCACGATCTGCGCCGCCCGCAGCACCCGCTCTTCCTCGCCTTCGCAGAACGCCACCCGCTTGCGGCTGGCCGCCTTGGCCGCCGCGAAGATCGGCTTCATGGTGGTGCCGGAGGCGTACACGAAGCTCTGCAGCTTCTCGCGGTAGGCGTCCATGTCGCGGATCGGGCGCAGCGCCACGCCGCTGTCGGCTGCCGCCTGGGCCACCGCCGGCGCGATCTTCATCATCAGCCGCGGATCGAACGGCTTGGGAATCAGGTACTCGGGCCCGAACGCCAGCTTCTGGCCGGCGTAGGCGGCCGCCACCACCTCGCTCTGCTCGGCCTGCGCCAGATCGGCGATCGCGTGCACTGCGGCGATCTCCATGGCGTCGGTGATGGTCGTCGCACCGCAGTCCAGCGCGCCCCGGAAGATGTAGGGGAAGCACAGGACGTTGTTGACCTGGTTGGGGTAGTCGGTGCGGCCGGTGGCCAGGATCGCATCCGGCCGCGCCGCCTTCGCGTCGTCGGGCAGGATCTCCGGATTCGGGTTGGCCAGCGCCAGGATCAGGGGGTCGCGCGCCATCTTGCGCACCATCTCCGGCTTGAGCACGTTGCCGGCCGACAGGCCGAGGAAGACGTCGGCCCCTTCGATCACCTCGGAGAGCGTACGCGCCGGCGTCGCCTGCGCGAACTGCGCCTTGTCCTCGTCCATCAGTTCGGTGCGGCCCTGGTAGACCACGCCGGCGAGGTCGGTGGCGAAGATGTTCCGGCGCGGCACGCCCAGCTTGAGCAGCAGGTTCAGGCAGGCCAGCGCCGCAGCGCCGGCGCCCGAGGTCACCAGCTTGACCTGCGCCAGTTCCTTGCCGACCACCCGCAGGCCGTTGAGGATGGCCGCGCCGACCACGATGGCGGTGCCGTGCTGGTCGTCATGGAACACCGGGATGCGCAGGCGTTCGCGCAGCTTGCGCTCGACGTAGAAGCAGTCGGGCGCCTTGATGTCCTCCAGGTTGATGCCGCCGAAGGTGGGCTCCAGCGCGGCGATCACTTCCACCAGCCGGTCCGGGTCCTTCTCGTTGAGCTCGATGTCGAATACGTCGATGCCGGCGAACTTCTTGAACAGCACGCCCTTGCCTTCCATCACCGGCTTGGCGGCCAGCGGGCCGATGTCGCCCAGCCCCAGCACCGCGGTGCCGTTGGTCACCACGCCCACCAGGTTGCCGCGCGCGGTGTAGCGGAACGCCTCGGCCGGGTCGCGCACGATCTCCTCGCACGGGGCCGCCACGCCGGGCGAGTACGCCAGCGCCAGATCGTGCTGGTTCAGCAGCTGCTTGGTCGCGTGGAGCGCGATCTTCCCGGGTGTCGGGTGCTCGTGGTATTCGAGGGCGGCCTGGCGCAACTCGGCGCGGCTGGCGGCCGAGTACTGCGATTCGATCGGGGGCATGCGTTGTTCTCCTCTTGTGCGGGGGCCGCCGCGCGGGCATCGGGGCCGCGATTGTAGGCGGGCCCTACGTGGAAACCCCGGTAGGGGTTCCTGCGTATGCGTGGGTCAGGCCCGCATCAGCGCCTCGATTTCGTCCGGCCGGACCGGCACGCCGCGCGTGATCAGCTCGCAGCCGCCCTCGGTGACGATGGCGTCGTCCTCGATGCGGATGCCCAGGTTGTGGAAGCGCTCCGGCACGCCGTCGGCCGGCCGCACGTACAGCCCCGGCTCGATGGTCAGCACCATGCCCGGTCGCAGGATGCGGCTGGGCCGGTTCTTGATCACCTCGCCGGACAGCGGGTCCTTGCGCTCGCTCACCTCGCCCACCTCGGACGGCTCCACGTAGCTGCCGCAGTCGTGCACGTCCATGCCCAGCCAGTGGCCGGTGCGGTGCATGTAGAAGGCGAAATAGGCGCGCTGCTCGATCACGTCGTCGACGCTGCCGACCTTGTTGCGATCGAGCAGGCCCAGGTCCAGCAGGCCCTGGGAGAGCACCTTGACGGTGGCCTCGTGCGGGTCGTTGAAGCGCGCGCCGGCGCGGGTGGCCGCCACCGCGGCGTCCTGCGAGGCCAGCACCAGCTCGTACAGCGCGCGCTGCGCGCCGCCGAAGCGCCCGTCGGCGGGAAACGTGCGGGTGATGTCGCTGGCGTAGCCATCGAGCTCGCAGCCGGCGTCGATCAGCACCAGCTCGCCGGCGCGCACCGGCGTGTCGGCGGCGCGGTAGTGCAGCACGCAGGCGTTGGCGCCGGCCGCAACGATGGAACTGTAGGCCGGGAATTGCGAGCCGCCCATGCGGAATTCGTGCAGCAGCTCGGCGTCCAGGTGGTACTCGCGCACGTCGCGGCCCTCGCGCAGCCGGCGCGCCGACAGCTGCATGGCGCGCACGTGGCCACGCGCGCTGATCTGCGCCGCGCGCCGCATGGTGTCCTGCTCGTGGGCGTCCTTGACCAGCCGCATCTCGTCGAGCACGGCGCACAGGTCCTCCTGCCGCTCGGGGCACAGGGCGCCGTAGCGCACCCGCGACCGCACCCGGTTCAGCCAGCCGCCCACGCGCGCTTCCAGGCCCGGGTGGATGGCGAACGGATACCAGACCGCCGCGCGGTTTTCCAGCAGCGGCGGCAGCAGCGACTCGAGTTCTTCGATCGAGTGCGCGGCCTGCACGCCCAGGGTCTCCGGCGCAGCGGCGGGGCCCAGCCGGTAGCCGTCCCAGATCTCCCGCTCCAGGTCCTTGGGCGCGCAGAACAGCGTGCTGGCGCCGTCGCCGCCGATCACCAGGAAGGCGTTCGGCTCGCCGAATCCGGTCAGGTAGTGGAAGTAGCTGTCGTGCCGGTAGGGAAAGTCGCTGTCGCGGTTGCGCGGCCGCTCGGGCGCGGTCGGCACCAGCGCGATGCCGCCGGGGCCGATCGCGTCGGCGACGCGCGCGCGGCGCTCGGCATAAAGGGTCTTGTTCATGCTGCGTTGAGTTGGGCCAGCCGCTGCGGCGTGCCGACGTCGGTCCAGTCGCCGGTGTACAGCTCCGCGCTGACCTGCCCATTGTCGGCCGCCTGCCGCAGCATCGGGGCGAGCGGGACTTTCGATCCCGCCGGGTTGCCCGCCGGCAGGCCGGCGAAGAAGGCCTTGCGATACAGGCCGATGGTCGAATAGGTGAGCCGGCCTTCGGGCGCGTTCGACAGCAGCCCGCCGGCCGCGATGGCGAAGTCGCCGGCCGGGTTGTGGCCCGGATTGGGCACCAGGTACAGGTGGGCCAGCCGCGGGCCCTCGGCAAAACGCCGCAGCGCCTGATGCGCGAATTCGAAGCCCGGCACGAAAACGTCGCCGGCCAGCACCCAGAACACCTCGTCCAGCAGCGGCAGGGCCCTCGCGATGCCGCCGGCGGTCTCCAGCGCGCCGCCGAAGTCGTGCCCTTCACGAGACCAGGCCAGCCGCAGCGGGCCGTGGCCGTCGCCATAGCGCTGCTCCAGCTGTTCGCCCAGCCAGGCGGTGTTGATCACCGCGCCCCGGTAGCCGGCCCGGGCGAGCGCGTCCAGGTGCCAGCCGATCAGCGGCCTGCCGCGCACCGCCAGCAGCGGCTTGGGGCAGGCATCGGTCAGCGGCCGCATGCGCTCGCCGCGTCCGGCGGCGAGCACCATGGCCTGCGCCGCCGTCACTCGCCGCCCCCGCGGTCGAGCGAACGCTGCTCGGTCCACTGCGGCTGGAAGCGTTGCACCAGCGCCTGCATCAGCCCGCGTGCCTTGGCCGGGAGATCTTCCTGCGCGTCCGACAGGCACACGTCCACCATCACGCCGCGCTCCTTCGGCCAGGTGTGCAGCAGGACGTGCGAGCCGGGCAGCAGCAGCGCGGTGCTGGCGCCGCCCTCGGCGCCGGGGCACGACAGCTCACGCTCGACCGGCAGGCCGATGGCCTCGGCCGCCTGGCGCGACCACCGTCCGAGCTGCTGCGGCTCGGTGAGCCAGTGCGCGTCGCAGCGGCACTGGTAGAGATCGGCGGTGAGGTGCAGGCCTCGCATGCGTTCGACTGTAGACGAAGGCGCCCCGCATTCCGGCACCGGCGAGCGCCCCGACCTCAACCGCTAAAATTCCGGGTTTCCCCCTAGCCGCGCCCATGTCCCTCCACTCTGCTGTTTCCGCCCCGGCCGAACCTGTCGCCGGAGCGAAGCTGGACGCCGTCCAGATGGCCAACGCGATCCGGGTCCTGTCCATGGACGCCGTGCAGCAGGCGAACTCGGGCCACCCGGGCGCGCCCATGGGCATGGCGGACATCGCAGTGGCCCTGTGGCACCGCCACCTGAAGCACAACCCGGCCGACCCCCACTGGTTCGACCGCGACCGCTTCGTGCTGTCCAACGGCCATGGCTCGATGCTGGTCTATTCGCTGCTGCACCTGACCGGCTACGACCTGCCGCTGCAGGAGCTCAAGCGCTTCCGCCAGCTGCACAGCAGGACGGCGGGGCACCCCGAAGTGGGCGTCACGCCCGGCATCGAAACCACCACCGGGCCGCTCGGACAGGGGCTGACCAATGCGGTGGGCATGGCGCTGGCCGAGAAGCTGCTGGCGGCCGAGTTCAACCGCGACGGCCACGTCGTCGTCGACCATTTCACCCATGTCTTCCTGGGCGACGGCTGCCTGATGGAGGGCATCAGCCACGAGGCGTGCGCCCTGGCCGGCGCCTGGAAGCTGAACAAGCTGGTGGCCGTCTACGACGACAACGGCATCTCCATCGACGGCCAGGTCTCGCCCTGGTTCATCGACGACACGCCGGCGCGCTTCCGCGCCTACGGCTGGAACGTGGTCGGGCCGATCGACGGCCATGACATCGACGCCGTGGATCGCGCCATCGCCGATGCCCGCCGGGGCATGGGCGGCAGCGCCGAGCGGCCGACCCTGGTGGTGGCGCGCACGCAGATCGGCAAGGGCAGCCCGAATCGCGTCAACACGGCCAAGGCGCACGGGGAAGCGCTGGGGCTGGAGGAAGTCAAGCTCACGCGCGAGGCGCTGGGCTGGCCGCACGATCCGTTCGTGGTGCCGCAAGCGGTGTACGACGCCTGGGACGCCCGGGCCCGGGGCCGGGCCGCCCAGGCCGAGTGGGAAGCGCGCTTCGCCGCCTACAAGGCCGCCCATCCCGAAGCCGCGGCCGAATTCCAGCGCCGCATGAAGGGCGAGCTGCCGCGCAACTTCGCGCAGGTGGCGGTGGACGCGGCCGTGGCCGCGCACGCCAAGGCCGAGACCGTGGCGTCCCGCAAGGCCTCGCAGCTGGCGCTGGAGGCCTTCACCGCCGCGCTGCCCGAGCTGCTGGGCGGCAGTGCCGACCTGACCGGCTCCAACCTCACCAACACGAAGAGCACCCCGCCGCTGCGCTTCGACGCCGCCGGCAACGTGCGGCGCGACGATCAGGGGCGCATCGGCCGCCACATCAACTACGGCGTGCGCGAGTTCGGCATGGCGGCCATCCTGAACGGCGTTGCGCTGCACGGCGGCTATATCCCCTATGGCGGCACCTTCCTGACCTTCAGCGACTACAGCCGCAATGCCATCCGGATGGCGGCGCTGATGAAGCAGCGCGTGGTGCACGTGTTCACGCACGACTCGATCGGCCTGGGCGAGGACGGCCCGACGCACCAGGCGATCGAGCACGCGGCCAGTCTGCGGCTGGTCCCCAACCTGGACGTCTGGCGCCCGTGCGACACGGCCGAGACGACCGTGGCCTGGGCCGTTGCGCTGCAGAACATGGACCGGCCGACGGCGCTGCTGCTGTCGCGGCAGAACCTGCCCTACGCCCCCAAGGCCGGCCTGGAAGACATCAGCAAGGGCGGCTACGTGCTGGCCGAGCCGACCGAGGTGGGGCTGGCGCGCGCGCAGGCCGTGATCATCGCCACCGGCTCGGAGGTGCAGCTGGCGCTCAAGGCGCAGGAACTGCTGGCGCAGGACGGCATCGGCGTGCGCGTGGTGTCCATGCCCAGCACCACCACGTTCGACCGCCAGAGCCGTGCCTACAAGCAGGAAGTGCTGCCGGCAGCGCTGCCGCGCATCGCCGTGGAGGCCGGGGTGACCGACTTCTGGTGGAAGTACGGCTGCGCCGCCGTGGTGGGCATCGACAGCTACGGCGAATCGGCGCCGGCCAACGTGCTGTTCAAGCACTTCGGCTTCACGCCCGAGAACGTCGCGGACACGGTCCGCACGGCGCTGGCGCGTTGAACCATGGCCCGAACGAGGCCTTGCCCGCAGCTCGACAAGCAGCCGGTGGGCAAAATCGAATCCTTCGGCGCAGCCGCGACGGCGTCCGCCGAGCGCATTTGTCCAACCATCGGGAAAGCAAGATGACCATCAAGATCGGAATCAACGGATTCGGCCGCATCGGGCGCATGGTGTTCCGCGCGGCGGTGCAGAACTTCAACGACATCGAGGTGGTCGGCATCAACGACCTGCTGGAGCCCGACTACCTGGCCTACATGCTGAAGTACGACAGCGTGCACGGCCGCTTCAAGGGCGAGGTGTCCGTCGACGGCAGCACGCTCGTGGTCAATGGCAAGCGCATCCGCCTCACGGCCCTGAAGGATCCCGCCGAGCTGAACTGGGGCGCGATCGGCGCCGAGCTGGTGGTCGAGTCCACCGGCATCTTCCTGACCAAGGAAGGCGCGCAGAAGCACATCAATGCCGGCGCGAAGAAGGTGATCATGTCGGCGCCGTCCAAGGACGACACGCCGATGTTCGTGTTCGGCGTCAACCACAAGACCTACAAGGGCGAGGCGATCATCTCCAACGCCTCGTGCACCACCAACTGCCTGGCGCCGGTGGCCAAGGTGCTCAACGACAAGTGGGGCATCAAGCGCGGCCTGATGACCACGGTGCACGCTGCCACCGCCACCCAGAAGACCGTGGACGGCCCCAGCAACAAGGACTGGCGCGGCGGTCGCGGCATCCTGGAGAACATCATCCCCTCCTCCACCGGCGCGGCCAAGGCGGTGGGCGTGGTGATCCCGGAGCTGAACAAGAAGCTGACCGGCATGTCCTTCCGCGTGCCGACCTCCAACGTCTCGGTGGTCGACCTGACCGTGGAGCTGGACAAGCAAGCCAGCTACAAGGAGATCTGCGCCGAGATGAAGGCGCAGAGCGAGGGCCCGCTCAAGGGCATCCTGGGCTACACCGAGGACAAGGTGGTGGCCACCGATTTCCGCGGCGATGCGCGCACCTCGATCTTCGACGCCGACGCCGGCATCGCGCTGGACGGCACCTTCATCAAGGTGGTCAGCTGGTACGACAACGAGTGGGGCTACTCCAACAAGGTGCTGGAGATGGTGCGGGTCGTCGCCGCCCGTTGATCGTTCGTCAGAACGGATGAAGGACGCGCCCGCCCGGGCGCGTTTTTTCTGGCCCCCCGTCTTATCGTGCCGCACCGCCCGCCCGTGCGCGGGCCGGCCAGGGGGCGCATGGACGATCCGGCATTCCGCCAGTGGCTCACCCGCAGGAGCTGGAGCCTGAGCGTGCGCTACTGCAAGGTGGTGGCCCTGCTGCTGCCGCCGGCCGCGCTGGCGACCGACGTGCCGCTGCTGCGCGCCGGCGGGCTGGACGGCATCGGCTGGCTGATCGCCTGGCAGCTGAGCGCCGAAGCGATCTGCCTGGGGCTGATCGCCGCCGACCGGCTGTGGCCGGCGCTGTGCACGCGCGAGGCGCCGCTGCACGCCTTCTGCACCCTCTTCATCGGCCTGTGCACCTGGATCGGCATGGCCGACGGCGGCCTGCGTGGCGACTTCTCGATCTATGCCGCCGGCATGACCTTCGGCGCCGCCGTCGCGGCCACCCCGCGCCGCATCCGGCAGCCGCTGTATGCCGCCAGCCTCTTCGCCATCGCGGTGCCGGTGTGGCTGCGCGAAGGCGGCGACCCCGTGCGGGTGGCGGCGGGCCTGGTCAACCCGTTCTGCGTGGTGATGCTGTGCCTGTGGCTGGACCGGTTCACCTGGTCGCGCGATCGCGCGCTGTATGCCGAGACGCAGCGGGCCGAGGCGGAGCGCGCACGGGCCGACGCGGTGCTGTACAACGTGCTGCCGCAGGCGGTGGCCGAGGAGATCAAGCGCCAGGGCCGGGTGCGGGCGCGCAAGTTCGACAACCTCGGCGTGCTGTTTGCCGACATCGCCGGCTTCACCGGCTTCGCCAGCCGGCTGCCGCCCGATGCGCTGGTGCTGGTGCTGGACGAGATCTTCTCGTCCTTCGATGCGCTGGCGCAGAAGCACGGCGTCGAGAAGATCAAGACCATGGGCGACGCCTACATGGCGGTGTCGCAGGGTGGGGTACCGGCGCTGTGCCGCCTGGCGCTGGACCTGCGCGCGGCGCTGGAGCGCTACAACCACGCGAACGGCACTTCGATGGCCCTGCGCATCGGCATCCACGCCGGCCCGGCCGTCGGCGGCGTGCTGGGCGCGCAGCGTTTCCTCTACGACGTGTGGGGCGATACCGTCAACGTCGCCAGCCGGCTCGAGTCGGCTGGCCGCGCCGGCAGCATCCAGGTCAGCGAGGCGGTGGTGCGGCAGGCCGGCGAGGGTTTTGCCTTCACCGCCCGCGGGCTGGTGGAACTGCAGGGCCGCGGGCGCGTGCTGACCTACTGGCTGCTCGGCCAGGCGCGAGCGGCCGAGCAGGCAGACGGCTGGGCCGAGGCGGCCTGACGGCCCCGTAGCCGCGGGGTGTGCCGCGCCGGCGCGCCGGGTATGCCGCTTGCCCGCGTCGGGCATGTTCCCCGCTATCGCCCAGGCGCCGTCGCTGCGGCGGATACCAGCGGTGCCGGGCTGGGAGCACTCGCTCCAGTTTCTCGCCGACCCGTACCGGTTCATCGCCCGGGAGTGCCGCCGGCTGGGCAGCGACGTGGTGCAGGCCCGCCTGCTGCTGCAGCCGGCCTTGTGCCTGACCGGCCCGCATGCGGCCGCACTGTTCCAGGACGGCTCGCGCATTCGCCGTGACGACGTCGGGCCGGAGGCCGTGAGGGCCGGCCTGTTCGGCAAGACCGGGGTGCAGGGCCTGGACGGGGCCGAGCACCTGCACCGCAGGCGGTTCTTCGAGGCCGCCTGCGGGCCGCTGCCGACGGCCGCGCTGCTGGCCGAGGCGAGTCGCCAATGGGGCCAGCTGATGCCCCGCTGGCGCGTGCTGCCCGAGCTGGTCCTGTACGAGGCCGCGCAGGAGTGGCTGGCCAGGTCGGCCTGCGCCTGGGCCGGAGTGCCGCTGCCGGAGCAGGACGTGGTGCGGCGGACCCGGCAACTGGCAGCGCTCTTCGACGGCGCCGCCTCGGGCCTGGCGGCGCGCCTGCGCGCGGGCCGCGCCCGCGCCGAGGCGCAAAGCTGGCTGGCCGGGCTGGTCCAGGCGCACCGCAGCGGCACCGCGGCGCTGCCGCGTCCCTCCCCGGCTGCCGCGGCGGCGGCCCTGCAGGATGGGCACGGACAGCCGCTGCCGCCGCGGGTGGCGGCTGCGGAACTGTTGAGGCTGCTGCGGCCGATCGTCGCCGTGTCGGTGTTCGTGGTGCTGGCCGCGCACGCCCTGCATGAGCATGCCGACTGGCGCGACGCCCTGAGGTCCGGCCGCGAGCGCGACCTCGAAGCCTTCGTGCAGGAGGTTCGCCGCTTCTATCCCTTCTTTCCGGCGGTAGCGGCACAGGCCTGCCGCGAGTTCGTCTGGGAAGGCTGGCATTTCCCGGCCGGCATGCGCGTCATCCTCGACCTGTACGGCACCAACCACGATGCCCGTGCCTGGCCGCGCCCGCACGAGTTCCGCCCCGAGCGCTTCTTCGGCGCCATCCCCGGCCTGTTCGACTTCGTGCCGCACGGCGGCACCCGACCCGGCGACCCGCACCGCTGTCCCGGCGAGGGCCTCACGCTCGCGTTGATGAAGCTGGCGCTGCGGCAACTGGTGTCGCAGGTGCGCTATCAGGTGCAGGACCAGGACCTGCGCCTGCAGATGGACCGGCTGCCGGCGCTTCCCAGGGACCGCTTCGTCATCGGGCGCCTGGCGCCCGCCTGAAGGGGCGTGCGCCAGCGGCCTTCGAGGCAACCGCGCCCTTGCCATAGGGGCATTCCAATGCCGGCCATGGACACGGCCGGCGACGTCGGCCGCGCCAGGTGAGCGCGCTGCGGCCCATGGAGCCGCCGCCGGAAGTCGCCGCGCTGCTGCGCTGGGCCCGGGAGGCGGCCTGACCCGGTCGCCTACGCGAGGTGCTTGCCGACGATGCCGGCCAGCTCGAACATGGTCACCTGGGGCTTGCCGAACACCGCTTGCAGCCGGGCGTCGGCGTTGATCGCGCGCTTGTTCTGCGCATCCTGCAGCCCGTGGGCCTTGATGTAGTCCCACAGCTTGCGGATCACCTCGGTGCGCGGCAGCGGCTCGGGCCCGATCACCGCTGCCAGCTCGGGGCTGGGCGTCAGGCCGGGTCCGGCCTTGCGCGGGGCCTTGGTCTTGGCGACGGCCTTCCTGGCCGCGGGCTTGCCGGCGGCGGCCGGCGCCTTCGCCGCGCCCTTCTTCGCCGCCGTCTTGCCCGCGTACTTGGCCGCGGGTTCGCGGGCGGCCTTGCCGGCCGCGCCCCGGCGCGGCGGGAACTTGCCCTCGCGCGGCTCGAACTCGAAGTTGACCTTGCCGGCCTCGGCGTCCCAGGCCAGGAACGCCTTGAACGGGCGGCGGGTGCGCATGGACACGAACTTGTCCAGCAGGTCGGTCTTGCCGGTGGCCAGCAGTTTCGCCATCTGCTCGCGCTCGATCGGCTGCTGCAGGATCACCTGGCCGCTCCTGAAGTCGCAGCTGGGGGTGGGCTGCGTGGCGGTGGGCACCGAGTGCTCGCAGACGTAGTTCTTACCCCACTCGAACACGTTGCCGCCACACTTGGGGCAGCGGCCGAGCGCCTGCTGCCCGCCGAAGTCGACCAGCTCGCCGGTCTCGGACGGGTTGGCCTCGTCGCCGAAGTCGAACTCCAGCTTCCAGTTCTTCTCCTCTTCGTCGAACCTCAGCGCGATCTCGGCGGTGAACGGCCAGCCGGCCTTGGAGCGGAAGCCCTCCAGCGGCCCGAGGCGCTTGTCGCGCAGGAACTGCTCGGCCTCCTGGACTTCGAAGGCGCGCCCGGCCGGGATCTTGGTGAAGGAAAAGCCGCAGGCATCCTCGCCCGTGCCGCTGCGGCCGGTGCAGGCGTAGCGGCGGTAGTTCTCGCGCACCACGCCGCCGCAATTCGGGCAGGGCGTGGCCAGCGTGGCGTAGTCGCCGGGCACGGTGTCGCGGTCGTACTCCTTGGCCTTCCGGACGATGTGCCGGGTCATCTCGGCGATCTCGCGCATGAACGCCTCGCGCGACAGCCGGCCGTGCTCCATCTGGGCCAGCTTGTATTCCCACTCGCCGGTCAGCTCGGGCCGGGTCAGCTCCTCCACCCCGAGCCCGCGCAGCAGCGTCATCAGCTGGAATGCCTTGGCCGTCGGGATCAGCTCGCGGCCCTCGCGCAGCATGTATTTCTCGTTGATCAAGCCTTCGATGATGGCGGCGCGGGTGGCCGGCGTGCCCAGGCCCTTCTCCTGCATGGCATCGCGCAGCTCCTCGTCCTCGATGTTCTTGCCGGCGGTCTCCATCGCCCCCAGCAGCGTGGCTTCCGAATAGCGTGCCGGCGGGCGGGTCTTGAGGCCGCGCGCCTCCACCGACTCGGTGCGCACCATCTCGCCGGTTTGCACCGGCACCAGCGTGCGGCTGCTTTCGTCGGCGGCATCGCCGGAGTCGGCTTCCTTGCCCCAGATCGCCAGCCAGCCGGGCTTGACCAGCACCTTGCCGTCGGTGCGGAAGCTGTGGCCCACCACCTGGCTGATGCGCGTCGTCACCAGGTACTCGGCGCTGGGGAAGAACACCGACAGGAACCGGCGCACCACCAGGTCGTACAGCTTCTGCTCGGCGTCCGACAGGCCGTGCGGCGCCTGCAGGGTGGGGATGATCGCAAAGTGGTCGCTGACCTTGCTGTTGTCGAATACCCGCCTGGTCGGCTTGACGTACTGGTTGTCCAGCGCCTGGCGGGCGAATGGAGCCAGGTGGCCCATGCCGCTGTCGGCCAGCATGCCCATGGTCTGCTGGACCGTGCGCAGGTAGTCCTCGGGCAGGTGCTTGGAGTCGGTGCGCGGGTAGGTCAGCGCCTTGTGCCGCTCGTACAGCGACTGCGCCAGCGCCAGCGTGGTCTTGGCCGAGTAGCCGAATCGGCCGTTGGCATCGCGCTGCAGCGAGGTCAGGTCGAACAGCGGCGGTGCCGCCCGCGTCTGCGGCTTCGACTCCTCGGTGACGGTGGCGGCCTTGCCGCGCACGGCCTCGGCAATGGCCTGCGCCTCCTTCAGCGACCAGACCCGGTCGGCCTTCTGCTCCGGGTCTTCCGGGTTCTTCTTCCATTTCGGGTCGAACCACTTGCCCGGGTACTCGCCGGCCTCGGCCAGGAAGCCGGCGTGGATCTCCCAGTAGTCGCGGCTGACGAACTTGCGGATCTGCTCCTCGCGCTCGACCACCACCGCCAGCGTGGGCGTCTGCACCCGGCCGACCGTGGTGAGGAAGAAGCCGCCGTCGCGCGAGTTGAACGCCGTCATGGCGCGCGTGCCGTTGATGCCGACCAGCCAGTCCGCCTCCGATCGCGAACGCGCCGCCGAAGCCAGGCCTTCCATCTGCCGGTCGGTGCGCAGCTGCTCGAAGCCGTCGCGGATGGCCTGCGGCGTCATCGATTGCAGCCACAGCCGCCGCACCGGCTTGCCCAGCGGCTTGTCGCCACCGGCGTACTGCTCGATCAGGCGGAAGATCAGCTCGCCCTCGCGCCCGGCGTCGCACGCGTTGACCAGCTCGGTGACGTCCTTGCGTCTGGCCAGTCGCACCACCGCGTTGAGCCGCGACCGGGTCTTGTCGACCGGCTTGAGGTCGAAGTAAGGCGGGATCACCGGCAGGTGGGTGAAGCTCCACTTGCCGCGCTTGACATCGAACTGCTCGGGGGCCTGGATCTCCACCAGGTGGCCGACGGCGCTGGTGACGACGAAGCGCTCGGCCTCGAAGTACTCGTCGTGCTTGTCGAACCTGCCGGCGACCGGCGCCAGCGCGCGCACGATGTCCTGCGCCACCGAAGGCTTCTCGGCAATGACCAGAGTCTTTCCCATGTTCCTACAATCCCGGCTCTTTCCACGCGCGCATACGCGCACGCGTGCGTGTGTGCAACCAACTTATCAGAGTTTTTTCCATGCCAGCAAAAGCGGGAGGCCGGCGCATCCAGGCGCGCCGGTCGGGCATCCATGGCAAGGGCGTATTCGCCCTGCAGGACATTGCGGAAGGCGAGACCATCATCGAGTACGTGGGCGAGATCATCACGTGGAAGGAGGCGCAGCGGCGCCACCCGCACGATCCCGAGGACCCGAACCATACCTTCTACTTCCACATCGACGAGGACCGGGTGATCGACGCGCTGTACGGCGGCAACGCCTCGCGCTGGATCAACCACTCGTGCGACCCGAACTGCGAGGCCGACGAGCGCGACGGGCGGGTCTTCATCAAGGCGCTGCGCCCCATCCGCGCCGGCGAAGAGCTGAACTACGACTACGGCCTCATCATCGACGAGCCGTACACCCGCAAGCTCAAGGCCGAGTACCCCTGCTGGTGTGGCGCCCGCACCTGCCGCGGCACCCTGCTGGCGCCCAAGCGGCGGCGTTGACGGGGCGGACGCGATGGGCAGGCGGATCGACCAGACTCTCGGGGCGCTGCTGCCCGGCCTCGCCGTCGAATCGCTCGCCGAGATCGACTCCACCAACACCGAGCTGATGCGCCGCGCCCGCGCCGGCCGGCTGGACCCGGTCCTGCTGGTGGCGCAGCGGCAGACGGCCGGGCGCGGCCGGCTGGGCCGGCAGTGGCTGGGCGAGCCGGGCGCATCGCTCACCTTTTCGCTGGGGCTGCTGCTGGCACCGCCCGACTGGTCGGGGCTGTCGCTGGCGGTCGGGGTGGCGGTGGCGGAAGCCTTGCATCCGGCCGTGCGCCTGAAGTGGCCGAACGACCTGTGGGTGCAGGATCGCAAGCTCGGCGGCATCCTGATCGAGACGGCCGCCCCGCCGGAGGGAGGCGGGGCGGCCCGCTTCACCATCGTGGGCATCGGCCTGAACCTGGCCACGCCCGAAGGCGCCGGCTACGCCACGCCGCCGTTCGCCCTGCGCGAACTGCTGCCGCATGCGGGCGCGAGCGCGGTGCTGCAGCAGGTGGCGCCACCGGTGCTGCAGGCGGTGCGGGGCTTCGAGCAATTCGGCTTCGCGCCGTTCCAGGCGCGCTTCCAGGCCCGCGACGCGCTCGCGGGCCGCGCGGTGCGGCTCAGCGACGGCAGCACCGGCACCGCCCATGGCGTGGACGCCCAGGGCGCCCTGCTCGTGCATACTGCCGCGGGCATGAAGGCCGTCGCCACCGCCGAGGTGAGCGTGCGGCCCGCCTGATCGTCCCATGCTGCGCCTGGCCGTCCTGCTGCTGCTGCTCGCCAACGGCGTGTACTACGCCTGGGGCGAGGGCTTGCTGCTGCCCTGGGGCTGGGGCCCGGCGCCCGACTCGGAGCCCTGGCGCCTGCAGCAGCAGATCCGGCCCGATGCGGTGAAGGTGCTGCCGGCCGAGGACGCGCGCCGGGCGGCCGAGGCAACCGCAACGGCCGCGCGCGGCGCCGAGTGCCTGCAGGCCGGCCCCTTGCCCGACAGCGCCGCCGGGCCGCTACGGCAGGCGCTGGCCTCGTGGCCGCCCGCGGCGTGGACGCTCGAGCCGCTGGACCAGCCGGCGCGCTGGATCGTCTACATGGGCAAGTACCCGACGGCCGCGGAGGTCGAGCGCAAGAAGAGCGAGCTGCGGCAAATCGGCATCGCCTTCGAGCCGCTGGGCAACACCGACCTGGAGCCGGGCCTGTCGCTGGGCGGCCATGCCAGCCAGCAGGCGGCCGATCAGCAGCTCGGCACGCTGCTGGCGCGCGGCGTGCGCACGGCCCGCGTGGTGCAGGAGCGGCCGGAGACCCGCGGCCATCGGCTGATCCTGCCCGCCCTGGACGACGCGCTGCGCCCGCGGCTGGAAGCGCTGCGCGCGCTGCTCGATGGCAAGACCCTGCGGCCCTGCCGCTAAAGGGCAATGCCCACCCCCGAAGCACCTTCGGCGCCTCCCCTCGAGGGGGCGCCACCAGCGGCCCGGCCCAGCCGGTTCCGCGGTGGCACTGGGGGCCCTGCGCGCGCTCAGCTGGAGAGAGGATCGCCCTGACAATCGGGAAGGAAAGGAAAAGTCCAGATGACACTCAAGCTCTACTTCGCGCCCGGCGCCTGCTCCTTCGTGCCGCACGCCCTGCTGGAGGCCACCGGCACGCCGTTCGAGCCCCGGCTGGTCAAGCTGCACAGGAACGAGCAGGACTCGCCCGAGTACCGCGCCCTCAACCCGCACGGGCAGGTGCCGGTGCTGGTGGACGGCGATGCGGTGATCACCCAGATCCTGGCCATCGTCGGCTACCTGGACGCGCGCTTCCCCGAGCAGCAGTTCCTGCCCCAGGAGCCGCTGGCCCGCGCCAAGGCGATGGAGACGCTGGCCTGGATGAACAACACGGTGCACCCGACCTTCACCCATGTGTTCATGCCGCACAAGTTCAGCGACCAGCCCGACACCCAGGCCCAGCTGAAGGCGTTCAACGCGAAGCAGTACCGGCCGATGCTGGCCGAGATCGAAGGCATGGCGCAGCGGGCGGCGGCGCAGGGGCAGGCGTTCCTCGGCGGCGAGCGCTTCGGTCCGATCGACGCCTATGCGCTGACGCTGCTGCGCTGGGGTGGCTTTGCCGGCATCGACCCGGCCGGCTTCCCGGCGCTGTGGGCGCACGTGCAGAAGGTAGCGGCGCTGGCGCCGGTGGCGCGCGCGATGGAGCGCGAACGGCTGCAGCTGAACGTCTACAAGGCGGCCTGAGCCGCCGCGGCCGCGCCCATCGCGGCGGCGGCGCTGGCAAAACGCACCACCGCCCGCACCCCGGGCGGATGGCTGCCCGGGTGGGCATCTTCCAGCCGCACCTGCGCGTCGTGCTGGCGTGCGATCTCCAGCACGATCGGCAGGCCCAGTCCGGAGCCGTCGACATTGGTCTCCAGCGATCGGTAGAACGGCTGGAACACCAGCTCGCGCTCGCCGGCCGGGATGCCGGGGCCGCTGTCCTCCACCTGCAGCAGCACCACGCCGCCGATCGGATCGGCCAGCACGCGGGCCGTGACGAGGGCGGGCTGCGCAGGGCTGGACGGCGTGTAGCTGATCGCGTTGTCCAGCAGGTTGCGGATCAGTTCCTTGAGCAGGGTCGGGTTGCCGGTGACCTGCGTGCCGGGCGCGCCGGGTTCGGCTCCGTCGTAGCCCAGGTCGATGCGCTTGTCCATGGCGCGCGGCACGAGGTCCTGCACCGCCTCCTGGGTCAGCTGGGCCAGGTCGCAGGTGTGGCGTGGCAGTGTCTTGCCACTGCTCTCCGCGCGGGCCAGCGCCAGCAGCTGGTTGACCGTGTGGGTGGCGCGGATGCTGGAGCGGCCGATCTGCTTGAGCGACTGCTTCAGCTCCTCGGCGTTGGCGCCCTCGCGCTGCGCCAGGTCGGCCTGCATGCGCAGCCCCGCCAGCGGCGTCTTGAGCTGGTGCGCCGCATCCGCCAGGAAGCGCTTCTGGGTCTCGATCGAGTCCTTCAGCCGGGTGAGCAGGTCGTTGACCGAGGACACCAGCGGCACCACCTCCAGCGGCACGGCCCGCTCGTCCAGCGGCGACAGGTCGTCCGGCTTGCGGGCGCGGATGCGCTCCTCCAGCTGCGACAGCGGCTTGATGCCGCGCACCAGCGCGAGCCACACCAGCAGCACCGCGAGCGGCAGGATCACGAATTGCGGCAGCATCACGCCCTTGATGATCTCGGTGGCCAGCACCGAGCGCTTCTCGCGCGTCTCGGCCACCTGCACCAGCGCCGGCGGCGCACCCGGCAGGTCCAGCGCCACCCAGGTGTAGGCGACCCGGACGTCCTGGCCGTGCATCTCGGCATCGCGCAGGTGCACTTCGCCGGGCGCGTGCGCCTCGCCGTCCGGCGGCTCGGGGAAGTCGCGCTCGCCGCTGAGCAACTCCCCGTGCGGCCCGCGGACCTGGTAGTAGACGTAGTCGGAGTCGTCGGCGCGCAGCAGCTCGCGCGCGGGCTGCGGCAGGTAGAAGACCGTCTTGTGGTTCTGCACCGCGATCAGTTGCGCCAGCGCCTGCACGTTGTATTCGAGCGCGCGGTCGAAGGGCCTGCCGGCGATGTTCTGGGCCACCAGCCAGGTCAGCGCCAGGCTGACCGGCCACAGCAGCAGCAACGGGGTGAGCATCCAGTCCAGGATCTCCCCGAACAGCGAGCGCTGCTCGCGCTGGAACAGCTTCATGTTGGATGACGGACGGCGAACGACCTCGCTGCGCTTCGACTACACCCTGGCGCCGGCGGGTCGGTCCTCATCCGTTGATCTTCTCCAGGCAGTACCCCAGCCCGCGCACGGTGGCGATGCGGATCGGGCCCTTCTCGATCTTCTTGCGCAGGCGGTGGATGTAGACCTCGATGGCGTTGTTGCTCACCTCCTCGCCCCACTCGCACAGGCGCTCGACCAGCTGGTCCTTGCTGACCAGCCGGCCGACGCGCTGCAGCAGGACCTCCAGCAGGCCCAGCTCGCGCGCCGACAGTTCCACCAGCTTGCCGTCGATGGTGGCCACCCGGCCGGTCTGGTCGTACACCAGCGGACCGTGCCGGATGGTGCTGCTGGTGCCGCCCATGCCGCGGCGGATGAGCGCGCGCACGCGCGCTTCCAGCTCCTGCAGCGAGAACGGCTTGGCCATGTAGTCGTCGGCGCCCAGGTCCAGCCCGCGCACGCGCTCCTCCACGCTGTCGGCGGCGGTGAGGATCAGCACCGGCATCGAGGAGCCGCGCGCGCGCAGCCTGCGCAGGACCTCCAGCCCGTGCAGGCGCGGCAGCCCCAGGTCGAGGATCAGCAGGTCGAACTCGTTGTTGGTCAGCAGCGCGGCATCGGCCTCGCTGCCGTTGCCCACATGGTCGACGGCGGCGCCGGAGGCGCGCAAGGTGCGCAGCAGGCCGTCGGCCAGCACCTGGTCGTCTTCGGCAATGAGGATGCGCATGGGCGCGGTGTCTCCTGGGCTGCCGAAAATTCTAGGCTGCGGCCTGCGGCAGGCCCTACAGGGTGGACCCGCGCTCAGGGCGCCGCGGGGCCGGCATAGGCCTCCAGCCCGAGCGCCACCACCGTGGCGACCTCCGGCCCGACTTCGGCGCGGAACTCCTGCTCGGCCTGCTGCACGGCCTGGCGGAACGCCCCCAGCCAGGCCAGCCCGGCTTCGGTGAAGCGAACGCGCCGGGCGCGGGCGTCCAGCGGATCGGGCTCGCGCACCACCAGCCCCCAGGCTTCGCACTGGCTCACCAGGTCGCCCATGGCCTGCTTGCTCATGCCGGCGCGTCCGGCCAGTTCGGTCAGGCGCGAGCCTTCCAGCGCCAGGTGGCGCGTGATGTGGATGTGGGCGGCGCCCACCTGGGCTCGCGCCGCCAGGTTGGACAGGGCCAGCGGCACGTCCACGTTGTGCGCGATCAGGTGCAGCACGCGGTCGTCGAAGCGCCGGCTGGCATGGCCCAGGAGGCGGCCCAGGTGGGTTTCGCGCCAGGCGTCATCCAGCTTGGGGAGCATGGCTAGATGGTAAGGCAAACTGACCAAAGATGGCGTTTACTTCCACCAAGAAGCCGCGTTAGAGTACTGGCCATGCATCCAGCCTGTGTATCGCAACAGGAGATGCCGGCTCCCACAAACCATTGATCCACAAGGAGATTCCCATGGATGCGCAAGTCAAGGGCACGAAGGTCGCGGCGGCCGACAACGAAAAGGCCAAGGCGCTGCAGGCGGCGCTGGCCCAGATCGAAAAGCAGTTCGGCAAGGGCACGATCATGCGGCTGGGCGAAGGCGAGCAGATCGAGGACATCCAGGTCGTCTCCACCGGCTCGCTCGGCCTGGACATCGCGCTGGGCGTCGGCGGCCTGCCGCGCGGCCGGGTGGTCGAGATCTACGGGCCCGAGTCCTCGGGCAAGACCACGCTGACGCTGCAGGTCATCGCCGAGATGCAGGCCCAGGGCGGCACCTGCGCCTTCGTCGATGCCGAACATGCGCTGGACGTGCAGTACGCGCAGAAGCTCGGCGTCAACCTGCCCGACCTGCTGATCAGCCAGCCCGACACCGGCGAGCAGGCGCTGGAGATCGTCGACAGCCTGGTGCGCTCCGGCGCGGTCGACCTGATCGTGGTCGATTCGGTCGCCGCGCTGGTGCCCAAGGCCGAGATCGAAGGCGAGATGGGCGACTCCCTGCCCGGCCTGCAGGCCCGCCTGATGAGCCAGGCGCTGCGCAAGCTCACCGCCACCATCAAGAAGACCAACTGCATGGTCATCTTCATCAACCAGATCCGCATGAAGATCGGCGTGATGTTCGGCAGCCCCGAGACCACCACCGGCGGCAACGCGCTGAAGTTCTACGCCTCGGTGCGCCTGGACATCCGCCGCACCGGCACCATCAAGAAGGGCGACGAGGCGATCGGCAACGAGACCAAGGTCAAGGTCGTCAAGAACAAGGTGTCGCCGCCGTTCAAGACGGCCGAGTTCGACATCCTGTTCGGCGAAGGCATCAGCCGCGAAGGCGAGATCATCGACATGGGCGTCACCGCCCGGGTGCTGGAGAAATCCGGCGCCTGGTACGCCTACAACGGCGAGAAGATCGGCCAGGGCCGCGACAACGCGCGCGAGTTCCTGCGCGAGAACCCGGAGCTGGCCCGCGAGATCGAGAACAAGGTCCGCGCCTCGCTGAACATCGCGCTGCTGCCCCCCGCGCTCGCCGCCGGCGAAGACGCCGAATAAGCACCGCCCCGGCCGGCTGCTGGCCGATTGCGCGCCATGCGGGTTTCGCAGCTGTCACTCAAGGGAAGGGCCTTGCGACTACTCGGCGGCCGGGAGCATTCCCGCGCCGAGCTGGAGCGCAAGCTGGAGCCGCACGAGCAGGAGCCGGGCCAGTTGCAGCGCGTGCTGGACGAACTGCAGGCCAAGGGCTTCATCAGCGAGCAGCGGGTGGTCGAGTCGGTGCTGCACCGGCGGGCCGGCAAGCTCGGGGCCGGTCGCATCCGCCAGGAGCTCCAGCAAAAGGGCATAGCCGACGAGCTGGTTGCGCAGGCCGTGCAGCAGTTGCGCGCCACCGAGCTGGATCGCGCCCGCCAGGTCTGGCAACGCCGCTTCGCAGCACCGCCGCAGGACGCGGCCGAGCGCGCCCGCCAGTCCCGGTTCCTGGCCGCCCGCGGCTTTGGCGGCGAAGTGATCCGGCGGGTCCTGGCCGGCCGCGACGAGGAATAGCGCGATCGTTCGAAGGTTGACCGGCGTCAAGGCTGGTCGGCCGTGCCGTTCCAGTCTCCCGCACCAAGCCCTGAACAGGAGACACCCGATGGCAGATTCGGCGCCCACCCCCACGGCGGTCCGGCTCGAGTTCCGGCACACCCCGCCGGCCTGGCGCTACATGCTGGGCGCACTCAGGCCCTCGCCGGGCGTGCCGGCAGGGGCCTTCCCCCGCATTTCGGCGCGCTGGAGCGGGTGGCGCGCCGACGGTGGCCAGGTGCGCGATTTCCTGCGCCTGTGTGGCGGAACGTCCGAGGCGCGGCAACTGCCCGCGCTGCTGCCGCACGCGATCGCCTTCCGCCTCCAGATGGTCGTACTCACCCACCCGTCGTTCCCGGTGCCGATCTGGCGGGTCCTGCAGGTGCGCAATGCGCTCCTGCAGCTCGGCCCCATCGGCCTCGACGAGGCGCTGGATTTCGAGTGCGCCGTCCACGCGCACCGCATCCTCGGCAAGGGCCTGGAGGTCGACCTGCACACGCGCATCCTGGCCGGCGGCCGGCTGGCCTGCGAGAGCCTGAACACGTTCCATGTGCGCGGCCGCTTCGGTGCCGGTGGCGCGCCCGAGGCGGCGGCATCGCCCCGGGTCGCGGGCGATCCCGTCGCCGGTTGGCACTTGCCGGCCGGCGGCGGCCGCCGGTTCGGCGAGCTGACCGGCGACTACAACGGGATCCACCTGTGGAACCCCTACGCACGGGCATTCGGCTTCCGGCGCGCCTTCTTCCATCCACTGCGCGCGCTCGGCCAGGGGCTGGCGCGGGTGCCGGCGGGCCTGCCGCCGGCTCCGTATCGCCTGGATGCGTGGTTCAAGGGGCCGATCTACCAGGACTCGAACGTCCAGCTCCGGTCGCAGGCCAGCGCGGACGGCATGGTCCTGGCGCTGCACCTGGCGCAGGAGGACCGCCCGGCCATCGTCGCCCGCTGGCGCGCCGCGTCGGCCGACAGCCGGCTCGCCGCAGGGGCAGGGGCAGGGGCAGGGGCAGGGGCAGGGGCAGGGGCAGGGGCAGGGGCAGGGGCAGGGGCAGGGGCAGGGGCAGGGGCAGGGGCAGGGCCGGATTAGATCCCCAGCATCAGCTGCAGGTTCTGCACCGCGGCGCCGCTGGCGCCCTTGCCCAGGTTGTCGAGCCGCGCGACCAGCACCGCATGGTGGTGGTCCATGTTGCTGTACACCCGCAATTCCATCCGGTTGGTGTCGTTCAGCGCCATGGGCTCGAGCTTGCCGTCCTCGGTGGGCGGCTGCACGCTGACCCACTCGCTGCCGTCGTAGTGGCGGCGCAGCACCTGCTCCAGGTCCTTCGCGGTGGGCTTGCCGGGCAGCAGGTCCAGGTGCAGCGGCAGTTGCACCAGCATGCCCTGGCGGAAGTTGCCGACCGAGGGGATGAAGATCGGCCGGCGCGTCAGGCCGGTGTACTTCATGATCTCCGGCAGGTGCTTGTGCTTCAGTCCGAGGGCATACAGCTCGTACGGCGGCGCCTTGCCGCTCTCGTAGGCCTCGATCATGGTGCGCCCGCCGCCCGAGTAGCCACTGACCGACGGCAGCGCCACCGGGTGATCCGGCGGCAGCAGGCCGGCGTCGACGAGCGGGCGCAGCAGCGCGATGGCGCCGGTCGCATAGCAGCCGGGATTGCTCACCCGATCAGCCCGGCGGATCGCCTCGCGCTGGCCGGGCGCGAGTTCGGCGAAGCCGAACACCCAGCCCTCGGCCACCCGGTGTGCGGTGGAGGCGTCGATGATGCGCGGGGCGCGGCCCTGCTGCCGCCGGATCTCGTCGACCATCGCCGCCGACTCGCGCGCGGCGTCGTCGTGCAGGCAGAAGATCGCCAGGTCCACGCCGGCCATCAGCTCGCGCTTGGCCGCCGGATCCTTGCGCCGCTCGGGCGCGATGCTCACCAGTTCCACCTGCGGCATCGTCGTGAGCCGCTCGCGGATCTGCAGGCCGGTGGTGCCGGCCTCGCCGTCGATGAAGACCTTGGCCATGGTTCTTGTCCCTGCTGGGAGATGGGGTCGCCGCCGGGGCGCCGTCAGGTTTGTGCGATGCACCATGATACAGTTCGCGGCTGCACTTCGCAGGGCCGGCGCCGCAGCCGCGCCGGGGGCACCTGCACCGTCCACGACCTCCCGGAAGAGACCCCATGAAGATTCACGAGTACCAAGGCAAGGAGATCTTGCGCAGCTTCGGCGTGCCCGTGCCGCGCGGCATCCCTGCATTCACGGTCCAGGAAGCGGTGGAAGCCGCGCAGAAGCTCGGCGGCCCGGTGTGGGTGGTCAAGGCCCAGATCCACGCGGGCGGCCGCGGCAAGGGCGGCGGGGTCAAGGTCGCCAAGTCGATCGACGACGTCCGGCGGCTGGCCGGCGAGATCCTGGGCATGCAGCTCAAGACGCACCAGACCGGCCCCGAGGGCCAGAAAGTGCGGCGCCTGTACATCGAGGACGGCGCCGACATCCAGAAGGAATACTACGTCTCGGTGGTCACCGACCGCGCGACCCAGAGCGTGGCCTTCATCGCCTCCAGCGAAGGCGGCATGGACATCGAGGAAGTGGCCCACAGCCAGCCCGAGAAGATCAGGAAGGTGTTCGTCGATCCGCTCAAGGGATTGACCGACGCACAGGCGAAGGAACTGGCCGATGGCATCGGCATCCCCGCCGGCTCGACCGCCCAGGCCGTGGACGTGTTCCGCAAGCTGTACCGCTGCTACATGGAAACCGATGCCTCGCTGGTCGAGATCAACCCGCTCAATCGCGATGGCAATGGCAGCATCATCGCGCTGGACGCCAAGTTCAACTTCGACAGCAACGCCCTGTTCCGCCACCCCGAGATCGTGGCGCTGCGCGACCTGGACGAAGAGGACCCGGCCGAGATCGAGGCGTCCAAGTACGACCTGGCCTACATCAGCCTGGACGGCAACATCGGCTGCCTGGTCAACGGCGCCGGACTGGCCATGGCGACCATGGACACCATCAAGCTGTTCGGCGCCGAGCCGGCCAACTTCCTGGACGTCGGCGGCGGCGCGACCCCCGAGAAGGTGACCGAGGCCTTCAAGATCATGCTGAAGAACCCCAAGGTCAAGGCGATCCTGGTGAACATCTTCGGCGGCATCATGCGCTGCGACACCATCGCCACCGGCGTGATCACCGCCTGCAAGGCCGTGAACCTGGGCGTGCCGCTGGTGGTGCGCATGAAGGGCACCAACGAGGAGCTGGGCAAGAAGATGCTGGCCGAGTCGGGCCTGCCGATCATCAGCGCGGACACGATGGCCGAAGCTGCGCAAAAAGTCGTCGCGGCCGTCAAGTAAGGATCACCAGTCATGTCGATCTACATCAACAAGGACACGCGGGTCATCACCCAGGGCATCACCGGCAAGACCGGCCAGTTCCACACCCAGAAGTGCCAGGAATACGCCAACGGCAAGGCCTGCTTCGTCGCCGGCGTCAACCCCAAGAAGGCCGGCGAGAAGATCTTCGACATCCCGATCTATGCCTCGGTCAAGGACGCCAGGGCGCGGACCGGTGCCACCGTGTCGGTGATCTACGTGCCGCCGGCAGGGGCGGCCGACGCGATCTGGGAGGCGGTGGAAGCCGACCTCGACCTGGTCATCTGCATCACCGAGGGCATCCCGGTGCGCGACATGCTGATGGTGCGCAACAAGATGAAGGCCAAGGAAAGCCAGGGCGGCAAGAAGACCCTGCTGCTCGGCCCCAACTGCCCCGGCCTGATCACGCCCGACGAGATCAAGATCGGCATCATGCCCGGCCACATCCACAAGAAGGGCCGCATCGGCGTGGTGTCGCGCTCGGGCACCCTGACCTATGAAGCGGTGGCCCAGCTCACCGAGATCGGCCTGGGCCAGTCCAGCGCGGTGGGCATCGGTGGCGACCCGATCAACGGCCTGAAGCACATCGACGTGATGAAGGCGTTCAACGACGACCCGGACACCGACGCCGTGATCATGATCGGCGAGATCGGCGGCCCCGACGAAGCCGAGGCGGCGCGCTGGTGCAAGGACCACATGAAGAAGCCGGTGGTCGGCTTCATCGCCGGCGTCACCGCTCCGCCCGGCAAGCGCATGGGCCATGCCGGCGCCCTGATCTCCGGCGGTGCCGACACCGCCGACGCCAAGCTGGCGATCATGGAGGAGTGCGGCTTCAAGGTGACGCGCAATCCCTCGGAGATGGGCCGGCTGCTCAAGTCGCTGCTGTAGGCGGCCGCTGCCCGCCAAGTGGAAGGCCGACGCCTGGCGCGTCGGCTTTTTTTTCGTCCATCGACGATGGCGGCGCTGCCGTAAATTTGCAACAAAACGTAGCAAGCCGATGTCGAACTTCCTTGTTCACTCCAAAGGCCTCTGTTAACGTCCAGCTGGGAGTCCTGCCCCTCCCGAGCGAGCGGGCGAGGAAGCTGTCCTTGAGGCAGTGGATCAGCCTTTGAGGGCGAGGGGCAGAAGTGGGTACATCGTCATCGGCTAAGCGCCGCGCGTTCTGGCGGGCGGACTGGTTCACCGGCGCGGCCATCGTCGCCGCCGTCTTCGTCCTCTGGAAATCCACCGGCCTGTTCGAGGCACTGGAGCGCCGCTTCTACGACCTTGCCAGCAGCCAGAACGCGAGCCAGCCGTCCGACCGCATCGCCGTCATCGCCATCGACGACCAGAGCATCGCCAACATCGGGCGCTGGCCCTGGTCGCGCGATGTGCACGCCGAGCTGATCGACAAGCTCGCCGGCGCGAAGGCCAAGACGATTGCCTACAACGTCTTCTTCACCGAGCCACAGACCGATCGCGGCCTGGTCTTCATCCGCCGGATCAAGCAGGCCCTGGACGGCGCCGAAGGCAGCGAAGCGCTGACCCGGGTGGTGGCCGAGGCCGAGCAGGCACTGGACAGCGACGGCAAGCTGTCCGCCAGCATGGCCAGGGCCGGCAACGTGCTGGTGCCGTCGGTGTTCACGCTGCAGGAGCCACTCGGCAAGCCCGATCGCGAGTTACCCGCGGCGGTCGCCCGGAACACGGTGGACGCGCGCGGCGGCTTCGCGCTGCCCGCCATCCGCGGCCAGTACCCGCTCGACGCCATCGGCGGTGCAGCCGCCGGCATCGGCCACCTGAACCAATGGAGCGACGCCGACGGCGCGGTGCGAGCCGACCCGCTGCTGGTGGACTACTACGGCCGCGGCGTGCCCTCGATGGCGTTGCTGGCGGCCGCCACCAGCCTGAACCTGGGCCCCGCCGACATCCGGGTGCTGCCCGGCGAGGGCGTCCGGCTGGGCCGGCTGCTGGTGCGCACCGACGAGGCCGCGCGCATCCTGCCGCAGTTCTATCCGCGCCGCGACGGCAAGCCGGCGTTCGCCGTCGACTCGTTCTACGATGTCCTGAGCGGCCGGATTCCGGCCGCCAAGTACGCCGACAAGATCGTCCTGGTCGGCGCGACCGCCGCCGGCGTGGGCACCACCTTCCCGGTGCCCGGCCATCCGGCGCTCAGTCCCGCGGAACTGATGGCGCACGTCACCTCCAACATCCTGGGCGGGCACGCCATCTCCGAGCCGGCCTGGGGCGGCTGGGCGGCGGCCGGCGCCTTCCTGCTGGTGGCGGCCTACCTGGTCGCCGTGCTGCCGCGGCTGACGGCCGGCGCCGCCGCCACCGCCACCGGCGCGCTGCTGCTGGTGCTGCTGGCGTCCGAGTACTTCCTGCTGTCCGGCGCCGCCACCTGGCTGCGCTGGGTGCTGCCCGCTGCCTTGCTGGTGATCGGCCATGCGGCGCTGACCACCAAGCGCTTCCTGGTCACCGAGGCCGGCAAGGTGAAGTCCGACGAGGAGTCGGCCGAGACCAACCGGATGATGGGCCTGGCGCTGCAGGGCCAGGGTCAGCTGGACATGGCCTTCGACCGCTTCCGCCGCGTGCCGCTCGGCGATGCGCTGATGGACAACCTGTACAACCTGGCGCTGGACTTCGAGCGCAAGCGGCAGTTCAACAAGGCCGAAGCCGTGTACGAGCACATGGCCACGTACCACCGCGACTACAAGGACCTGCAGGCCAAGCTCCATCGGGCGAAGAACCTGTCCGAGACCGTCATGCTCGGCGGCGGCGGTGCCCACCCGGGCGGCACCCTGCTGCTGGACGGCGGTGCGGTCGCAAAACCCATGCTGGGCCGCTACCAGGTCGAAAAGGAGCTGGGCAAGGGTGCCATGGGCGTGGTCTACATGGGCAAGGACCCCAAGATCGGCCGCGTGGTGGCCATCAAGACCATGGCCCTGTCGCAGGAGTTCGAGGGCGAGGAGCTGGCCGATGCGCGCGAGCGCTTCTTCCGCGAGGCCGAGACCGCCGGTCGCCTGCAGCACCAGAACATCGTGACCATCTTCGATGCCGGGGAGGAGCACGACCTGGCCTACATCGCGATGGAATTCCTGCGCGGCAAGGATCTGACGGACTTCTGCAAGGACGGCCAGCTGCTGCCGGTGCCGCGCGTGCTGTCCATCGTCGCCCGGGTGGCCGAGGCGCTGGCCTATGCGCATCGCCAGAACGTGGTGCACCGCGACATCAAGCCGGCCAACATCATGTACGAGTCCGACTCGGACACCGTCAAGGTCACCGACTTCGGCATCGCCCGCATCACCGACTCCAGCAAGACCAGGACCGGGCTGGTGCTGGGCACGCCCAGCTTCATGTCGCCCGAGCAGATCGCCGGCAAGAAGGTGGACGGCCGCTCCGACCTGTATTCGCTGGGCGTGATGCTGTTCCAGATGCTCACCGGCGTGCTGCCCTTCCGCGGCGACTCGATGGCCGAGCTGATGTACAAGATCGCCAACGAGGAGCCCCCGGACATCCGCCTGGTGCGCCGCGAGATCCCCGACCGGCTGGCCGCGGTGGTGGCGCTGGCGCTGGCCAAGAAGCCGGAGGCGCGCTACCAGGACGGCGACCGGTTCGCCGCCGACCTGAGGACGCTCGCGCAGGCGCCGGGCGTGCCGGCCGGCGGCTCCGCGGCCCTGTCGCTGTCCGCCGCCGCCCGGGCGCAGGCGGCCGCCGACCAGACCCTGGTGATGGCGGCGGCCCCTGCCGCGGTCGAATCCGCCAGCCCCGGCGGGCCGGCGGCGTCCGGCTATGATGCGGCCCCGCCTGCCGCCGATGCGGCCGCATTCGACAAGACGGCGGTGTTCGACCAGCCGCATGGTCCCGGGGCCGATCCGCAAGAATCAGCCGGCCAGTCATGAATTACGAGTTCAGCACCCGCACCGACCCTGGCCTCGCCCGCGAGAACAACGAGGATTCCGTCACCTACGACGATCCCACCCGGCTGGCGATCCTGGCCGACGGCATGGGCGGCTACAACGCCGGCGAGATCGCCAGCGGCATGGCCACCACCTTCATCAAGTCGGAGCTGGGCCGCTGGCTCACGCAGGCCGGCCGCCACGCCAACGCCAGGGAGGTGCGGCGGGCCATGGAGATCTGCGTCGACAACGCCAACCGCTCGATCTTCAACGCCGCCAACTCCAACCCGCAGTATTCCGGCATGGGCACCACGCTGGTGGTGGGCGTGTTCCAGGACGAGCGGCTGCTGCTCGGCCACATCGGCGACTCGCGCTGCTATCGCCAGCGCGGCGCCGAGCTGGCCCAGATCACCAAGGACCATTCGCTGCTGCAGGAGCAGATCGACGCCGGCCTGATCACGCCGGAGCAGGCGGCGGTGTCGACCAACAAGAACCTGGTCACCCGCGCGCTGGGCGTCGAGGACGCCGTGCTGCTGGAGGTCAACGAGCACCGCGTCGACCCCGGCGACATCTACCTCATGTGCTCCGACGGGCTGTCGGACATGGTCGACGACGAAAGCATCGCGCGCATCCTGTCGGCCGACGCGCCGCTGGAGGAGAAGGCGCTGCAGCTGGTGGACGCGGCCAATGCCAATGGCGGTCGCGACAACATCTCGGTGCTGCTGGCGCAGGCGGACAGCGGCGCGAAAAAGAAAGGCCTGATTTTCCGATTGCTGGGAAAATAGGCTTCCGGTCATCGGTATTGAATTTGCGAAAAGAGATCACGAACAGGAGTGGGCCATGCCGAAAATGATCGTTTCGATCGACGGTGTCGTCATCAAGGAAGTCCAGCTGACGAAGGACCGCACGACGCTGGGGCGCCGCCCTTACAACGACATCGTGATCGACAACCTGGCCGTCAGCGGCGAGCACGCCGTGCTGCAGCTGGTTGGCAATGAGGTCCATCTCGAGGACCTGAACAGCACCAACGGCACCTACATCAACGGCAAGGCCGTGAAGAAGCAGCTGTTGCAGAACAACGACACGGTCGAGATCGGCAAGTACAAGATCAAGTACATCAACGAGGCGCCGGGCGCCACGTTCGAGAAGACCATGATCATGAAGGCCGGCATGGTGCCGCCGCCGCTGACCAGGCCGGCCGGCGCTGCGGCCGCGGCGCCCGGCGCCGAAGCCGCCGGCGAAATCAAAGGGGCGATCAAGGTGATGTCGGGCGCCGCCGCCGGCCGCGAGGTCCCGCTGGTCAAGGTGGTCACCACCATCGGCAAGCCGGGCGTCGCCGTGGCTGCCATCACCAAGCGCCCGCATGGGTTCGTGGTGGCGCACGTGGAGGGTGGCAACAAGCCCATGCTCAACGGCACGGCCGTCGGGCAGGAGCCGGTCACGCTCAAGAACGGCGACCTGCTGGAGCTGGCCGGCACCCAGATGCAGTTCGTGCAGGGCTGACCGCGGCCCCCGGCAAACCCGTGATGTCGGGCTGGACCCGCCTGCTGGCCAGGCACTGGACCCGCATCGGGCTGACGCTGGTTCCACTGCTGGTCGCGCTCCTGCACGCCACCGGCGTGATGCCGCTGGGCGCACTGCAGCGCCTCGACCAGGTCCTGTACGACGCCCGCCTGCGCGCCACCATGCCGCGCACGCTGGACGAGCGCATCGTCATCGTCGACATCGACGAGAAGAGCCTGGGCGAGATCGGCCGCTGGCCCTGGAGCCGCAACCGCATGGCGCAGCTCACCGACGAACTGTTCCAGCGGCAGCAGGTGGCGGTGCTCGGTTTCGACGTTGTCTTCGCCGAGCCCGACGAAAGCTCCGGCCTCAAGCGCCTGCGCCAGCTCGCCCAGACGGAGCTGAAGGACCAGCCCGGTTTTGCCAGCCGCGTCGAGCAGCTCGGCCCGACGCTGGACTACGACGCCGTGTTTGCCCGTTCCCTGGCCAACCGCCCGGTGGTGCTGGGTTACTACTTCAGCAGCGACCGCGGTGGCGGGCGCTCCGGCGTGCTGCCGGCGCCGGTGATGCAGCCGCAGGACCTGCTGGGCCGGCCGATCCGCTTCACGCACTGGAACGGCTATGGCGCCAGCATCGAGCAGCTGGCCCGCGCCGCTCCGATGGCGGGCTTCTTCAACCCGATCATCGACATCGACGGCGTGGTCCGCTCGGTGCCCCTGCTGGCCGAGTTCGACGAGCGCTATTACGAATCGCTGCCGCTGGCCATGTTCCGCCTGCTGATGGGACTGCCCGAGGTCGAGCCCGGTTTTCCGGCGGGGGGCGGCCGCGCCTACCAGGCGCTGGACAGCGTGGTGCTGCGCCTGGGCCAGAAGACCATGGGCATCCCGGTCGACGAGCGGGTGGCCGCGCTGGTGCCCTATCGCGGCCCGGGCGGCGTCAATGGCGGCTCGTTCCGGTACATCTCGGCCGCCGACCTGCTGGCGCAGCGCGTCGCGCCCGCCACCCTCAAGGGCAAGATCGCGCTGGTCGGCACCACCGCACCCGGCCTGCAGGACCTGCGCTCGACCCCGGTGGGCGAGACCTACCCCGGGGTGGAGACGCACGCCAACCTGATTTCCGGCCTGCTCGACGGGAGGCTGGCGGTCCGGCCCGACTACGCCATGGGCTACGACGTGGTGCTGCTGGTCGTGGCCGGCCTGCTCCTGGCCATCGCGTTGCCGCTGCTCTCGGCCAGCCGGGCGGTGATCGCCAGCATCGCCGTGCTGGCGGCGGTGGTCGGCCTGAACCTCGCGCTGTACCTCGGCGCCGGCCTGGTGCTGCCGCTGGCGGCGGCACTGGCGATGGTGCTGACCGCCTTTGCACTCAACATGAGCTACGGCTACTTCGTCGAGAGCCGCTCCAAGCGCGACCTGGCGAACCTGTTCGGCACCTACGTGCCCCCCGAGCTGGTGGACGAGATGGTGAAGGACCCGGACAGCTACAGCATGACGGCGTCCAACAAGGAGCTGACGGTGATGTTCTGCGACATGCGCGGCTTCACCGCGATGTCCGAGAAGATGGAGCCGGTGCAGCTGCAGGAGCTGCTCAACTCGGTGTTCAACCGCCTGACCGACATCATCCGTTCCAACCGGGGCACCATCGACAAGTACATGGGCGACTGCGTGATGGCCTTCTGGGGCGCCCCGGTGGAGACCGCCGAGCACGCCCACCTGGCCGTCAAGAGCGCACTGGAGATGGCCAATGCCGTGCGCCGCATCAACGAGGAGCACCGCGGCCGCGGCCTGCCGGAAATCGGCGTGGGCATCGGCCTGAACACCGGCATGATGTGCGTGGGCGACATGGGCTCGCAGGTGCGCCGCAGCTACACCGTGATCGGCGACGCGGTCAACCTCGGCTCGCGGCTGGAGGGCTTGTCCAAGGTCTACGGGGTGGACATCGTGGTGAGCGAGTCCACCCGCCAGCTGGCACCCCGGTTCGCCTGGCAGGAGCTGGACCGGGTGCGGGTCAAGGGCAAGGCGCAGGCCGTCGCCATCTTCTGGCCGCTGGCGCCGGCCGAGCGGCTGGAGAAGCCGCAGACCGAGGAACTCAAGGCCTGGGGCGCCTTCCTGAAGGCTTACCGGGCCCAGGACTGGGACGCCTGCGACACGCTGATGCTCAACCTGCAGCGGATGAACCCGAGGAAATACCTTTACGAGTTGTATTCCGACCGTGTAGCCTCGATGAGGTTGCTGCCCTTCGATCCCGCCTGGGACGGTGCCACCAACTTCGAGACCAAGTGAGGACCGTCATGGCCCAGCACGCCCGCCCTTCGACGCTGCCCGCCACCGGCCCCCGCGTCCGCCGCCGCGCGCGGCGCGGAGCCTGACGTGCGGGTGCGCGTGCTGGGGTGCTCGGGTGCCATCGCGCGCGACTGCCGCACCACCTCGTTCCTGGTTGACGCCGACATCCTGGTCGACGCCGGAACCGGCGTGGGTGACCTCACGTTGCAGGAGATGGCGGGCATCGAGCACGTGCTGCTGACGCATTCGCACCTCGACCACGTCGCGGCGCTGCCGCTGATGGTCGATTCGATCGCCTCGCAGCTCACGCGGCCGGTGTGCATCCACGCGCTGCCCGGCACCATCGCGGCCCTGAAGCAGCACGTGTTCAACAACGTGATCTGGCCGGACTTCAGCCGCATTCCCACGCCCGAAAAACCTTTCATCGCCTTCCGCGAGATCCGGGTCGGACAGGTGCTCGAACTGGGAGGCAAGCGCATCGAGGTGATGCCTGCGGTGCACACCGTTCCGGCCTGCGGCTTTGCCGTCTGCGGCGGCAGCGGCGGGCATTGGGTGTTCACCGGCGACACCGAGCGCAACCCGGCCTTCTGGCAGCGCCTGAACGCGCTGGACGTGGCGGCACTGGTGATCGAGACCGCCTTCAGCAACCGCGAGAAGGACCTGGCCCGCCGCAGCCTGCACCTGTCGCCGCATGCGCTGGCGCAGGAGCTCGACTGCATAGAGAAGGGCAAGTCGTTCCCGATCTTCATCACCCACACCAAGCCGGCCGAGACCGACCTGATCATGGCCGAGATCCAGAGGTTCGACCAGACCCAGCCCTTCGGCCCCAACGTCACCCACGACCTCCGCTACCTGCGCGCCGGCCAGGAGTTCGAGCTGTAAGGGGCCCGCGCGCCGGGCGCACGTCCAGGAGTTACCCATGAGCGCCGTCCTCAAGCCAGAGCGCGATTCGCAGGCCTTCTACGACTCGCAGCAGCTGCCGCCCGACAAGCGCGGCGTCACCTTCGAGGCGCTGTTCTTCCGCCAGCTGCAGGTCGTCACGACCCGGATCCACGAGACGGAGAACATCGAGCAGATCATGCTGGAAGCGAGCCAGGACATCTGCAGGCTGTTCAACGCGGACCGGCTGACGCTCTACGCGGTCAACGACGAACGCACGGCCATCGTCTCCAAGGTCAAGACCGGGCTGAATGCGGCCAGGGACCTGAAGCTGCCGATCAGTGCGCAGAGCATCGCCGGCTACGTGGCATTCAGCAGGCAGCTGCTCAACATCCCGGACGTCTACGACGACGAGGCGCTCAAGCGCATCCACCCCACCCTGAGTTTCCTGAAGGAAGTCGACAAGCGATCGGGGTATCGCACCAAGCAGATGCTGGTGGCGCCCGTCCTCGACGGTGACGTGCTGCACGGCGTCATCCAGGTGATCAACAACAAGAGCGACCAGCCGTTTGGCGAACTGGAGATCGAGGGCGCCACGCAGCTGTGCAAGACGCTGGCCACGGCCATCCGCCAGCGCATGCGCAAGGAGCAGGAAAGCCAGCGCCGGCGCGCCACCAAGTACGACGGCCTGCTGGCCGACGGCGTGCTGACGCAGGAGGAACTGCACCAGTGCATCGCCCGGGCGCGCGAGGAAGGCAAGCCGGTCGAGCACATGCTCATGGCCGACTTCCAGATCCGCCCGGCACAGATCGGGCCTTCGCTGGCGAAGTTCTTCGGCGTGCCCTACGAGCCATTCAACGCCGGGCGCATCCGCTCCGAGCAGCTGCAGGGGCCGCTCAAGCGCGACTTCGTCGAGGAGCAGGGCTGGATCCCGCTGGAGGAATCGCCGGAAGGCCTGGTGGTGATGTGCATGGACCCGGAGGCGGTGCGCGGCTCGCGCATCGTGCCGCAGGTGTTCCCGCGCCACGCGAAGTTTGCCTACCGGGTCACCACCCAGGCCGAGTTCGAGGAAACGCTGGCGCAGCTCTATGGCGCCGGCGAGGGCGCCTCCATCGACGAACTGCTGGCCGACCTGAACGTGCCGGTGGACGACGAGGGCGACGACACCAGCCTGGAGTCCGCCGCCTCGGACAACGAGCTGGTCAAGTTCGTCAACAAGGTCATCATCGACGCCTACAACCAGCGCTGCTCGGACATCCACATCGAGCCGCTACCGGGCAAGGGCAAGACCGGCATCCGCTTCCGCATCGACGGCAGCCTGGTGCCCTACATCGAGGTGCCCTCGCACTTCCGCCAGGCGCTCGTCACGCGCCTGAAGATCATGTGCGACCTCGACATCTCCGAGCGCCGCAAGCCGCAGGACGGCAAGATCAAGTTCAGGAAGTACGGGCCGCTCGACATCGAATTGCGGGTGGCCACCATTCCCTCGGCCGGCGGCGTCGAGGACGTCGTGATGCGGATCCTGTCCGCCGGCGAGCCCATCCCGCTGGACAGGCTGGGTCTCACCCCCGCCAACAAGGAGCGGCTGGAGAAGACCGTCAGCAAGCCCTACGGGCTGTTCTACGTGTGCGGCCCCACCGGCTCGGGCAAGACCACCACGCTGCACTCTATCCTGAAGTACCTGAACACGCCCGAGACCAAGATCTGGACCGCCGAGGACCCGGTGGAAATCACCCAGAAGGGCCTGCGCCAGGTGCAGATCAACAAGAAGGCCGGCATCGACTTCGCGCTGGTGATGCGGGCCTTCCTGCGCGCCGACCCGGACATCATCATGGTGGGCGAGTCGCGCGACAAGGAGACCGTGTCCATGGGCGTGGAGGCCTCGCTCACCGGCCACCTGGTGTTCTCCACCCTGCACACCAACTCGGCGCCCGAGTCCATCATCCGCCTATTGGACATGGGCATGGACCCGTTCAATTTCGCCGACGCCCTGCTCGGCATCCTGGCGCAGCGCCTGGCCAAGCGGCTGTGCGACTGCAAGGAGACCTACTTTCCCGAGCCCGACGAAATCAGGACCTTCATCGCCGAGTACGCCGAGGACCTGCGGCACACGGCTTCATGGAAGGCCGATTACGGCGGCGAGGCCAAGAAGCTGTATGAGGGCTGGGTCAAGAGCTACGGCGAGGGTGGCCGGTTGCGCATGTACCGGGCCGTGGGATGCGACAAGTGCAACCAGTCCGGCTACAAGGGCCGGGTCGGCCTGCACGAACTGCTGGTCGGCGACGACGACATCAAGAGGCTGATCCAGGAACGCGCCCGGGTGGCCGAGCTGTTCGTCTGTGCCGTGGCGGGGGGAATGCGGACGCTGAAGATGGACGGGATGGAGAAGGTCCTGATGGGGCTGACGGACCTGAAGCAGGTGAGGTCGGTGTGTATC
>NZ_JAKFCM010000066.1:0-68859 GCF_036676645.1 Ramlibacter sp.
AGCGCCTGGTAGAACAGGATCACCTCGAACAGTTCGCGATACACCGCCAGGAACGCGATGCCGGCCATCGCCCACAGGGTGCGCCGTTCCAGGGCCGAGGTCACCTGCTCGCGGATGAAGGACTGCCAGGCCTGCGCATGCGAGCGCTTGTGCAGCCACGCGCCCACGTACAGCAGCATGGCCGAGGCCAGCAGCGCCGAGACGCCCTCGGTCAGTTCGCGGCTGGCGCCGGTGATCGCCAGCACCTGGCTGGACACCAGCCAGGTCGCCGCCCCCAGCGCCACGGCCGCGATCCAGCCGGCATGGATCCAGGGCATGGCGTCGCGCCGGCCGGTCTTGCGCACGAAGGCGATGATCGCGGCCAGCACCAGGATGGCCTCCAGCCCCTCGCGCAGCAGGATCAGCAACGAACTGGTGAAGGCCGCCTGCGCGGACAGGCCGTCCTCGCCGAGCTTGCCTTCGGCCTGCTCGAGCAGTGCGGCGATGCGCTCCACGTTCGCCGCGACGGCCTGCGCCGGCTGGCCGTCGTCGATGGCATGGCGCAGCGCCATCATTTCCTTCTCGGTGGCGATGCGCAGGTCCGGCGCCACGTTGTCCAGGCTGGACTCGACCAGCTCGAAGCCTTCGAGGTAGGCGGTGATCGCCTGGCGGCGCGCGGCTTCGCGGTCGCCGCGCTGGTACGACGCCAGCGCCTGCTGCAGCTGGCTGCGCGTGAACACCAGGGCGCCGGGGCGGTTCGCGTCCAGCGCCTGCGGCTGCGACAGCAGGTACGCCTGCACGGCCGCCAGGTCGCCGCCCCTGGCCGCGAGCTCGCCCGGCGCGGCCGTCACCAGCTGCTTCAGGCTGCCCAGCTCGGCCTTGCCCACGCCCTGCTGCCACTGCTGCTCGCCGCGAGCCTTCGTGGCGGGCAAGTGGCGCAGGCCGGCGGCGAAGAAAGCCAGGGCCCAGCGGTCCGCATCCGACAGCTCGGTGAAGGCGCGCATGGGCGTGCCGCCCACGCCCAGCGTGATGGTGTTGTACAGGCCGTAGGGGCTGCGCTGGCGCATGCGCGCCTCGTCGTGGAAGTTGCTGGCCGGCGGGTCCATGCCCTGCGCGGCCGGCCCGTCGCCGCGGCCTTGCGCCCCGTGGCAGGACGCACACTGCTGCTGGAACAGCGTGGCCGCGCGCGCCAGGTCCGGCGCCTGGCGCGGCGCGATGGCCACCGAGTAGAGGCGGATCACGTCCGCCGCGACCTGCCGCGCGAGCGCGGAGACTTCGCTGCCGGGCGCCTTGGCCTCGATGGCGGCCACCAGCTGACCCGCCTTGTGCAGCAGCGCGGGCTTGCCGTTCGCATCGGGCATGCGCTGCAGCAGCGCGAGCGAGCGGGTCGCGAACTCCTTCTGCTCCTCGTACTCGGGTTCGTCGAGCACCTTGCCGTCCTGCACGAACTCGGGGTAGTCCACGCTGACGTAGTCGAGCATGTGGACCACCGAGGGGGCGGCGTCGGCGGGCGACTGCGCCAGCGCCGCCGTGGCGCCGAGCTGCAGGCACAGCGCCGCCAGCAGCCAGCGCAGCACGGGCTGCCAGCCCGACGCGGCGCGCGCGAGATTCGAGGTGCGGCTCATGCAGGACTCCTTCGCGTCAGAAATCGACCTTGGCCCCCACGCGCAGGGTGCGTGGCGCACCGGTGCCCAGCAGGCCGTTGCCGGCGGTGGCCCAGTAGTCGCGGTCGGTGGCGTTGTCCAGGTTGGCCTGCAGGGTCACGTTCTGGCCCGCGACCCGGGTGCGGTAGCGCGCGCCCAGCGACAGCGTGGCGTAGCTCCCGACCCAGGCCTGGTTGAGGTTGTTCACGGCGCGCTTGCCCACGTGGAAGAGGCCCGCGCTCAGCGACAGGCCGGCGACCTGCGGCAGCCGGTACTCGCCGAACAGGCTGAAGGTGCGCCGCGGCGTGTTCTCCGGCGTCTTGCCCAGCTCGCCGGCGTTGGCCGCCCCCACCGATGCGATGGTGGCGTCGAGCAGCTGCATCGAGCCGATCACCGACCAGCGCGGCGTGATCTCGCCGCTGGCCGACAGCTCCAGGCCGCGGTAGCGGCTCTTGCCACCCAGCACGAAGCGGTTGCCGGCATCGACCGTGGTCTGCGGCCGGTCGATCTGGAACAGCGCGGCCTGCGCGAACACGCCGGCGAAGGCGCGGGTCTTGACGCCGATCTCCTTCTGCTTGTTCACGGCCGGCGGCAGGATCTCGCCGGTGTTGGCGCGGTTGGCCGGCGCCGTGCCGGTCTCCTCCAGGCCTTCGAGGTAGCTGGCGTACACCGAGGTGTCGGGGTGGGGCTTGAACATGACCGACAGGTTGGGCGAGACCTCGTCCGCGTCGAACCGCGACGTCGCGGTGACGTTGCTGTAGTCCGCCGCGCGCAGGCCGGCCAGCACCTGCCAGCGCTCGCCGAGCCTCACCCGGTCGAAGACGTACAGCCCCTTGTCCGTGATCGTCGAGTCGGTGCCGGCGGCCAGCGCCGGGTCCAGCGGCGCCACCGGCCGGGGGTTGTAGAGGTTCTGCGGCACCGTCGCCCTCGGCGCGGAGTCGCCCGAGTACGCGTTGCGCTCGTTCTGCGTGTAGCCGATGGTGAGCTCGTGCTGGATGCGGCCGGTTCCCAGCAGCCCGGTCAGCTCGACGCGGTGGTTGTCGTTGACGTACTTCTGGCCGTCGGCGAAGAAGATCACGAGCGAACCTTCGCCGGTGCCCAGGTCGAAGTTCTGGAACTGCGAGAAGCGGCGGCTGCGGACGGTTTCCGCGCGCCCGGTCTCCAGCACCATGGACCAGTTGTCGCCCAGCGCCAGGTCGCCGCGCAGCAGCAGGTTGGTCGCCTCGGCGTCGTAGTGCTGCCACTCGCCGGCCAGGTTGCGCCGGTTGCCGGGGATGCCCGGCAGCGTGATCGCGCCGCCCACCGCCGCGGGCACCGCGATCGCGGCCTGCTCGCTCACGTCCTTGCGATAGTGCTCCAGGTCCGCCTTCAGGCTGAAGCCGGGGCGCACCCGCCAGTCGTAGGCCAGTGCCACCAGGCCGCGGTCGCCGCTGAAATTGTCGATGCCGATGTCCACCTTGCCGGCCGCGGCGTTGAAGCGCAGGCCCATGTCGCCATCGGCGAAGCGCCGGCCGACGTCCAGGTGGGCGTCGACCCCGCCGTGGTTGTTGACCGACGTGGCGACGCTGGTCACCGGCGTGGGGCCGGCGCGCTTGGTCACGAAGTTGACCACGCCGCTGGGCGGCACCAGGCCGTAGTAGAGCGAGCTCGCGCCCTTGAGCACCTCGACCCGCTCCTTGTTCTCCAGCGGGATGTCGATCAGGTTGACCACCGGCAGCGAGCCGTTGAGCCGGTAGTTGCCGCGGTTTTCCACCAGGATGCCGCGGATCGAGATGTTGTCGTAGGTCGAACCGCTGAGCTGCGAGCGCGTCACCCCGGCGGTGTTGCGCAGCGCCTCGAACAGGCTGTTGGCGCCCTGCGCGTCCAGCACGCCGCGGGTGATGACGTTGTTGGTCAGCGGCACGTCCAGCGGATCCTGGTCGCGGAAGGCGCCGGCCTGCACGTTGCGTGAGCTGAAGCTGGCCGGCCGCTCGCTCGTCACCCGCATCTCCGGCAGCGTCCGCACCCCCGCGTCCTGCCCTGCCGCGCCCCCGCACCAGGCAAGCGCCGCAAGCGCGGCAACGAGGGGGGTGGGATGCAGGCGGGGGAACTGGAGCATGGTAAAGTCAACCTCAATGAGAATTGTTCGTATTCGCGAAGTGTAACGGATGCAACCCGCGCTGCGCCACACCTGGCTCCAGCTGCACCGCTGGGTAGCGCTCACACTGGGCGGGCTGCTGGTCCTGGCCGGCTTGCTGGGTGCCCTGCTCACCCTGGCCCGGCCGCTGGACCAGTGGCGCCATCCGGGCCTGTTCCGCGATCCGACCGGGGCCTCGTCGGCGCCGGCTGCGACGCTGGAAGATGTCCGCCGGCACCTGGATCACTCGTTCGGACCCGGCACGGCGTACACGTTCAGGCCGCCGCGCGAAGCGGGCGAGAGCCTGTGGGTGTATGTCAGCGGCCCCTGGGACGGCGTGGTCTATTTCGACTCGCGCGGTCACGAACTGGGCCGCCGGGGCGAGACCGAGGGGGCCTACAACCTGCTGTTCGAGCTGCACAGCTCGCTGCTGCTCGGCGAAACCGGCAAGGCCGTGCTTGCCACCGCGGCGGGCACCTATCTCTGCCTGTTGGCGACGGGGCTCGTGCTGTGGTGGCCGCGGCGCTGGCCGCCGTCCTTTCGCGTCCACTGGCGCGCCGGGGCGGCCAGGAGCCTGCTGGAACTGCACAACACGGCGGGCGCCCTGCTCGGCCTGGTGATCGCCCTCTCGGTGGCGAGCGGTGCCTACATGGCCTGGCCGCCGCTGCGCACGCTCGTGAGCACGGCAGTGGGCAGCGCGCCGCTGGCGCCACCGCAGCTGCACGGCGCGGCCGGCGAAGGCGGGTCACCGCTGGATGCGCTCGTGCGCAAAGCCACGGCGCTCTACCCCGCGGCCAGGGTGGGCTACGTGCAGGTTCCAGCCAAGGCCGCGCTGCCGGTCCGCGTACGGCTGAAGCTGCCGGACGACCCGCACCCCAACGGCCTCACGTCCGTGTGGCTGGACCCGCGCAGCGGCCGGGTGCTGCGCACGGCGCGCTGGTCGGAACTGGATGCCGGCAACCGGCTGGTGTCCTTCGTCTATCCGCTGCACACGGGCACACTCGGCGGGCCCGCGCATCAAGTGCTCGTGGGCGCCACCGGCCTGGCCCTGGCGACGCTGGGTGGCAGTGGACTGCTGTTGTGGTGGAAGCGGCGCCGCCTGCGCACGGCACGGGGCGTGCGCAGCCCGGCGGGCCGGCAACCGTCGCGCTGACGGCAGGCCGCCGGCAAACGCTCAGGCGCCCGCCCAGAGCACCAGCATCAGGATCGCCCACAGGGCGACCAGGCTGGCGATGCCGGTCCAGAAGTAGGGTGTGCCGACCAGGCCGAACTCTTCCGGGGCCATCTCAGTGCCCCCTGCGCCGCCTGCGGCGGTATGGCTTCATGTGACGATTTCCCTTTCGGCTGCCATCGTCGCCACGGCCGCGGCGCCACTTCGTAGGACGGCGCTGCACGCCTGCGTGCGACGGCTCGCGCGCCGGGTTGCCGCGAGGCCCCGTCCTACACGCGCTGCCTCCGGTGCGCCTACCGCTCAGGCAGGCGCCGCCAACATGATGCGGACGTGACCGGATCCGACCTGCTCCCCGACGAACTCGAACTGCTCGCCACCCTGCTGCGCGAGCGCGGACGCGACCCCGGCGGCTTCCGCATCGCGCTGCAGCACGATGGCCTGGTGCGCCTGTCGGGCCCGCACGGCACCGCCTTCTATCCGCGCGAGGCCTGGCCGGCGCGCTTTGCCCGCCACCTGGACAAGTCCTTCTTCGACCTCGCCGTGCCGCCGCCTTACGGGCTGCGGCGGGCACACGACAAGGACGCAGCGACCGCGGCGCGGGGCTGAGGGGCGCGCGCAACGCCGCGCCGGTTGCCGCCACCGCTTGCCCCTAACATCGGGGCCACATGATTTCGTTCCCGCACGCGACCGGACGCCCCAAGGAAACACCGCCCGTCCCTTCGGAGCGCCACGCGTGAACCCCGACGCCGACAAGCTGTGGCGCGCGCCACGCTGGGCGCTGGCCGTGCTGCTGGCCGTGCTGGGCATGCTGGGGCCGTTCTCGATCGACACCTACCTGCCGGCCTTCTCCGGCATCGCCGCCGCGATCGGCGCGACGCCGGTCGAAATGCAGCAGACGCTGTCGGCCTACCTGTTCGGGTTCGCCTTCATGAACCTGTTCCACGGCGCGCTGTCGGACAGCTTCGGCCGGCGTCCGGTGGTGCTGTGGGGCATCGCCGTGTTCACGCTCGCCTCGGCCGGCTGCGCGCTGTCGCAGACCATCGGCCAGCTGGTGTTCTTCCGCGGGCTGCAGGGCCTGTCGACCGGCGCCGGGATCGTGGTGTCGCGCGCGGTCATCCGCGACATGTTCCCGCCGGCGCAGGCCCAGAAGGTCATGAGCCAGGTGACCATCTACTTCGGCGTGGCACCGGCGGTGGCGCCCATCATCGGCGGCTGGCTGTTCGTGCACCTGGGCTGGCACTCGATCTTCTGGTTCCTCACCGCCGTCGGCGTGGTGCTGTGGACGGCCAACTGGAGGCTGCTGCCCGAGACGCTGCACCTGGACCACCGCCAGCCTTTCAAGGTGCGCAACCTGATGCAGGGCTACTGGGCGCTCGGGGCCAGCCCGCGCTTCCTGCTGCTGGCGCTGGCCAGCGGCGTGCCCTTCAACGGCATGTTCCTGTACGTGCTGGCGGCGCCGGAGTTCCTGGGCACGCACCTGCGGCTGGCGCCGACCGAGTTCTTCTGGTTCTTCCTGCTCACCATCGCCGGCATCATGGGCGGCGCCTGGTTCAGCGGGCGGCTGGCCGGCCGCATCCCGCCCAAGCAGCAGATCCGGCACGGCTTCGTGATCATGCTGGCGGTGTCGCTGCTGAACGTGGCGGCCAACCTGCTGTTCGTCGCGCAGGCCTGGTGGGCGCTGCTGCCGATCGCGCTGTTCGCCTTCGGCTGGTCGCTGATGGTGCCGGTGGTCACCCTGCTGGTGCTGGACCTCAATCCCGGCCGGCGTGGCCTGGCCTCGTCGCTGCAGGCCGTGATCGGCTCCACCGCCAACGGCATCGTCGCCGGCGCGATCGCCCCGCTGGTCATGCACTCCACCGCCTGGCTGGCGATCGCCTCGCTGCTGATGATGGGCGTGGGGCTGGTGGCCTGGCTGTACGTGCACCGCCGCTGGCCGGAGATCGGGCGGCACGTGGTGGCGCACGCGTGAGATGGATTCCGGCTTTCTCCTGGCTTTCGCCGGCATGACACAGTCCCCTGTCATTGCGGCCTTGAGCCGCAATCCATCACCCGGAGCTGGAATCAGCGCTTGGCGTGTTCAGGCGCCTGGTGATGGATCCCGGCTTTCGCCGGAATGACACGGGAAGGCACGGGCTGCGAAGTCAGCGCGCCGGCCTCGGAGGTCAGCGCGGGACCTCTAAGCCAGCCGGCCTCGGAGGTCAGCGCGGGGGTCTCCAAGTCAGCCGGCCTCGGAAGTCAGCGCGCCGGCTTGTACGCCCTTTTCTTCGCGTCGCGCGGCACGAACACCTTGCCGCCGTTGCCGGGCTTGGCGAACGAGCGCGGCGCGGGCTTCTCCCAAGGGGACGATTCGCGGCGCTCACGGCGATCGCCGTTGAAGTCGCCGAAGCCCGCCTTGCGGCCGTATTCGGCGCCGGCGCTACGCCGCCCCCCATGGCCGGCGCCGCCGCGCGGCGCGGGTGCGCCGCTGCGTCCGCGTCCGCCCAAGCCCGGCTGCGCCGCGCGCGGCGGCCGTTGCTGCGGCTCCAGCCCCTGCACCACCTCGGCCTTGAACGGTTGCCTGGTGAAGGCCTCGATGTCGAAGATGCGGAAGCGGTCGCGGTACTCGGCGAAGGTCACCGCCAGGCCGTCGCGCCCGGCCCGGCCGGTGCGGCCGATGCGGTGCGTGTAGTCCTCGCTCTTCATCGGCAGTCCGAAGTTGAACACGTGCGTGATGGTCGGCACGTCGATGCCGCGCGCCGCCACGTCGGTGGCCACCAGGATCTGGACCTGGCCGTTGCGCAGCGCGCCCAGCCGGCGGTTGCGCAGGCCCTGGCTCAGGGCGCCGTGCAGCGCCACGGCGGCGAAGCCGGTCTGCTGCAGGTCCGCGGCGAGCGCATCGCACTCGACCTGGGTCGAGGCGAACACGATGGCCTGGTCGATCGAGGCATCGCGCAGCCAATGGTCCAGCAGCGCGCGCTTGTGCTGCGGGTGGTCGGCCCAGAACAGCACCTGCCGGATGTTGGCGTGGCGCTCCTGCGGCGTGTCGATCTGGATCTTCTGCGGCTGGCGCATCACGCGCGCGGCCAGCTGCTGGATGCGCGGCGCGAAGGTGGCGCTGAACATCATGGTCTGCTGGCGCTGCGCCGTCAGTTGCTGGATCTCGGCCAGGTCGTCGGCAAAGCCCAGGTCCAGCATGCGGTCGGCCTCGTCGACCACCAGGAAGCGCACCTGGTCGAGCTGGATCTGGCCCGAACGCTGCAGGTCCAGCAGCCGGCCGGGGGTGGCGACCACCAGGTTGGCGTTCTGCAGCCGCGCGATCTGCATCTGGTAGGGCATGCCGCCCACCACGTTGGCGATGCGCAGGCCCTTGCAGTGCTTGACCAGGTCGATGGCGTCGTGCGCCACCTGTTGCGCCAGCTCGCGCGTCGGGCACAGCACCAGTGCGCCCGGCACGGCGGGCTTGAAGTTGCGCGGATCGGTCGGGTTGCGGCGGCGGCGCCGGGGCGTCGCTTCGCCGCGCGCAGCGGCCTCGTCGGCCAGCCGCTTCTCCTCGGCGCGCTCGCGCTCGACGCCCTCGCGCTGCACCTGCAGCAGCGTATGCAGCACCGGCAGCAGGAAGGCCGCGGTCTTGCCGCTGCCGGTCTGGCTGGACACCATCAGGTCGATGAAGGCGTCGCCCCCCTCCACGCCGGTGGGCAGCGCGCGCGGGATCACTTCGTCCTGCACCGCGGTGGGTTGCGAGAAGCCGAGGTCCTCCACGGCGGCGATCAACTCGGGCTCCAGGCCCAGGCGGGCGAAGCCGTTCGGCGGCGCGGCCGTGGCGGTGGTGTCTTCGAAAGAGGTGTGAGCAGGCGCGAAGTCGCCCTGCACGTCGAACGTGTCGGTCATGAAGCTTTCATGCGGCGGGGCCGTCCGGCGCCGCCGTCGTCAATGGTCAAGGGAACATGCAACCATCAACGACGTCCGGCGCGTGCGCCGGTGGCCCATCGGGGGGCCTGTGCATGAAGGTCGGATGCGGGGATTGCGGCACGGGGTGCGCCGCGAAGCCAGCTATTGTCCCACAAGCGCGCGCCGCGTGCCGGGGGGCGGCTCTTATTCCCCGAGCCGGATGAAGTGCTCGCGGTAGTGGGCCAGCTCGTCGATCGACTCGTGCACGTCCGCCAGGGCGGTGTGCGCCTGCTGCTTCCTGAAGTTGTTGTAGACCTCGGGGCGCCAGCGGCGCGCCAGCTCCTTCAGCGTGCTGACGTCGAGGTTGCGGTAATGGAAGTACGCCTCCAGCCGCGGCATGTACCTGACGAGGAAGCGCCGGTCCTGCCCGATGGTGTTGCCGCACATCGGCGAGAGGCCCTTGGCGACGTACTGCCCGATGAAGTCGAGCAGGGCCTGCTCGGCGATCGCCTCCGAAATGATCGATGCCTTGACCCGGTCGACCAGCCCGCTGCGCCCGTGCGTGGTCTTGTTCCAGTTGTCCATCCGGTCGAGCTGCTCGTCGGCCTGGTGGATGGCGAACACCGGGCCCTCCACGCGCGGCTGCAGCTGCGGCCCGGTCACCACCACGGCGATCTCGATGATGCGGTCGGTTTCGGGGTCCAGCCCCGTCATCTCGCAGTCGAGCCACACCAGGTTCTGGTCGTTCTTCTGCAGGGTCGCCACTTCGGCGGCGGGAGTGGTGTCGGTCATCGCCCGATTGTCACCGCTGCGGCCGCGCCGCGGATTCCCTACACTCGCCGCGATGAGCGCCTCGTACCTGTGGACCCTGGCCTTCGCCGTCGCCCTGCTGGCGGGGCTGGGCGTGAAGTTCTGGCTGGCCACCCGCCAGATCCGGCACGTGGCGCGGCACCGCGCCGAGGTGCCGGCGGATTTCTCCGGCACGGTGTCGCTCGCGGCGCACCAGAAGGCGGCCGACTACACGCTGGCCAAGGCGCGCGTCGGGCTGCTGGAGATGGCGTTCGGCGCCGCGGTGCTGCTGGGCTGGACCTTGCTGGGCGGCCTGCACGCGCTCAACCAGGCCCTGCTGGGCGTGCTGGGTCCGGGCATGGGGCAGCAACTCGCCCTGCTGGCCTCCTTCGCGCTGATCGGCGGCCTGCTGGACCTGCCGTTCTCCCTGTACGGCACCTTCGTGGTCGAGGAACGCTTCGGCTTCAACAAGATGACCTGGACGCTGTGGCTGGCCGACCTGGCCAAGGGCCTGGTGCTGGCGGTGCTGATCGGCGGGCCGATCGCGTGGCTGGTCCTGTGGCTGATGGGGGCGGCGGGCCCGATGTGGTGGGTCTGGGCCTGGGCCGTGTGGATGGGCGTGAACCTGCTGGCCATGGTGGTCTACCCGCTCTTCATCGCGCCCTGGTTCAACAAGTTCAAGCCGCTGGAAGACGAGGCGCTGAAGGCGCGCGTCACGGCACTGATGCAGCGCTGCGGGTTCCGCGCGAAAGGCCTGTTCGTCATGGACGGCAGCCGGCGCAGCGCCCACGCCAACGCCTACTTCACCGGCTTCGGCGCGGCCAAGCGGGTGGTGTTCTTCGACACGCTGCTGTCCCGGCTGTCGGCCGGCGAGGTGGATGCGGTGCTGGCGCACGAGCTGGGGCATTTCCGGCACAAGCACCTGGTGAAGATGATCGCGCTGCTGTTCGCCTTCAGCGCCATCGGCTTCTGGCTGCTGGGGCTGCTGTCGCGCCAGCCCTGGTTCTACACGGGGCTGGGCGTGGCCCCCAACCTGGAAGGACCGAACGACGCGCTGGCGCTGGTGCTGTTCCTGCTGGTGGTGCCGCTGTTCACCTTCTTCGTCTCGCCGCTGCTGGCGCTGCTGTCGCGCCGCAACGAGTTCCAGGCCGACGCCTTCGCGGTCTCGCAGACCGGCTCGCACGACCTGCGCAATGCGCTGCTCAAGCTGTATGAGGACAACGCCTCGACACTCACGCCCGATCCCCTGTACGTCAGGTTCTACTACTCGCACCCGCCCGCTTCCGAACGGCTGGCGAGGATGGCCGCTGCCGGAGGTGCCCCATGAGCTCGATGCTGAAGAAGAAGGACGGGTCGAAGACGCCACGACGGGCGCTGACCCCGACCGAGGTCGTCTCCCGCATGGGCTCGCTGCCCGGCTGGCAGCTGGCCGGCGACGGCCCCGATGTCGCCATCGAGAAGACGTTCACCTTCGCGAATTACTACGAGACGATCTCGTTCGTGAATGCCGTGGCCTTCGTCGCCCACGCGCAGGACCACCACCCGGACCTGTCGGTGCACTACAACCGCTGCGTGGTGCGCTTCAACACCCACGACGTCAAGGGCCTGTCGACTTCGGACTTCGAGTGCGCCGCCCTGGTGGACGGCCTGCTGGCCTGATGGACGGTGCCCTTGGCTGATCGCGGGGGCGGCCTGTCGCCCGGCCTGGTGGTCGCCGGCTTCGGCCGCCACGTGCTGGTGGAGTCCCCCGACGGCAGCCGGCGCATCTGCCATCCGCGCGGCAAGAAGACCCAGGCCGTGGTCGGCGACCGGGTGCGGTGGCTGCCGGCGCACGACGAGGGCAGCATCGAGAAAGTCGAGCCGCGCCGCAACCTCTTCTACCGTCAGGACGAGGTCCGCACCAAGTCCTTTGCCGCCAACCTGGACCAGGTGCTGCTGCTGATCGCGGCCGAACCGGAGTTCTCCGAGCAGCAGCTGGCGCGCGCGCTGATCGCCGCCGAGGCCGAGCGCATCACGCCGCTGGTGGCCCTGAACAAGAGCGACCTGGTCGAGCCCTTCGAGCGTGCGTGGACCCGGCTGCTGCCCTACCAGCAGATGGGCTACGGCGTGCTGCCGCTGTCGCTGCGGCTGTCGGGCGAGGTGGACCGCCGGCACCTCCTGGCGCACCTGCAGGGCAGGACCACGCTGGTGCTGGGGCCCTCGGGCGCGGGCAAGAGCACGCTGATCAACCTGCTGGTGCCCGGCGCGGCGGCGCAGACCGGCGAGATCTCGCGCGCGCTTGGCTCGGGCCGGCACACCACCACCAGCACCACCTGGTACTGGGTGGACGACGCGCGCACCACGGCGCTGATCGACTCGCCGGGCTTCCAGGAATTCGGCCTGCACCACATCGACCCGGCGCACCTGGCCGGCTTGATGCGCGACCTCAGGCCCCACCTGGGCCACTGCCGCTTCTACAACTGCACCCACCGGCACGAGCCGGGTTGCGCGGTCATCTCCGCCGCCGCCCACGCGGAGGCCGAGCACCCGGTCACCTCGAACCGGTACCGGATCTACTGCGACCTGTTCGACGAACTGAGCGCGCCGCAGCGGTACTGAAGATTCACTGAAGAAAGTCGCTGCGCGACTTTCTTCAGTGGCTTGGCATGTGTGAGAAGGCCCGGCAAAGCCGGTTCCTTCTCACAAAGGAGACCGTGCTGCATGTTATTCCGCACGGTCTGGCCCGGAGGGCAGCTCTGCCGCCCTCCTCTTCCCCATCACCCCAGCAGGTTCGCCAGCGTCAGCAGCGCCAGCAGCACCATCCACAGCACCACCGAGCGCCAGACCAGGCCGACGATGCTGCGCAGGTGGGCCGGTTCGGCTTCGCGGCCGGGGGTGCTCTCGCTGTCGGCGGGGTCCGGCGCGCCGGCGGCCGCCACGCTGAACGCCTGCGAGCCGTTCGGCGCGAAGGCCGAGCGCAGGGCCTCGCCGCCCAGGCGCACGCCCACCGCGCCCGAGGTGGCGGCCAGCACCACGCCGTCGTTGTCGTCCGGGAAGCGCTGCGCGTGATGGCGCCAGCAGTCGATCGCCTCCTCGAAGCTGCCGACCACCGCGAAGGCCAGCGCCGTGATGCGCGCCGGCAGCCAGTCGACGGCGGACCAGGCGCGGCCGGCCGCGGATTGCAGCGCCTCGCTGGACGGCTGCGCCTGCAGGCGGCTGCGGTGGCGCCAGTAGCGGGTGACGAACTCGCTCATCCGGTAGAACACCGCGCCCGCCGGGCCCAGGCCGAAGGCCGCCAGCACCGAGAACCAGGCCAGCACGCCGAACACGTGCCGGTGGGCGGCGAGCACCGAGTACTCGATCACGTGGCGCACGATCTCGCGCCGCGGCAGTTCGGCCGCGTCGACCTGCTGCCACTGGGCCAGCAGTTCGCGCGCGCGGTCCTCGTCACCCGCATCCAGCGCGTCGCGGATCGCCGTGAAGTGGTGGCTGAACTGCCGGAACCCCAGGGTCGCGTACAGCACCGCGACGCTCCAGACCATGGCGGCGGGCCAGCCGACCAGCAGCAGCAGCGCCCAGTGGATGCCCAGCGCCACGAGCGCCGGCAGCACCACCGCCACGCCCCAGGTGATCCAGCCGTGGTGGGCCTTGCCCGCGTCGAAGTTGCGGCTGGCCCAGCGCGCCCAGGCCCGCAGCCCCGCATGGATCGGGTTGTGCCGCGCCAGCGGGCGCACCTGTTCGATCAGCAGCGCGAACAGGATGGCGAAGAAGGACATGGGCGCAGATGATACGGTGGCGCGGTCTCGTTCCCTCCCCCTTCCGGGGGGTCGGGGTGGGGCATGCCGGCGCCGTGCATGCCCCCACCCCGGCCCTCCCCCAGGGGGGAGAAAGACCGGCCTTCCCCCGAGGCGACAGGAGAAGGGCAGGCCCACCCGGAAGGGGGTGAAATCCTCAGGCCGACAGGAACCGGTAGAAGTTGCGCAGCATGGCTGCCGTGGCGCCCCAGATGAAGCGCTCGTCGCGGCCGTCCATGTAGGGCATGGAGAACCACTCGCGCTGCACGCCCATGAACTCGAAGATGTGGCGCCGGTGGTGCGCCGGGTCCATCAGGAAGCGCAGCGGCACCTCGAAGGCATTGGCCACTTCGTGCGGGTTCAGCCGCAGCGGCGCGCCGGGGCGCACCAGCCCCACCACCGGCGTGACGATGAAGCGGGTGCCGGTGGTGAAGGTCGGCATCTTGCCCAGCACCTCGACCCGGCCGGCGTCCAGGCCGATCTCCTCCTGCGCCTCGCGCAGCGCCGTGTGCGCTTCGTCCGCATCGGTCTCGTCGCGCTTGCCGCCGGGGAAAGCCACCTGCCCCGAATGCGTCTTCAGGTGGGTGGCGCGCTCGGTCAGCAGGACGGTGGGCTCGTCGCGCATGACGATGGGCACCAGCACCGAGGCCAGCGCGGGCTGCCGGTCGGTGAAGCGCCGCTCGGCCCAGATCTCCGGCTCCCAGGCCGGCGCGGCGCGGAAGCGCTCGCGGATGGCGCCCGGCACCAGCGCCTCGCGCGCCACCGCGGGCAGGTGCGAGTCGATCCCGGCCACGGGCACCGCGCGCGGATCGAAGTTGGGCAGCTTCGACAGCGGGGGCAGGTCGGCCGGCAGCGGCGGGATCGGGTCTATGGGCATGGCGTTCGGAACGAAAAACCGCCGCGGCCCTGCGCGGGCGGCGGCGGCTCCTGGCGGGACGGCCGGTTACTCGGCGGCAGCGGCCGCCTTGTCCTTGTTGGAGTAGACCAGCTTTTCCTTGATGCGGGCCGACTTGCCGCTGCGCTCGCGCAGGTAGTACAGCTTGGCGCGGCGCACGTCGCCGCGGCGCTTGACTTCCACCCCGGCGATCAGCGGGCTGTAGGTCTGGAAGGTGCGCTCCACGCCTTCGCCGCTGGAGATCTTGCGCACGGTGAAGGCGCTGTTCAGGCCGCGGTTGCGCTTGGCGATGACCACGCCTTCGTAGGCCTGCAGGCGCTTGCGGTTGCCTTCGACGACCTTGACGCTGACGACCACGGTGTCGCCGGGCGCGAAGTCGGGGATGTTCTTGCCCAGGCGGGCGATTTCCTCTTGCTCGAGGGTCTGGATCAGGTTCATGGCGGTTCCTTCGATCGTGCCCGCGCTGCGCAAAAGGCCCCGCGTCAGCCGCCCTGCCCGGGCGGGCCCGGGGCGGCCGGGCAGAGGATCGGAAAGCCGGAAATTATAGCGCGTCGGCCCCGGTCGGGCCGAGGGTGGCCAGGAAGGCTTCGTCCCGCGCATCCAGCCGGCCGGCCGCGCGCGCGGCGGCCAGCAGCTCGGGGCGCTGGCGGGCGGTGGCCTCGAGCCGGCGCTCGCGCCGCCAGCGCTCGATCTGCGCGTGGTGGCCGGAGAGCAGTTCGGCCGGCACCCGCCGGCCTTCCCACTCCTCCGGACGGGTGTAGTGCGGGCAGTCCAGCAGGCCGTCGATGGCGGGATTGAAGCTGTCGGCCTCGTGGCTGCCGGCCTCGTTCAGCACCCCGGGCTGCAGGCGCGCCACCGCATCCAGCAGCGCCATGGCGGCGATCTCGCCGCCCGAGAGCACGAAGTCCCCCAGGCTCAGCTGGATATCGACGTGGGCCTCGATGAAGCGCTGGTCGATGCCCTCGTAGCGCCCGCACAGCAGGATGGCGCCTTCCCCGGCGGACCATTGCGCCACCTGGCCGTGGTCGAGCCGCCGGCCGGTCGGCGAGAACAGCACCAGCGGCACGGCATCGCCACGGTCGGCCCGCACCGCCGCCACGCAGCGCGCCAGCGGAGCGGCCATCATCACCATGCCCGGGCCGCCGCCGAACGGGCGGTCGTCCACGCGGCGGTAGTTGCCCTCGGCGAAGTCGCGCGGGTTCCACAGCCGCACGTCGACCTGCTTCGATTCGAAGGCGCGGCGCGTGACCCCGCTTTCGAGGAAGGGCCCGAACAGTTCGGGGAACAGCGTGAGGACGTCGAAGCGCATGGGGGCGCCTGCTTCAGTAGTCGGGCTGCCAGTCGACCGTGACGCGCCGGCCCGCGATGTCCACCTGGTCGACGTACGCGGACACGAAGGGAATCATGCGCTCGGCCGGCCGGCCGCCGGCTTCGTAGCCGACCACCAGCACGGTCTGCGGGCCGGTGGCCAGCAGGTCGCGCACGGTGCCGAGCGCGACCCCCTCGCGGTTGACCACGTCCAATCCGATCAGGTCGACCCAGTAGTACTCGTCGTCGGCGGGCGTCGGAAAACTGGAGCGCGGCACGAAGATGCGGGCGCCCTTGAGCGCCTCGGCGGCGGCGCGGTCCCCGACTTCGTGGGCACTGGCCACCACGCTGTCGGAGTGCTCCTTCGCCTCGCGCACGCGCAGCAGCACGGTGCCGGCGAAGGCCGGCTTCACCACCCTCTCGGGCGGCTGCAGGTACCAGCGGCGGGAAGAAAAAAGCGCTTCCGGGGAAGCGCTGTGGGGCTGGACCTTGAACCAGCCCTTGATGCCCCAGGCGTCGTGGATGCGCCCGACTTCGACCGCATCGGCCGGCAGCTCGGCCGGCTCCAGCCCGGGGGCCATGGGAGGCGTCAGGCCGCGGCGGGGGCGGCGGCCGGCGTGGCCTGGGCGGCCTGCTTGATCAGGCGCTCGACGGTGGGCGAGGCCTGGGCGCCGACGCTGCGCCAGTAGGTCAGGCGGTCCTGCGCCAGGCGCAGGGTTTCCTCGCCGCCCTTGGCGGTGGGGTTGTAGAAGCCCAGGCGCTCGATGAAGCTGCCGTCGCGGCGCACGCGCTTGTCGGCGACCACGATGTTGAAGAACGGACGGCCCTTGGAACCGCCGCGCGAGAGTCGGATGACGACCATGATTTATCCTTCGGGTGGAACGCCGGCGCCCCCTTGGAAGGGCCACGAAGCCGGCTTCGACGTTGATCCCCCAGCGTTGAGACACGCGACATGGCCACCCGGCCAGCGACACGCTGGAAAGCCCGCGATTATAGACTGCCTGCCCCGATGCCCCTGATCCGCCCGGCCACCGCCGACGACCTGCCCGCGATCGCCGCGATCTACGCCCACCACGTGCTCAACGGCACCGGCACCTTCGAGACCACCGCGCCCACGGCCCAAGAAATGGCCGCCCGCCACGCCGACGTGCAGGCCAGGGGCCTGCCCTGGCTGGTGGCCGAGCAGGACGGCCGGGTGCTCGGCTTCGCCTACTGCCAGTGGTTCAAGCCGCGGCCCGCCTACCGGTTCTCGGCCGAGGACTCGATCTACCTGCACCCCGATGCGGCCGGCCGGGGCCTGGGCAAGCAGCTGCTGTCGGCGCTGGTCGCGCAGGCCGAGGCGGCCGGCGTGCGCAAGCTGATCGCCGTGATCGGCGATTCGGCCAATGCCGCCTCGCTCGGCGTGCACCGTTCGCTGGGCTTCACCCCGGTGGGCACCATTGCCGCGTGCGGCTGGAAGTTCGGGCGCTGGCTGGACATCGTCCTGATGGAAAAGCCGCTGGGCGCCGGCAGCAGCACCCCGCCGGAGGCGGCATGAAGAACAAGACCCTGGCGGCCTGGCTGGCCTTCGCGGGCGGCGCCCTCGGCCTGCACCGCTTCTACCTGCATGGCCCGGGCGACTGGCTGGGCTGGCTGCTGCCGCTGCCGACGCTGGCGGGCGCCTACGGGGTGCTGCGCATGTGGTCGCTGGGGCAGAACGACGCGCTCAGCTGGGCGCTGATCCCGGTGGGGGGAATCACCTTCGCCGCGTGCTGCCTGACGGCCATCGTCTACGGCCTGATGACGCCGGATCGCTGGAATGCGCGGTTCAATCCGCAGGCCGACCCGGAAGCGCCGGCCGGCCGTACCGGCTGGGCCACCATCTGGGCCATCGTCGCCGCCCTGATGATCGGCACCGGCGTGCTGATGGCCAGCATCGCGATCGGCTTCCAGGGGTACTTCCAGTACCAGGTGGAAGAAGGACGGAAGATTTCGCGGTGAGGGCGCGAGGGGGCCCTTAACCGCACTCCCCTGCATGTCATCCCGGTGAAAGCCGGGATCCATCCCCCGCCCGCAGCACGACGCCTCGCGTGTCCCGGCGCCGGGTGATGGATTCGGGTCAAGCCCGCAATGACACGGGCGGGCGAACTGCCCCGGCTTGCTCCGTAGCCAGCCTCAGAATACCTGCAGGCTCAACCAGTAGCCGACCGCCGCCATGAAGGCACTGGCCGGGATGGTGAAGATCCACGCCCACACGATGTTGCCCGCCACGCCCCAGCGCACGGCGCTGGCGCGCTGGGTGGCGCCGACGCCGACGATGGCGCCGGTGATGGTGTGGGTGGTGGACACCGGGATGCCCAGCGCGGTGGCCAGGAACAGCGTCATCGCCCCGCCCGTTTCGGCGCAGAAGCCGCCCACCGGCTTGAGCTTGGTGATCTTCTGCCCCATGGTCTTGACGATGCGCCAGCCGCCGAACATGGTGCCCAGGCCGATCGCCAGGTAGCAGCTGACGATCACCCACATCGGCGGGGCATCGGCCCCCTTGGACACGTAGCCGGTGGCGATCAGCAGCAGCCAGATGATGCCGATGGTCTTCTGCGCGTCGTTGCCGCCGTGCCCCAGGCTGTAGGCACCGGCCGAGACCAGCTGCAGCCGGCGGAACCAGCGGTCGATGCGCGAGGGCCGCACGCGGCGGAACGCGTTGGCCACCAGCACCATCATCAGCGAGCCGAACAGGAAGCCCAGCATCGGCGAGACGAAGATGAACAGCACCGTCTTGGCGATGCCGCCGGTGATCAGCGAGCCGACGCCGGTCTTGGCGATGACCGCGCCCACGATGCCCCCGATCAGCGCGTGCGAACTGCTGCTCGGGATGCCGTAGTACCAGGTGATGACGTTCCACAGGATGGCGCCCAGCAGCGCGCCGAAGACGACGTGCGTGTCGACCACCCCCGGCTCGACGATGCCCTTGCCCACGGTGGCCGCCACGCTCAGGTGGAACACCCCGATCGCCACCACGTTGAAGAAGGCCGCGAACAGCACCGCCTGGGTGGGCCGCAGCACGCCGGTGGACACGACCGTGGCGATCGAGTTCGCCGCGTCGTGGAAGCCGTTCATGAAGTCGAATGCCAGCGCCAGCGCGACCAGCATGATCACCACCCACAGGGCGGCCTGCATGGTTTCCATCCGGGCCGGCCCTCAGGAGTTCTCGAGGACGATGCCCTCGATCACGTTGGCCACGTCCTCGCACTTGTCGGTGACGGTCTCCAGCAGTTCGTAGATGGCCTTGAGCTTGAGCACCTCGCGCACGTCCGGCTCGTCGCGGAACAGCTTGGTCATGGCCGCGCGCATCACGCGGTCGGCGTCGGACTCGAGCCGGTCGATCTCCTCGCAGGTCTTGAGCGCGGCCTCGGCGGTGGCCGGGTCGGCCAGGCTGCCGATCATGGAAACGGCCTCGCGCAGGCGCTCGCAGCACTTGACGGACAGGTCGGCCAGCCGCGTGATCTCCTCGTTGACCCGGCGCAGGTCGTACAGCGACATGGTCTCGGCCGAGTCCTGGATCAGGTCGGCCACGTCGTCCATGGTGTTGATCAACCGGTGGATCTGGTCGCGGTCGATCGGCGTGATGAAGGTCTTGTGGATGAGGCGGTTGACCTCGTGCGTGACCCGGTCGGCCGAGCGCTCGGCGTGGTCGACCTCGCGCGTGTACTGCTCGCGCAGGTTCATGTCGTCGTAATTGGCGACCAGCCTGGCAAACGCGTGCGCCGCCTCGACCACCCGGCCGGCGTGCTGGTTGAACAACTCGTAGAAATTGCCCTCGCGGGGCAGGAGCTTGCCGAACAGCATCGGTGGGCCTTCGAGTCTTTCTTGTTGACGGCCGAGTGTAACGTCGGCCCCTGCGAGGCCCGCTCCGCTCAGGCGCTGCGGAACATGAAGTACACCGCGCCCACCATGCACAAGGCCGCCCACAGGTAGTCGAGCTTGAGCGGCTCGCGCAGGTACAGCGCCGCGAACGGCACGAACACCGACAGCGTGATCACCTCCTGCACGATCTTCAGCTGCGCCACCGAAAAGCCGGCCTGCCGGTAGCCGATGCGGTTGGCCGGCACCTGCAGCAGGTACTCGGCCAGTGCGATGCCCCAGCTCGCCAGCGCCGCCACGTACCAGGGGCTGCTCGCCAGGTTGCGCAGGTGGCCGTACCAGGCCATCGTCATGAAGACGTTGGAGGCGATGAGCAGCACAATCGCCTGCATCGAAAACGGAAGGGCGGCCGACGCGATCATGGCGGAATTATCGAGCGGCACCGATGGGCTCGCGGCGCGCATCGTCCATGCCGACGCGCACCTCGTCGTGGCCGACAAGCCGGCCGGCCTGCTGTGCGTGCCGGGGCGCGGCCAGGACAAGCAGGACTGCCTGTCGGCCCGCGTGCAGGCGCACTACCCCGACGCGCGGGTCGTGCACCGGCTGGACATGGCGACCTCCGGGCTGTGCGTGTTCGCGCGCGGAACCGCGGTGCAGCGGCAGCTGGGCATGGCGTTCGCAGCGCGCGACGTCGACAAGCGCTACGTGGCCGTGGTGGCAGGCGAGCCGCCCGGCGATGCCGGCGAGATCGACCTGCCGCTGCGGGTGGACTGGCCCAACCGGCCGCGCCAGATCGTCGACGCCGGGCACGGCAGGCCCAGCCTCACCCGCTGGCGCAGGCTCGGCAGCGGGCCGCTGCCGGGCACGACCCGTCTCGAGCTGGAGCCGGTCACCGGCCGCTCGCACCAGCTGCGCGTGCACCTGGCGGCGATCGGCCATCCCATCCTGGGCGACCCGCTGTACGCGCCCGGGCCGGTGCAGGCGGCAGCGCCGAGGCTGCTGCTGCATGCGTGCCGGCTGCGGCTGGGGCATCCGGCGACCGCCGACCGCATCGAATGGAGCAGTCCTGCGCCTTTCTGAGCCCGCCTGCGCTAGGCTGCGGGCCATGCACTCCCTCACCCGCCGCACCGCCACCGCCGCGCTGGTGTGCGCGCCCGCGCTGCTGCATGCGCAGGTCCGCCAGCCGCTGCGGCCCACGCCCGCGCAAACCGAAGGCCCGTTCTATCCGGTTCGCCTGCCCTCCGACAGCGACCACGACCTGCTGCGCAACGGCACGCAGCCGTACACCAAGGGCCAGCCGGCATGGCTCGAAGGCACGGTGACCGACGTCGACGGGCGGCCCGTCGCGGGTGCCAGCGTGGAGATCTGGCAGTGCGACCAGGCCGGCCACTACCACCATCCCGGCGACGGCGACCGCGCCGACCCGGACTTCCAGGGGTTCGGCCGCGTGTCGGTCGGCCCCGACGGCCGCTACCGTTTCCGCACCATCCGCCCGGTGCCCTACGGCGGGCGCACGCCGCACATCCATGTGAAGGTCAAGGACGGCCGGCACGAATTGCTGACCACCCAGCTGTACGTGCAGGGCGACCCGCACAACGAGCGCGACTTCCTCTGGCGGCGGCTGGACGAAGCCGGCCGGCGCGCGCTGACCGTGCCCTTCCGCGCCGGCAGCCAGGGGCTGCAGGCGCAGTTCGCCATCGTGGTCCAGGCCTGAGCGCCGCGGCGGCTTAGCATCGCCACCATGACCGCATCGCCCCACCTCACCCTCCTCACCGGCGCCTCGCGCGGCATGGGCCGGGCCATGGCCGAACAGCTGCTGGATGCCGGCCACGACCTGCTGTGCCTCTCGCGCAAGCCCGACGAAGCACTGGCGCAGCACGCCGGGCGGGCCGGCCGCCGGCTGGAGCAATGGGCACAGGACCTGTCGCGCGCCGAAGCGGCCGCGGCCAGGCTGGAGACCTGGCTGACGGCCCGCGGCCCCGAAGGCCTGGCCAGCGTCACCCTGGTCAACAACGCCGGCGTGCTGCCGCAGATCGCGCCGCTGGGCGACGTCGCCGCGGCCGACCTGGCACAGGCGCTGCGCGTGGACCTGGAAGCGCCCATGCTGCTGGCCGGCGCGTTCCTGCGCGCCACGGCGGCCTGGCCGTGCGAGCGCAAGCTGCTGAACATCTCCTCCGGCCTGGGCCGGCGCGCGATGGCTTCGCAGGCGGCTTATTGCGCAGCCAAGGCCGGCCTGGACCACTTCACCCGCTGCGTCGCGCTGGAGGAAGCGGGCCGGCCCCAGGGCGCCAAGGTGTGCTCGCTCGCGCCCGGCGTGATCGACACCGACATGCAGGTGCAACTGCGCGGCGCCGACCCGAAGCGCTTTGCGGACAGGGCCAGCTTCCAGGGGCTGAAGGACCAGGGCGCGCTCAGCACCCCGGCCGAGGCGGCGGCGCGGGTGCTGGCTTACCTGCGCCGGTCCGACTTCGGCTCGAACCCGGTGGCGGACGTGCGCGACTGAGCCATCCGGCGGCGCCGGGCGGCGCTGCTCAGTCGCCCTGGAAGCCGCCGGCGCGGCAGGTCAGCACCAGCGTATCGCGGTGGCCGCCCTCGGCCAAGGGCTGGATCGGCGTGCTCTCGTGGATCACCCGCTCGTCGTCCAGCAACAGCAGGCTCCAGGGCTCGCCCAGCGTGAAGCGCTGCCCGGCAGGGCCCTGGGCCTCGAACACGCGCGTCTCGCCGCCCTTGATGCCCTGGCGCGCGACCAGGAACACCGCCACCACGTCGACACCATCCCGGTGCGCGCCTTCCGGCGTCGGCCGGCCGATGCCGTCGGTGGTATCGATGCGGAACTGGTGCGCCTCGATGAACCAGGGCCGCGTCCCCTTGAGCGCCGAGGCGGCGGCGCCCACGCCCTTCAGCAGCCCCGACCAGGCCGGCGCGGCCACCACCTGCGGCTGGACCGGCTCGAACCAGCGCTGCATGCCGCCGTGCAGGGCGTTGTATTCCAGCGGCTGCCAGTGGGCGCGGTGCGGCGCCTGCACGAGCACGCCGCCTTCCAGCCGGAAGCAGGAGTGCCGGCGCCGCCGGTAGCGCCCGCCATCCTTGAGGTAGCCGTCGGGCGGCAGGTCGTTCCAGGCGGCATTCAGGGCGAGCAGTTCGGAGCGTTCGCAGCCGGCCAGCTCGCACACGGCTTGCGGCCCGAGCACCGCGTAGCCGCGCTCGCGCAACAGGGGAGCGGCCTCGGCCGCGGAAGAACAGGAAGGCGCGAGCAGCATGCCGACAGCTTAGCGCCGCGCCGGCGCCCTTGGCCCGCCGCAGAAATGACTTGGGTCAAGGAATTCCGGTCGGCGCGGACCTAGCCTGTCGCACCCTAAGGAGGATTGGTCGATGCCGCTACTGCCCTGGTCCGAGGACCTGGCGCTCGGGCTGGACGTGATGGACGAGACGCACCGCGAGTTCATAGCGCTGCTCGCACGCTGCGAGGCGAGCAGCGACGAGGCGCTGCCGGCAGCGTGGAACGAGATGGTCGCGCACACCGCCGACCACTTCGGCCGCGAGGACGACTGGATGGAAGCGACCGGCTTCGCCGCCGTCAACTGCCACAGCGGCCAGCACCGCATGGTGCTGCAGGTGCTGCAGGACGGCGTGCGCATGGCCGCCGAGGGCCGGCTCGAACCGGTGCGCCAGATGGTGCGCGAACTGGCGATCTGGTTCCCCCAGCACTCCGCCACCATGGACGCCGCCCTCGCCCGGCACCTGCGCAGCGTCGGCTACGACGACGCCACCGGCCTCGTCGCCCGCCCCGAGGCGCTGCCCCCGCAGCCGATCACCCACTGCGGAACCAGCGACTGCAGCTGAGGGGCGTACAGTCGCCGGGTGTCCAGCTGGCTCGACCACAAGATTCCGCCTCCGGTGATCGGTGCGATGGCCGCCGCCGGCATGTGGGGCCTCTCGGGATTCGGGCCCCCGATTCCGCTGCCCCCGGTGGCCAGGGTGGCCGCCGTTGCCGTGCTGGTCGCTGCCGGCCTGGGCGTCGACCTGGCGGGCCTGGCCGCCTTCCGCGGCGCCCGCACCACGGTGAATCCGCTGCAGCCGCAGCGCGCGTCGGCCCTGGTCACCGGCGGTGTGTACCGCTTCACGCGCAACCCGATGTACCTGGGCATGGCGCTGCTGCTGTCGGCCTGGGCCGTCCACCTGTCTTCCTGGCTGGCGCTGGCCGGACCGCTCGCGTTCGTGCTGTACATCACCCGCTTCCAGATCGTGCCGGAAGAGCGTGTCCTGCAGGCGAACTTCGGCGAGGCCTTCACCCGCTACGCCGCGCGCGTGCGGCGCTGGCTGTGAGGTCCTGCCGAGGCCCGTTGCCGGCCGACGCGGGCAGGCGGGCAGCCGCTGCCGGCGCCGTGCGATCGGGTCAGGGCTCGACCTTCACGCCCTTCCAGAACGCCACCCGCCCGCGCACCATCTCGGCCTCGGGCTTGGGGTCGGGGTAGTACCAGACCGCGTCGGTGTTCAGCTCGCCGTTCACCAGCAGCGAGTAGTAGCTGGCCTGCCCTTTCCAGGCACAGGTGGTCTTGTGGTTCGAGAAGCTCACGTAGCGCCGGTCGAGCGAGCCCTCCGGGAAATAGTGGTTGCCCTCCACCACGATCGTGTCGTCGCTTTGCGCGATCACCACCCCGTTCCAGGTCGCCTTCATCCGTCCTTCCTTCCATCCATCTCGTCCGGCGCCTGCAGCCAGTGCACGCTGAACAGCGCCTGTTCGTCGGTCCACACCGCGGCCGGCCGGAAGCCGGCCTGCCCGGCCAGCGACTGCAGGCCGGCGACGGTGTACTTGTACGAATTCTCCGTGTGCAGGGCCAGCCCCTCGGGAATGTCGAACGCGTCGCCGGCCAGCCGCACCCGCTGGCTCCGGCGGCTGACCAGGTGCATCTCGATGCGCTGCAGGGCGGCGTTGTAGAAGGCGCCATGCCAGAACCCGCCCGGGTCGAAGTCGGTGCCCAGTTCGCGATTGGCGCGCGCCAGCAGGTTCCGGTTGAAGGCGGCCGTGACACCCTGGGAATCGTTGTAGGCGGCGTGCAGCACGGCCGGATCCTTCACCAGGTCCGCGCCCAGCAGCAGCCCGCCGCCCCGCAGCAGGCGGGCCGCACCGCGCAGGAACTGCAAGGCTTCCTGCGGCGCGAGGTTGCCGATGGTGGAGCCGGGAAAGAACCCGACGCGGCGGGCCCCCGGCAGCGCCGGCGGCAGGCGCACCGGGCCCAGGTAGTCGCCGGCCAGCGGCACCACCACCAGCCCGGGGTACGCGCTCACCAGCTCGGCGGCCGCCAGCTGCAGGTGCTGCGCCGAGATGTCGATCGGCAGGTAGCGGCGCGGCTGCAGCCGCGGCAGCAGCAGCCGCACCTTGCTGCACGAGCCGGCGCCGAACTCCACCAGGTCGCTGCCGGTGCCGACCTGCGCGGCGATGTCCGCCGCATGCCGCTGCAGGATGGCGCATTCGGTGCGGGTGGGGTAGTACTCGGGCAGGCCGCAGATGCGGTCGAACAGGCGCGAGCCCTCGGCGTCGTAGAAGTACTTGGGCGAGATGGCGTGCGGCGGCGCCGCCAGCGCACGCCGCAGGTCCGCCTGGAAGCTGGGCTCCGCCTCGCCCGGAAGGTCCAGCGGCGGCACCGCGAGCCGCGGCGACCTCATGCGCCCACGCTCCTGGCCAGCCGCACGCCGGAGAACTGCCAGCGCGCCGCCGGCGGGAAGAAGTTGCGATAGCTGCGGCGCGCGTGGCCCTCGGGCGTGAACGCGCTGCCGCCGCGCAGCACCAGCTGGCCGACCATGAACTTGCCGTTGTATTCGCTGGCGGCGCCCTCCAGCGGGCGGAAGCCCGGATAGGGATCGTAGGACGAGCGGGTCCACTGCCAGGCGTGGCCGGTCATCTGCGTGATGCCCGGCGCGTCCCCCATCGCCTCCCACTCGAACTCGGTGGGCAGGCGCGCGCCGGCCCACTCGGTATAGGCGGCCGCCTCGTAGAAGCTCAACTGGCTGACCGGCGCGGACGGGTCCAGGCCGTGCACGCCGGCCGGGCCGAACACCTGCCAGCCGTCGGCCGGTGCGCGCGGATCGTCCGGCGCCAGCCAGTACGCCGGCGCCCGCCAGCCCTGCGCCTGCACCATGGCCCAGCCATCGGAGAGCCACAGCGACGCACGCGAATAGCCGCCGTCCTCGATGAAATCCAGGTACTCGCCGCAGCTCACCAGGCGGTCGGCCAGCTCGTACGGCTGCAGCAGCACCGGGTGACGCGGCGATTCGTTGTCGAAGGCGAAGCCTTCGCCGGCATGGCCGATCTCGGCCACGCCGCCGGCGTGCGCCAGCCACCGCAGCGGCGCGGGCGTGGAGGCCAGCCGCAGCACCGGCTGGGCGGCGGGCAGCCAGGCCGGCAGCAGCGGGTTGCACGACAGCGCATGCAGGATGTCGGTGGCGATCAGTTCCTGGTGCTGCTGTTCGTGCTGCAGGCCCAGTTCGACCAGGCCCGAGGCCTGGCCCCAGGCGCACTGCGGCGCGGCCGCGATGAAGGCCTGCATGGCTTCGTCGACGTGCGCGCGGTAGGCATGCACCTGCGCCAGGCCCGGGCGGGTGAGCAGGCCGCGCTGCGGCCGCGGATGGCGCGGGCCCAGCGATTCGTAATAGGAGTTGAAGAGCCGCGCGAAAGCCGGATCGAAGGGCGTGTAGCCGCGCCCATGCGGCTGCAGCACCAGCGCCTCGAAGAACCAGCTCGTGTGCGCCAGGTGCCACTTGGTCGGGCTGGCGTCGGGCATGGACTGGATGCACTGGTCCTCGGCGGACAGCGGCGCGGCCAGCTCGAGGGTGCGCGCGCGCACGCGCTGGTAACGGGCCGCGGCGGCAGCGCGGTCACGGGATGCGGAACCCTCGCGGCGCGAGGGCGCAGTCGAGACGCTGGGCATCGGGTTCCCTCCAGCCGGGCCAGTGACCCGACGGGTCATTACAGCACGCAGCCACGGCAGAGTTGCCGGCATGGGCATGGCCTCGGGGCCCGGGCGGCGCCTAGATCCTGGAGGAGCGCGGGGCCACGTTGACCGTCGTCCAGTACTCGTACAGGCGGCGCAGCTTCTGGCCCAGTTGTTCGTCGTCGGGCGTCTTGCCGATGATGCTGTTGGCCCCGGCGCCGTACCAGGCATCGTGTTCGCTGCGCAAGGCGTGCTCGAGCAATGCGATCACCGGCAGTCCGGCGATGCGGGGCTCGCCGCGGATGGCTCCGAGCAGTTGCACCCCGGCTGCGGTCGGCAGGTCCACCAGCAGGAACTGCGGAACCCGCGCGCCCGCGCGGTCGGCGTGCCGCCCATGGCCCAGCAGGTATTCGACGGCCTCGCCGGCGCTGCCCGCGTTGCCGATGCGGGTCGGTTCGCACACGCGGGAAAGCGCACCGACGGTGCGGGCCCGCTCCGCGGCTTCCGCCTGCACCACCAGCACCGAAATATCGACCATCGCGCCATTCTAGGAATCAGGACATGGCCGCGCACGCGGCATGCGGTTTGCCGCAGGCGGGCATGCCCGGGTTCCGATCCCATCCGCTGCTGGCCGCCACGAGGCGCCAGGCCCGCCCCTTCGGCCAGGACGTTCCGGCCGAGCTGATCGAGGCGCTGGCCGGGCGCCGGCTGGCCCTGCTGGGCGAGGCCAGCCACGGCACCCACGATTTCTACGCGCTGCGGGCCGGGATCACCCGGGCGCTGGTCGAGCAGCACGGCTGCAAGGCGGTGGTGATCGAAGGCGACTGGCCCGACGCCGCCCGCATCAACCGATGGGTGCGCGGGCTGGACGATGGCAGCGCCGACGCAGCGTTGTCGGGCTTCGAGCGTTTCCCGACCTGGATGTGGCGCAACACGGTGGTGCGCGAATTCATCGCCTGGCTGCGCGACTACAACCTGGCACGGCCGCCCTGGCAGCGCGTCGGCTTCTACGGCATGGACCTGTACAGCCTGTTCGCCTCGGTGCGCGAGCTGCTCGCCTACCTGGACCGCGCCGACCCGGAAGCCGCGCAGCGCGCGCGCCGCCGCTATGCCTGCTTCGACCACTTCCAGCAGAACCTGCAGGCCTACGGCTATGCCGCCGGGTTCGGCACCGGCTTCAGCTGCGAAGAGGCCGTGGTGGCGCAGCTCACCGAACTGCTGCGCAGCCGCCCGACCGGAACCGATGGCGAGGACTCCGACGAGCTGTTCCATGCCCGGCAGAACGCACGGCTGGTGCGCAATGCCGAGCAGTACTACCGCTGCATGTTCCGCGGCCGCGCCTCCTCGTGGAACCTGCGCGACCTGCACATGGTGGACACGCTGCAGGCCCTGGGCGCCCACCTGCAGGAGCGCCTGGGCGAGCCGCCGCGCATGGCCGTGTGGGCGCACAACTCGCACCTGGGCGATGCCAGCGCGACGGCGATGTCCGAGCAGGGCGAATGGAACGTGGGCGAGCTGGCGCGCAAGCGCTGGCCGGGCGAGGCGTTCCTGCTCGGGTTCACCACCTACGAAGGCAGTGTCCGTGCCGCCTCCGGCTGGGACGAGCCGGCGCACGTCAAGCGCGTGCGGCCGGGCCTGCCGGGCAGCTGGGAGGCGCTGTTCCACGAGGTGGGACACGATCGCTTCCTGCTGCTGCCGGACGAGGGCCTGCGGGCGCAGCTGGACCAGCCGCTGCTGGAGCGCGCGATCGGCGTGATCTACCTGCCCGAGACCGAACGGCGCAGCCACTACTTCAACGCCCGGATCGGCGCCCAGTTCGACGCCGTGATCCACGTCGACCGGACGCGCGCGCTGGAATCGCTGCCCGAACACCCGCAGCCGACCACCGACGTGGAGGTGCCGGAGACTTACCCGGCGGGGGTGTAGGTGTAGCGGCGCGCCGCATGGCCTGCCATCCCGGCGCAACGCGGGATCCATCTCCAGCCGCTCATCATGCCGAGCGCTTGTTCCAGCGGTGGGGGATGGATTGCGGGTCCAGCCCGCAATGACACGGTCCAGCCCGCAGCGGCACGGCCGGGAAATGCCGCGTCAGACGGCTCCGCCCGGATGCGTGGGGTCCACCCAGAGCACCTGCTCGGGCTTTTCCGCCGGCTCGATGTCCAGGTTGATCGCCACGGCCTCGCCGTCGCTGCGGCACAGCACGCACTCCAGCACCTCGGTGGGGCTGGCATTGATCTCCTGGTGCGGCACGTAGGGCGGGACGTAGATGAAGTCGCCCGGACCGGCCTCGGCAGTGAATTCGAGGTGCTCGCCCCAGCGCATGCGGGCGCGGCCGCGCACGATGTAGATCACGCTCTCCAGGTGGCCGTGGTGATGGGCACCGGTCTTGGCGTTGGGATGGATGCTGACCGTGCCGGCCCAGAGCTTCTGCGCGCCGACGCGCGCCAGGTTGATCGCCGCGCGGCGGTCCATGCCCGGCGTCTGCGCCGTGTTCGCATCGAGCTGGTTGCCGGGGATCACCCGGACGCCGTCGTGCTTCCAGCGGGCGTGCTCGTGCGGATGATCGTGGTCGTGCGGGTCGTGCTCGTGCGCCATGCCGGCCAGCGTACACCGGGCCGGCCGTGGCTGCACGGCGCGCGGCCGCGAAGCGGCGGCGGGTCCGTGGTCTTTCAGCCGAACCGCTTGCGCGCCAGCTCGGCGCCTTGCACCAGCGCCTGCAGCTTCTTCAGCGCGACCTCGCGGTCCATGGGCGCCATGCCGCAGTTGGTGCAGGGGATCAGCCGGTCGCGCGCCACGAACTGCAGCGCACGGCCGATCGTGTCGGCCACCTGCTCGGGCGTTTCGACCTCCTCGGTGGCGACGTCGATCACGCCGACCATCACGTCCTTGCCTGCCAGCAGCTTCATCAGCTCCGGCGGCACCTGCGAGTGGTAGCACTCCAGGCTGACCTGGTCGATCCGGCTGGCGGCCAGCGCCGGGAACACCTGTTCGTACTGGCGCCACTGCTCGCCCAGCGAATGCTTCCAGTCGATGTTGGCCTGGATGCCGTAGCCGTAGCAGATGTGGACGGCGGTGGTGCAGGCCAGCCCCTCGATCGCGCGCTCCAATGCCTGCACGCCCCAGGTCGCCGCCTCCTGCAGGTAGACATTGAAGGCCGGTTCGTCGAACTGGATGATGTCCACGCCGTCGGCCTGCAGCGCCCGCGCCTCCTGGTTGAGCAGTTCGGCGAAGGCCGTCGCCATCTTCACCCGGTCGCCGTAGAAGCGGTCGGCCACCGTGTCGACGATGGTCATCGGGCCCGGCAGCGTGAACTTGAGCTTGCGCCGGGTATGCGCCCGCGCCAGCTGCGCCTCGAACGCATGCACCCGGCCCCTGAGCCGCAGCGGCGCCACCACCTGCGGCACCATCGCGTCGTAGCGGTTGTTGCGAATGCCCATCTTCACCTTGTGCTCGAAGTCGATGCCTTCGACGCACTCGAGGAAGCCATGCACGAAGTGCTGGCGCGACTGCTCGCCATCGCCCACGATGTCCAGGCCGGCGTCCTCCTGCGCCTTGATCCACAGCAGCGTGGCGTCGGCCTTGGCCTGGCGCAGTGCCTCGCCCTGCGCCTTCCACTGCGGCCAGAGCTTGCGGGTCTCGGACAGCCACGAGGGCTTGGGCAGGCTGCCGGCGGTGGCGGTGGGGAACATGGCGGTCTCCTGTGGGCTGGCGTGCGGCGCATGATGGCCGATTCGCGCCGGCGCCGCATCGGGATAATCCGCGGCATGCCCGCGCCCGCCACCGCCCGCCCCCGCATCGTCATCGTCGGCTGCGGCTTCGGCGGGCTGGAAGCGGCCCGTGCCCTGCGCCATGCGCCGGTGGACATCATGCTGGTGGACCGCACCAACCACCACCTGTTCCAGCCGCTGCTCTACCAGGTCGCCACCGCGGGGCTGTCGGCGCCGGCGATCGCCGCGCCCGTGCGGCACCTGTTCCGCCGCCAGGCCAACGTCACCACGCTGCTGGGGGAAGCGGTCGGCATCGATGCCGCTGCGCGCCGGGTCGCGCTGGACGACGGCGCGACCCTGCCCTACGACCACCTGGTGGTGGCCGCCGGCGCCACCCACAGCTACTTCGGCCGCGACGACTGGGCGGCCTTCGCGCCGGGCCTGAAGACGCTGGAGGACGCGTTCGGCATCCGCCGCCGCATCCTGCTGTCCTTCGAAGCGGCGGAGAAGGAACCCGACGCCGCGCGACGCGAACCCTGGCTCACCTTCGTCGTGATCGGCGGCGGGCCGACCGGCGTGGAGATGGCGGGCACGCTGGCCGAGATCGCACGCCAGACGCTGCCGGGCGAATTCCGCCGCATCGACCCGGCCTCGGCGCGCGTGCTGCTGCTGGAAGGCAGCGCGCGCGTGCTGCAGGCAATGCCCGCATCGCTGAGCACGCGCGCCTGCGAGCAGCTGGCCCGCCTGGGCGTGGAGGTGCGCACCGGTGCGCGCGTCACCGCCATCGACGCCGAAGGCCTGCAGGTTCAGCCCGCCGAAGGAGCCTCCTACCGCATCCCCAGTCGCTGCATCGTGTGGGCCGCCGGCGTGGCGGCCTCGCCGCTCGGGCGCGCCGTGGCACGGACCACGGGCGCCGCGCTGGACCGGGCCGGCCGGGTGCAGGTCGATCCGGACCTGGGCGTGCCGGGCCATCCGGAGATCAGCGTCATCGGCGACCTCGCGGCCGCCCGCAGCCATGCGCCGGGGCGCGAGCCGGCACCGGTGCCCGGCGTCTCACCGGCGGCCAAGCAGATGGGGCGTGCAGCGGCCGCGAACATCCTGCGCCGCATCGCCGGCCAGCCGACGCGCGCCTTCCGCTACCGCGACTACGGCAATCTCGCCACCATCGGCCGCAACGCCGCCGTGGTCGACCTCACCACGCCGCTCGGGCGACTGCAGTTCAGCGGCTATCCGGCCTGGCTGTTCTGGCTGTTCGCGCACATCTGGTTCCTGATCGGCTTCCGCAACCGGCTGGTGGTGCTGATCGACTGGGCCTGGGCCTACTGGAGCCGCGACCGACATGCGCGGGTGGTGGCGGAGGTGGATCCGCTGGCGGCGCCGGTGGAGCGCTGAGGCCCCGGAAGGCCGGCCTTCAGTCGCGCTGGCGCAGCAGCAGCGCCCCGAGCGCCAGCCCGGCTGCAATCGCGCCGAAGGCGGCCACCGTCGAGCGGGTGGACAGCCGCTGCTCGAACCCGGGCGTGAGCCGCCGGGGCATCAGGCCGTAGTCGACCACCGAGGCCACGGCACTGGTCGCGACGCCGCCGGCAAGGGCCTGCGGCAGCGACTTGGCCGCGGGCCGGTGCCCCCACAGGCGGGCGTACAGCACGGCCCAGAAGATCGCCGACAGGTGGTGGGTGAGATACCCCAGCAGCGTGTGCCGCACGGTGGCGCGATCCTCGTGCAATGCGTCCTCGCCCCACAACCAGTGGCTGACCGCGTTCACCGGCGCGACGGCGCTGCCCGCCTCGCGCCGGCCCGCCAGCGCGAGCACGGCCAGCGACAGCACGCAGGCGGCGGTGCCCGTGACCACGCCCTCGCGCAGGGCCTGCTTCCATTCGTCCATACGGCCTCCTGTCAATCGGATTCCCCCAATGCCTGCTCGCCGGTCTTGGCCAGCGGCGCCTGCGCCGCCGTGCCGGTGTGGCCGGCCCGGGCGCTGAGCAGCATCTCGCCGATCCAGTCCACCAGCAGCGCGGTGTAGGCCTGCCGCCAGCTCTTCTCCGACAGGCCGTGGTCCGCGCCGGCGATCAGGCGGTAGGTCAGCGAGGCGGGCTCGGTGAACGCCGCCACGTAGCTCTGCACGGTCGCGCGCGGCACCACCGGGTCGTGCTCGGACTCGACCACCAGCACGTCGCCGCGAAAGCGCGAGCAGGCCGCCAGCGCCCGGTTGTCGCCGGCCGCCACCGGGCTGCGCCGGTACACGGCCAGTTCCTCGCGGTTCAGCCGGCTCTTGGGCACTTGCCAGTCCTCGTCCTTGTAGAGCGCCGGCACGCGCAGGGCCAGCCAGCGCACCGGCCGCAGCGTGGTGGCCACCGCGGCCAGGTAGCCGCCATAGCTGCTGCCGACGACGGCCACCGCGTCCGGATCCACCGCCGGATGGCTCACCAGCAGGTCGTACGCGGCCAGCAGGTCCTGCAGGTTGTCCTCGCGCGTCACGGTGTCGCGCAGGCCCTGGTGCCGCACGTGCCCGCGCAGGTCGAACGTCAGGCAGATGCATCCCAGCGTGGCGATCTCGTGGGCGCGCGCGATGTGCTGCTCCTGGCTGCCGTCCCAGCCATGCACCAGCAGCACGCCCGGCACCAGCGTGTCGGGACCCACCAGCGTGCCGGCGATGTGGTCGGTGCCGACCGGGATGTCGATCGTGTTAGCTCGCGTGGGCATCGGGCTCGATCACGGTGTACTTGGTCAGCAGGCCCGCCGTCGGGTCCTCGCCGCGGAAGTGGACGATGGCGCCGGCCGGTGGTTCGGGAGACGGGCCGAAGACTTCCACGCAGACGGCCCGCACCCGCGCCAGCGCCGGCTCGGCCTGCAGCCGGGCCAGCGCCGCCAGTTCGGCCCCGGTGGCGCCGCCGAAACGCCAGGACTGCTCGAGGACGCCGCTGCGCAGCTCGCCACGCGGGTTGCGGCCGGCGGCCACGTCGTAGTTGCGCCGGGAGGCGAAGAAGCCGGGGTAGCAGCGCTGGACCGCGGCGTCGAAGCGGCGCGCCTGCTCGATGCCCCGCCGCACGTCCGCCGGCGCGTCGGCGGCGGCGAGCGCGTCGAACCCGCCGCGCAGCACGACGATGTCCGAGCCCCCGTACACCTCGTTGCCCCGGGTGTCGCGGGTCAGCTGCTGGGTGCCGAAGTAGCTGGCGCGCAGGTCGCGCACCTGCACCGTGCCCACGCTGTAGGTGCGCACCTGCGCCAGGTCTTCCTCCAGCACCACCCCGTGCACGGCGAGTTCCCCGCTGGCCAGCGCGTCGACGGCGGACTGCAGCCCGGCGGCGTCGCGCGCAACGCTCTGGCCGCGCCCGCCGCTGGCCAGCGCCGGCTTGACGCGCACCGCGCCCTTTTTTTCCAGCAGGCGCAGCCCGGCCGCGCGCGCGTCCTCGCGGCTGAACGCGCTGAACCCGTCCAGCACGGCATCGCCGGCCGCCCGTTCCAGCTCGACGCTCCACCCCGGCGGGCGGGCCGCCGTGGCCGACACCAGCGGATGGCTGAGGGTCTTGCCCGCCACGAACGGATGGGGCACCACGCCGCCGAACAGGTCGTCCGGCCCGCGAATGCCCAGCCCGGCCGCTTCGTTCGTGTCGAGGGTATCGCTCGGCACGAAATAGACGGGATCGGCGTACTTGCGGCCAGGCTCGTGCCAGCCCCCCGCCTCGCAGCCCAGCAGGCCGGCGATGTCGCGGGCATGGCGCTCCAGCGCCGCGCGCTCGTGGCTGCTGGTGCGGCGGCCGCCGGCCGCGGCCAGCGCGAGCACCACGCCCGGCGGCGCGGACCGGCCGTCCGGCCGCGACGCGGCCTGCTGTGCCAATGTCATGCGGTTTCCTGCCAGCGCGGCGGTGGTGCGCACTGTCGGCCCACTCTAGCGACGGCTGCGCTGCCAGGTGTCGGACGAAGGCGCGATCGCGCCGGCGATCGGGCGGATCGCCCGGCCACAGCCGCCGCCCATGCGTAACAAAGGCATGGGCCTACGCCGGCGGCGCACGCCGCTTGCCACAGTGTCTGGCTCACTGTTCCGCCAATCCTCCCATGAAGATCGCCCAGGTAGCCCCCCTCTTCGAAAGCGTTCCACCCCAGGCGTACGGCGGCACCGAGCGTGTCGTGTCCTACCTGACGGAGGCCCTCGTCGAGGCCGGCCACGACGTGACGCTGTTCGCCAGCGGCGATTCGGTCACCACGGCCGACCTCGTTGCGGTCTGCGAGCGCAGCCTGCGCACCGACCCGCACCGTCCCGACTGGACGGCCTGGCACATGGTGATGGTCGACGAGGTGTTCGAGCGCGCCGCCGAGTTCGACGTCATCCATTTCCACATCGACACGCTGCACTACCCGCTGGCGCGCCGCTGCCCGGCGGTGGCCTGCCTGACCACGCTGCACGGCCGCCTGGACCTGCCCGCGCTGCAACCGCTGCACCGGCACTTCGCCGGCCATCCGCTGGTGTCGATCTCACGCCACCAGCGCAATTCGCTGCCCGGGGCGAGCTTCATGGGCACCGTGCACCACGGGCTGCCGCCCGGGCTGTTCGACTTCAACCCGCGCCCCCGGGACTACTTCGCTTTCCTGGGCCGGATCTCGCCGGAAAAGCGGCTGGACCGGGCGATCGAGATCGCCGTGGCCTGCGGCACGCCGCTGAAGGTGGGGGCCAAGGTCGACGACGCCGACCGCGACTATTTCGAGCGCACCATCGAGCCGCTGCTGTCGCATCCGCTGGTCGAGTACCTGGGCGAAGTGGGCGACGTGGACAAGAAGGTGCTGCTGGGCGGGGCCCGGGCCCTGCTGTTCCCGATCGACTGGCCCGAACCCTTCGGCCTGGTACTGATCGAGGCGCTGGCCTCCGGCACGCCGGTCGTGGCCTACGGCCATGGCTCGGTCCCCGAGCTGATCGACGACGGCGTGACCGGCTTCATCGTGCACGACCAGGCGCAGGCGATCGCCGCCGCGCGGCGCGTGCACGAGGTCGACCGGGCGCGCTGCCGCCAGGCGTTCGAACAGCGCTTCACGTCGGCGCGCATGGCCCAGCAGTACGTGGCGCTCTACGAGCAGCTCAGCGCCGGCGCGCGGCGGGCCGCCCGCCGGGCGCCGATCCCGGTGCCGGCGGCGCCGGACGGGCCTGCCGTTGCCGCCGGAGCCGGCGCCGCCGGGCGCCAAGCCGAGACCGAGCGATGAAGAGCCAGCGCATCCACGTCGGCGGCGAGTGGTACGTGGCGGCGAGCGCGGCCCGCGCCGACGTGACCCCGCACGTCCTCAAGCACGACGAGAGCTTCATGCTGACCGACCGCTACGGCGACATCGACGGCACCGGCCTGGGCGAGCAGGGCCTCTACCACGAGGACATGCGCTATCTCAGCGAGATGCGGCTGACGGTCGAGGGCGTGCGCCCGATGTTCCTGGGCTCGGGCGTGAAGGACGACAACAGCGTGCTGATCACCGAGTTCATGAACCCGGACCTGGAGCGCCACGCGGTGCCCCAGGGCACGCTGCACATCTTCCGCGCCAAGCTGCTGTGGCAGGCCTGCTGCCACGAGCACATCCGCATCGTCAACCACGGCGAGGAGACGGCCCGGCTGCGACTGGCGCTGGCGTTCGAAGCCGATTTCGCCGACCTGTTCGAGGTGCGCGGGACACCGCGCCGGCAGCGCGGGCAGCTGCTGCCCCCGCAGGTGGTCAATGGCGAGATGGTGTACGCCTACGACGGGCTGGACGGCGTCGGCCGCCGGACCCGGCTGTGCTTCGAGCCGCGCCCGGACCACCTGGCCGAGCGGGAAGCCGCGTTCGACCTGGTCGTCGCGCCCGGCGCCACCACCCACCTGTACTGCGACATCGCCTGCGAGCGCGCCGACGCGCCGATGCAGCCGCGCCCACACTACGACCAGGCCTATCGCGCCAACGAAAGCGCGCGGCGCGAGCAGCGGGCCGAGTGCTGCGCCGTCGGCACCTCCAACCCGCAGGTCAACCTGTGGCTGCGGCGTTCCGACTCCGACGTCGCCATGCTGTCGACCGAGCTGCCCACCGGCCGCTACCCGTACGCGGGCGTGCCCTGGTATTCCACCACCTTCGGCCGCGACGGCATCATCACCGCGCGCGAGCTGCTGTGGATCGACCCGCTGCCCGCGCGCGGGGTACTGGCGTTCCTGGCGCAGAGCCAGGCCCTGCAGGTCGACCCGGGCCGCGACGCCGAGCCCGGCAAGATCCTGCACGAAGCGCGCAAGTGCGAGATGGCGGCCACGCACGAGGTTCCGTTCGCGCGCTACTACGGCAGCGTGGACTCGACCCCGCTGTTCGCCGGGCTGGCAGGCGCCTACTGGCAGCGCACCGGCGAGCTGGACTTCATCCGCGGGATCTGGCCGCACGTGAAGGCGGCGCTCGACTGGATCGACGCCAACTCCGATGCCGATGGCTTCGTCCGCTACGCCCGGCGCAGCAGCGACGGGCTGGTGCAGCAGGGCTGGAAGGACTCGCACGATTCGGTGTTCCACGCCGACGGCCGCATGGCCGAGCCGCCGATCGCGCTGTGCGAGGTGCAGGGCTACGTCTACGAGGCGCGGCTGCTGGCCGCCGAGCTGGCGCGCGCGCTCGGCGAGCCGGCGCTGGCACAGCGGCTGGACCGGCAGGCGCAGGCCCTGCGCGAGGCGTTCCAGCAGCGCTTCTGGTCCGACGTGCTGGGGCTGTACGCGATCGCGATCGACGCCAGCGGCGAGCGCTGCGAGGTGGCCACCTCCAACGCCGGCCACGCGCTGTGGAGCGGCATCGCGGCCCCCGACCACGCCGCCCGCATGGCCGAGCGGCTGCTGCAGCCGGACTTCTTCAGCGGCTGGGGCATCCGCACGGTGGCGCAGGGACAGGCGCGCTACAACCCGATGTCCTACCACAACGGCTCGATCTGGCCGCACGACAACGCGCTGATCGCCGCCGGGCTGGCGCGCTACGGCCACACGCTGGCGGCGATGCGGATCTTCAGCGGCCTGTTCGAGGCCACCCTGCACTTTGCCCAGCACCGGCTCCCGGAGCTGTTCTGCGGCTTCCCGCGGCGCGACAGCGAAGGACCCACGCTGTACCCGGTGGCCTGCTCGCCGCAGGCCTGGGCCGCCGCCGGCGTGTACCTGCTGCTGCAGTCCTGCCTCGGACTGGAAGTCAATGCCCAGCAGCGCGAGATCTCCCTGCAGGCGCCGCGCCTGCCCGACTTCATCGACTCGATGGAGGTCCGCCGGCTGGGCGTGGCCGGACACTGCGCCGACCTGCGCCTGCAGCGCTACGGCGTCCACGTGGGCATCGACGTGCCGAACAAGCAGGGCGACATCGCGGTGCGCGTGCGCATGTGATTGGCGGGCCGGGGTCGTGGCGCAGGCACTCGCCGCGCCCGGTCACGCCGGCGGGCCGCCCGCAGGCAAGCCCGCCCCGCATTGCTGGCAATAGCGCGCCTCCGGTCCGTAGCCGGTGGCGCCGCATTGCCCGCAGCTGCGGGCACCCAGCGGCGGGCGCGTGTGGCGGCGCACCGTCATCTCCGCCGTGACGATGCCGGTGGGCACGGCCAGCGTGCCCCAGCCCACCAGCATCATGGCCGAGGCGATGAAGCGGCCGAGGTCCGTCTTGGGCGTGATGTCGCCGAAGCCGACGGTGGTCATGGCGGTGATCGCCCAGTACACCGAGGTGGGGATGTCGTCGAAGCCGTTCTCCGGCCCCTCCACCACGTACATCACGGTGCCCATCACCAGGTCGATCATCAGCACCGCCGCCAGGAACACCAGGATCTTGCGGCGGCTGGCCCACAGGGCCTCGCCCATCACCTGGTACTCGGCCACGTAGGCGGTCAGCCGCAGGATCCGGAAGATGCGCAGCAGCCGCAGGATGCGCACGTCGATCAGTGCGTGCAGCTCCGGCTCGAACAGCGCCAGGTAGGTCGGCAGCACCGCCAGCAGGTCGACGATGCCGAAGAAGCTCAGCGCGTAGCGCAGCGGCCGGTCGACGCTGGCCAGCCGCGCCAGGTACTCCGCCGTGAACAGCAGGGTGAAGAACCACTCCGTCCCCATGAACACTTCGCGCCAGCGCTGGTGCCATCCGTACACGCTGTCCAGCAGCACCACGCCCACGCTGACCAGGATGGCGGCCACGACGAGCTGGTCGAACAGCCGCCCGGCCGCCGTGTCCGACTGCCAGATCACGCGGTGCAGCCGCTGCCGCCACGGCTGCGGCGGCGGTCCGCCGGGGGCGATGCGGTCCATCGGCCGGTCCTCCCCACCCGTCACGGCCGGTCGGCCCGGGGCGCCACCAGCGGCAGCGCGTTGTGGATGGCCGTCGCGGCGATGGCGGCATGGCCCCAGGCCACGCTGATCTGGTTCAGCCCGGCGGCCACGTCGCCGGCCACGTACAGGCCCGGCACCGTGGTCTGCAGGTGGTCGTCGACCACGAGCTGGCCGTCGCCGCGCGCCCGGGCCCCCAGGGCCGTGGCCAGCTCGCACGCATGCCGCAGCCCCAGCGCCGGATACAGCACGCCGAACGCCAGCCGGCGGCCGTCGACCATCTCCATCTCGACGCCTTCGCCCGGCCGGCAGCGGATGTGCAGCGGCATGGCGTCGGCGACGAGCACGCTGCGCTCGCGCAGCTGCGCGAGTTCCGCGGGCGCGACGTCCTGCTGGGTGCCGAGCGACAGCCAGGTGACCTGGTTGTCGAAGCCGGCCAGGAACAGCGCCTCGCGCAGCCCGTGCTCGCGGCGGCCCAGCACGGCGACGCGCTGGTGCTGCGTCTCGAAGCCGTCGCACACCGGGCAATAGCGCACCGTGCCGGCCGCCAGTCCGGCCTCGACACCCGGCACGTCGGGCACCATGTCGCGCGCGCCGGTGGCCAGCAGGACCTTGTGCGCACGCAGCGTGCGGCCCCCGCAGCGGGCCTCGAACGCGCCGTCCCGGCCGGCCAGGCGTTCGACGCGCCCGCCCTCGATCGGCACCCGGTAGCGGCCGGCCTGCTCGCGCAGGCGGCGCAGCAACTCGGCGCCGGCGACCCCGTCCGGATAGCCGGGCACGTTGTGCGAGCGCGGAATGGAGGCGAGCCGGCTCCCGCCGGCGTCCACCACCCGCAGCCGGCGCCGGAACCGCGCCAGGTAGACGCCCGCCACCAGCCCCGCCGGCCCGCCGCCGACCACCAGGCAGTCGAGCGTGTCGGCCGTCATCGGGTCAGCCCGCCCACGGCACCTGCTTGGCGACCATCAGCCAGAAGATCGCCAGGAAGGCGAAGAAGGCGACGAAGCCCAGCGCCACCCACGCGATGAAGAAGCGCCAGTAGCGCGCGGACAGCGTGAACCCCGCGGCCGCACAGCGGCGCGCCTCGTCGCGCAGGCGGTGCTGGATCCACACCACGGGCAGCCAGCAGGCGATGGCCAGCCCGTACAGGCCCACCGACCAGGCCAGCCAGGGGGTGCTCCAGGCCATGCCGGCGCTGCGCACCATCAGCCCGCCGGTCAGCGGCTGCAGCACGGCCGTGGTGGCGGTGAACAGCCAGTCCGCCACGACCACGTAGCCGCCGACCCGCGCCACCGTGCGCACGTCGCGCCCCAGCGTGGCCAGCAGCAGGTAGAAGGCCGAGCCGATGCCGGTGCCGAACAGCACGGTGGACGAGAGGATGTGCAGCCACTTGAGCGCGAGGTAGTCCATGCATCAGCGCCGCCGGGGTTCCAGCCCCCAGAGCAGCGCGATGGCGGCCATGATGGGCAGGTTCTTGCTGACCGGCCCGTAGGGGTGCAGCCAGTATTCGGGCAGGAAAAGGGTGACCAGCACCGTGTAGCCGCCGACCAGCGCGAGTTGCGCCGGCCACAGCCACCAGCGCCAGCCCGGCGGGCACCCCAGGGTGAGCGCGCCCAGCAGCAGGTTCAGCCCGGCGGCGCCGTAGAGCGCGAGCGCGGCCATGCCGCCGTGCAGGCCCACGCGGGCGAGCAGTCCGTAGCTGAGCTCGACCGGGTACAGGCCCAGCGAGACGGCCGCCGTCCACAGCCACAGCAGGGCCAGGCCCAGCCGCAGCAGGGGCCGCGCCCAGCCCAGCACGGCCTGTGCGCGCAAGGCGGGTGCCTGCCCGGGCTCGAGGAAGGTCTCCGGATCCCGGAGCGAGCGGCCCAGCAGTTCGGTGAAGGATGCGGCTGGCGCCGCGGTGCCGCGCAACAGCATGGCCGCCGTGTCGCCGTCGAGAAAGCTGCCGGGCAGGTGCGAGGCGACGCTGGCGCCGGCCATGAACAGGGCCGCGGGCAGCGGCAGCACCGGCTGTGCGCGGCCGAGGCCCAGCTGCCGGCGCAGCACGGCGATGTAGTCGCGCAGGGCCAGCGGTCGCGGGCCGGCGAAGGCCAGCGTCGTGATGCGTGCCGGCGGATGCCCGAGCACGGCCAGCACGCCGGCCACCACGTCGTCGAGGTGGACCGGCTGCACCGGCATCGCCCCGCCCTGCGGCAATGCCAGCAACGGGGCCGTGGCCAGGCCCATGAACAGGCCGCTGCTGGCGCCCTGCGGGGCGAACACCAGCGAAGGCTGCACGATGGCACCGCCCAGCGGCAGCGACCGCAGCACCTCGTCGGCCGCCCGCTTGCTCAGGTGGTAGGCGCTGCGGGCCTGGGCGTCGGCGCCCAGCGCCGAGACCTGCACCACGCAGCGCACACCCGCGGTCACGCAGCCGCGGAACAGCTCGGCGGGTGCGCGGTGGTGCAGCGCCTCGAACGTCTGCCCCGGCGATTCGCGCAGGATGCCGACCGCGTTGACCACCGCGTCGACACCCCGCAGGCGCTCGGCCCACCACGCCGCCGCCGGCACGCCGGCGAAGTCCGCCTGGAGCGCGGCCGCGCCCGCTCCCAATGACAGCCGCGACGGGTCCCGCACCGCGCAGACCAGTTCATGGCCCTCTCGCAGCAGGGCGCGCGCGAGCGCGCCGCCGATCAGGCCGGTGGCCCCGGTGAGCAGGATGCGCATGGCCGGGGATGATGCGGCAGGCGAAGCAGGAGGGGCCTGCAACAAGACGATTCGGAGCCCGCCGGCGAAATGGATGGCTTCCCCCACCACGGCCGGCGCGGCAGCCGCATACATCCGATTGCAATGAATGCAGTCGCGCCACGCCCCGCGTCTGCGTCGAAGCCCAGAATCGCGCGGTCATGCCTTCGTCAGACCTGCCAGGGTTCGCCAGCCAGGTGAATGCGTTCCTGTCGCCCGGCCCCTCCCCGGCGCAGCAGCGGCACCTGCTGCAACGATCCCGGGGGCGGGTCCGGATCGGCCTGGGATCGGACGAGTCCCGGGCCACGCGCCTGGCCAGCCTGTTCCAGGAAGGCTGCCTGAAGGTGCGGCTGCCACGCCCCGCGCGCCAAGGCGAAGTCGACGCCGTGCTGATCAACACCGCGGGCGGGCTCACCGGCGGCGACGTGCTGTCGGTGGAGATCGACCTCGACGAGGGCGCGCAAGCCACCGTCACGACCCCGGCCTGCGAACGCGTCTACCGGTCGATCGGCGGCGACGCCTGCGTCCACCACGGCCTGCGGGTCGGGCGCCGCGCGCGGCTCGACTGGATCCCGCAGGAAACCATCCTGTACGACCGGTCGCGCCTGCGGCGCCGGTTCGATGTGCGGCTGGCCGACGACGCGGAAGTCACGCTGGCCGAAGCCCTGCTGTTCGGCCGCACGGCGGCCGGCGAATCGGTCCGCAGCGGCCTGCTGCGCGACACCTGGACCGTGCAGCGCGATGGGCGGCTGCTGTTCGCCGATGCCACGCGGGTGTCGGACCCCTTCGGTGACGCGATCGCCTGTCCGACGGCCCTGGCTGGCTGTGTCGCGATCGCCAGCATCGTCCACGTCGGCAGCGAACTGGAAGCCAGGCGAGATGCACTGCGCGACACGATGGCCCGGTTCGACGCGACCGCGGCAGGGGCCAGCGTGGCCGACGGCGTCCTGGTCGTCCGGATGGTGGCGCCCGACAGCCGTGCGCTCAGGGCCACCCTGGCGGCGGCGCTGGCCTGCCTGCGCGAGCAGCGCCCCCTGCCCCGCAACTGGCTTTGCTGAAGAGACCGCGACCATGCAGCTGACACCGCGCGAAAAGGACAAGCTGTTGATTGCGTTGGCCGCCGTGGTGGCGCGCCGGCGGCTCGAGCGGGGCGTGAAGCTCAACTATCCGGAAGCCGTGGCCCTCATCACCGATTTCCTGGTGGAGGGTGCCCGCGACGGCCAGTCCGCCGCCGAACTGATGGAAGCCGGCGCGCACGTGGTGACGCGCGAGCAGGTGATGCCGGGCGTACCCGAGATGGTGGGCAACGTCCAGGTCGAAGCGACCTTTCCCGACGGCGTCAAGCTCGTCACCGTCCACCAGCCGATCCGGTGAGGGGGGCGCCATGATCCCCGGCGAGATCCTTGCACTGGAGGCCGACATCGAGCTCAACGCGGGCTGCGACACGGTCACGCTGACGGTCACCAACAAGGGCGACCGGCCGGTGCAGGTCGGCTCGCACTACCACTTCGCGGAGGCGAACGCGGCGCTCGACTTCGACCGCGCCCGGGCGCGCGGCTGCAGGCTCGACATTCCCGCGGGTTCCGCCGTCCGCATCGAGCCGGGGCACTCGCGCGACGTGACGCTGGTGCCGTTCCGGGGGGCGCGGCGCGTCTTCGGCTTCGCCGGCCAGGTGATGGGGCCGCTCGCCTGAGGAACACCCCGGGAGGACACGCATGCCTTTCCGCATCTCGCACCGGGCCTATGCCGACATGTACGGGCCGACCACCGGCGATCGCGTGCGGCTGGCGGACACCGACCTGCTGGTCGAGGTGGAGCGCGACTTCACCGTCTACGGCGAGGAAGTGCAGTTCGGCGGCGGCAAGGTGACCCGCGACGGCATGGGGCAGTCGCAGGCCACCCGGGCGGAAGGCGCGGTCGACACTGTCATCACCAATGCGCTCATCATCGACCACTGGGGCATCGTCAAGGCCGACATCGGCATCCGGGACGGGCGCATCTGCGGCATCGGCAGGGCCGGCAACCCGGATGTGCAGCCGGACGTGGACATCGTCATCGGCGCCGGCACGGAAGCGATCGCCGGTGAAGGCAAGATCGTCACGGCCGGCGCCGTCGATACCCACATCCACTTCATCAGCCCGCAGCAGATCGAGGAAGCCCTGGCCGCCGGCACCACCGCCATGGTGGGCGGCGGCACCGGCCCGGCGACCGGCTCGGTCGCGACCAACTGCACGCCGGGGCCCTGGCACATCGCGCGCATGCTGCAGGCGCTCGACGGCTTTCCCATGAACTTCGCGGTGGCCGGCAAGGGCAGCTCGTCGCGGCGGGACGCCCTGATCGAGCAGATCGAGGCCGGCGCCTGCTGCCTCAAGGTGCACGAGGACTGGGGCGCGACGCCCGCCGCGCTGGACTGCTGCCTGTCGGTGGCCGACGACTACGACATCCAGGTGATGCTGCACAGCGATTCGCTCAACGAATCCGGGTTCGTCGAGTCCACCATCCGCGCCATGAAGGGCCGCACCCTCCATGCCTTCCACACCGAAGGAGCCGGGGGCGGCCATGCGCCGGACATCATCAAGCTGGCCGGGCTACCGTACGTGCTGCCGGCGTCCACCAACCCCACCATGCCGTACACGGTCAACACGATCGACGAGCACCTGGACATGGTGATGACCGCCCACCACCTGGACCCGAGGATCCCCGAGGACCTGGCCTTTGCCGAGAGCCGCATCCGCAAGGAGACCATCGCCGCCGAGGACATCCTGCACGACATCGGCGCGCTGTCGATCATGTCGTCCGACAGCCAGGCCATGGGGCGCGTCGGCGAGGTGGCCCTGCGCACATTCCAGACGGCGCACAAGATGCGCCTGCAGCGGGGCCGGCTGCCCGAGGAGACCGGCGACAACGACAACTTCCGGGTCAAGCGCTACATCGCCAAGCTCGCCATCAACCCGGCCATCGCGCACGGCCTGTCCACCCACCTGGGCTCGGTCGAAGTGGGCAAGTTCGCCGACCTGGTGCTGTGGTCGCCGGCCTTCTTCGCGGTCAAGCCGGAGCTCGTCCTCAAGATGGGCGTCATCAGCATGGCGCTGATGGGGGACCCGAACGCGTCGATCTCCACCCCGCAGCCGGTGCACTACCGGCCGATGTTCGGCGCCTTCGGCCGGGCCAAGGCGCACACGGGCGTGACCTTCCTCAGCGCGGCGGCGCACGCGGCCGGCGTGGGCGGCAAGCTCGGCCTGGCCAGGGCCACCCTCCCGGTGAGCAATACGCGTGCAGGCATCGGCAAGGCGTCCATGGTGCACAACGCCGCCACCCCGGACATCGAGGTGGACCCCGAAACCTACGAGGTGCGCGCGGATGGCGAGCTGCTGACCTGCGAGCCCGCCTCCGTGCTGCCGATGGCGCAACGGTACTTCCTCTTCTGATGCTCACCTGCAACGAAATCCGGCCGGCAGGAACCTGGGACGAGTCGACCGCCGCCGACACGGTGGTCCTGGACTTCGACGCGCGCCACCGCCGCCGGCACGCGATGAACGGGCAGGCCGGGCTGGCCTGGCTGCTCGACCTGCCGCAGCCCGCCGTGCTGCGGTCAGGTGACGGACTGGTCCTGAGCGACGGCCGCATCGTGCGGGTGGACGCGGCCCCCGAGCGGCTCATGGAGATCTCGGCGCCGGACGCCGGCGCGCTGGTCCGCATTGCCTGGCACCTCGGCAACCGCCATCTGCCGACCCAGCTCGTGCGCGACCGGCTGCGCATCCGCCACGACCACGTGATGGAGGCGATGGTCAACGCACTGGGCGGCACCGTCGTGGCCATCGAGGCTCCATTCGACCCCGAGGGCGGGGCGTTCGCGCAGGCCGGTCCGCATGGCCGGGCGCACGGCCACGCGCCTGCGCCTTCGGGCGCGCACGGGCACGACCACCATGAACATGCGGGCTGAACCCGGGGTCCTGGCGCCCGGGATGATGCTGGCGCCGGCCGAGCTGGCGAAGCTGCAGGCGTGGTTCTCGCCCGCGTTCCCGATCGGCAGCTTCAGCTACAGCCATGGGCTCGAATGGGCCGTGGAGACGCGGCAGGTGCACGATGCACCTTCGCTGGCCGGGTGGGTACGGGGAGTGCTGCGACACGGCGCCGGCCGATCCGACGCGATCCTGCTGGGCGCCGCATGGCGAGCGGTCTGCGCCGAGGACTGGGCGGAAGCGGCGGGCCTCCACGCACTGGCGGCCGCCCTGCAGCCGACGGCCGAACGCCGGCTGGAGAGCCTCGGCCAGGGCACGGCCTTCCTCGCCGCCGTCGCGGCGGGCTGGCCGAACCCGGCCATCGAGGCCTTCGCCGCTCACTGCCCCGGCGAAACGGCCTGGCCCCTGGCCGTGGGCGCGGCCACCGCGGCGCACCGGCTGCCGCTGGAGGCCGTGCTGCCGGTCTTCCTCCACGCATTCGCCGCCAACCTGGTGTCCGCCGGTGTCCGGCTGGTCCCGCTCGGCCAGACCGACGGCCTGCGGGTGATGGCGGGGCTCGAACCCACCTTCATTGCCCTGGCACGCGAAGCCTGCGCCGCCGGCCTCGACGAGCTGGGCTCGGCGAGCTTCCTGGCGGACATTGCGTCCATGCGCCACGAAACCCAGTACACGAGGCTCTTTCGATCATGAGTTCACCTTTCGGCCCCCTGCGCGTGGGCATCGGCGGCCCCGTCGGCTCCGGCAAGACGGCCCTGATGGAAACGCTGTGCAAGCGCATGCGCGACCGCTACGACCTGGCAGCGATCACCAACGACATCTACACGCAGGAGGATGCGCAGATCCTGACGCGTGTCGGCGCCCTGCCGCCGGAGCGCATCATGGGCGTGGAAACGGGTGGCTGCCCGCACACGGCGATCCGCGAGGACGCCTCCATGAACCTGGCCGCCGTGGCGCAGATGCGCTCGCGCTTTCCGTCACTCGATCTCATCCTGATCGAATCGGGCGGCGACAACCTGGCGGCGACCTTCAGCCCGGAACTGGCGGACATCACCCTCTACGTGATCGACGTCTCGGCGGGCGAGAAGATCCCGCGCAAGGGCGGCCCGGGCATCACCCGGTCGGACCTGCTGGTGATCAACAAGACCGACCTCGCGCCGCACGTGGGCGCCAGCCTGGAGGTGATGGACCGCGACGCGCGCAGGATGCGCGGCGACCGGCCGTTCGTGTTCACCAACCTGAAGACCGGCGCCGGGGCCGAAGTGATCGTCGATTTCCTGGAGAACAGGGGCGGCCTGGGGCAACCGGGCTTGCAGGCGTCCAGCGCCTGAGGATCCAGGGGCTCCGGGGCGCCTTGCGCCCGCTCAGGCGCGGCCGGCAGGCTCGACCAGGAAGCGTTCGGCCAGCAGCGCCCAGTAGGCGGCGCCGACCGGCAGGTTGCGGTCGTTGAAGTCGTAGCCGGGGTTGTGCACCTGGCAGCCGCCGGCACCATCGCCATTGCCGATGACCAGGTAGCAGCCGGGCACCCGCTCCAGCATGAAGGAGAAGTCCTCGCTGGCCGTGAGCGCCGGGCCTTCGCCGACGACCCGCTCCGGCCCGACCAGTTCCAGCGCCACTTCGCGGGCGAACTGCGTTTGCGCGGGCGTGTTGACCAGCACCGCGTAGCCGCGCCGGTAGTCGATATCGGCGCGCACGCCGAAACTTTCCGCCTGGGTGGCCACCAGCGCCTTGATGCGCTGCTCCAGCAGCACGCGCACCTCGGGCTTGAGCGTCCGCACGGACATCTCCAGCACGGCGCTGTCGGGGATGACGTTGTTGGCGCGCCCGGCGTGCAGCGCGCCCACCGTGACGATCGCCATCTCGAGCGGCGGCACGTTGCGCGACACGATGGTCTGCAGCGCCATCACGATGCTGGACGCCGCCACGATCGGGTCGGCCGCATGCTGGGGCTCGGCCCCGTGTCCGCCGGCCCCGTGCAGCGTGATGGTCACGTAGTCGGAGGAAGCCATCATCGGCCCCTCGCGGAACACCAGGTGGCCCTGCGGCGTTCCGGGGCCGTTGTGCATGGCAAAGACCGCATCGCACGGGTAGTGCTCGAACAGCCCCTCTTCGATCATCCGCAGGGCACCGCCGCCGCCCTCCTCGGCCGGCTGGAAGATCAGGTTCAGGGTGCCGTCGAACCGGCCCTCCTCCGCCAGGTAGCGCGCCGCCGCCAGCAGCATGGCGGTGTGCCCGTCATGGCCGCAGGCATGCATGATCCCGGGCCGGCCGCTGGCATAGGGCAGGCCGGGTCGCTCCTGGATCGGCAGGGCGTCCATGTCGGCGCGCAGGCCCAGTCGCCGGGCTCCGTCGCCACGGCGCAGCTGGCCGACCACGCCGGTGCCGCCCAGGCCGCGGCGGACTTCATAGCCCCACTGCGCCAGCTTGTCGGCGATGAGTTCGCTGGTCTGGAATTCCTCGAAGCCCAGCTCGGGGTGGTGGTGGATCCGGTGCCGGATGGCCACGAAGTCGTCGGCGTGCCGTTCGAAGTAGCCGAGCGCGGCTGGTGGGTTCTGCGTCATTCGAAGCGAGGTCTGGAATGGAGGAGCGGCTGGGTGGTCATGCCGGGGCCGGCATTCCCGCGCCCATGGCGTGTCGGCTGCCGCCGAAGTCGAAGCCGCGTCCGGGCGCGGCCGCCAGCAGCGCGCGGGTGTAGGGGTGCTGCGGCGCATCGAACACGGCCTGCGCCGTGCCCTCTTCGACGATGCGGCCGCGCTGCATCACGATCACCCGGTCGCAGACCTGGCTGGCCACCCGCAGGTCGTGGGTGATGAACAGGATGCCTATGCCCAGGCGCTGCTGGATCTCGCGCAGCAGGTCCAGGATCTGGGCCTGCACCGACACGTCCAGCGCGGAGACCGCTTCGTCGGCAATCAGCACCTGCGGATCGCAGGCGAGCGCCCGCGCGATCGAGATGCGCTGCCGCTGGCCGCCGGAGAACTCGCTCGGGTAGCGGCGCAGCGCCCGCGGCGTCAGGCGCACCAGCGCCATCAGTTCCTCGGCGCGGGCCCAGGCCTGCGCGCGTGGCACGCCGAAATTGAGCGGTCCCTCGATGATCGATTCGCCGACGGTGCGGCGCGGGTTGAGCGAGCGGTAGGGATCCTGGAACACCACCTGCACCTGGCGGCGGAACGGAGACAGCCGCTTGCCCCGGGCCTGCGCCACCGAATGGCCGGCGGCCAGGATGTCGCCGCCCGTGGGGTCGATCAGCCGCGCGATGCAACGCGCGACCGTGGATTTGCCGGAACCGGACTCGCCGACGATGCCGACGGTCTCGCCCGGGTGCACGGCCAGCGAGACATCCCGTGCGGCCTCGACCATCCGTCGCGGCCCGGGCCACTGGCCGGTGACGTAGGTCTTGCTGATCGCCCGCGCTTCCAGCAGCGCGTTGACTCGCGCCACCGGCTGACGCGCGTGCGGGCGCAGCCCGGGCACCGCGTCCAGCAGCATGCGGGTGTAGGGCTGGCGCGGCTGCTGCAGCACCTGCTCCCTGGTACCGCGCTCGACCAGGTCGCCCAGCTGCAGCACCACCACCTCGTCGGCGATGTCGGCGACCACGCCGAAGTCGTGGGTGATGAACAGCACCGCGGTGCCGTTGCGTTGCTGCATCTCCTGGACCAGCTTGAGGATCCCGGCTTGCGTGGTGACGTCCAGTGCGGTGGTCGGCTCGTCGCAGATCAGCAGCGCGGGCTTCAGGATCAGCGCGATGGCGATCACGATGCGCTGCCGCTGTCCGCCCGATAGCTGGTGCGGGTAGGACGCGTAGATGCGTTCCGGGTCCGGCAGGTGCACCCGCTCGAACACCTCCAGCACGCGGCGGCGGCGCTCGGCGGCTGCCAGGCGGGTGTGCTGGCGAAGCATCTCGTCGACCTGCTCGCCGCAGCGCTGCACCGGGTTGAGCGCCGTCATCGGCTCCTGGAACACCATGCCCATGGCGGCGCCGCGCAGCTGGCGCAGCCGCTGCGGCGTGGCCTGCAGCAGGTCCTCGCCCTGCAGCTCCACACGCCCGGCGACCGGCCGCAGCCCCGGCGCCAGCAATCCCATCACGGTCTGCGCGATCACCGACTTGCCGGATCCGGATTCGCCGATCAGGCAGACGGTGCGGCCCGGGTGCACGTCGAAGCTGACGCCGCGCACCGCGAGCGCGCGGTCGCCGCCGGCGGGCAGCTGCACGCCGAGGTCGCGCACGGACAGGACCGGCGTGGCTTGCGCAGCGGTCGGCTCCATCCTCAGCCCCCCCGTTTGTTGAACTTGGGATCGAGCGTGTCGCGCAGGCCGTCGCCCAGGATGTTCACCGCCAGCACCGTCAGCGCCAGGAAGGCGCCCGGCACCAGCACGTTGTGCGGATACTGGGTGAACTGCATGCGACCCTCGGCCATGATGTTGCCCCAGGTGGGGATGTCCGCCGGCATGCCGACGCCCAGAAAGGACAGGATCGCCTCCACCAGGATGGCCGCCGCGCAGACGTAGGTGCCCTGCACGATCAGCGGCGCGATGGCGTTGGGCAGAATGTGGCGCAGCAGGATCCGCAAGGTCGGCGTGTCCAGCGCGATCGCCGCTTCCACGTACGGCTCCTCGCGCACCGTCAGCACCACCGATCGCAGCAGGCGGGCCACGCGCGGGATCTCCGGGATGGCGATGGCCACGATGATGGTCCAGAGGCTGCCGCCCCAGGCCGCCACCAGCGTGATGGCGAACAGGATGCCGGGAATGGCCATCATCCCGTCCATCAGGCGCATGAGCACGCCGTCGAGGCGGCGGAAGTAGCCAGCCGCCAGGCCGACCAGGATGCCGCCGGCCACGGACAGGGCGGCGACCGTGATACCCACCGTCATCGACACCCGCGCGCCATAGAGCACGCGGCTCCAGATGTCGCGCCCCAGGCTGTCGCTGCCCATGACGAACAGGTGCTGGAAGGTGTCGCCGGCCAGGCTGGTGAATTCGCCCGACGTGCCGGGCAGCAGGTTGCCGCTGGCCGGGTCGATGGCGGTCGGATCGATGGTGCCCAGCCAGGGCGCGGCCATCGCCGCCAGCACCAGCAGCAGCAACGTGCCGCCGCCCAGGCGCGCGGCGCCGTTGGCCAGCACGCGGCGCACCAGCGGCACGGGACTGCGGCCGCCCGAAGGCTCGAGGGCCGCGTCGGCCACGGATTCGGCGGCCATTGCAGGTTGAACTTCAGTGCGCATCGGTGGAGCCGGTTTCAGTAGCGGATGCGGGGATCCAGCAGCAGGTAGCTCAGGTCCACCAGCAGGTTGACCAGCACGTAGACGAAGGAGAAGAACAGGGTGATGGCCTGGATCAGCGGGTAGTCGCGCGACAGCACGGCATCCACCGTGAGCTGGCCCAGGCCGGGAATGGCGAACACGGTTTCAGTCACCACCACGCCGCCGATCAGCAGGGCGATGCCGATGCCGATCACCGTGACCACCGGCACCGCCGCATTGGCCAGCGCGTGGCGCACCAGCACCCGCGCCTCGCTCACGCCCTTGGCGCGTGCGGTGCGGACGTAGTCTTCCGTCAGGGCTTCGGCGACGGCCGCGCGGGTGACGCGGGCGATCAGCGCCACGAAGATGATGGACAGGGCGATGGACGGCAGCAGCAGGTGGCGCAGCCAGGGCAGCAGCCCCTCGCCCAGCCGCGCATAGCCCTGCACCGGCAGCCAGCCCAGCTTGAGCGACACCGCCCAGATCAGCACGTAGGCGATGACGAAGGAGGGAATGGAGAACCCCAGCACGGAAAAGCCCATGAGCGAGCGGTCCAGCCAGCCGCCGTGGCGCCAGGCCGCGATCACGCCCAGCGGCACGGCGATCAGCACCGTCATCGCCAGCGTCAAGGCGGCCAGCGACAGCGTCGGCTCTATGCGCTGGGCGATCAGGCCGGCGACGCTCTGCTTGAGGAAATAGGACTCGCCCAGGTCGCCGCCCAGCAGGCGGGCGGACCACTGGAAGAACTGGATGGGGATCGACTGTTCCAGCCCGAGCCGGGCCCGCACGCTCTTGATCGCATCGCTGGACGCGTAGTCGCCCAGGATGGCGGCGGCCGGGTCCCCCGGCGCCAGCCGCAGCATGAGGAAGACGATCAGCGCGACGATCACGAGGACCGGCACCGTGGCGGCGATGCGCCGCAGGACGAAGGCAAGCATCAGGGCGTCCGGGACAGGAAGACAGGACCGCGCAAGGCGCGCTGCCGCAGCCCTTGCTCCTGGAAAGGCGGCGGCGCCCCGCAGGAGCGCCGTCGGCCAATGGCTCACTTCTTCTTGATGTTCCAGAACACGTTCACCGGAGCCAATAGCACGCCCTCGACCGCGCCGCGCCGGATCACCGACAGGTTGTTGGTCTCGCCCAATGGCGCGAACAGGCCGGTTTCCATGGCGCGGGCCTGGATCTCGCCGGCCAGCCGCTTGCGGGCGGCCGGGTCGGTGGCGGAGACGAAGGCGCCCTTGAGCTCTTCCAGCTTCGGGTCGTTGTTCCAGCCGAACCAGCCCTTCTCGCCATTGCCGGTCAGCGGCGCGAAGAACAGCGGGTTGAGCGTATCGCTGCCACCCCAGCCGGTGATGAAGGCGTTCCAGCCGCCCTTGTCGGCCGGCTCCTTCTTGGTGCGGCGCATCAGCAGCGTGGGCCAGTCCATGGACTGCATGTCGACGGTGAAGCCAGCCTGCTTGAGCAGCTGCGCCATGATGGGTGGCAGCTTGTTCAGCAGGTTGAAGTCGGCCGGGTGCATCAGCACGATGGGGGTGCCGTCATAGCCGGCTTCCTTCAGCAGCTTCTTCGCCTCTTCGAACTGTGGCTTGCCGGTGAACAGCGGGTGGGTCTCGGTGGCCAGCGGCGAGCCGCAGGGATAGATCGAGGTGCAGGTGCGATAGAGGTCGCGGAACACCATCTGCCCGCGCAGCAGCGCCTCCTGGTTGACCGCCAGCAGCGCCGCCCGCGCGATCTTCGGGTTGTCGAACGGCGGGACGTGGTGGTTCAGGTGCAGGTAGTACGAGCCGGCGAAGGTGGGCTTGACGGTTTCCAGCTTCGGGTTGGTGCGCAGGGAGGCGTAGTGCTCCGGCGGCATCCACGAAAGCATGTCGACTTCGCCATTGACGATGGCGTTCGACTGGGTCTGCGCATCCTTCAGGATGATCCACTCGACCTTGTCGACGTAGACCCGCTTGCCGCCGGCGGTGCCCGAGGGCGATTCGGTCCGCGGCACGTAGGCCTTGTTCTTCAGGTAGACCACCTTCTCCCCGGGCCGGAATTCGCTCTTCGCAAACACGTAGGGGCCCGAGCCGGTGTAGTCGTCGATCTGCTTGTCGGCCGGCGTGTCCGCCACCCGCTTGGGCATGACGAAGGCCGGGCTGCCCGAGGGCTTGGCCAGCGCTTCGAGCACCAGGCCGAAGGGCTGCCTGAAGGTCATGCGGAAGCCCGTTCCGCCGACCGCCTCGATCTTGTCCAGGGCGGCAAACATGCGCTGGCCCAGGCTGTCGCGCTTGCCCCAGCGGGTCAGCGAGGCGATCACGTCGGCGGCGGTCACCGGCTGGCCATCATGGAAGGCCAGACCCTTGCGCAGCGTGAAGGTCCACACCTTGGCATCGGCCGAGGCGGTGTACTTGTCCACCATCTGCGGCTGCGGCTTGCCGCCCACGTCCACCCCGAACAGCGTGTCGTAGATCATGTAGCCGTGGTCGCGCGTGACGAACGCGGTGGTCCAGATCGGGTCCAGGATCTTCAGGTCGGTCTGCGGCACCATGCGCAGCACCTTGGCATCGACTTGTGCCGAAGCGCCGACGGCGGCGAAGGCCAGCACCGCGGCGGCGGCCGCGCGGAGGAAGGGACGTCGGTACATGGGAGCCACCTTTCTTTGGGAGGTTCGGAAGACGTGCGGCATGCACGGGTGGGGAATACGGCTGCGGCTTCAGGTCACCGGTTGGTCACGGACGACGGCCATGAGCTCCTGCAGCGACGCGCTCATTTCCTCGCCGGTGGCGACCAGCTTGTCCAGGCAGCGCTTGAGCACCACGAGTTCTTCGGCAGTCAGGTTGCTCAACAGGGTCTTCTCCATGTAGCGGCCGATGGGGTCCGCCTTGAGCACGACGGCCTCGCCGGCCTCGGTCAGCTCCAGGCTGATGTGCCGGGCGTCACTGGTTCCGACGGAACGCGTCACCCAGCCGCGGCCCACCATCGCCGAGACGGCCTTGGAGGCCAGCGTCTTCTCCAGCGACGCGTGTTCGATCAGGCGGCCCAGCGTCAGGCCGGGCTCGGCCGCGATGAAGCGCATCAGCCGCAGCTCGCGCAGCGAAGCGCCGCATTCCTGCTCGTAGACGAGCGAGGCCGCGGCTTTGGCCTTCTCGTTGGCCAGATCCAGGGTCAGGGTCAGGTAGTCGAACTTGACGTCCAGCGGTTCGCGCATGAGGGGGAGGCGGAGTTGATTGCCAAGACCAATAGTTGAATATTTCAACAATTAGTCTGGGCCCGGCTGCTGCCGGCGTCACTAGAGACAATCCCTGAGGCTGGCGCGCTCAGGCCGCAGGCTCGGCCTCCTGCAGCGTGCGCCACATGACCTTGCCGGAGCCGCTCTTGGGCAAGGCGTCGGCGAACTGCACGATGCGCGGCACCTTGTACACGGCCATGTTCTCGCGGCACCAGTCGATGACCTGCTGCTCGCTGACCTGCCCCTTGTGCGAAGCGCGCAGCACCACGACGGCCTTGACCGTCTCGCCGCGGTAGGCGTCGCGGGCCGCGATCACGCAGGCTTCCTGGATGGCGGGGTGGCGGAACATCAGCGCCTCCACCTCGGCCGGCCAGACCTTGAAGCCGCTGGCGTTGATCATGCGCTTGAGGCGGTCGGTGATGAAGAAATAGCCGTCCTCGTCCATGCGGCCGAGGTCGCCGGAGCGGAAGAAGCGCTGGCCGTCCAGCTCGAAGAAGGCCGCCTCGGTGGCCTCGGGCCGCTTCCAGTAGCCGTCGAACACCATCGGGCCGCGGATCACGATCTCGCCCTGCTCGCCGGTGGGCACTTCGCGCAGCGTCTCGGGATCGACCACGCGCGCGTCGCAGCTCATGAAGGGAATGCCCAGGCATTGCTGCTTGGGCGCGTCGGGCGGGTTGCTGTGCGAGGGCGCGGCGGTTTCGGTCAGGCCATAGCCCTCGACGTAGCGCAGCCCGAACTGCTCGAAGAGGCGTTGCGCGACCGCCTGCGGCATCGCCGCGCCGCCGCCGCCGATGTGGGCCAGGCTGGACAGGTCGAACTGGTCGAAGTTCGGGCTGCCCAGCAGGTCGATGACCATGGTGGGAATGTTGGTCCAGGTGCTCACCTTCCAGCTGGAGATCAGGCGGCCGGCCAGCTCGCGGTCCCAGCGCGGCATGACCACCAGCGTGGCCCCCGTGTAGATCGCCGAGTGCATCACGCTGACCATGCCGGTGATGTGGAACATGGGCACGACCAGCAGGCTGACGGTGTCGGCGGTGGCGTTGCCCCACACGGCGCTGGCCACGGCGTTGTGCATCAGGCTGCGGTGCGGGTGCATGCAGCCCTTGGGCAGGCCGGTGGTGCCGCTGGTGTAGGGCAGCACGGCCAGGTCGTCCAGGCCGGCCTGCAGCTGCGGCAGGGGCAGCTCGTTGGCCAGCGCTTCGTCCCAGCCGAGCACGCTGCCCCCGGCCAGCGACGGCAAGGGGTGGCGCGCGAGCAGCCAGTCGTGCCAGGCCGCGGGCGGTGCGCAGGCGCCGGTGGCGGCGGCATCGAAGGCGTCGGTGTACTGCGTGACGATCAGGTGCGACAGGCGCTGCTGCGGCGCCAGCTGGTCGCTGGCCTTCGCGATCTCGGCCGCGACGTCGCCGGTGGCGATGGCCACCCTGGCGTCCGGGTCCATGATGTAGTGCTTGAGCTCCTCGGCCCGGTTCATGGGGTTGACCGGCACCACCACCGCGTTGGCGCGCAGGATGGCGAAATGCGCGATCACCAGCTGCGGGCAGTTCTGCATGTCCAGCAGCACCCGGTCGCCCTTGCGCACGCCCAGGGCGTGCAGCCGCGCCGCCAGGCGCTCGGCCAGGCGCACCAGCTCGGGGTAGCTGAAGACGCGGTCGAAGAAGGCCAGGGCCGGCTTGGCCGGGTAGCGCCGCGCGCTGATCGCGAGGTTGTCCCAGAGCGAGGTCTGCGGCGGCGTCAGCGCGTGCGGCAGGCGCGCCGGCCAGAAGCGATGGTGGGGGCGGGAAGGGGGCACGGAAGCGGACATGCATCCCAGCCTAGCGAGCGCGGCCCGCGGGCGGCATCGGGGAAGCACGGAGCCGGTCGCTTGGGTGACCGGCATTCCCCGGAGCCGATCGCCTGGCGCAACCGGCGTTCCTGCGCTCGCGCGGAGGGCGCGGTAGAAACCCTCTCCTGCCTATGATGGCGCGCGCTCATCCTGCCCGGCCGTCCATGCATCGACCTGCTCTCCCTGCACTACTGTCCACGGCCTTGCTCCGGCTGCTGCTCGCGGCAGCGCTGGCAGCCTCGTGCTCCGCCGTCCACGCCTTCGACCTGCAGGGGCATCGCGGCGCCCGCGGGCTGCTGCCGGAGAACACGCTGGCGGCCTTCGAGCACGCGCTGCGCATCGGCGTGACGACGCTGGAGATGGACGCCGCCGTCACGGCCGACGGCGTGGTGGTGCTCTCGCACGATCCGGTGCTCAATCCGGACCTGGTGCGCGGGCCCGACGGCCGGTGGATCGGCGAGCCCTGGGTGATCGGCCGGCTCACCCATGCGCAGCTGCAGGCGTTCGACGTCGGCCGGCTGCGTCCCGGCAGCGCCTATGCGCGGACGTTCGCGGACCAGCAGCCGCTGGATGGGGCGCGCATGCCGACCCTGGCATCGGTGTTCGAGCTCGTGAAGCGGCTGGGCGCCGACCACGTGCAATTCGACATCGAGGCCAAGATGGACCTGCGCAACCCGCAGAACACGCTCGCGCCCGAGCCCTTCGTGCGGGTGCTGCTGCAGGTGATCCGCGCGGCCGGCATGGAAGACCGGGTGATGGTCCAGAGCTTCGACTGGCGCACGCTGCAGGTCGTGCGTGCGGCGGCGCCGCGCATCCGCACCGTCTACCTGAGCACGCAATCGCCGCGCTTTTCCAACCTGGATTCGCCGGTCTGGACCGCCGGCTTCACGCTGGCCGAGCATGGCAGCGTGCCGGCCATGGTCAAGGCCGCCGGCGGCCACGCCTGGTCGCCCAACTTCCAGGCGCTGACGCCCGATGCGGTGCGGCAGGCGCAGTCTCTCGGCCTGAAGGTGGTGCCCTGGACGGTGAACGCCGAAGCCGACATCGCCCGCGTGCTGGACCTGGGCGTGGACGGCATCATTTCCGACTACCCCGATCGCGTGCGCGCCGAGATGCAGCGGCGCGGCATGCCGCTGCCACCGGCGGTGGAGTAGGCGAAGGGGGTAGGCGAAGGCGATGCAGCAGGCCGAGCGGTGGTGCAGGCGAAGGCGGTGGAGCAGGCACCGACCCGTTGCATCTCATGCCGGCGAACGCCGGCATCCATCCCCGTGCGTCGAACCCGCGAGCGCGATTTTCGACCCGCGTGAGATGGATGGCGGGTCAAGCCCGCCATGACACCTTCTTGGGTCGAGCCCGCCACGACATCCCTCAGTTCAGGCCCGCCGTGACACCCGCTCATCCCAGGTGCTTGCGGAACCACTCCGGAATCGGCACCGACTTCTGCGCCGGGAAGTCCACCCACACCGTGGTCGCGCCGCCTGACGAATAGACCACGCCGCGGTCGTCCACGCGCTCGATGGTGGCCCAGGTCTCGAACGAGCTGCGGCCCGGGCTGCTGACGTACATGGTCAGGTGGATGTCGCCCGGGTACTCCAGCTGCTTGTGGAAATTGCAGAAGGCATTGACGATCAGCGGCCCCGTGCCACGCGGATCGGGCACGCAGTCGATCGTGCGGAACCAGTCGATGCGCAACACCTCCAGGTAGCGGAAGTACAGCGTGTTGTTGACATGGCCCATGGCGTCCATGTCGCCCCAGCGAATGGGCAGGGTCATTTCGTGGACGAGCTTCTTGTCCCGGGGCAGTTCGAGTTTCATTGGTGCGCCTTGATCGTGGTCGGTATGCCCGGCGTGAACAGCACGCCTGGCAGCAAGCCGGGACGCGCCCGGCCACGGCCCGCCCCGTGCGGAAGAATAGAGCAGTGCCGGCAGAGTCTCGCTGACCGGCCGGCTGTCCGCGGGTCGGCGGGGACGCCGGCGAGCGTGAGCCGCCGCCGATCAGATGCCGAAGCCGTCGTCGGCCGCGATCACCGCTCCGTTGATGAAATGGCTCTCGCTGCTGGCCAGCAGCACCAGCAGCGCGTCCAGGTCCTCCGGGCTGCCGACGCGCTTGCGCGGCAGCATGTTCACCAGCTTCTGGCCCTGCTCGGTGGACCAGTGGTGGTGGTTGATCTCGGTGTCGATGTAGCCGGGGCAGATGGCGTTGACGTTGATCTCGAAGCGGCCCCACTCCAGCGCCATCGCCTTGGTCATCTGCACCACCGCCGCCTTGCTCATGGCATAGATGCCGATCTGCGGCAGCGGCCGCAGGCCGGCCATGGACGCGATGTTGATGATCCGCCCGCCGGTGAAGGTGCCCGGCGCAGCGCCCCGGGCGCGGGCCAGCATGCGCTTGCCGACCTCCTGCGCCATGAAGAAGGCGCCCCGGGTGTTGGTGTCGAAGACCCAGTCGTAGTCCTCTTCCGTCACGTCCTGGATGCGCTGCGTGGTGCTGACGCCCGAGTTGTTGACCAGGATGTCGATGGAGCCGACCTCGGTTTCGGCATGCGCGACGGCCGCCCGGATGCTGTCCAGGTCGGTCACGTCCAGCGGCACCACGTGGGCGTCGCCGCCCTCGCCCTCGATCTGCGCGCGCAGCTCCTTGAGTTTTTCCACGCGGCGCGCGGCCAGCACCACGGCGGCGCCGGCGCCGGCCAGCGTGCGCGCGAACTGCGCGCCCAGGCCGCTGGAGGCTCCCGTCACCAGGGCGACACGGCCGGAAAGATCGATGCTGTAGCTCACTGGAGTCTCCTGCCTGAAAGCGGGCACTGCCAACTGCGGCGGCACGGAACGCGCAGGGGCGCCGCATAGAATGCCCTGTTCGCCCGGGCGCGCACGCGCGAGGTGCGGACGATTATCGAGCACTGTCATGACCCAAGAAGAAATCCTGGCCCAATACGGTCCGCGCGAAGCGATGGACTACGACGTGGTCGTCGTCGGCGCGGGGCCGGCCGGCCTGGCCACGGCCATCCGGCTCAAGCAACTGGCGGCGGAACACGGCCGCGAAGTGTCCGTGGTGGTGCTGGAAAAGGGCTCCGAGCCCGGCGCGCACATCCTCTCGGGCGCCATCGTCGATCCGCGCGCGCTCAGCGAGCTCATCCCGGACTGGCAGGCGATGGGCGCGCCGCTGAACCAGCCGGTGACCGAGGACATCTTCCTGTTCCTCAACGAGACCGGCGCGACCCGCACGCCCAACTTCCTGCTGCCGAAGAACTTCGGCAACCACGGCAACTACATCGTCAGCCTGGCCAACCTGGTGCGCTGGCTGGCGCAGCAGGCCGAGGCACTGGGCGTGGAGATCTTCCCGGGCTTCCCCGCCGCCGAAGTGCTCTACAACGAGGACGGCTCGGTCAAGGGCGTGGCCACCGCCAACATGGGCGTCGGCAAGGATGGCGAGCCCACGGAGAACTTCCAGCTCGGCATGGAGCTGCACGCCCGGTACACCGTGTTCGCGGAGGGCTGCCGCGGCCACCTGGGCAAGCAGCTGATCGAGCGCTTCAGGCTCGACGAGGGGCGCGACCCGCAGAGCTACAGCATCGGCATCAAGGAAGTCTGGGAGATCGATCCCTCGCGCCACACGCCGGGGCTGGCGCTGCACAGCGCCGGCTGGCCGCTGGACGAGATGACCTACGGCGGCTCCTTCATGTACCACATGGAGGACAAGCTGGTGTCCATCGGCTTCGTGGTCGGCCTGGACTACCGCAACCCGTACCTGTCGCCCTACGAGGAGTTCCAGCGCTTCAAGACGCACCCCAACATCCGCTGGTACTTCGAAGGGCCCGGGGGCGCCAGGCGACTGGGCTATGGCGCGCGCGCGCTGACCGTGGGCGGCCTGCTGTCGCTGCCCAAGACGGTGTTCCCGGGCGGCGCGCTGGTAGGCGACGACGCGGGCTTCCTCAACTCCTCGCGCATCAAGGGCAGCCATGCGGCCATCAAGACCGGCATGCTGGCCGCCGAAGCGGCGTTCGCCGCCATCGGCCAGGACCGCCGGCACGACGAACTCACCGCGTATCCCGAGGCATTCGAGCAGTCGTGGCTGTACGCCGAGTTGAACCGGTCGCGCAATTTCAAGCAGTGGTTCAAGAAGGGCCGCACGGTTGCCACGCTGATGACGGGCGTCGAGCAGTTCCTGCTGCGCGGCCACATCCCCTGGACCCTGCACCGCGAGAAGCCGGACCACGCGTACCTGAAGCCGGCCGCCGAGTGCAAGCCGATCGCCTATCCCAAGCCCGACGGCAAGCTGACCTTCGACCGGCTCTCCTCGGTGTTCATCTCCAACACCAACCACGAGGAGAACCAGCCGGCGCACCTGACCCTGAAGGATGCGTCGGTGGCGGTCGACGTGAACCTGCGCCAGTTCGCCGGGCCGGAGCAGCGCTACTGCCCGGCCGGCGTGTACGAGTTCGTCAAGGACGAAGGCACCGGCGCCGAGCGGCTGCAGATCAACGCCCAGAACTGCGTGCACTGCAAGACCTGCGACATCAAGGACCCGACGCAGAACATCGTGTGGGTGGCACCCGAAGGCGGCGGCGGGCCGAACTACACGAACATGTAGCATGTCGTTCCGCGCGAACGGTCAGCCCTGCGGGCTGATGTGGCCAGCTTTCGCCCGTCTGACAACCGGACGTTCTACGTGGAACTCCTGTTGCGCGGCCCTCGCGCCCCGGGCATCCTCGCGGGTTTCTACCGGCAATTGACCGAAGGAGACCTTTCGTGAAATTCAGCAAACTGTTCCTGGCGCTGGCGGCGGGGCTGGCCATGGGCGGGTCGGCGCTCGCGCAGACCACCATGAAGATCAGCATCTCGACCTCGCAGAATTCCCACCAGGGCATCGCGATCGACACCTTCGCCAAGGAAGTCGAGAAGCGCACCGACGGCCGCTACAAGGTCCAGACCTTCTACAACGGCGCGCTCGGCGGCGAGCGCGAGTCGATCGAGGCGGTGCAGCTTGGCACGCAGGAGCTGGCCTTCTCCTCCACCGGCCCGGTCCCCAACTTCGTGCCCGAGACCAAGATCCTGGACGTGCCCTTCCTGTTCCGCGACAAGGCGCACGCCCGCGCGGTGCTGGACGGCCCGATCGGCCAGGAGATGCTGGGCAAGTTCGACAGCAAGGGCTTCAAGGCCCTGGCCTGGGCGGAGAACGGCTTCCGCCACATGACCAACAGCAAGCGCGACGTGAAGTCGCCCGACGACCTGAAGGGCCTGAAGATGCGCACCATGGAGAACCCGGTGCACATCACGGCCTACAAGGCGTTCGGCATCATCACCACGCCGATGGCCTTCCCGGAAGTGTTCACCGCGCTGCAGCAGGGCACGGTCGATGGCCAGGAGAACCCGCTGTCGGTGATCATCTCGGCCAAGTTCGACCAGGTGCAGAAGCACCTGTCGCTGACCGGCCACGTCTATTCGCCGGCGATCTTCCTGATGAACAAGGGCGCCTTCGACAAGCTGTCGGCCGCCGACAAGCAGGCCTTCATCGAAGCCGCCAAGGCCGGCACCAAGGCCAACCGGGCCCGCGTGGACGAGGACGACGCCAAGGGCGTGGCCGACCTGCGCGCCAAGGGCATGACGGTGATCGACAACCTGGACAAGGCGGCGTTCGTCAAGGCGCTGGCCCCGGTGAATGCCGACTTCGAGAAGCAGTTCGGCAAGGCCAACATCGAGAAGATCCGCAACTTCAAGTGACCTGCGAGCACGCCGCACAGCGGCGTGCATACGCAGGTCATCCCGGCGAAAGCCGGGATCCAGGACCCGCGAAAGCGGGGATCCAGACGCAACGCGCCTGCGCCGCCGCTGAAGGCGAAGGCCTGGATGCCCGCCTCCGCGGGGATGACGGAAAAAAGGCCCGCACCCGCGGGCCTTTTCGTGACCGAGATGAAGAGGGGCCCGTGAAAGACACCTTCCTGCGCATCGAGCGCTTCACCAGCGGACTGGCCATGGCAGGCGCCTGCGCCATGCTGGTGGTGGCCAGTGCCCTGGGCATGTACCAGATCATCACCCGCTTCGTGCTGGAGCAGCCGGCCGAGTGGAGCGAGATCCTGATCCGGCTGTCGCTGATCTGGATGGTGTTCCTGGGCATCCCGCTGGCCTTCCGCCAGGGCGCGATGATCAGCGTCGACGTGCTCTACCGCTGGAGCCCGCCCCGGCTGCGCCGCCTGCTGGACTGGGCGGTGGCCCTCGCCTCGCTGCTGCTGATCGCCATCATCCTGTGGTGGGGCTGGGACTACGCCGTGCGCGGCCAGGTGCAGACCATGGCCGGCCTGGAGTCGGTCTCGATGTTCTGGGGCTACCTCGCGATGCCGGTGGGCGCCCTCTTCTGCATCGTCGGGATCATCGGCAACCTGCTCGACCCGCAGCGCCACGAGCTGGAGACTGCGCAATGAGCGCCGCCGGACCGCTCGAAGGCGCGAAGGCCCCCTCGGGGGGCAGCGCAGGCACGCAGCGCCAAGCGGGGGGGCTCCTATGACCAGTGCCATGCTCGGCACCATGATGCTGTGCTTCGCGCTCAGCGTCTCGGTGGCCGTCTCGATCGGGCTGGCCGCCATCGTGGGCATCCAGGTGGTGGACGCGCACATGCTCATCTCGGTCAAGGAGATGTTCGGCGCGGTCAACAAGTTTCCGCTCGCGGCCATCCCCTTCTTCATCCTGGCCGGCAACCTGATGGAAGCCGGCGGCATCTCGCGCCGGCTGGTGGAGTTCGCCAAGAGCCTGGTGGGCGGCATCCAGGGCGGGCTGCCCATGACCTGCGTGCTGACCTGCATGATCTTCGCGGCGGTGTCGGGCTCCTCGGTCGCCACCACCTTCGCCATCGGCGCCATCCTGATCCCGGCGCTGATCAAGCACGGCTACCCGAGCACCTGGGCCGCCGCGCTGCAGGCCACCAGTGCCGAGCTCGGGGTGATCATCCCGCCCTCGATCCCGATGATCCTGTACGGCGTCAGCGCCGAGATCTCCATCGGCGAGCTGTTCATCGCCGGGTTCGGCCCCGGCGTGCTGATCGGCGGCGCGCTGATGCTGTTCATCTGGCTGTGGTGCAAGTGGAAGGGGCTGGGCAGGAACGACGGCGACGGCCGGCTGCCGGTCGGCCGGGCCGCCTGGCAGGCCGGCTGGGCGCTGCTGATGCCGGTGATCATCCTGGGCGGCATCTACGGCGGCATCTTCACGCCGACCGAGGCATCGGCCGTCGCGGTGTTCTATGCGCTGGTGGTGGGCATGCTGATCTACCGCGAGATCGGCCTGCGCGACCTGCACGCGGTGTTGCGCCGCTCGGTGATCTCCTCGGCGGTGATCATGTTCATCATCGCCAACGCCGGCCTGTTCGCCTTCCTGATCACGCGCGCCGGGGTTCCGGAGGCGATCGGCCACTGGCTGGAGGCGGTACTCAAGAGCCCGGCGATGTTCCTGCTGGGCGTGAACGCCGCGCTGTTCGTCATCGGCATGTTCATCGAGACCAGCGCCGCCATCATCGTGCTGGCGCCCATCCTGGCGCCGGTGGCGCAGCACTTCGGCATCGACCCGGTGCACTTCGGGCTGATCATGGTGGTGAACCTCGCGCTGGGCATGATCACGCCGCCGTTCGGGGTCAACCTGTTCGCCGCCTGCACGGTGGCGCGCATCTCGCTGGACCGGATCATTCCGCACCTGGTGCCGTTCGTGCTGGTGGTGCTCGCGTGCCTGATGGTGATCACGTACGTCCCCTCGCTCTCGCTGACGCTGCGCGACCTCGTGTACGCGCGCTGACGGGCGCGCCGCGCTCACATACAATCCCGCCATCGTCAGGAGAGAGCTCCCGCGTGGGGCCGCCGAAGGCGCAGGCGCACAGCCGAACGCTCAGGCAAAAGGGACTGGCGGTCGCCCCGTGCGCGGGGCGTTGCCTTGCTGGAGAGAGGCGCCGCCCGACGGGCTGCGCCCACCGAAGGAGCAAACCCCGTGTAAGGGGTGAATCTCTCAGGTAAAGCGGACAGCAGGGGCGCGGCCATGGCCGATACCATGGCTTGCGATGCCCCATCCTTAGCCGGAGAGCCGCTTGTCCGCCACCGCCCCGCAAGAGCTTCGCACCACCCCGCTGCACGCGCTGCACCTGGAGCTGGGAGCCCGCATGGTTCCCTTCGCCGGCTACTCGATGCCGGTGCAGTACCCGACCGGCCTGATGGCCGAACACCAGCACACGCGCCAGGCGGCCGGCCTGTTCGACGTGTCGCACATGGGCCAGTTGCGGCTGGAAGGCGCCGATGCCGCCGCGGCATTCGAGACCCTGATGCCGGTCGACGTGATCGGCCTGGCGCCGGGCCGGCAGCGCTACGGGCTGCTGCTCAGCGAGGAGGGAACCATCCTCGACGACCTGATGTTCGCCAACCGCGGCGACGACCTGTTCGTGGTCGTCAACGGTGCCTGCAAGGAGGCGGACATCGCCCACCTGCAGCAGCGCATCGGCTCGCGCTGCGCCGTGCGGCCCATGCCCGAGCGCGGCTTGCTGGCGCTGCAGGGCCCCAGGGCCGCCGTTGCACTCGAGCGCCTGCTGCCCGGCGTCGGCAAGCTGGTGTTCATGACCGGCGAGCGCCTGGCCTGGCAGGGCCACGAGCTGTTCGTCACGCGCAGCGGCTACACCGGCGAGGACGGGTTCGAGATCTCGGTCCCCGGGCCCCAGGCCGAGGCGTTCGCCCGCGCCCTGCTGGCGCAACCCGAAGTCAAGCCGATCGGCCTGGGCGCACGCAACTCGCTGCGCCTGGAAGCCGGGCTGTGCCTGCACGGCAACGACATCGACGCGAGCACCACGCCGGTGGAGGCGGGCCTGAACTGGGCGATCCAGAAGGTGCGCCGCACGGGCGGGGCGCGTGCCGGCGGCTTCCCCGGAGCCGGCCGCGTGCTGGGTCAGCTCGATGGCACGGTGCCGGTCCAGCGCCAGCGCGTCGGGCTGATCGCGGCCGAGCGCGTGCCGGTGCGCGAGCACACCGAACTGCAGGACGCCGACGGCCGCAAGGTGGGCGAAGTCACCAGCGGCCTGCTCGCCCCCAGCATCGACAAGCCGATCGCCATGGCCTACGTGACCCCCGCGCAGGCGGTGCCGGGCACGCGCCTGAACGCCCTGGTGCGCGGCAAGCCGGTGCCCATGGACGTGAGCCCCATGCCCTTCGTGCCGCAGCGGTACTACCGCGGCTGAAACCAACGGGGCCAGACCCCAGAGCCTCTTGTCCGATTCCACTCCAAGGAGAAGCGCCATGACCGTGAAGTACACGCAGGAACATGAATGGATCAAGCTCGAGGGCGGCGACACCGCCACCATCGGCATCACGGCGCACGCGCAGGACGCGCTGGGCGACGTGGTGTTCGTGGACCTGCCGGAAGTCGGCAAGCGCTACGGCAAGGGCGACGTCGCCGGCGTGGTGGAGTCGGTCAAGGCCGCCGCCGACGTATACATGCCGATCTCCGGCGAGGTGGTGGAAGTGAACGAATCCCTGCGCGCAGACCCGGCACTGGCCAACAGCGACCCGCTCGGCCAGGGCTGGTTCTTCAAGGTCAGGCTGGCCGACAAGTCCGAGTTCGACGGGCTGATGGACGAGGCAGCGTACGACAGCTTCACCAAGAGCGCCTGAAATCCCTCACCGCGGCGGGCCTGTGTCATCCGGGTGAACTGTGTCCGGGCGAACCTGTGGCATCGCGCCGATCCCGTGGCATCCGCCCCACCCTCGTCACCCCGGCAGCCTATGCCTTCCGCCCCAGCGTTGTCATCCCGGCGAAAGCCGGGATCCACCTCCCGTCGGCTGGATTCGCGCGCGCGATTTCGACGTCCTGGAGATGGATTGCGGGTCAAGCCCGCAATGACAGGGTTCCGGGGTGCCGCAATGACAGGGTTCCGGGAAGCCGCAAGGACAGGGTTCCGGGCCGCCGCAAGGACAGGGTTCCGGCCGGCCGCCACGCATGGTTTCGGGCAGCCGCAATGACATCGCCTTGACCAGCCCCGACCCGACCTCCCCCACCCCCACGGATCCCTCATGTCCACCCCACCCGTCCGCCCCCTGGCCGAACTCGAGAACCCCGCCGAATTCATCCCGCGCCACATCGGGATAACCGAAGCCGACGAGCACCACATGCTCTCGGCGATCGGAGAGGCCTCGCGCCGCGCGCTGGTCGACGGCATCGTGCCGCGCTCGATCGCCCGCACTTCCGCGATGAACCTGCCGCCGCCCGCGACCGAGGCGCAGGCGCTGGCCGAACTGCGCGCCATGGCGGCGAAGAACAAGGTGTTCAAGAGCTTCATCGGCCAGGGCTACTACGGCACCCTGACCCCGGCCGTCATCCTGCGCAACGTGCTGGAGAACCCGGCCTGGTACACCGCCTACACGCCCTACCAGGCGGAGATCTCGCAGGGCCGGATGGAAGCACTGGTGAACTTCCAGACCATGGTGTGCGACCTGACGGCGATGCCGATCGCCAACGCCTCGATGCTGGACGAGGCCACCGCGGCCGCCGAGGCCATGACCCTGGCCCGGCGCAGCGTCAGGAGCCAGTCCAACACCTTCGTGGTCGCCGGCGACTGCCATCCGCAGACCATCGAGGTGATCCGCACGCGCGCGCGGCCGCTGGGCCTGGAGGTCGTGGTTGCCAACTGCGCCGACGAATGGGACCAGGCGCTGTCGGGCGAATTCTTCGCCGCGCTGATCCAGTACCCCGCCAGCAGCGGCTGGGTACAGGACTGGGCACCCGACGTGCAGCGCATCCACGACAAGCAGGCCGCCGCCATCGTCGCCGCCGACCTGCTGGCGCTGACCCTGCTGGTGCCCCCGGGCGAATGGGGCGCGGACATCGTGGTGGGCAGCACCCAGCGCTTCGGCATGCCCATGGGCGCCGGCGGACCGCACGCCGCCTTCATGGCCTGTCGCGACGAGTACAAGCGCTCCCTGCCGGGCCGGCTGGTCGGCGTCAGCATCGATACCCACGGCAACCCGGCCTTGCGGCTGGCGTTGCAGACACGCGAGCAGCACATCCGGCGCGAGAAGGCCACCTCCAACATCTGCACCGCGCAGGTGCTGCCGGCGGTGATCGCCAGCATGTACGCGGTCTACCACGGCCCGCAGGGCCTGCGCCGCATCGCCCAGCGGGTAGCCAGCTACACCGCCATCCTCGCCAGGGGCCTGGAGCATCTGGGCTACTCCCAGGCGCAGCGGCACGGAGGCACCGCCTTCGACACCCTGTCGTACAAGACCGGCGAGCACACGCAAGGCATCGCCGCGCGCGCCGTCTCCATGGGCGCCAACCTGCGTGTGGCCTGGGACGAGTACATCTGCATCTCGCTGGACGAGACGACCACCCGCGCCGAGATCGAACTGCTGTGGAAGATCTTCGCCCACCCGGGCCAGGCGCTGCCGCGGATCGCGGAGTTCGAGAACGGCATCGAGCCGCTGATCCCGCAGCCGCTGCGCCGCACCAGCGACTTCCTCACGCACCCGGTGTTCAACACCCACCACAGCGAGACCGGCATGCTGCGCTACATCCGCGCCCTGTCCGACAAGGACCTGGCGCTGGACCGCAGCATGATCCCGCTGGGCAGCTGCACCATGAAGCTGAACGCCACCAGCGAGATGATCCCCATCACCTGGCCGGAATTCGCGCACGTGCACCCGTTCGCGCCGCGCGACCAGCTGCAGGGCTACGCCATGCTCGACGAGCAGCTGCGCGCCTGGCTGTGCCAGGCCACGGGCTACGCCGGCATCAGCCTGCAGCCCAACGCCGGGTCCCAGGGCGAGTACGCCGGATTGCTGGCGATCAAGGCCTGGCACGAAAGCCGCGGCCAGGCGCACCGCAAGGTCTGCCTGATCCCCTCGTCCGCGCACGGCACCAACCCGGCCAGCGCGCAGATGGCCGGCCTGCAGGTGGTGGTGACCGGCTGCGACGCCAACGGCAACGTCGACATGGCGGACCTGAAGGCCAAGTGCGAACAGCACAGCGCCAACCTGGCCTGCGTCATGATCACCTACCCCAGCACGCACGGCGTGTTCGAGCAGCCGGTCAAGGAGTTGTGCGAGCTGGTCCATGCGCACGGCGGCCGGGTCTACGTCGACGGCGCCAACATGAACGCACTGGTGGGCCTGGCCGCACCGGGCGAGTTCGGCGGCGACGTGAGCCACCTGAACCTGCACAAGACCTTCTGCATCCCGCACGGCGGCGGCGGCCCGGGCGTCGGCCCGGTGTGCGTGGTGGAGGACCTGGTGCCCTTCCTGCCCGGCCACGAGTCGGCCGGCATCAAGTCGCACGGGGTCGGCGCGATTTCCGCGGCACCGCTGGGCAATGCGGCGGTGCTGCCGATCAGCTGGATGTACTGCCGCATGATGGGCGCCGAGGGCCTGCGCCAGGCCACCGAGGTCGCCATCCTGTCGGCCAACTACGTCAGCGCGCGGCTGAAGGACCACTACCCCACGCTGTACGCCAGCCCCAACGGCCACGTGGCGCACGAGTGCATCCTGGACCTGCGACCGCTCAAGGAGACCAGCGGCGTCAGCGCCGAGGACGTGGCCAAGCGCCTGATCGACTACGGTTTCCATGCGCCCACGCTGTCGTTCCCGGTGGCCGGCACCTTGATGGTGGAGCCGACCGAGAGCGAGACGCTCGACGAGCTGGACCGCTTCATCGATGCCATGGTCGCGATCCGCGAGGAGATCCGGCGCGTCGAGCGCGGCGAATGGCCGCAGGACGACAACCCGCTCAAGCACGCGCCCCACACGGCGGCGGCGCTGCTCCAGGGGGAGTGGAACCACGCGTATTCGCGCGAAGCCGGTGCCGCGGCGACCGGGGCAGGCCTGCCGGGGCGCCACGCCAAGTACTGGCCGCCGGTCGGCCGCGTGGACAACGTCTACGGCGACCGCAACCTGTTCTGCGCCTGCGTGCCCGTGTCGGCCTACGAGTGAGGCGGTGCGGGTGGCCGCGGCGCACCCCGATCGCCCCATAATCCCTCACCCCGCCCGCGCGGCGGGGCAGACCGCAGGGGGAGTCCGGCCGATCACCGGACGCAATCAACGACTGGCCGACATGAAGGATCCCACCGTCCTGGTGGTGGACGACAACCCGGACCACCTCGAACTGACCGTCATGGCGCTCTCGGAGTGCTGCGACCGGGTGGGCACGGCCAGCGACGGGCAGGATGCGCTGGACTTCCTCTGGGCGCGCGGCCGCCATGCCCAGCGGGCCGGCCGGCCGCTGCCCCGGCTGGTCATCCTCGACATGAAGCTGGTGCCGCTGCCCGGCCTGGAAGTCCTGCGCTGCATCCGCGCCGAACCGCGCACGGCCAGGTTGCCGGTGGTGATGCACTCGTCGTCGACCGAGAAGGTCGACATCGCCGCCTGCTACGCCAGCGGTGCCAACAGCTACATCGGCAAGGCCACCGACTACGACGAACTGTGCCGCCGGATGCGCCAGGTCTACGAGTTCTGGGTGCTGGTGAACGAGGGCCCCGGCTCACGTCATCCCGGCGAAAGCCCATCAGCGCTAACCTAAAGCAATTCGAATGCTGACCCGTTGCAGCGATCGTCGGCGCGGCGGCTCCGCCAGCCGATGGCGCACTCGACGCCAACTGGCAATCGCGTCGGTGAGGCGAA
>NZ_JAKFCM010000067.1:0-2042 GCF_036676645.1 Ramlibacter sp.
GTCTCGGCGTCGCGCACCTCACCCACCAGGATGATGTCCGGGTCGTGGCGCAGGAAGTGCCGCATGGCGCTGGCGAAGTCGTAGCCGGCGCGGCGGTTCACCTCGGTCTGGCAGGCCACCGGCACCCGGTATTCCACCGGGTCTTCCACCGTCAGCACGTTGCGCTCCACCAGCGGCTGCACGCGCAGGGCCGCGTGCAGGGTGGTGCTCTTGCCCGAGCCGGTGGGGCCGGTGATCAGGATCAGGCCGTGCGGGCGCGCGAAGGCCTTTTCCATCTCGGCCACGTCTTCTTCCAGGAAGCCCAGGTCCTGCAGGCGGTCGAGGTCGCTGCGCTCGGCCAGCAGGCGCATGGCCACGCGCTCGCCGAACTCCGAGATCATGGTCGAGACCCGGATCGTGTAGGTCGCGTCCATCAGGTTGATGGTGAAGCTGCCGTCCTGCGGCAGGCGCTGCTCGCTGGCGTCCATGTCGGCCTTGAGCTTGATGAACGACACCAGGCGGTCCAGCGAGGGCGGCATCGCGAACATCGGGCGCAACACGCCGTCGATGCGCATCAGCACCCCGCGGCTGCGGGCAGTGGGGGCGAGGTGCACGTCGGTGGCGCGCTCGCGCACGGCGGTGTGCAGGATCAGCTCCATCAGCCGGTCGGGGCTGTAGGCGTGGTCGCGGTCGTCGCCGAGCTTGCGGATCTCGGCCTCGATCAGCCGCTCGACCGGGTTCTCCTGGAAGTAGTAGTGCTGGTGGATGGCGTCGATGACGGCGAAGAACTCGCCCTGCCAGAACACCACCTCCTGCCCGACGCGGCGCTGGATCAGCGTGGCCACGGCATCGGGCTCCGCGTCGCCCAGCAGCACCCGCAGCTTGTCGCCCTCGCGGCCCACGGGCAGGAAGTTGTGCGTCAGGCACAGGCTGCGGTTGAAGGCCGCGGCCACTTCCGGGTCCACCGCGGGCACCTCCCGGAATTCGATGCCGCGCTGGATCGCCAGCTGGCGCGCCAGGTCCTTGGCGCTGATGAAGCCAAGCTCCACCAGCATGCGCCCGAGCTTCTGCCCTTCGACCGTCTGCTTCTGGCGCACGTAGTCGATCACGATCTGGCTGACCAGTCCGTTGGACACCAGCATCCGGCTGAAGCTGAGGCGCGTTTCGTTCATGGGTTCCATCCCGGTGTCACTGTTCTTGTACATAGAACTTCTCCAATAGCAGGCCGCTCAGGGGGTCCACCTCGCCCGAGGGACTCAGGCCCAGTTCGTTCTGGAATTGCCTCAGGGCGCCGCGGCTGCGCTCGCCCCAGATGCCGTCCACCTCCCGCGGCAGCAGACTGCCGTATTCGGTCAGCGCGATCTGGAAGCGGGCCGCGGTCAGGCGGTTGTTCAGGGCGTGGCCGGCCTGGGGCGTGCTCCAGGTCAGCCACACCTGGCCCTGGCGGCTGTCCATGCAGACGTCGGCCAGCCGGGCCAGGCGCGCGCCGAGAAGCTGGTGGGTCAGCTCCGCCAGCGGCTGGCTCACGACCCTGCGCCCGTCGGGCTGCTCGGTGGCGGGCTCGCAGCCGGCGCCGAAGAGGCCGCTGGGCGCCACGGCCGGCGTGCCTTGGGCGGCGGATGCGTCGGGCGAAACGGAGAGCGCCGCCACGGCCGGTGCGTCCGGGGCCGCTGGTGCGGGGGCCGGAGCAGGTTCGGCCAACGGCGGAGCCAACGCGGCCACCTGGGCCACCGCGCCAGCGGCCGGCGGCGGCGCGTGGCCGGCGTCCACGCCGCCGAAACGCGAGCCCAGGGCCGCGCCGGTGGCAACCAGGCTGGCGAAAGCGGCGACGACCAGCCAGGGCCGGCGGGTGCGGGCCGGCGGCACCACGCCCACGGCGTCCGCCGTGGGAGCCCCCACCAGATCGACCCGGCTGTCGGTGATGGCCTCCTTCATCAGGTTGGCGTCGATCACGTTGCCGTTGCGCGCCGCCAGCCCGTACAGGCAGCGGTCCATGATCAGGTGGATCTGCCGGGGCACGCCCTGCGTTTCGCGCCAGAGCAGCTGGCAGGCATCGGTCTGCA
>NZ_JAKFCM010000068.1:0-6152 GCF_036676645.1 Ramlibacter sp.
CGCTGGCCGTGCCGTCGGGCGCGACGTCGTAGGCCCAGCCCAGACCGAGGCGGCGCGCGAGCTGCTCGGTGATCCAGGCGTCCGCCCGCGCCTCGCCCGGCGCCGGCACGGCCTTGCGGCCGAGCTGCACGCAGCGGTCGGTGTTGGTCACGCTGCCGGTCTTTTCGGGCCAGGCGGTGGCGGGCAGCACCACGTCGGCCAGGCAGGCGGTTTCGGTCAGGAAGATGTCCTGCACCACCAGGTGGTCCAGCCGCGCGAGGGCTTCGCGAGCGTGGTGGGCGTCGGGGTCGCTCATGGCGGGGTTTTCGCCCTGGATCAGCATGGCGCGGATCTGGCCGTCATAGGCGGCGTTGACGATCTCCACCACGGTCAGGCCGGGCTCGCTGCCCAGCGTGCCGGCGGGCACGCCCCAGAGCCGTTCGGCCTTCTCGCGCGCGGCGGGTTCGGAGACGCGGTGGTAGTCGGGCAGCACCATGGGAATCAGGCCCGCGTCGCTCGCGCCCTGCACGTTGTTCTGCCCGCGCAGGGGGTGCAGGCCGGTGCCGGGACGGCCGATCTGGCCGGTGATGAGCGAGAGTGCGATCAGGCAGCGCGCGTTGTCGGTGCCGTGGGTGTGCTGGCTGATGCCCATGCCCCAGAGGATCATGGCGCTGCGGGCCGTGGCGTAGGCGCGCGCCACCTCGCGCAGCGTGGCCGCGTCGATGCCGCACACCGGCGCCATGGCCTCGGGGCTGAAATCGGCCACGTGGGCCTTGAGCCGCGCGAAGTCCAGCGTGTGCTGCTCGATGTAGGCGGTGTTCGCCAGCCCTTCGAAGATGATGGTGTGCAGCAGCGCGTTGAGCAGGGCCACGTCGGTGCCCGACTTGAAGCCCAGGTGTTTCCAGGCCTGGCGCGCGAGTTCGGTGCGGCGCGGGTCGATCAGCACGAGTTTCATGCCGCGTTGCTGGATCGCGTTCTTGATCCAGGTCGCGCCCACCGGGTGGTTCTGCGCCGGGTTGGCGCCGATGATGAGCACGACGTCGGCGTGCACCACGTCGCGCAGCGGGTTGGTGACCACGGCCGAGCCCAGGCCCTCCATCAGCGCGGCCACGCTGGAGGCGTGGCACAGGCGGGTGCAGTGGTCCACGTTGTGGGTGCCGAACGCGGAGCGGATCAGTTTCTGGAACAGGTAGGCCTCTTCGTTCGTGCCCTTGGCCGAGCCGAAACCCGCCACCGGCCCCTGGCGGCCGCGCGCGCTGGTGCTGGCCATGGCCCGGCGCAGGCCGCTGGCGGCGGCGTCCAGCGCCTCGTCCCAGGTGGCTTCGCGAAACAGTTCGCGCCAGTCGCGGTGCATCACGCTGGCGGGGTCCCTGGGCGCGTCGGCGCGGCGGATCAGGGGCCGCGTGAGGCGCTCGGGGCTGTGCGCGTAGTCAAAGCCGAAGCGGCCTTTCACGCACAAACGCCCTTCGTTGGCCGGTCCGGCCTTGCCCTCCACGTGGTCGATCCTGCCGTTGCTCACGTGGTAGCTCATCTGGCAGCCCACGCCGCAGAAGGGGCAGACCGAGTCCACCCGCTGCTGCGAGGCTTTGGCGTAGGCGCCGTTGGCGGGGGCGATGGCGCCCGTGGGGCAGGCCTGCACACATTCGCCGCAGGCCACGCAGGTGCTCTCGCCCATGGGGTCGTTCTGGTCGAACACGATCTGCGCATGGCCGCCCCGGAACGCCAGCCCCAGCACGTCGTTGCCCTGCGTCTCGCGGCAGGCGCGGATGCAGCGCGTGCATTGGATGCAGGCGTCGAGGTTCACCGTCATGGCCGGGTGCGATGTGTCAGCACCCCACCGTTCGGGCTGAGCCTGTCGAAGCCCGGCCGCAGTGTGGGTGCGCCCTTCGACGGGCTCAGGGCGAACGGCGTATGCGGCGCGCAAGGGAAAGCGGCCCGGTTGAGCGCCGGCCAGCCCAGCCCAGTGCGCAAGCTCGCTGTCGTGCTTGAGCGCCGTGGTGTCGGGCGCGTCGGCCAGCAGCAGTTCCAGCACCGTTTTCTGCGCCGCGGCGGCGCGCGGGCTGTCGGTGTGAACCACCATGCCCGGTTGCGGCGCGCGGCAGCACGAGGGCGCGAGCACGCGTTCGCCCGCCACCTCGACCACGCAGGCACGGCAGTTGCCGGGGCTGCGCAGGCCGTCCTTGTGGCACAGGTGCGGGATCGTGATGCCCACGCGCTGCGCCACTTTCAGAAGGCTCTCGCCCGGCGCGGCTTCCACCGGCTGGCCGTTGAGCGTGAAGGCGACGGGCGCCATGTCCTGGGGCAGATCGCGGGTGTTCATGCAAGCACCTCGTCAAGGGAGCTGCCATTCACCTCGTGCGGGAAGAACCGCAGCACCGAGTCCATCGGGTTGGGCGCCGCCTGCCCGAGGCCGCAGATGGACGCGTCGCGCATCACCTGCGACAGCTCGGCGAGCAGCGGCGCGTCCCACACCGGTGCCTGCATCAGCCCCACCGCCTGGGTGGTACCGGCGCGGCAGGGCGTGCACTGGCCGCAGGATTCGTGTTCGAAGAATTGCATGAGGTTGAGCGCGGCGTCGCGTGCGCTGTCGTGTTGTCCCAGCACCACCACCGCCATGGATCCGATGAAGGCGCCGTGTTCGGCCAGGGTGTCGAAGTCCAGCGGCACGTCGGCCAGCGCCGCGGGCAGGATGCCGCCCGACGCGCCACCGGGCAGGTAGGCGTACAGCGTGTGGCCCTCGGCCATGCCGCCGGCGTGTTCATCGATCAGTTCGCGCAGCGTGATGCCGGCGGGCGCGAGGTAGACGCCGGGCTGGCGCACGCGGCCCGACACCGAGAAGCGGCGCAGGCCGCTGCGCCCGCGCCGGCCCTGCGCGGCCAGCCAGGCGCCGCCCTGGGCCAGGATCTCGGGCAGCCACCACAGCGTCTCCAGGTTGTGCGCGAGCGTGGGGCGGCCGAACACGCCGTGCGTGGCCACGATGGGCGGGCGCAGGCGCGGCATGCCGCGTTTGCCCTCCAGCGATTCGATCAGCGCCGACTCTTCGCCGCAGATGTAGGCGCCCGCGCCGCGCCGCAGCTCGATCTGCGGCGGCGTGTAGCCGGGGTATTGCGCGGCCAGGCCCTGCAGCCGGGTGCGCAGGGCATCGATCTCGCGCGCCAGCAGGCTGCGCGCGTCGTGGTATTCGTCGCGCAGGTAGAGCCAGATGCGCTCGGCGCCCACCACCTGCGCGGCGATCAGCATGCCTTCGAGCACCTGGGGCGCACCGCCGTGCAGGCTGGTGAGCACGTGGCTGTCCTTGAAGGTTCCGACCTCGCCCTCGTCGATGTTCACCACCATGTAGCGTGGCCCCGGTTGCGCGCGCACGGTTTCCCACTTGCGCCAGGCCGGAAAACCCGCGCCGCCCAGGCCGCGCAGGTTCGAGGTCTTGAGTTCGGCCAGCACCTGCTCGAGCGTGAGCGCGCCCGACAACAGGCGCTGCAGTTGCGGCAGGTCCGAGGCGGTGGGCACCGGCAGCTCGCGCGGCCCGGTCTCGCCCCGGGCCAGCAGGGCCTGCACTTCGTCCACGCTGGCGTGCGGCAGCTGGCGCTGGCCCACGCAGGCGGCCGGCGCCTGGTGGCACTGGCCGATGCAGGGCGCGGCCTGCACCCCCACCGCGCCGTTGCCCGCCAGCCGGGCCTGCAGATCGCTCAGCAGCGAGGCACTGCCCGCCAATGAACACGACAGGCTGGTGCAGACCCGCACCACGGTGGCGGGCACGGGCGCGTCGTCGGCCACGATCTCGAAGTGGTGGTAGAAGCTCGCGACCTCGAACACCTCCACCTGGCTCAGGCGCAGCCGCTCGGCCAGGGCCGCCAGGTGGCCATGGCGCAACGCGCCCTCGGCGTCCTGCAGGCGGTGCAAGTGCTCGATCAGCAGATCGGCCCGCGGCGCCAGCCCCTCGCACAGCGCGGCCACGCGCGCACTGGCCGCGGGCAGGACCTGCCGGCCCTTGGGCGTGAAGCGCGGCCGGGCGCGGCCAGGTGCCCCGACGGGGCGGATGGGGATCACCGGCGCGACCGGCGTGGCACGCGATTCGTGGGGGCTGCTTGTCATGGATTCAGCGTAGCACCGGAGGGGGGATTTAATATGTTTAGCATTTCATAAAGTCGGCCATTCCCCCCACCCCACAAACCCCTGCCCGCATGCTGCGCATCACCCTCCAACCCCAGTGGCGCATCGGCCACGAAGACGCCGCAGCGCTCGACGCCAACACCCTGCTGCGCCTGCTCGCCGCTGTGCAGGACTCGGGCAGCATCTCGCAGGCCGGGCGCGACCTGGGGCTGTCGTACCGGCACGCCTGGGGCCTGGTGCGGCAAGCCGAGCAACTGTTTGGCCAGGCGCTGCTCACCCGCGGGCGGGGCCGCGGCTCGCTGCTGACCGAGCTGGGCCAGCAGCTCATCTGGGCCGACGCCCGCATCGGCGCGCGGCTGCAACCGCTGCTGGAGTCTCTGGCCTCGGAGCTGGAAGGCGCGCTCGGGCGCGTGCAGCGCCGCGAGCGCGGTGTGCCGCGCCTGCACGCGAGCCATGGGTTTGCGGTGGCGGCGCTGCGCGAGCAACTGGCGGCGCGCCAGGTGGCGGTGGAACTGCGCTACCGCAACAGCCTGGAGGCCGTGGCGGCGCTGGCCCAGGGCGACTGCGATCTGGCGGGCTTTCACGTGCCGCTGGGCCCGTTCCAGGCTGCGGCGGCGCAGCGCTACCTGCACTGGCTCCGGCCCGAGACCCACCGGCTGGTGCAGCTGGCCGTGCGCACCCAGGGCCTGTTCGTGGCGCCCGGCAACCCGCTGGGCCTGCACGGTCTGGACGACCTCACCCGCCCGGGGCTGCGTTTCGTGAACCGGCCCGAAGGCTCGGGCACGCGGGTGCTGACCGAGCTGCTGCTGCAGCGCCAGGGCATCGCGCCGCGCCAGATCGCCGGCTACGACAACACCGAACTCACGCACGCCGCCGTCGCCGCCTTTGTGGCCAGCGGCATGGCCGACGTGGGCATCGGCGTGCAGACCGCCGCGCACCGCTTCGGCCTGCACTTCATCCCGCTGCTCAAGGAGCGCTACTTTTTTGCGCTCTCGGCCAGCGCCCTGGAGCGCGACGAACTCAGGCCGGTGCTGGCGGTGCTGCAGTCGCCCGCGTTCCGCGCACGGGTCGCGGCGCTCAAGGGCTACGAAGCCGCCAACACCGGGCGGGTGCTGACGCTGGAAGAAGCGTTCCCGGACTGATACCGACGGGGCGCCTGGACCGGCGGCCCCGGTCAGGCGGGGTTTCGCTGCACGCCCACCGGCACGCGGGCCGCGGCCTCCCAGGCGCCGGAGTGGAACCAGGCGTCGCCATCGAGGTAGGCCCGCAGCATGGGCAGGGCGTCGTGGCCCCAGAACACGCGGCCGTCCACCACCAGCGCGGGCACGCCGAACAGCCCGAGCGCGAGCGCTGCGTCGGTGTTGTCGCGCAGGCGCTGTTTCACGGGCGCGCTGTCCGGCGCGGCCCAAGGCTTCTGGCGCTGGACCATGTGGTCCTGCAGCAGGGTCTGCAGCGCGGCCAGACGCGCCGGGTCGGTGGCGTGATGCCCGCCGCGCCAGACGTGGTGGAACAGCAGTTCGGTCACATAGCGGTTGGTCTCGCCCGGGGCATCGTCGGTGGCGGTGCACAGGCCCAGGCGCAGCAGCGCCAGCGGGTTGAACGGGTGCGCGGCCGGCAGATCCAGCGGCACGCCGTGCTGCTGCGCGAGCCAGCCGATCTGGCGGTAGGTCCAGTCGCGCTTGGCGGGGATTTCGGCCGGCCCGAGCTGGCCGTGGGCCTGGAGCAGCGCGGCGAACAGCACCGGCTTGTAGCGCACCCGCACGCTCAGGCCCATGAGCGCTTCGGGCAGCCGCTCGAAAGCCAGGTAGGCGTAGGGCGAGATCGGGTCGTACCAGAAGCTGATGTCGTGCAGGGTGTCGGTGCTCATGGGTGTGTCTCCACGGTCAATGTGTCACGGTGGCGGAGCGCCGCCCCGCAGCGCATGAAGCGGTCCAGCCCAGGGCACCGCCGGGCCGGCTTTGCCGGACGGCCAGTGCGCCTTGCAGGCCGCAGCCTCGCCAGAGGCGAGGCTTCTTCGGGCCGTCCAAGCCTGCGCAGGCAGGCTCGGAGCCGCGGCCCTCAGC
>NZ_JAKFCM010000069.1:0-6152 GCF_036676645.1 Ramlibacter sp.
CTGCTGGGCACCACGGCCTCCAACCTGAGCCTGGTCGAGGACGCCGTGCGGCGCATCGAACGCGCTGGCGGAACCGTCGCAACGCCGGCACAGTTGCGCGCCGGGCTCTTTTCCCCTTCCTGAGCGCCGCCCGCAAGGCGGCGCGAAGCCCCGGGACAGTGACCGCACTGTCCGAATTTTCCAACCGACCAAGAAGACATGAAATGAACAACTGGAACAAGCGCCTGCTCTGGATGCCGCTGCTGGCGCGAGAAGATGAAGCCGCTGTTCAACAAGTACACCAAGGAACTCGGTGAGGATCTGGTGAAGCTGACGTTTGCCGAGCTCGAGCGGGGGCGGGCGTCGAAGTAGACGATCGTGTGCCCGGGCCATTGCGTCCGTGCGCGCGGACGCAATGCCGATGCGACGGGCTGGGCCCGATGTACCGGCCTGACCAGGTCCGGTGGTCCGCGAGACAGGCCCGTGTCAGGGCATGAGCAGCAGGGGGCCGCTCGCGTCGCGCGACTCGAGCATCCGGTGGGCCTGGGCCGCCTCACGCAAGGGGATCTCACGAACGGCGCCGGCATGGACCCAGCCGGCCGCCAGGGCGTCGAACAGGGCGGCGCTCATGGCCTCGAGCTCGGCGCGCTCACTCACGTAGTGGAAGATCATCGGGCGTGACAGGGTGTTGGACTTGGCGCTCAGCCGCGAGACGGCCAGCGGATCGACGGGGCCCGAGGCCTGGCCGAAGTTGACCAGGTGCCCGCGCAGCGCGAGGCAGTCCAGCGAGCCGAGGAAGGTGTCCTTGCCGACCGCATCGTAGGCGACGTCCACGCCTCGGCCGCCGGTGATGTCCCGCACGCGGGCCACGAAATCCTCCTGCCGATAGAGGATGACGTGCTCGCACCCCGCCTCGCGCGCCGTTCGGGCCTTGGCTTCGCTGCCGGCGGTGCCGATGACCGTCGCTCCCAGCTGCCTGGCCCAGCGGCTCAGCATTTGCCCCACGCCGCCGGCCGCCGCATGCACGAGCACCACTTCGCCTGGCCGCACCGGGTGCACGCGGCGCACCAGCATCTCGACCGTCAGGCCCTTGAGGAAGACAGCCGCGGCGAGCCGATCATCGACCTGCTCGGGCAAGCGCACCGCCCGGTCGGCCGCAAGCAGGCGTTCCGAGGCATAGCCGCCGTAGCCTTGGGTGAGGTAGGCCACGCGATCGCCCGGAGCGAGCCCTCGAACGCCCTCGCCGATCGCCTCGACGACGCCCACCGCTTCGATGCCGGGGATGCCGGGCAGGCCCAGGGTCTGGTACAGGCCCGAGCGCACATAGACGTCGTGGAAGTTGACGCCGATCGCCGTCTGTCGAATCCGGATCTCGCCAGGGCCGGGACGGCCGACCTCCACTGTCTCGAGTTTGAGCACCTCGGGGCCGCCGGTTTTCCGGATCACGATTGCCTGCGCCATCAGAAAATCTCCGTCATGTTGGGGCCAGGGGGCGGCTCAGAGGCTCAGGCCGCGAAGCGCATCGACACGCAGCCGAGCCGGCCGTAGTCGGCCGTGACCGAATCGCCGGGCTCGATTTCCAGCGGCGTCATGCAGGTGCCGGTGGTGACGATCTGCCCTGCTTGCAACGTCAGGCCCAGCGCGGACAGCTCGTTGACCAGCCAGGTCAGGGCGACGCGCGGATCGCCGAGCACGGCGGCGCCCGTGCCCTCGCGCGACAAATGGCTGCCGCTCGCCCCGCTCACGCGTCCGTGGACGGGGTGCGCGCGCAGATCCACGTCGCGCCAGTCCGCGGGCGCGGCCGGGCCCAGGACAAAGCGGTGGGCGCAGGCGTTGTCGGCCAGCAACTGGGCCTCGCCGGCGTGGGCGAAGTCGGCGTAGCGCGAGTCCGGCACCTCGAGGGCGGGGTGCAGGGTGTAGACCGCATCGAGCACTTCCGCCATCCCATAGGGCGTGGCGCGCGGCGCCAGGTCGCGCCCGAAGCGAAAGGCGAATTCGGGCTCGGCCACGCGCATGCGGTTGCCGGCCGAGGGCACGGTGGCCCCGTCTGCGGCGACCTGGCCCGCCAGCAGCCGTCCGGCCAGCGGGCCGCTCACGCCGATGTGGGCCTGGCCGACCGTGCTGGTGGCGGCGATCTTCCAGCCCTCCACGCCGCGGCCGGAGACCAGGGGCAGTTGGGCCTGGATGGCATGGCCTTCGGCACGGTTCGCCGGCCGGCAGGCCTGCGGCAGGGCGTCGAGCACCTGGCCGGCCTGCCAGTGCGTCCAGATCAGTCGGGCGGCTTCTTGGGTCGCGGATTCGTTCATGGCGTAATGCTCAAGGGTCAAGGGTCAAGGGTCCGGGCGTCCCTGGCATGACGGGCGCAACTGGTATGATGATAGCATAATCTCCTGGCGTTAGGCCAGAAATTGGAGCTCGGGCGGCGGCATCCAAGGCGTCCAGCACCGTGGGACGGTGGAGTTTGGGCATGCCGATAGACCTGATATTGTTCGGAAATTGCGCTCCTGGACGGTTCTGTATGGTGTTGGGGGCTTGCATCTCGCTTGCTTTCAAAAAAAGCACTGGTATGATGACATCATGAATGATGATGAAATTTCAGTGGAGTCCAGCCGGGCGACAGAGGCCAAGGCGCCCATCCAGCGCCGCAAACTGTCCCATGAGGTGCTCGATCGCTTGCTCGTCCGCCTTCGTGCCGGAGAGTTTCCGGTCGGCGCCTACCTGCCCTCGGAGCGCGACCTGATGCAGATGTTCTCGGTCGGGCGACCTGCCGTGCGCGAGGCGCTGCAGGCGCTCGAACGCATGGGCTTCGTCGCCATCGTGCATGGCGAAGGCGCGCGCGTGCAGGCGCTGTCGGCCGACACCTTGATGGCCCAGATCTCGGACGCCGCCATGCACCTGCTGTCGAACTCCCAGCTCCTGCTGGAGCATCTGAAGGAGGCGCGCCTGAGCTTTGAGGTCTTGATGGTGCGCCAGGCGGCGGCGAAGGCGTCCCCGGAGGACATCGCCGTGCTGCGCAGCGCCATCGCCGAGCAGCGCGCGAGCATCGACGACCCGGTGCGCTTCCTGAAGGCCGACATGGCCTTTCACCGCGCAATTGCGGCGATCTCGCGCAACACCGTGTTCATGGCGGTCTCGCGCACAACGCTCGAATGGCTGGAGCATTTCCACAGGGATGCGGTCACCGACCCCGGTGCCGAGCGCGGCGTCATCGCCGAGCACGAACAGGTGCTCGAGCGCATCGCCGCGCACGACCCGGACGGCGCAGCGACGGCCATCACCAACCACCTCAACCGGGCCAACGATCGCTATCGCCTGAACGCCTGATCGCGCGCCTCCCCCTTCTGTTTCAGCCAGGAAACCCCCATGCGCTTTGACCCACGCCGCAACAGCCGCTCGCAACTCGAAGGACCCGACCGGGCCGCCGCCCGCGCGATGATGAAGGCCGCGGGCTTCAGCGACGAAGACCTCACGCGGCCCCTGATCGGTGTCGCGCATTGCTGGATCGGCACCATGCCCTGCAACGCCAACCACCGCAGCCTGGCCGCCCGTGTGATGGAAGGCGTGCGCGCCGCCGGCGGCACGCCGGTGGAGGTCAACACCGTGGCCATCAACGACGCGATCACCACCGGCAGCGAGGGCATGAAGACTTCGCTGGTCAGCCGCGAACTGATCGCCGATTCGGTCGAACTGGTCGCGCGCGGTCACATGTTCGACGGCCTCGTGACCCTGTCGGGCTGCGACAAGACCATCCCTGCCATGGCCATGGCGCTGGGCCGGCTCGACATCCCGGGGCTGACCCTCTATGGCGGATCGATCCAGGCGGGCCGCTGCGCCTCGACCCAGGGCATGTTCCACGGCCGCAAGCTGACCATCCAGGAGGTCTACGAGGCGGTGGGCGCCTACAACGCGGGCCGCATCACGCGCGACGAATTGCGCGACGTCGAGGACCACGCCTGCCCCGGCGCCGGCGCCTGCGGCGGCCAGTTCACGGCCAACACCATGGCCACGGCCTGCGCGATGCTCGGGCTGTCGCCGATGGGGTTCAACGACATTCCGGCCACTGACGGACGCAAGGAGGACGTGGCCGTGCAATGCGGCCGGCTCGTCATGGACCTGGTGCGCCAGGGCACGACGCCGAGGTCCCTGGTCACCCGCGCGAGTTTCGAGAATGCCATTGCCGGCGTGATGGCGACCGGGGGCTCCACCAATGCCGTGTTGCACCTGCTGGCGATCGCGCGCGAGTTCGGCGTCGATCTGGTGATCGACGACTTCGACCACATCTCGCGCAAGACGCCGGTGTTGGCCGACCTCAGGCCCTGGGGCACCTACACCGCGCCCGAGATGTTCGAGGCCGGGGGCATGGCCGTCGTGGGCAAGCGCCTGCGCGAAGCCGGCCTGTTGCACCTCGAGCAACGCACCGTCAGCGGCAGGACCCTGGGCGAGGAGATCGCGCGTGCCGTAGAGCCGGCGGCGCAGCAGGTGATCAAGCCGCTGGCGGCGGCGCTCAAGCCGCAGGGCGGGCTGGCCATCCTGCGCGGCAACCTGGCGCCGGGTGGCTGCGTGATCAAGGTCTCCGGACAAAAGCGCAAGCAGCACCGCGGTCCCGCACGCGTCTTCGAACGCGAGGAGGATGCGTTTCAGGCGGTCAAGCAGGGCGAGATCCGCCCCGGCGACGTGATCGTGATCCGCAACGAAGGCCCGCGTGGCGGCCCGGGCATGCGCGAGATGCAACTCGTGACGGGGGCTTTGCAAGGCGCCGGCCTGGGCGAGCAGGTCGCACTGATGACCGACGGCCGCTTCTCCGGGGCCTCCCATGGATTCGTGATCGGCCACATCGTCCCGGAGGCCGTTGATCGTGGCCCGATCGCCGCGTTGCGCGATGGCGACATCATAAGCATCGACGTCGAACAGCGGCGGCTGGACGTGGACCTCAGCGAGGAGGCCATGCGCCAGCGCCTCGCCCAATGGCAGCCACCACCGCCTCGCTACACCACGGGTGTGCTCGCGAAATTCGCCCGTTTGGTGACCGACGCCTCGCAAGGCGCCGTCACCAGTGACTTCGGCGCAGCGCGGTGACCGGATACCAGCGCGCCTGAACGACGGCCCCTGGCCAGGGGCCCGCGATGTGAGTTTTCATCACAGGCAAAGGAAATGTTGTCGTTTGCCAGAGCCGGCGCTCGCAAATAGGATTGGCCCAAGCTTCGCAGGTGCAAGGCGAAGATTGAAGTCATTAAATATCACACCCAAACGATCCGGAAAAATGCCGGCCGGGCAACCGGTCTGATCGGGCGGTGGTCCTACTTTGGGGATAGAGCAACATGAAGCAAGGCAAGGTGTGCATCGAGGTGGCGCTGAACGGCCCCTGGACCCGCAAGGCGCAGCCGGGCATACCGCTGGCGCCCGAGGAAATCGTGCGCGAGGCCGTGGCATGCGCGAAGGCCGGCGCCTGCATCATCCACTTTCACGCCTACAACCCCGCCACGGGCGAGCAGACCACCGAGCTCGATGTGGTGACCCGCATCATCGAGCAGATTCGCGCCCAGGTCGACGCCGTCGTCTACCCGGCGATCCGCTACCTCAGCAACGCCGAGGCGGTGCAGGACGATGCCGGTCAGCAACGCTATGCACACCTGGAATCCATGGCGGCGCGCGGGCTCGCCGAATGGTTGATCGTCGACCCCGGATCAGCCAACCTGGTCAGCTACCGCGACATCGCCGAGGGCCAGAAGGCGGTGGTCGACATCAACACGCCCGCGGCGATCCGCTTCGGACTGGAGCTGGCCGCCAGGCACAGGCTGCATCCGGGTTTCGCCATCTACGAGCCCGGCTATGTGCGCCTGGGTGCGGCGCTGGCCCGCGCCGTGGCGGGCACGCCCATGCCCATGTACCGCTTCATGTTCTCGCAGCAGTTCACCTTCGGCTACCGGCCCAGCGAGCAGGCCCTGCAGTCCTACCTGCAGCTGCTCTCGCAAGAGGCGCCAGGCGCGCCCTGGATGGTCGCCGGCCTGGGCGTGGACATCTGCCCGCTGATTGCGCCCGTGGTTCAGTGGGGGGGCCATGTGCGGGTGGGGCTGGAGGACGCGCTGCTGGGCACCACGGCCTCCAACCTGAGCCTGGTCGAGGACGCCGTGCGGCGCATCGAACGCGCTGGCGGAACCGTCGCAACGCCGGCA
>NZ_JAKFCM010000070.1:0-55487 GCF_036676645.1 Ramlibacter sp.
GGTGACGTCGGCCGTGGCCGGGTCGGTCATGATCGTCGCCGGGTTGGAGTTGATCAGGATGACCTTGTAGCCCTCCTCGCGCAGCGCCTTGCAGGCCTGCACGCCGGAGTAGTCGAACTCGCAGGCCTGGCCGATGACGATGGGGCCGGCGCCGATGATGAGGATGGAACGGATGTCGGAACGCTTGGGCATGTCTTACTTCTTCTTCTCGTCCATCAGCCGGGTGAACTTGTCGAACAGGTAGCCGATGTCGTGGGGGCCAGGCGACGCTTCTGGATGGCCCTGGAAGCAGAACGCCGGCCTGTCGGTGCGCTCGAATCCCTGCAGCGTGCCGTCGAACAGCGACACGTGGGTGGGGCGCACGTTGGCGGGCAGCGACTTCTCGTCCACCGCGAAACCGTGGTTCTGGCTGGTGATGGACACCCGGCCGTCGTCCAGGTCCTTGACCGGATGGTTGGCGCCGTGGTGGCCGAACTTCATCTTGTAGGTCTTCGCGCCCGAGGCCAGCGCCATGATCTGGTGGCCCAGGCAGATGCCGAAGGTGGGGTAGCCGGCCTCGATCAGTTCGCGCGTGGATTCGATGGCGTAGTCGCAGGGCTCGGGGTCGCCCGGGCCGTTGGACAGGAACACGCCGTCGGGATCGAGCTTGCGGATCTCCGCCGCAGTCGTCTTCGCGGGAACCACCGTGACCTTGCAGCCGCGCTCGGCGAGCATGCGCAGGATGTTCTTCTTGACGCCGTAGTCGAAGGCGACGACGTGGTACCTGGGCTTTTCCAGCCGGCCGTAGCCGGTGCCCAGCTGCCATTCGGTCTGCTCCCAGCCATAGGGCTGGCCCGCCGTGACGACCTGGGCCAGGTCCTGGCCGTTCATGGCGGGCGCGCGGCGCGCTATCGCAACGGCCTTCTCGACGATCTCGGGCGTGATCTCCTGCCCTGCCGGCAGTGCCATCAGGCAGCCGTTCTGGGCGCCCTTGCTGCGCAGCAGGCGGGTGAGCTTGCGCGTATCGATGTCCGCGATGCCGACGGTGTTCTCGCGCTGCAGGTACTCGGACAGCGTCAGGTGCGAGCGGAAGTTGGAAGCGACCAGCGGCAGGTCGCGGATGACGAGGCCGGCGGCATGCACCCGGGCCGCTTCGACGTCCTCTTCGTTGACGCCGTAGTTGCCGATGTGCGGGTAGGTCAGGGTGACGATCTGCCGCGCGTAGCTGGGGTCGGTGAGGATTTCCTGGTAGCCGGTCATGGCCGTGTTGAACACGACCTCGCCGGTGGCGGTGCCGGCGGCGCCGATGGAAGTGCCAGGAAAGACCGTACCGTCCGCGAGCGCCAGGAGGGCGGCAGGGCGAGCTCCCTGTTGAGACAAAAGCACTGGGTTCTCCGGATGGTGACGGTACGCCCAAACGACAGCCGGAACTTCGGTTCCGGTGTTGCTTTTGTTCAGGGGAGGAGCTTCGGCTGCGCTAGGCGTACGGGTTTGCGGGAAAGCCTCCAATTATAGCCCGCGTGCTGCATTTCCTGCAGTGGAAGCGGCTTTCCGGGGCATCAGCCCAGTTGGGCGGCGGCGCTGGCGTGCAGGCAGATGGCGGCCGCGGCAGCGACGTTCAGCGACTCTTCACCGCCGGGCTGCGCAATGCGCAGGTGGGCGGACGCGCGCGCGCCTACGTCGGCCGACACCCCCTGCCCTTCGTGCCCGAACACCCAGGCGCAAGGCCACGGCAGCGCCGCCCGGTGCAGCAGTTCGCCTTCGTGCGAGCTGGTCGCCAGCAGCGGCACCGCGAGCGCCTGCAGCAGCGCAGGATCGGCAGCGTCGAACAGGTCCAGCGCGAAGTGCGCGCCCATGCCGGCGCGCAGCACCTTGGGCGACCACAGGGCGGCGGTGCCCTTCTGCGCCACCACCTGGCGGAACCCGAACGCCGCAGCGCTGCGAAGGATGGCACCCACGTTGCCGGCGTCCTGCACGCGGTCCAGCACCACGGTGGCCGCCGCGGGATCGAACGGCGGTGCCGCCGGCAGGTCCAGCACGAAGCCCATGCGGGCCGGCGACTCCAGGCTGCTGAGCGCCGCGAACAGCGGATCGGCGAAGACCAGGGTGCGGGGTGCCGGCAGGCGCTGCTGCGCCGGGCAGGTTTCGGCGTACACGGCCAGCTGCGCCTGGACGCCGCGCGCCAGCGCCGCCCGGCACAGGTGGTCGCCCTCCAGCCAGATGCGGCCCTGCTTGCGCCAGCCGGTGCTGTCGTGCGCCAGCAGGCGCAGCGCCTTGAACTGCGGATTGGCCGTGGAGCGGATGACCGCAGGCGGGGCTTCGCTCACGCCGCCGCGGCGAGCCCGTCGCCGCCCTCGGCGTCATTGCCCGCCAGCATCAGGCTGACCGCCACGGGGTTGAAGAACCTGCGGTGGTGCGGGCAGGCGCCATGCACCTTCAGCGCCTGCAGGTGCTCGCGCGTGCTGTAGCCCTTGTGCGAGGCGAAGCCGTACTGCGGGAACTCCTCGTGCAGTTGCGCGAGGAGGCGGTCGCGGTGGACCTTGGCCAGGATGGACGCCGCCGAAATCGACTTCACCTTGGCATCGCCGCCGACGATGGCCTCGGCCAGCACGTCGATGCGCGGCAGCGCGTTGCCGTCCACCAGCACCTTCGCCGGCTTCAGGCGCAATCCCTCGACGGCGCGCTTCATCGCCAGCAGGGTGGCGTGGTAGATGTTGAGGCTGTCGATCTCCTGGACGCTGGCCTGCGCGATCGAGCAGCACAGGGCCTTGTCCATGATCTGGTCGTACAGGCGCTCGCGCTGCAGTGCGGTGAGCACCTTGGAGTCGGCCAGCCCGCGGATGCGCCGGCTGTCGTCCAGGATCACCGCCGCCGCCACCACCGGCCCCGCCAGCGGTCCGCGCCCGGCCTCGTCCACGCCGGCCATCAGGCCGAGCGGATCCCAGGCCAGATGGCCCTGCTCACCCTTCGATGACTTTCTCGATCGCATCGGTCGCCAGGCGGGCCGTGTCGCGCCGCAACTGGTGGTGCAACACGGTGAACTGTTCCCGCACGGCCGCCATTCTGGCAGGTGCCGCGAGCCAGTCCAAGACCGCGCGCGACAGGGCCTCGGGGTTGGCGTCGCGCTGCAACAACTCGGGCACCACGAAATCCCCGGCCAGGATGTTGGGCAGGCCGACCCAGGGCTGCAGCTGCTGGCGGCGCATCAGCTGCCAACTGATCGCGTTCATCCGGTAGGCGATCACCATCGGCCGCTTGAACAGCGCCGCCTCCAGCGTGGCCGTTCCGCTGGCGACGAGAGTCAGGTCGCAGGCGGCCAGCGCGCGGTGCGACTGGCCGTCCAGCAGCTGCAGGCCTTCCGCCAGCCCGGCGCGCAGCGCCGCCGCCTCGATGGCCGGGCGCAGCGGGCGCAGCGCCGGCACGATGAAGCGCAGCCCGGGGCGGCGCTGGCGCAGCAGCGCCGCGGCCTCGAAGAACGGCTGCGCCAGGTACTGCACCTCGGAGGCGCGGCTGCCGGGCAGGATGGCCACCACCTCGTCCGCCTCGCCCAACCCGAGTTCCGCCCGTGCCGCGGCGCGGTCCGGCTCGAGCGGGATCACGCCGGCCAGCGGATGGCCCACGTAGGTGCCGCGCACGCCGTGCCGTGCCAGCAGCGCAGGCTCGAACGGGAAGATGCAGAGCACGTGGTCGCAGGCGCGCCGGATCTTCTCGATGCGCTGCGGCCGCCAGGCCCAGATGGAGGGACAGACGAAGTGCACGGTCCGCACGCGGCGCTCGCGCAGCTGCAGCTCCAGGTCGAGGTTGAAATCGGGGGCATCCACGCCCACGAAGGCGCTGGGGCGCTCGCGCAGCAGCCGCTCGCGCAACTGCCTGCGGATGCCCGCGATCTCGCGATAGTGCCGCAGCACCTCCACGTAGCCCCGCACCGCCAGCTTGTCGTGCGGCCACCAGGCCTGGAACCCCTCGGCAGCCATCTGCGGGCCGCCGATGCCCACTGCCTGCAACCCCGGCCAGCGTTGCCGCAGGCCGCCCAGCAGCAGGCCGGCCAGCAGGTCGCCCGACGCCTCGCCGGCCACCATCGCGATGCAAGGGTCGGTCGACGACCCGGCCTGCTGCGGCGGCGGGCCGGGTGGGCTCACCGCACGATGCCGCGCTGCGGCGACACGCGAACCAGGAAGTCCTCCATCAGCTGCACGTCGGCGGCCGCGGAGGGCGCCTCGCTCGCCAGGGCGGCCAGGCGCTCGCGGGCCTGCTCCAGCGTCAGGCCGTCGCGGTACAGCGCCTTGTGCATGGCCTTGACCGCGGCGATGCGTTCGGCGGAGAAGCCGCGCCGGCGCAACCCCTCGTAGTTCATGGAGCGCGCCTGCGCCGGCTGACCCTGGCTCATCACGAAGGGAGGCTGGTCGGCGAACAGCAGCGAGCACATGGCCGTCATGGCGTGGGCGCCGATGCGCACGAACTGGTGCACCACGGTGAAGCCGCCCAGGATGGCCCAGTCGCCCACCTCCACGTGCCCGGCCAGCTGCGAGTTGTTGGCGAAGATGGTGTGGTTGCCGACCACGCAGTCGTGCGCCAGGTGCACGTAGGCCATCAGCCAGTTGTCGTTGCCCACGCGGGTGGCGCCGCCGCCGCCGGGCGAGCCGATGTTGAAGGTGCTGAACTCGCGGATGGTGTTGCGGTCGCCGATCACCAGTTCGCACGGTTCGCCGGCGTACTTCTTGTCCTGCGGGATGCCGCCGAGCGCGACGAAGTGGAAGATGCGGTTGTCCTCGCCGATGGTGGTGCGGCCTTCGATCACCGCATGGGCGCCCACCGTGGTGCGCGCGCCGATCTTCACCTCGGGGCCGATCACCGAATACGGCCCTATGCTCGCGCTGGCGTCGACCTGCGCGCGCGGATCGACGATGGCCGTCGGGTGGATGGCCATGCTCACGCCACCGCGCGCATGGTGCACATCAGCTCGGCCTCGCAGGCGACCTCCTCCCCCACGCGGGCGACGCCCTTGAACTTGTAGATGCCGGACTTGGCCCGCTCCAGCGTGACGTCCATCACCAGCTGGTCGCCCGGCTCGACCGGCCGCTTGAAACGGGCGCCGTCGATGCCGGCGAAGTAGTAGACGCTCTTGTCGTCGAGCGTGATGCCCATGGTGGCGAAGGACAGCAGCGCGGCGGCCTGCGCCATGGCTTCGAGCATCAGCACGCCCGGCATCACCGGGCGCTGCGGGAAGTGGCCGGTGAAGAAGGGCTCGTTGATCGTGACGTTCTTGATGGCGCGGATGCTCTTGCCCAGCTCGATCGACTCGACGCGGTCGACCAGCAGGATGGGATAGCGGTGGGGCAGCTGCTTGAGGATCTGGTGGATGTCCAGTTTCATGACTTCTTCTCGAGGGCGCGCACGCGATCGCGCAGGGCGGCCAGCTGCTTGAGCGAGGCCGCGTTCTTCTCCCAGGCGGCATTCTCGTCGATGGGGAACACGCCCGTGTAATGGCCGGGCTTGAGGATGGAGCGCGTGACCAGCGAGAAGGAAGAGATGTGCACATGGTCGGCGATGACCAGGTGGCCCAGGATGCCGGCGCTGCCGCCTATGGTGCAGTGGGCGCCAATCGTGGCGCTGCCGGCGATGCCGGCACAGCCCGCGATGGCGGTGTGGCGGCCGATGCGCACGTTGTGGCCGACCTGGATCAGGTTGTCCAGCTTGACGCCGTCCTCGATCACGGTGTCGGCCAGCGCGCCGCGGTCGATGCAGGTGTTGGCGCCGATCTCCACGTCGTCGCCGATGCGCACGGCGCCGAGCTGCTCGATCTTCTCCCATTCGCCGCCGCGCGGTGCGAAGCCGAAGCCGTCGGCGCCGATCACCACGCCCGGGTGCAGGATGCAGCGTGCGCCGATGACGCAGCCCTCGCCCACGGTCACGCGCGACTTGAGCACCGTGCCGGCACCGATGCGGGCGCCGCGCTCGACCACGCACAGCGGCCCGATGCGGGCGCCGGGATCGACCTCGGCTTGCGGGTCGACCACGGCGCTGGGGTGCACCGCGGGCCCCTGCGGCGGGGCCGAGCGCGACTTCCACAGCTGCGTGACCCGTGCGAAATAGAGGTAGGGATCGTCGGCCACGATGGCCGCGCCGCGGCCCAGCGCAGGCTCTGCCATGGCGGGGCCGACGATGACGCAGGCCGCCTTCGAGGCCGCGAGCTGCTGTCCGTAGCGCGGATTGCTCAGGAAGCTCAGCTGGGCCGGGCCGGCCGATTCGAGCGGTGCCAGCCCCTCGATGCCGATCGCAGGGTCGCCGTGCAACTCGCCGCCGAGCGAACCCACGATGTCGCCCAGACGAAGCCGCACGCGGGCCTCACTTGGCGGCGTTGAGCGCCTTGATCACCTTCTCGGTGATGTCGTGCTTGGGGTTGATGTAGACCGCTTCCTGCAGGATCAGGTCGTACTTCTCCTGCTCGGCGACCTGCTTGACCACGCGGTTGGCGCGCTCGAGGACCGACTGCAACTCTTCGTTCTTGCGCGCGTTCAGGTCTTCCTGGTACTCGCGGCGCTTGCGCTGGAACTCGCGGTCCTGGTCGATCAGCTGCTTCTGGCGCTGCTGGCGCTGGCTCTCCGACAGGGTCGGCGCCTCGCGCTCGTAGCGCTCGGACAGGCTCTTGAGCGAGTTGCCCAACTCGGCCAGTTCCTTCTCGCGGCGCGAGAACTCCTGTTCCAGCTTGGCTTGCGCCTGCTTGGCGGTGTTGGCTTCGCGGAAGATGCGGTCGGTGTTGACGAAACCGACCTTGAATTCCTGCGCGAAGGCGGGCGCGGCGAGGGCCAGGGCGCACACCAGCGCCCACAGCGAGGGACGGCTCAGATACTTCATCAGAAGGCGGTTCCGATCTGGAATTGAATGCGCTGGATTCTATCTCCGGCGAACTTGCGCACCGGCTGCGCGATCGCCAGCCGCAGCGGGCCGATCGGCGAGAGCCAGGACACCCCGGCACCGACCGACGCGCGCATCTGGCCGAAATCCACCTTCTCGTTCTCGCCGTACACGTTGCCGACGTCCACGAAGCCGAACAGCCGCAGGGTGCGGTCGTTGCCGGCGCCCGGGAAGGGCGTGAACAGCTCGCCATTGAGGGTGACCTTGCGCGAGCCGCCGATGCTGGCTCCCGTGACGTCGCGCGGCCCCAGCGTGCCCTGCTCGAAGCCGCGCACCGAGCCCAGGCCGCCCGAGTAGAAGTTCTTGAGCACCGGGAACGGGCGCCCGCCCAGCCCCTTGCCCCAGCCCAGTTCGCCGTTGAAGGCCACGGTGAACTGCTTGTTCAGCGGGATGTAGTGCTGGTACTGGTAGCTGCCGCGCAGGTAGCGCCCGTCGGCGAACAGGCTCGCCTCGCCGTTCAGCCGCTGCAGCCGCCCCTCGGTGGGCGCAATGGCGCTGTCGCGGTCGTCGCGCGACCAGCCGATGGTCAGCGGCACGTTGTAGCTGGTGAGTCCCGCGCGCGCCGCGTAGGCCAGGTAGGCCGCCGGGATGTTGGTGCCCGGGCGGATCTCGGCGCGCTCCAGGCCCAGCCCGAAGTAGACCGTGTCGAACTCGCTGAAGGGAACGCCGAAGCGCAGGCTGGCGCCGGTGGTGGCCAGCGAGTAGTTGCCGCCCTGCTCCTCGTACGGCTTGGAGTTGCGGTGGTAGACGTCGACCGTGCGCGAGATCCCGTCGCGGGTGAAGTACGGATCGACCGAGGTGAAGGCGATCGTGCGGTTGTACTTGCTGGTGTTCAGCTCCACCGCCAGGTACTGGCCGGAGCCGAAGGCGTTTTCCTGCTTGATGGAAAAGCCCAGCCCGAGCTTCTCGGCGCTGGAGAAGCCGGCCGACAGCTGCAGGCTGCCGGTGGGCTTCTCGACCACCGAGATGTTCAGGTCGACCTGGTCGGGCGCGCCGGGGACGTCGGCGGTCTCGACGTTGATCTCGCGGAAGAACCCGAGCCGGTCGACGCGGTCGCGCGAGAGCTTGATCTTTTCGGCGTCGTACCAGCTCGACTCGAACTGGCGGAACTCGCGCCGGATCACTTCGTCGCGGGTACGGTTGTTGCCCGAGATGTTGATGCGGCGCACGTAGGCGCGCCGCGAGGGCTCCGAGACGATGGTGAAGGCCACCAGGTTCTTCTCGCGGTCGATCTCGGGGCGGGCCTCCACGCTGGCGAAGGCGTAGCCGAAATTGCCGAAGTAGTCGCTGAACTGGCGGGTGGTCTCGGCCACCTGCTCGGCGTTGTAGGGTTCGCCGGCGCGGATCCGGACCAGGCTCTTGAACTCCTCCTCGCGGCCGAGGTAGTTGCCCTCGAGCCTGACGCCGCTGACCACGAAGCGCTCGCCCTCGGTCACGTTGACCGTGATCGTGATGTCCTGCTTGTCCGGCGAGATGGCGACCTGGGTGGAGTCGATGCGGAACTCCAGGAAGCCGCGGTTCAGGTAGTAGGAGCGCAGGCTCTCCAGGTCGGCATTGAGCTTGGCGCGCGAGTAGCGGTCGGACTTGGTGTACCAGGACAGCCAGCCGCCGGTGTCCAGGTCGAACAGGCCCTTGAGCGTGCCCTCGCCGAAGGCCCTGTTGCCGACGATGCGGATGTCCTTGATGCGCGCCGGATCGCCCTCGGTGATGCTGAAGGTCAGGTTGACGCGGTTGCGCTCGATCGGCGTGACGGTGGTCACCACCTCGGCGCCGTACAGGCTGCGGTTGATGTACTGGCGGCGCAGTTCCTGCTCGGCCCGGTCGACCAGCGCCTGGTCGTAGGGGCGGCCCTCGGTCAGGCCGATCTCGCGCAGGGCCTTCTTCAGGGTGTCCTGGTCGAACTCCTTCTCGCCGACGAAGTCGACGCCGGCGACCGTGGGGCGTTCTTCCACGATCACCACCAGCACGTCGCCCGAGACCTCGAGCCGCACGTCCTTGAACAGCCCCAGCCCGAACAGCGACCGGATCGCGGCCGAGCCCTTCTCGTCGGTGTACTGGTCGCCCACGCGGAACGGCAGCGAGGCGAAGACCGTGCCCGGTTCCACGCGCTGCAGCCCCTCGACGCGGATGTCCCGCACGGTGAAGGGATCGACCGCCCAGGCGTGGGCGGCAAATGCGGCGGCGACCAGGCCCGTGACGGCGCGCGCGCGCATGCGCTTGAATTGATTCTTCATTGAGTCCTGGTGGCCCCGCCGTCCTCCGGGGCTGGCCGCTGCAGGCCGCTTGTCGTTCAACCGAAGAGACGCGTGACGTCGTTGAACAGTGCGATGGTCATCATCACCAGAAGCACCGCCACCCCGCCGCGCTGCAGCCTCTCCATCCACGCGTCCGGGACGCTCCGCCCCGTGGCCGCCTCCCAAAGATAATACATCAGGTGCCCCCCATCGAGGACCGGGAGAGGCAGCAGGTTGAGCACCCCGAGGCTCACGCTGATCATGGCCAGGAAGGCCACGTACTGCAGCAGTCCCAGGCTGGCGGACTTGCCCGCGTAGTCGGCGATCGTCAGCGGCCCGCTCAGGTTCTTCAGCGAGGCCTCGCCGATCACCATGCGCCCCAGCATGCGCACGGTGAGCACCGATACCTCCCAGGTGCGCACGGCGCCGCGCCACAGGCCCTCGATCGGTCCGTAGCGCACTTCCACCATCTCCGGTGCCGCGCCCACGAAGGCGCCGATGCGGCCGATGCGGCGCTCGCCTTCGTTCACGACCTGCGGCGCCACGTCCAGTTCGAGCACGCGGCCCTCGCGCTCGACGCGCCAGGTGCGGGCCGGCGGGGCGCCGTCGGCCGCCTGCGCCCGGATCCATTCGCGCAGCTGCTGGCCGTCGACCACCGGCGTGCCGCCCACGCGCAGCACCAGGTCGCCCTTGCGCAGGCCGGCCTGCGCGGCCGCGCCCCCGGCGACCACGTCGCCGATCACCGGTCGGGTGAGCGGCCCCAGCAGGCCGATGCGCCGGAACAGCTGCGCATCGGCATCGGGCGATGCGATGCCGCTCAGCGGCAGCTGCACCTCGCGCTCGCCGGCGCGCCCTTCCTCCGTGACGGCCAGGCGGACGTCGCGCGCATCGAGCGCACCGCGGGTGAGCAGCCAGCGCAGCTCCTCGAACGAGCGGACCGGCTCCATCCCGGCGCCCTCGAACCCGGCGCGCGTGACCGTTTCGCCGCCTTGCAGGCCGGCCTGCTGCGCCACCGAACCGGCCACCGGCGATGCCAGCACGGGCCGCGGCTCCTGCACGCCCCACCAGTTGATGCCGGCATACAGCAGCACCGCCAGCAGCAGGTTGGCCAGCGGCCCGGCGGCGACGATCATCGCGCGCGAGCGCAGCGGCTGGGTGTTGAAGGCCAGGTGGCGCTCGTGCGGGGCGACCGGCCCTTCGCGCTCGTCCAGCATCTTCACGTAGCCGCCCAGCGGGAACGCGGCGATCACGAACTCGGTGTCCTGCCCGCGCCGCTGCCGGCGCGGCTTCCAGCGGTACAGCGTGTGCCCGAAGCCGACCGAGAAGCGCAGCACCTTGACGCCGCAGGCCACGGCCACCCGGTAGTGGCCCCATTCGTGGATGGCCACCAGCAGGCCCAGGGCGACGATGAAGGCGACGACGGTGGTCAGCATGGCGGCGGCTCCCGGGCTCAGCCGAACTTCGCGATGGCGGCGCGCGCAGCCAGCCGTGCGCCCGCGTCCAGCGCCAGCAGGTCGGCCAGCGCCTGCGGCTTGGAGGGCTGCACGCGCTCCAAAGTTGCAAGGTTCACGGCATGGATCTGGTCGAAGCGGATGCGGCGGTCCAGGAAGGCGGCGACCGCCTCCTCGTTGGCCGCGTTCAGCACGGCCGTGGTGCCGGCCGGCGCGCGCAGCGCATCCCAGGCCAGCTGCAGCCCCGGGAAGCGTTCGCGGTGGCCATGGCTGTCGAGCGATTCGAAGCTCATGTCGGCCAGCGCCGTGAAGTCCAGCGGGTCGGCGCCCGAGGCGATGCGCTCCGGCCAGGCCAGCCCGTAGGCGATGGGCACGCGCATGTCGGGCGTGCCGAGCTGGGCCACCACCGAATGGTCGCGGTACTGGACCATGGAGTGGATCACGCTCTGCGGATGGATCACCACCTGGAGCCGCTCGGGCGGCAACCCGAACAGGTAGCGCGCCTCGATCACCTCCAGCGCCTTGTTCATCATGGTGGCCGAGTCGACCGAGATCTTGCGCCCCATCACCCAGTTCGGGTGCGCACACGCCTGCTCCGGCGTGACCTCGCGCAGGGTCGGCACCGCGCGCCGGCGGAACGGGCCGCCGGAGGCCGTCAGGATGATCTTGTCGACGCGCTGCGGCCAGGTCGCCGGGTCCTCCGGCAGCGACTGGAAGATGGCGGAGTGCTCGCTGTCGATCGGCAGCAGGGTGGCGCCGCCGTCGCGAACGGCCTGCAGGAACAGCTCCCCGCCGACGACCAGCGCTTCCTTGTTGGCCAGCAGCAGGCGCTTGCCGGCACGCGCCGCCGCCAGGCAGGACGACAGGCCGGCGGCGCCGACGATGGCCGCCATCACCGTGTCCACGTCCCCGCGCACCACCAGTTCGTCGAGCGCGGCGTCGCCTCCGAGCACCGCCACGGGCAGGCGCTCGGCCTCCACGCGCGCCGCCAGTTCGCGTGCCGCGCCTTCGTGGGCCATGACGGCAAAGCGCGGGCGGAACCGCGCGCACTGCGCCAGCATCGGCTCCACCCGCGAGCCGGCGCTGAGCACCACGACTTCGTACCGGTCGGGATGGCGCGCGACCACGTCCAGCGTGTTGGCGCCGATCGAGCCGGTGCAGCCCAGGATGGCAAGGCGCTGGCGGGTCATGGGCGGGCGTAGGTCGACAGCATCATGGCAAGGGGAAGCGTGGGCAGCAGCGCATCGACGCGGTCGAGCACGCCGCCGTGGCCGGGCAGCAGCCCGCTGGAGTCCTTCGCGCCGGCACTGCGCTTGACCAGCGATTCGACCAGGTCGCCCACCACGCTCATGGCGACGAGGAAGAGCGCGCCCGGCACCACGAGCCAGGCGCCCGCGGCCGCCAGGCGGCTGTAGAGGCTGGGCACCTGCGCCTGCCAGTAGGCGTCGCCGGCAACCCAGGCGTAGGCCAGCACCAGCACGCCGGCCATCCCGCCCCAGACGCCTTCCCAGCTCTTGCCGGGGCTGATCGCCGGGGCGAGCTTGTTGCGCGAGAACTTCAGGCCGAACGCGCGGCCGGCAAAGTAGGCGGCAATGTCGGCCACCCACACCAGCAGCAGCACGGACAGCAGGTAATTGATCCCGATGATGCGCGCCTGCACCACCGCCAGCCAGGCCAGGCACAGGGCCAGCAGCCCGCCGGCCAGCCGGACGGCGCGGGGGATGCCCGGCCAGCCGCGCACGCCGGCGCGCAACAGTCCCGCACCGGCCAGCACCCAGGCGCCCCCGGCCGCGGCCCACACCAGCGGCAGGGGCCGGTCCAGCCAGCCCGCGCCCCAGGCGGCGGCGCAGAAGGCCGCGCACAGCGCGCCCAGCGAAACGGCGGCGGCTTCGCTGCAACCGTTGAGGCGGGCGAACTCCCAGGCGCCGGCCGCGATCAGCAGCAGCATCAGCACGGCGAACGGCCAGGGCGTCGGCCAGAACAGCGCCGGCAGCAGGATGGCCAGCAGGACGACGGCCGTGATGACGCGCTGCTTGAGCATGGCGCTCAGGCAGCCTTGCGCGGAGCCGGCTGCTGCAGTTGCTGGGAGGTTCGGCCGAAGCGCCGCTCGCGGCGGGCGTAATCGGCGATGGCCGCGTCCAGTTCGGCGGCGCTGAATTCGGGCCAGAGCTTGTCGGTGAAGTACAGCTCGGAATAGGCCGCCTGCCAGAGCAGGAAGTTGGAAAGCCGCTGCTCGCCGCCGGTGCGGATCAGCAGGTCGGGATCGGGTACGTGGGCCAGTGCCATCGCACGGTCCAGCGACTGCTCGGTGATGGGCTCGCCGCGCGCGGCCAGCCCCGCCGCCGCCTGCGCGATGTCCCATCGGCCGCCGTAACTGAAGCAGATGTTGAAGACCAGGCGGCTGTTGGCCGCGGTCGCGGCCTCGGCCTGTGCGAGCCCGGCGCGCACCTTCTCCGACAGGCCCGAGCGGTCGCCGACGAAGTGGATGCGCACGCCTTCCGCCTTGAGGTGCGGCACCTCGCGCGACAGCGCGACGGCCAGCAGTTCCATCAGGCCGGAGACCTCCTCGGGCGGGCGGTTCCAGTTCTCGGACGAGAACGCGAACACGGTCAGCACGCCGACGCCCCGCTCGCCGCAGTGGCGCACGCAGGCGCGCAGGGCATCGACGCCCTTCTTGTGGCCGGCCACGCGCGGCAGGCAGCGCCGGGTGGCCCAGCGCCCGTTGCCGTCCATGACGATGGCGATGTGGTGGGGAACGGCGCTCACGGTCAGACCGCCAGGATCTCCTGCTCCTTGGACTCGACCATCCTGTCGATCTCGGCCACGTGGCGGTCGGTCGTCTTCTGGATGTCGGCCTCGGCGCGCTTCTGCTCGTCCTCGGAGGCGAGCTTGTCCTTGACCAGCTTCTGCACGGCGTTGTTGGCGTCGCGGCGCAGGTTGCGGATGGCGATCTTGGCGGCCTCGCCTTCGTGGCGCACCAGCTTGGTCATTTCCTTGCGGCGCTCTTCGCTCATGGGCGGCATGGGCACCCGGATCAGGTCGCCCATGGAGGCCGGGTTCAGGCCCAGGTCGCTCTCGCGGATGGCCTTCTCGATCTTGGCGCCCATGCCCTTTTCCCAGGGCTGCACGCTGATGGTGCGGGCATCCAGCAGCGAGACGTTGGCCACCTGGCTGATCGGCAGCATGGAGCCGTAGTAGTCGACGTGCACCGTGTCCAGCAGGCCGGGGTTGGCGCGGCCGGTGCGGATCTTGGTCAGGTTGGTCTTGAAGGCCGCGATGGACTGGTCCATCTTGGCTTCGGTCGTCTTCTTGGTCTCGGCGATGGTCGTCATGGCGTTTTCCTCCGGTTCGTCAGGCGCACACCAGCGTGCCCTCGTCCTCGCCCATCACGGCGCGGCGCAGCGCGCCGTGCTTGAAGATGGAGAAAACCTTGATGGGCAGCTTCTGGTCGCGGCACAAGGCGAAGGCGGTGGCGTCCATGATGCCCAGGTTGCGCGACATCGCCTCGTCGAAAGTGATCCGGCCGTAGCGCGTGGCGGACGGGTCCTTCTTGGGATCGGCCGAATAGACGCCGTCGACCTTGGTGGCCTTGAGGACCAGTTCGGCGCCGATCTCGGCGCCGCGCAGGGCCGCGGCGGTGTCGGTGGTGAAGAAGGGGTTGCCGGTGCCGGCCGCGAAGATCACCACCTTGCCCTCTTCCAGGTACTGCAGGGCCTTGGGCCGCACGTAGGGTTCGACCACCTGCTCGATGGCGATGGCCGACATCACGCGCGCCACCAGCCCCTGCTTGTTCATGGTGTCGGCCAGCGCCAGCGCGTTCATCACCGTGGCCAGCATGCCCATGTAGTCGGCGGTGGCGCGGTCCATCCCGACCGAGCCGCCGGCGACGCCGCGGAAGATGTTGCCGCCGCCGATGACCACCGCCACCTGCACCCCGCTGTTCACCACCTCGGCGATCTCCTCGACCATGCGCACGATGGTGGCGCGGTTGATGCCGAACGGGTCGTCCCCCATCAGCGCTTCTCCGGACAGCTTGAGCAGGATGCGCTTGTGGGCGGGGGCTGCGGTCATTCAGGGACTCCGGGTGTGGCGAGCAATCGAGTGTAGCGGTGCGGGGCCGCGCGCGGGTCTGGCGCCGCGCGCGGCGGGCCGGGTCAGGCGCCCTTGGCGGCGGCGACCTGGGCGGCGACTTCGGCGGCGAAGTCGTCGGACTTCTTCTCGATGCCCTCGCCCACCACGTACAGGGTGAAGCCCTTCACCGTGGTGCCGGCGGCCTTGAGCATCTGCTCCACCGTCTGCTTGTCGTTCTTGACGAACGGCTGGTTGAAGAGCGACACCTCCTTGAGGTACTTCTGCACCGAGCCCTCGATCATCCGGGCGGCGATGTCGGCCGGCTTGCCGGATTCGGCGGCCTTGGCGGTGGCGACGCTGCGCTCCTTGTCGATCAGTTCGGCCGGCACGTCGCTGGAGGCCAGCGCCACCGGCTTCATCGCCGCCACGTGCATGGCCACGTCCTTGGCCGCCACGTCGTCGCCCTCGTACTCCACCACCACGCCGATGCGGGTGCCGTGCAGGTACGAAGCGAGCTTGCTGCCGCCGGCAAGGCGCTTGAAGCGGCGGAAGCTCATGTTCTCGCCGATCTTGCCGATCAGGCCCTTGCGCACGTCTTCCAGCGTGGGACCGAAGCCGTCCTGGCTGTGGGGCAGCGCGCCCAGCGCGGCCACGTCGGCCGGGTCGTGCTTCGCGACCAGCTCCGCCGCCGCGCGGGCCATGGCGATGAAGCTGTCGTTCTTGGTGACGAAGTCGGTTTCGCAGTTGACCTCGATGAGCGCGCCGGTCGTGCCCTCGATGCTGGCGGCGACGACGCCTTCGGCGGTGATGCGGGCCGCGGCCTTGCCGGCCTTGTTGCCGAGCTTGACGCGCAGCAGCTCCTCGGCCTTTTCCATGTTGCCGTCGGCCTCGGTGAGCGCCTTCTTGCACTCCATCATCGGGGCGTCGGTCTTGGCGCGCAGTTCGGCGACCATGCTTGCGGTGATTGCTGCCATTGCTGTCCTTTCAGTATTCGGGCGGTAAAAAGGGGCCCGAGAGCCCCTTCCACGGTGCGGGGGTCGCGCGCCTTACGCGCCGGCGCCTTCCTCGACTTCGACGAACTCGTCGCCGCCTTCGGAGACGGCGCGCGCCACTTCGGACACGGCGCTGGAGCGCCCCTCCAGCACGGCGTCGGCGATGCCGCGGGCATACAGCTGCACGGCCTTGGCCGAGTCGTCGTTGCCGGGGATCACGTAGTCGATGCCCTCGGGCGAGTGGTTGGAGTCGACCACGCCGACCAGCGGGATGCCGAGCTTCTTCGCCTCGGAGACGGCGATCTTGTGGAAGCCCACGTCGATCACGAAGATGGCGTCGGGCAGGCTGTTCATGTCCTGGATGCCGCCGATGTCCTTCTCGAGCTTGTCCATCTCGCGCTGGAACATCAGCTGCTCCTTCTTGCTCATGGATTCGAGGCCGGCTTCCTGCTGCGCCTTCATGTCCTTGAGGCGCTTGATCGAGGTCTTGACCGTCTTGAAGTTGGTCAGCATGCCGCCCAGCCAGCGCTGGTCGACGAAGTGCACGCCGGCGCGGCGGGCCTCGGTGGCGACGATCTCGCGGGCCTGGCGCTTGGTGCCCACCATCAGGATGGTGCCGCGGTTGGCCGACAGCTGCTTCACGAACTTCATCGCATCCTGGAACATCGGAAGCGACTTTTCCAGGTTGATGATGTGGATCTTGTTGCGGGAGCCGAAGATGTAGGGGGCCATCTTCGGGTTCCAGAAGCGCGTCTGGTGTCCGAAATGGACGCCGGCTTCCAGCATTTCGCGCATGGAGACTGCCATGAGGGGTTCCTAGGTTGGGTCTAGAATCCGCCCCGCAATCGCTCAGGCCCTGCGGCCGTTGCGACACCTGGTTGGGACGGATTCGCGAGTTGGTCCTGCCGGTCTTGCGGCAGCCGCACCATGCGATTGCCGTCCAGCAAAACCGCGAGATTCTAGCACAGGGCCCTCCCTTTTCCTCCCCGATGGACGACCTCATCGCCACCCGCGAGCAGCTCGGCAGCGGCCGCGGCAGCGCCGCCGAAAGCTTTGCCCGGGCGCTGGCCATCGCCCGGTCGACCGCCTGCGCCCACGCCTTCGTCCGCACCCTGCCCGAAGAGGCCGCCGCGGCCGCCCGGCCGGGGGTGCAAGCGCTGCCGCTGGCGGGCCTGCCGGTCTCGGTCAAGGACCTGTTCGACGTCGAGGGCCAGGTCACCGCCGCCGGCTCGGCCGTACTGGCCGACGCGCCACCGGCCCGCGCCGACAGCACGGCCGTCGCACGCCTGCGCGCGGCCGGCGCCAGCCTGGTCGGGCGCACCAACATGACCGAGTTCGCGTTCTCGGGCGTCGGAATCAACCCGCACCACGGCACCCCGGCCAACCCGGCCGACCCGGCGACGGCGCGCATCCCCGGCGGCTCATCCTCGGGAGCGGCCGTGTCGGTGGCCACCGGCGCCGCCTTCATCGGGCTGGGCTCGGACACCGGCGGCTCGATCCGCATCCCGGCCGCGCTGTGCGGCACCGTCGGCTTCAAGAACACCGCGCGCCTGACCCCGGCCGACGGCGCCCTGCCGCTGTCCACCACGCTGGACACCGTCTGTGCCATGACCCGCTCCGTTCGCGATGCGGTGCTCGCGCACGAGATCCTCGCCAATCGCACGGTAGCGCTGGCGCGCCAGCCGCTGGCCTCGCGCCGGTTCGCCGTCGTGCGCACCCAGATGCTGGACGGCATGGACGTGACCGTGGCCCAGTCGTTCGAGGCCGCGCTGCGCGCCCTGCGCGATGCCGGCGCACGCATCGAGGAGATCGCGCTCGACGCCATCCACGACCTCGGCACGATCCAGGCCACGGGCGGCTTTTCGGCCGCCGAGAGCTACGCCTGGCACCGCGAGTTGCTGCAGCGGCGCGGCGACGGCTATGACCCGCGGGTGCGCACGCGGATCGAGCGCGGCGCCGGCATGAAGGCCTGGGAATACCTGGACCTGGTGCGCCACCGCGCCGACTGGATCCGCCGGGTCGAGGCGGCCCTGCAGGGCTTCGATGCGGTGCTGTCGCCCACCGTTCCCACCGTGGCGCCGCCGATCGCCGGGCTCGCGCCCGGGGCCGAGCGCGACGAGGCCTTCTTCCGCTGCAACGCGCTCCTGCTGCGCAACACCAGCGTGGTCAACATGCTGGACGGCTGCGCGCTGTCGCTGCCCTGCCATGCGCCCGGCAGCCTGCCCGTCGGGCTGATGCTCTGGCACGGGCCGCTGCGCGACGACACCGTGCTGGATGCCGGGCTCGTCGCCGAGGCCGCGCTGCAACCCCTGCGGCAGGGCTGAGGCCGGGCCCGGGGAATCCCTTGAAAGTCGCCGTCATCGGCGCCGGCATCGTCGGCGTCACCACCGCGTACGAGCTGGCCGCCGACGGCCACCAGGTCGTCGTCTTCGAGCGCCGCGGCGCCGCGGCCGAAGAGACCAGCTTCGCCAATGCCGGCGTGGTGGCGCCCGGCTCTGTCGCGCCCTGGGCCGCGCCCGGCATGCCGGCCAAGGTGCTGCGGTCCCTGTTCAGCCGGCATGCGCCGGTCAAGCTCACCTGGCCGGTCTCGGCCGGCGAGCTGGGCTGGATGTGGCACTGGTGGCGGGCCTGCCGGCTCGACACCTACCTGGCCAACCGCGCCCGGCTCCAGCGGCTGGCCTTCTACAGCCGCGAGCGCCTGCACTGGCTGACCGACTCGCTGCAGCTCGACTACGACCGCAGCCCGGGCTACCTGGTGCTGCTGCGCTCGGAGAAGGACCGGCGCATGGTGCAGCCCGGCCTGCAGGTCCTGCGCGAAGCCGGCGTGACCTTTCGCGAAATCGATGCGGCGGCCGCCCGTGCCGTCGAGCCTGCGCTGAACCCGGACACCGACTTCCTGGGGGCGGTCCAGCTGCCCGAGGACGAGGCCGGCAACTGCCGGCAGTTCGCGCTGCTGGTCAAGGACGCGGCGCGGGCCGCCGGCGCCCGCTTCGAGTTCAACACCACGGTGCTGCCGCTGGATCGGGCCGCGCCGACCACGCTGCAGGTGCAGCAGGGCGACGCCGCCCCGCGCGCCGACACCTTCGATTCGGTGGTGGTCTGCGGCGGCCTGGAATCGGCGGCGCTGCTGCGGCCGCTGGGCTTTCGCATCCGCATGGCGCCGGTCTACGGCTACTCGATCAGCGCACCGATCCGCGAATCGCTCCATGCGCCGCGCAGCGCGGTGATGGACGAGCGCTTCAAGGTGGCGATCACGCGCCTCGGCCGGCGCGTGCGCGTGGCCGGCAGCGCCGAGATCGGCGGCAGGCCGCAGCACAAGCGCCCGGAGGCGCTGCAGACGCTGTACAAGGTGCTGCACGACTGGTTCCCGGGCGCCGCGCAGCTCTCCAACAAGGGCGCGGCCGTGCAGGAATGGAAGGGCGCGTGCCCCATGCTGCCCGACGGCCCGCCGGTGCTCGGGGCCTCGGGCGCGCCGGGCGTGTGGCTGAACCTGGGCCATGGCTCCAGCGGCTGGGCGCTGGCCTGCGGCAGCGCCCGCGTGGTCGCCGACCTGATGGCGGGCCGCGCGCCGCTGCTGGATCTCGAAGGCCTGGGCATCGAGCGCTTGACGGCCTGACGGCGCCGGGGCCGCACAATCGGCCCCATGCTGAAGGTCACGGCCGATCGCCCCTGGTGGCTGCACGACGTCGCCGCCACGCGCCGCATCGAGCAGCAGGCGGCGGCCACGCTGCCCGCCCACACGCTGATGCAGCGGGCGGGACTGGCGACCGCGCGGCTCGCGCTGGCCATCGCGCCGCATGCGCGCCGGATCTGGGTCGCCTGCGGCCCCGGCAACAACGGCGGCGACGGGCTGGAGGCCGCGGTCCACCTGCAGCACTGGGGGAAGTCCGTGGCCGTGACGATCGCCGGCGATCCGGACCGCTTCCCGCCGGACGCCGCAGCCGCCTGGCAGAAGGGCCGCGCGGCCGGGCTGCCGCTGGTCTCGCCGCCGCCGGCCGAATGGGACCTGTGCATCGACGCCTTGCTGGGCATCGGCGCCGCGCGCCCGCTGCAGGGCGCGGTCGCCGACACGGCCGGACGGATCGCCGCCGGCCGCGGCCTCGTGCTCGCGGTGGACGTCCCGAGCGGCCTGGCCGCGGACACCGGCCAGGGCGACGGCGTGCGGGCCGACCACACCCTTTGCCTGCTCACGCTCAAGCCGGGCCTGTTCACGGCGCGCGGACGCGACGCGTCCGGACAGGTGTGGTTCGACGACCTGCAGGTGCCGGCGCCAGCCGGCTCCGCCTGCGCCGGACTGGCCGGCCCACCGCGGCGGCAGGCACGGCCGCACGCGAGCCACAAGGGCAGCTACGGCGACGTGGCGGTGGTCGGCGGGGCCCCCGGCATGGGCGGTGCGGCCGTGCTGGCCGCGCACGCAGCGCTCTCGGCCGGCGCCGGCCGCGTGTTCCTCTGCCCCCTGGACGAACGCGCCGGTGCGCTGGTGCCCGGCCTGCCGGAGCTGATGGTGCGCGACTGGGGCAGCCTGCCGCTGGAAACCCTGGCCGTCGCCTGCGGCTGCGGCGGCGGAACGGCCGTCGCCGCCGCCTTGCCCACGGTGCTGGCCCGCGCCCGGTCGCTGGTGCTGGACGCCGACGGGCTGAATGCCGTGGCGGCCGACCCCGCGCTACAGCAGGAACTGTGCAAGCGCGCCGCCCGAGGCCAGCCGACGGTGCTGAGTCCGCATCCGCTGGAAGCGGCTCGCCTGCTGGGCGCCGACACCACCCGGGTACAGGCCGACCGGCTGCGCAGCGCGGGCGAACTGGCGCAGCGCTTCGGCTGTGTGGTGGTGCTCAAGGGATCGGGGACGGTGGTCGCCGCCCCGGGCGCCCTGCCCCGCATCAACCCGACCGGCAATGCGCGCCTGGCCACCGGCGGCACCGGCGATGTACTGGCCGGCATGCTGGCGGCGGGCCTGGCCGCGGCGGAGGGCGATGCCGCCCAGCCGGCGAGCGCCGCCGTGTACCGGCACGGGCTGCTGGCCGACCGCTGGCCGGCCGATCGGCCGCTCACGGCCGGCGCCCTGGCCGGCGCCCGCCTGGCTCCCTGACCGGTGGCGCCCTGGCGACGGCGGCACGCCATGGTCAGTGCCGCGGCTTGCGCCCCTTGGCCTTGGCCGCCACCGCCTTCTTCACCGCTTCCTTGACGTTGCTCACCGGCGCGCCCTTGCCGGTCTTCCGGGCCGCGCGCCGCAAGCCGGTCGCACCCGGCGAGCCGCCCCCGGCGCCCTTGTCGCGCATGGCACGCGACTCCAGGTCCTCGCCTTCGCGCACCAGGCGGAAGTCGATCTTGCGGCCGTCCAGGTCGACCCGGCTGACCTGCACCCGCACCCGCGTGCCGATGGCATAGCGGATGCCGGTGCGCTCGCCGCGCAGCTCCTGCCGCGCCTCGTCGAACTTGAAGTACTCGCCGCCCAGCTCGGTGATGTGCACCAGCCCCTCGACGTACAGCGCATCCAGCGTGACGAAGATGCCGAAGGTGGTGGCGGCGCTGACGACGCCGCCGAACTCCTCGCCCAGGTGCTCGCGCATGTACTTGCACTTGAGCCAGGCCTCGACGTCGCGGCTGGCCTCGTCGGCACGGCGCTCGTTGGCACTGCAGTGCAGCCCGGCGGCTTCCCAGGCCTGGGTCTCGCGGCTGGTCGGGGCCGGCTTCTTCGGCTTCTGGCCGGGCGGCGCCACGCGAGTGGCCAGTCGACGCGCCAGCTTCTCGTGCGCCTCGCCCGGTGTCGGCAGCGCCGGCAAGGCGTAGTGCCGGCTGGACAGCAGGGCCTTGATCACGCGATGCACCAGCAGGTCCGGGTAGCGCCGGATCGGGCTGGTGAAGTGGGTGTAGGCATCGTAGGCCAGCCCGAAGTGGCCGCTGTTGATCGGCGTGTAGATCGCCTGCTGCATGGACCGCAGCAGCATGGTGTGGATCTGCTGCGCATCGGGGCGGTCCTTGGTCGCCTCGGCGATGCGCTGGAACTCCACCGGCATCGGCTCCTCGGAGAGGGAGATGCCCACCCCCATGGCCTTGAGGTAGTTGCGCAGGATCTCCTTCTTCTCCGGCGTGGGGCCCTCGTGCACGCGGTACAGCCCGGGGTGCTTGCCCTGCTGGATGAAGTCGGCGGCGCACACGTTGGCGGCCAGCATCGCCTCCTCGATCAGGCGGTGCGCGTCGGTGCGGGTGCGCGGGACGATCTTCTCGATGCGGCCGCCCTCGTCGCAGATGATCTGGGTCTCGGTGGTCTCGAAATCCACCGCGCCGCGCATCTCGCGCGCCTTGAGCAGGGCCCGGTAGACGTCGTGCAGGTTGATCAGGTCCGGCACCCGGTCCTTGCGCCGCTGCGCCTCGGGGCCGCGGGTGTTGGCCAGGATGGCCGCCACCTCGGTATAGGTCAGGCGGGCATGGCTCCACATCACGCCCGGGTAGAACTGGTAGGCCTGGATCTCGCCGGCGGCCGTGATCAGCATGTCGGCCACCATGCACAGGCGGTCGACCTCCGGATTGAGCGAGCACAGCCCGTTGGACAGCTTCTCCGGCAGCATCGGGATCACCCGGCGCGGGAAGTAGACGCTGGTGGCCCGGTCGTAGGCGTCGACGTCGATGGCGCTGCCGGTCTCCACGTAGTGGCTGACGTCGGCGATCGCCACCAGCAGGCGCCAGCCCTTGCCGCGGCCGACCTTGGCCGGCTCGCAATAGACCGCGTCGTCGAAGTCGCGCGCGTCCTCGCCGTCGATGGTGACCAGCGGGACATCGGTCAGGTCCACGCGGTGCTTGCGGTCGGCCGGGCGCACCTTGTCGGGCAGCACCCGGGCCATGGCGATGCAGGGCTCGGAGAACTCGTGCGGCACACCGTACTTGCGCACCGCGATCTCGATCTCCATGCCGGGGTCGTCGATCTCGCCCAGCACCTCCTTGACCCGGCCGACGGGCTGGCCGTACAGGCTGGGCGGCTCGGTGAGCTCCACCACCACCACCTGCCCCGGCTTGGCCGCGCCGGTCGCTCCCTTGGGGATGAGGACGTCCTGGCCGTAACGCTTGTCTTCCGGCGCGACCAGCCAGACGCCGCTTTCGTGCAGCAGGCGGCCGATGATCGGCTGCGGCGGGCGCTCGACGATCTCCACTACCCGGCCTTCCGGGCGGCCCTTGCGGTCGTGCCGCACGATACGCACCCGGACGCGGTCCTTGTGCAGCACCGCGCGCATCTCGTTGGGGGGCAGGTAGATGTCGGTCTCTGCGTCATCCCTCAGGACGTACCCATGGCCGTCACGATGTCCCTGGATGACGCCCTCGACTTCGTCGAGCAGGCCGGGCGTGTGTTGTGAACCGATGTTTTTGATATAGAATCCTTTTCTTTCCTGAAATGCCCAGGTGGCGGAATTGGTAGACGCACTAGTTTCAGGTACTAGCGGGTAACTCCGTGGAGGTTCGAGTCCTCTCCTGGGCACCAAGACAAATCATAAAGCCGGCCTCGTGCCGGCTTTTTCGTTGGCGGTGCGCCGCGGCCGCTGGCCGCGTTGCAGGGTACGGTGCCGGCCGCGGTCAGACCGGCACCCCGACGAGGTCGTGGCCGTCGGTCGCGACGATGCGCGCCCGCGTGAACTCCCCCACCTTGAGCTGCTTGCTCAGTTTTTCCGGCGGCAGCAGCCGCACGGTGCCGTCGATCTCCGGCGCGTCCGCGTAGCTGCGGCCCACGCCGCCCTTGCGGCCCAGTGCCGGCGCCGAATCCACCAGCACCTGCATGGTCGCGCCGACTCGGCGCCGCAGCCGGGCCGCCGAGACTTCCTCGGCCACCGCCATGAAGCGCGCCCGGCGCTCCTCGCGCACTTCGGGCGGCAGCATGCCGGGCAGCTCGTTGGCGGCCGCGCCCTCGACCGGGCTGTAGGCGAAGCAGCCGGCCCGGTCGATCTGTGCCTCGCGCAGGAAGTCCAGCAGGTGCCCGAACTCGGCCTCCGTCTCGCCGGGGAAGCCGGCGATGAAGGTGCTGCGGATCACCAGCTCGGGACAGGCCTGGCGCCAGGCGCGGATGCGCTCCAGGTTGCGCTCGCCGCTGGCCGGCCGCTTCATGCGCCGCAGCACGTCCGGGTGGCTGTGCTGGAAGGGCACGTCCAGGTAGGGCAGCACGGCGCCGGTCGCCATCAGCGGAATGATCTCGTCCACCGACGGATACGGGTACACGTAGTGCAGCCGCACCCAGGCGCCGTGCGGCTGCGCCAGTTCGCCCAGCGCCTGCACCAGCTCCAGCGTGCGCGTCTTCACCGGCCGGCCGTCGAAGAAGCCGGTGCGGTATTTCAGGTCCACGCCGTAGGCCGAGGTGTCCTGGCTGACCACCAGCAGCTCCCTGACGCCGGACTCGAACAGTGCGCGCGCCTCCCTGAGCACGTCGCCGACCGGCCGGCTGGCCAGGTCGCCGCGCATCGAGGGAATGATGCAGAAGGTGCAGCGGTGGTTGCAACCCTCGCTGATCTTCAGGTAGGCGTAGTGCCGCGGCGTCAGCTTGATGCCGGCCGGCGGCACCAGGTCCACGAACGGATCGTGCGGCTTGGGCAGGTGCGTGTGCACGTGGTCCATCACCTCCTGGGTGGCCTGCGGGCCGGTGACGGCCAGCACCGAGGGATGGACCTGCTGCACCAGCTTGCCGCCGCCGGTGCCGGCGCGCGCGCCCAGGCAGCCGGTGACGATGACCTTGCCGTTCCCGGCCAGGGCCTCGCCGATCGTGTCCAGGCTCTCCTTGACGGCGTCGTCGATGAAGCCGCAGGTGTTGACGATCACCAGGTCGGCGCCCTCGAAGGTCTTCGAGGTGCGGTAGCCCTCGGCCGAGAGCCGGGTGAGGATCAGCTCGGAGTCGGTCAGGTTCTTGGGGCAGCCGAGGCTGACGAAGCCCACCTTGGGGGCCGCCTCGGCGATGGGGGATTCACTCATGGTCTGGATTGTCCCAGAGGGGACTTACGGTGGCCGGCGCGGACTCGTGTCCTGCCGCCGGGCGTGGCTCGGGCGCGCAGCCCGGCGGGCCGCTTCAGCGCTTGCCGATGAAGGCGCCGAGCATCTGCTCGGTCTGCTTCTGCATCTGCTCCTGCATCTTCTCGAACAGGGTGCGCGACTGCTCGACGTAGCTGCCCATCAGGCCCTGCATCAGGGGGTTCTGCATGTTCATGAACTGCGACCACATCTCCGGCGTGATCTGCTTGGACTGCTCGGCCAGCCGGGCCTGGATGTCGGTGAACGCCTGCACGTTCTTCTCGAGGTAGGCGCCCATGAAGCCCTGCGCTGCATGCCCGTAGAAGCGGATGATGTTGGCCAGCGCCGCCTCGCTGAACATGGGCGCGCCGCCCGCCTCTTCCTCCAGGATGATCTGCAGCAGGATGCTGCGCGTCAGGTCCTCGTTGCTCTTGGCGTCGCGCACCACGAACGGCTCGTTCTCCATCACCAGCTGCTTGACCTCGGCCAGCGTGATGTAGGTGGAGGTGTCGGTGTCGTACAGCCGCCGGTTTGGATACTTCTTGATCACGCGCCGCGCCGGCGCGGCTGTGGCGGCTTTCTTGCTTTGCACGAGGGGCACTCCTCCTGGATTCTCCGCGGCCGCGCCGTTGCGAGCGCGCGTGCCGCAGTGCAAAAGATTCTAGGAAGGCCGCCTCGGCGCACGCCCACAGGTTTACCCTACGGTGCGGCGGCGGCAGTCGGAAGAATGGTAGGCGCGATTGGACTCGAACCAACGACCCCCACCATGTCAAGGTGGTGCTCTAACCAGCTGAGCTACGCGCCTGAATGTCGTTCGAGAGGCGGGATTGTAGCAGAGGGCAACCGGCCGACTCAGCGCCGCCGCACGGTCACCACGCCGGGCACGTCGAGCACGAGGCCGAGCACCCGGGCGAGACGGTTCGAGTCGGCGATCTCGACCGTGAAGGTCATCCAGGCGGTACCCCGCAGCGACTGCGTCTGCACGCCGACGACGTTCATCTTCTCCTTGGCGAACACCTCCGAGATGTCGCGCAGCAGGCCCTGCCGGTCGGTCGCCTCCACCGCCACGTCCACCGGGTACATCGCGGACTCGCCCGCCTTCGGCCGGCCCCACTCGACCTCGATCACGCGCTCGGGGCTGCGCCCGGCGATCTCGCGGAAGTTGCTGCAGTCGCGCCGGTGCACGCTCACGCCCTTGCCGCGCGTGACGAAGCCGGCGATCTCGTCGGGCGGGGCCGGCTTGCAGCAGCGCGCGAGCTGGGTCATGAGCGAACCGACGCCGACCACCAGCACCCCGCCGGTGGGTGACTTCTCGGTCGGCCGCGGCTTCTTCAGCAGCAGGTACTCGTCCTGCGGCAGCGGCGGCTCGGCCGGCCTGAACGCGGCCTCGACCTGGCGCAGCGAATACTCCTCCTTGCCCACCGCCAGGAACAGGTCGTCGGCCGTCCTGAATCCGAGTTGCGCGGCGAGATCCCCCAGCTTGAGCGCGGTGCGCCCCTCGCGCTGCAGCAGCTTTTCCACCGCCTCCTTGCCGCGCGCCAGCGTCTCCGCCTTGGCCTGGTCGTTGAACCAGGCCCGCACCTTGGACTTGGAGCGGTGGCCGGCCAGGAAGCCCAGTTCCGGATTGAGCCAGTCGCGCGAGGGCCCGCCCTCCTTGGCCGCCACGATCTCGACGGTCTGGCCGTTCTGCAGCGGCGTGTTCAGCGTGACCATCGCGCCGTCCACCCGGGCGCCGCGGCAGCGATGGCCCAGGCTGGTGTGCACGGTGTAGGCGAAATCCACCGGGGTGGCGCCCTGCGGCAGTTCCACGATCTGGGCGTTGGGCGTCAGCACGTAGATGCGGTCCTCGAACAGGCCCTTGCCCGCCCCCGCCAGGTCGCGCTCCCACGCCAGCAGCTGGCGCAGCACGGCCAGCTTGGCGTCGTACTCGCCCGCCGCCGTCACGCCGCCGTAGCCCTTGGCGCCCGCCTCCTTGTAGGCCCAGTGGGCCGCGACGCCGTGCTCGGCGTGCTCGTGCATGGCCTGGGTGCGGATCTGGATCTCGATCGCGCGGCCGGCCTCGTCGCGCACCACCGTGTGCAGCGACTGGTAGCCGTTCGGCTTGGGCCTGGCGATGTAGTCGTCGAACTCGGACGGGATCGATTCGAACTGCTCGTGCACCCAGGACAGCGTCTCGTAGCAGTCGCGCACTTCCGGCACGATGACGCGCAGCGCGCGGATGTCGAACACCTCCTCGAAGTCCAGCGACTTGCCGCGCATCTTCTTGACGATGCTGTAGATGTGCTTGGGCCGCCCCTGCACCTGCGCGGCAATGCCCTGGGCCTTGAGCTCCCGCTCCAGCCGCTGCCGCAGCTCCTCGACGAACGCCTCGCGCTCGGCCCGCTTCTCGTCCAGCAGCCGCGCCACCTGGTGGTAGGTCTGCGGCTCCAGGAAACGGAAGGCCAGGTCCTCCATCTCCCACTTGATCTGCCACACGCCCAGCCGGTTGGCCAGCGGCGCGAAGATGGTCAGCGCCTCGCGGGCAACGCCCGGGGTGGGCACGGTCTTGCGCGCCGCGTGCCAGCGCAGCGTCTGCAGCCGGGAAGCCAGCCGCAGCATCACCACCCGCAGGTCGCGCGAGAACGCCAGCAGCATCTTGCGCACGTTCTCGGTCTGGTCCTGCGGAACCTCGCCGGTCCGGTCGGCCTCGTCGCCGGAAGAGCGGGCCTGGCGCTGCACGCGCACCAGCGCGGTGGTCTCCAGTGCCAGCGCGGCATAGCTCTCGCCGAAAGCCTTGGCGATCACCTCCTTGGGCTGGTGCAGGTGCTGGCACGCATACACGAGGTAGCTGGCCGCCTGCATGGCCTCGGAGCCGCCCATGGTCTTGAGGATGCCGGCCACGCCGTCCGCGTGGGCCAGCGTGTTCTCGCCGGTGTCCAGCGTCTCGCCGGCGATCAGCGGCTCGGCAAAGGCGCGCGCCCGCGCCAGCGCATGGGCCTGCCGCGGCAGCGCCTGTTCGGCCGCGGCGATCAGTTCGGGAACCGCGCCGCTCTCCGCCGGCTCGACCGATTGCCGCTTCATGGCTGCAGCAGGAACGAGGCCGCGACCTGGACCTGGTCGGGCACGACGAACATCGGTGCGTGGCCCACGCCCTCGAACTCGATCAGCTGCGCGCGCGGGCCGCGCTGCGTCATCCGGAGGGCGGTTTCGCGCGCCAGCAGGTCCGATTGCGCACCGCGCGTGAGCAGGGTCCGGGCCGTGATCGCGTCGTACAGGGCCCACAGCGCGGCCTGGCCCTGCTCGGCCTCCTGCGCCGTCATGGCGCGCAGCGGCACGCCTATGGCCGGGTCGTAGTGCAGCGTGAGGCCGCCCCCGGGCAGCTCCCGCACCATGGGCCGCGACAGGGCCAGCCACTGCTCGGGCGTGTGCGGGCCGAAGCTGCTGGAGATGCGCCACATCGCATCCGCGGCTTCCTGCAAGCTGGCGAAGCGCCCGGCCTGGCCGAGGTAGGCGCCGATGCGCTCGATCGCCTGCCACTGGATCACCGGCCCGACGTCATTGAGCAGCAGGCGCCGCACCGGCGCCGGCAGCGGCAGGCCGGGCGTGCCCGCCACCGCCATGCCGATCAGCCCGCCCATGCTGGTGCCGCACCAGGACAGGTCCTGGATCGGCGACCGGGCCTGCAGTTGCCCCAGCATGGCGAGCATGTCGGCGGCATAGGTGGGCAGCGCATAGCCCTGCGGGTTCTTCAGCCAGTCGCTGCGGCCGCGGCCCACGACGTCGGGGCAGACCACGCGCAGCGGCCCGCCGCTGCCCGCCAGCAGCGCCTGCGCCAGCACGTCGAAATCGCGGCCCTGCCGCGAAAGCCCGTGCACGCAGACGATGACCCGCGCAGCGGTGGCATCGCCCCAGGTCCAGTACGCCATGCGGTGCCCGCCGTCCGCGTCGGCACAAGGTACGTAGTCGAGCGTAGGAGACGCCATGGGAAAAATCATCCGATACTTCGCGCCGTCGCGTGCCGGACCCGGCACGCACGAGTCCATCGCATCCTACCAACCCCCTTCGGAGACTTCCCATGCTCAGCGGCAAGACAGCCCTCGTGACCGGCTCGACCAGCGGCATCGGCCTCGGCATCGCCAAGGCCCTTGCACGCCAGGGCGCCAACATCGTGCTGAACGGTTTCGGCGATGCCGAGGGACCCAGGGCCGAAGTCGCGGGGCTGGGTGCCCAGGTGGCCTACCACGGCGCCGACATGAGCAAGCCGGCCGAGATCGGCGACATGATGAGGTTCGCCGCAGACCGGTTCGGCCGCGTGGACATCCTGGTCAACAACGCGGGCATCCAGCATGTCGCCAGGGTGGAGGAGTTCCCGCCGGAGCGCTGGGACGCCATCATCGCCATCAACCTGTCCAGCGCCTTCCACGCGACCCGGCTGGCGCTGCCGGCCATGAAGGCGGCCGGGTGGGGCCGCATCATCAACGTCGCCTCGGTGCACGGACTGGTGGCCTCGGCCGAGAAATCGGCCTACGTCGCCGCCAAGCACGGCATCGTCGGCCTGACCAAGGTGGTCGCGCTGGAAACCGCCACCACCGGGGTGACCTGCAACGCGATCTGCCCCGGCTGGGTGCTGACCCCGCTGGTGCAGAAGCAGGTGGATGCCCGGGCCCAGGCCGGCGGCCTGAGCAACGAGGAGGCCAAGAAGGCGCTGCTGGGCGAAAAGGAGCCCTCGCTGCAGTTCACCACCCCCGAGGAACTGGGCGAACTCGCCGTGTTCTTCTGCTCGCCCGCCGCCAACAACGTGCGCGGCGTGGCCTGGAACATGGACGGCGGCTGGGCCGCGCAGTGAGCCTGCCATTGCCGGCAGGCGCTCATTCCGCCAGCTGCAGCAGCTGCTCGTGCGAGCGATCGAAGCGGTCCTGGGCCAGCTCGTAGTCCCAGCGCTCGACACGGCACTGGCGCGCATCGCCGGCCGCTGGCGCCGACCATCGCACCACGTTCACCGAATTGGGCGAGCCATGCCGCACCCGCCGCGACACGGCCGTGCCGGCCTGCACGCAGAACAGCGCCCGGGGCGTGTCCGGCACGCGCGCGCCGGCGTCGGCGAGGTACGGCAGGTGGATGTGCCCGCCCAGCACCAGGTCGGCGCCGGCGGCTGACCAGGCCTGGAGGGCCGCGTGGCCGCCGCGCAGCCGGTCGTGCTCGTCCTCCTCGCGCATCACGCAGGCCGGCTGGTGCGTGACCACCACCCGCAGCTGCTCGCGCCGCGCCCCCTGCAGGCGCCGGACCACGCGGGCGACCTGCGCCGCCGACACCGCCCCGTTCTTGTGCCGCGCGGGCCGGGTCGTGTTCACCCCCAGCAGCAGCAGGTCGTCCCCTTCCAGTTCCGGCTCCAGCTCGGCACCGAAAGCGGCGCGGTAGCCGCGGTAGGGATCCAGCAGTCGCACGGGCAGGTTGAACAACGGGATGTCGTGGTTGCCCGGCAGCGCCAGCAGGCGCGCGACCCCCAGCGAATCGCAGAAGGCGCGGGCCGCGGCGAACTGCGCACGGCGGGCGCGCTGAGTGATGTCGCCGCTGAGGACCAGCACGTCGGGCGCGAGCGCCGTCGCCAGCCGCTGCAGGGCGGCCACCACCGGCGGGTCCTCGGTGCCGAAGTGCGTGTCGGAGACGTGCAGCAACAGGCTCATTCGACCGGCACCCGGTCCTCGGGCCGGGGCAACAGCAGGCGCAGCGGCCGCGGGGCGACCGAGAAGCGCAGCGGCGCGGCCAGCACGTCGACCTCGCCGTCCGCCGCGACCCGGATGCGCCGCCGGCCCAGCACCCGCACCGTCAGCGTGCGGAAGGCGAAGCAGTCGACCTGCTCCGGATCGCCCAGCCGGCCGAAGGCGCCCTTGAGCATCAGCCAGACCATGCGGCCGGTGCCGATCGGGTGCGCGATCAGCGCCGCCAGCCGGCCCTCGCCCACCCGCGCGGCGATGCGCGCCTCCATGCCGATGCGATCGAGCTGCAGGCGGTTGTTGCCGACGAACAGGGTCGGCGTGCGCAGCACGGTGCGTTCGCCATCGAGCTCGATCTCCAGGGCGAGCTGGCGGCGCCATTCGAAGATCGTCTTCAGCCCCGCGATCGCGGCCACCCAGCGGTGGCGGCCGAACTGCTGCTTGAAGGCTTCGCGGTCCTGCAGCAGTTGCGGATAGAGCCCCAGGCTCGCATTGACCAGGAACAGGTGTCCGTTCACCTCGCCCACCTGCACCGGCTCCGGCCGCGACCGCAGCAGCGCGCGGGCCGCGGCCTCCAGCTCCTGCGGGATGCCGTGCTCGCGCGCGAACAGGTTGAAGGTGCCCTGCGGGAGCACGCCCATGGTGCAGTCGTGTTGCCACGCCGCCTGGGCCACGGTGTTCAGGGTGCCGTCGCCGCCCACGCCCACCAGCGCGCCTCCGCATTCGCATGCCTGCGCCGCCGCGGCAGCGCAGGCGCGCGACAGGTCGGCGGTGGAGTCGAGACTGGCGAACCGGAACGGCCGCCCCGCTTCGCGGAAGACCGACTCCAGGATCTCGCGCTTGCGGGCCAGGTCGGTCGCGCCGGAACCCGGGTTGACCAGCAGGAACAGCTCGGGCCCGGCCCCGTCGGCCTTCGGTTCGGCTGCCGGATCGCTGAGGGCCTCCATGCGGCCGAGCTTAGGAGCAGGCCGCGCGGGCGGGTTGTCGGACGCAGCCTAGCGAAGCTGTACGGAACCCGAGACGTTGACGGCCACCGCCGACTTGCCGGCTTCGACCGGCACCGGGGCGTCGGCCATCGCGGACCTGGCCTCCATCGCCATCGGCCGCGGGCGCGGCGGCGGCCCTTCGTCCTGGGCATGGACCGACACCTCGCGCAGGCCGTAGCCGCCGAACCCGAAAGCCCTGGCCAGCTCGCCGGCCTTGGCGCGAAAGCGCTCGACCGCCTGCGCCTGGGCCTCGCGTTCGGCCTGCAGCCTGCGCTCCCGGCTGAGCCGGAACGACGCACCGGTCAGGGTCATGCCCGGCAGCCGACCCGCCAGCTGGCCCATGCGCGCGAAATCCGTGCCCTCCAGCAGCAACTCGGCGGTCCCCACCCAGGAGGTGATGCGTCCTTCGCGCCCGTAGCGCGGGCCGACGTGGAAGTTGCCGGTGCGCACCTCGAGCGCGCCAGGCTGGGCGGCCTTGCGCGCTTCAGCCAGCGCCTGGTCCAGCACCTCCTTCAGCTGCGCCTGCAGCTGGGCCGGGTCGGCCCCTTCGCGCGTCACCGCCAGCTGCATGCCCAGCAGGTCCTGCGGCACCTCGACGACGGCCGAAGCCGAGAGCTGGACGACGTTCTCGGGCGCCGGCGCAGGCACCGGCACCAGCTGGGCCTGGGCGGGCCCCATGCAGGCCAGCAAGGCATAAAGGAGGATGGGCGGGCAACGGCGGAGCTGGCTGATCTGCATCTGGACTTGATGTTTCCCGGCGGCCCGAGTTCACGCCGGAAAAGTGATTCGCTCCCAGCCGTCGCAATTTGTGTAACAGTGTGTCAGGTACCCGTGAAATAGCTGCATTTCACTGGACAAGGCCTTCAGAATCGGCTCTGTTACAAATACGTTTTGGAGCATCATGACACAAGCTGCAGCCCGCACCGACAAGATCCTGGTGGTCGACGACGATGCCCGCATCCGCGACTTGCTCAGGCGCTACCTCACGCAGGAAGGTTTCGAAGTCATCCTGGCCGAAGACGGCAAGGCGCTCAACCGGCTGATGCTGCGCGAGACCGCCGATCTCATCGTGCTGGACCTGATGATGCCCGGCGAGGACGGCCTGTCCATCTGCCGCCGGTTGCGCGCGGCCAATGACCGCACGCCCATCATCATGCTCACCGCCAAGGGCGAGGATGTGGACCGCATCGTCGGCCTGGAAGTCGGCGCCGACGACTACCTGGGCAAGCCCTTCAACCCGCGCGAACTGCTGGCCCGCGTGCACGCCGTGCTGCGCCGCCGCCCGGCGCAGGAGGCGCCCGGGGCGCCCTCCAGCGAGAACGAAGTGGTCAACTTCGGCCCCTTCGCCTTCGACCTGGGCGCCCGCACCCTGCGCAAGAACGGCGACGAGCTGCCCCTGACCACCGGCGAGTTCGCCATGCTCAAGGCGCTGGTGCGCCACCCGCGCCAGCCGCTGTCGCGCGAGAAACTGGCCCAGCTGGCGCGCGGCCGCGAGTTCGAGCCCTTCGACCGCAGCCTCGACGTGCAGGTCTCGCGCCTGCGCAAGCTGGTGGAGCTGGACCCATCCGCGCCGCGCTACATCCAGACCGTGTGGGGCGTGGGCTACGTGTTCGTGCCGGACGGCGCGGGCTGATCACGAATGACCTCGCTGCGCTTCGATGACGAATGACAAGTGAGCTGCCGCACTCGACAATGCGGCGCATGACCCCGAGAGGTCATCTGTCATTCGTCATTTGTCGTCCGAGATGATCCGAGGGGTTTCGACCAGCATCGACGCCACCGGACCGGCGCCGCTCGAGACGGCTCCGGCCCCGCTGGAGATGCGCCCGCGCGTGGGCCTGTCGCTGTTCTGGCGCACGTTCTTCCTGTTGTCGCTGCTGCTGATCGGCTCGATCGTGGCCTGGCTGCAGACCTTCCGCGCGCTGGAGTTCGAGCCGCGCGCGGTCCAGACCTCCCAGCAGATCGCCTCGCTGGTGAACCTGAGCCGGGCCGCGCTGCGCTACTCCGACGCGATCGCGCGCGTCTCGCTGATCAAGACGCTGGCCGAGCAGGAAGGCGTCCGCATCCTGCCCAGCAAGCCGACCGACGTCTACGTCGTGTTCGACTCCGCTTCCCTCGACGAGCGCGTGGCCGACGAGCTGGTCAAGCGCCTGGGCCCGGGCACGGTCCTCGCCTCGGCGGTGAACGGCGAGCAGGGTTTCTGGGTCGGGTTCAAGATCGACTCCGACGCCTACTGGCTGCTGATGGACCGCGATCGCTTCACCCGCGTGGGAGGCCGCACCTGGCTGATCTGGCTGATCACGGCGGCCGGCCTGTCGCTGGCCGGCGCGGCCCTCATCGCTCGCCTGATCAACCGGCCGCTCAAGCAGCTGTCGTTCGCCGCCAGCCGGGTGCGCGATGGCGACTTCGACGCCAGCCGGCTGGACGAGAAGGCGGTGACCAGCGAGATCCGCGAGGTCAACATCGGCTTCAACCGGATGGCGCAGCAGCTCGCCAAGATCGAGCAGGACCGCGCCGTCATGCTGGCCGGCATCTCGCACGACCTGCGCACGCCGCTGGCCCGCCTGCGGCTGGAAACCGAGATGAGCGTGGCCGACCCGGAGGCGCGCGAGCACATGGCCTCCGACATCGACCAGCTCGACGCCATCATCGACAAGTTCCTCGACTACGCGCGCCCCGACCATGCCGAGCTCAAGCCGGTCAACCTGCGCAGCGTGGTCGAAGCCTGCGTGTACGCCGTGCAGGACCACGGCGACATGCGCATCAACACCGACGTGCCCAGGGGCCTGTACGTGCTGGCCGACGAGGTGGAGCTGGCACGCGTCATCTCCAACCTGCTGGAGAACGCCCGCCGCTACGGCAAGACGCCGGAGACCGGGATCGCCGTGGTGGACATCGCCGCCAAGCAGCGCAACGAATGGGTCCTGCTGAAGGTGCGCGACCACGGCATGGGCGTGGCGCCCGAGGCGCTGCCCAACCTGATCAAGCCGTTCTTCCGCGGCGACGCCGCCCGCACCGCGGCCACCGGCGCCGGCCTGGGGCTGGCCATCGTCGACAAGACGGTGCAGCGCATGGGCGGCATCTTCGCGCTGGCCAACACCACTTCCGGCGGGCTGGCCGCGCACATCAAGCTGCAGCGCCCGCGCGTGGCGGTGGTGGAGGAATCCGAACCGGATTCGGCGAACACGGAAGCCGTCGGCTGACGCGCCGGCGGCGCCCCGCCGGCGGCCGCGCTTCGCCCGCTACAGCCGCTTCATCCAGTGCAGCAGGGTGCGCGCCAACCGGCTGTAGGGCGGCAGGAACAGCGACAAGGCGTTCACCCGCGACTGCAGGAACACCGGCTTGAGCTTGCTGAAGGTCTCGAAGCCCCAGCGCCCGTGGTAGTGGCCCATGCCGGAGGCGCCGACGCCGCCGAAGGGCAGGTCCTCCTGGCCGGCGTGCAGCAGCACGTCGTTCACCGTCATGCCGCCGGCCGGCAATTCGCGCATCGCGGTTTCGGTGCGCGGCCGGTCCCGGTCGAACCAGTACAGCGACAGGGGCCGCGGGCGCTCCTGCACGAAGCGCATGGCCTGCTCCACCGAGTCGTAGGGCACCAGCGGCAGCACCGGGCCGAAGATCTCCTCGCTCATGACCCGCGTGTCCGCCGGCGGGTCCACCAGCAGCAGCGGCGCCAGGCGGTGCTGCGCGTCGCTGCGCTGCGCCCCGGCGAACAAGGGAACGCCGCGGCTGCCCCGCTCCTGCGCCTCGGCCATGGCGGCCAGCAACCGCGCGTACTGGCGCTCGTTGACGATGCTGCAGTAATCGGCGTCGGCCAGTCCACCGGGGTACATGCGCCGGGCCTGCTGCTGCGCGGCCTGGACGAAGGCGTCGAGTTCGGGCCGGTGCACCAGCACATAGTCGGGCGCGATGCAGGTCTGTCCGGCATTGATCAGCTTGCCCACGAGGATGCGCTCGGCGGCATGTGCCATCGGGTGGCCCGGCGTCACAACGGCCGGTGACTTGCCGCCCAGTTCCAGCGTGACCGGCGTCAGGTTCCGTGCCGCCGCCGCCATCACCTGGCGGCCCACCGGCGTCGAGCCGGTGAACAGCAGGTGGTCGAACGGCAGCGCGCTGAACTGCGCCGCCACGTCGGCCCCGCCGGTGACCACCACGACTTCGTCGGCGCCGAACGCTTCACCCACCAGCCGCTGCATGAGCGCGCCGTACGCGGGCGTGGATTCCGACAGCTTGACCATGGCCCGGTTGCCGGCCGCCAGCGCCGCAGCCAGCGGCGTCACCGCCAGGTTCAGCGGATAGTTCCAGGGCACGATGATGCCGACCACGCCGAGGGGTTGCGGCACGATGCGCGCCCGCGCCGGCATGAACCACTTGCCGACGCTCGCGCGGCGCGGCGCCATCCAGCGGCGGCCGTGCCGCAACGCTCCCCTGATCTCCGCCAGGCTGGGCCAGACCTCGACCATCCCGGTCTCGATGGCCGGGCGGTTGCCGAAGTCCTGGTGGATGGCGGCTGCGATGGCTTGTTCGTGGTCGCGCACCAGGCGCAGCAACCGGCGCAACCGATCCGCGCGCGCAGCCCATTCGGGCCAGGGTTCGGCCGCCTGGGCCGCGCGCAGGCGGCCGAACTGCTGCGCCATGGACGGCACGGCGTCCTGCCCGGCCCCCGGGCCGGTGACCGGTGCGCGGGTCGCCGCGTCCATCTAGTCGCTCCCTTCGCCGAACACGCCGCCGGGAGGCCTGCTGCCGGTTCCTGCCGCAGGCGCCTTGGGCGTGCCCTTGGGATACTCCTCGGCGATGCGGTCTTCCCAGTACGTCGCCGGGTTGGGAGCGCTGCAAAGGCGCCGGAACACCTCTTCCGGCACGTGCCTGTAGGCCAGGACCGACCGGTTGTCGAAGTGCAGGTCCAGCTGGCGCGAGCCGGGGTCGTAGTCCGCCTGCCGGATGCGCCCGCTCGTGAACACCCTGGTGGTCATCGCGATCCTCCTTGGCGGGCCGGGTCCCGAAGGCACCCGCTACAGCGCCTTGCCGAGCCGCGCGATGCCCTCTCGGATCTTGTCCACGCCGGCCGTGGCGAAGGACAGGCGCAGCGAACTGGTGTCCGGGTCCCGGGCGAAGAAGGGCGCGCCGGGCACGAAGGCCACCCCCTGCTCGATCGCGCGCCGGGCGAACTCGCCGGCGTCGCGCAGCTTGCCGCCGGCCCCGGTGAGCCGCGCCCAGAAGAACAGGCCGCCCTGCGGCTGGGTGAAGGCGATCGCGTCGCCCAGCTCGCGCTGCAGCGCCTCGCCCATGGCCTGCGCCCGCTCGGCGTAGACCCGGCGCACGTGCTTCAGGGTCTGCGGCATGCGCCCGCTCCGGAGGTACTGCGCCGCGGTCGCCTGGGCGAAGGTGCTGGTGTGGGCGTCGCTGAACTGCTTGCACATGGTGGCCTTGGCCAGCAGCTCGGCCGGCGCCACCAGCCAGCCCACGCGCAGGCCGGGCGACAGGACCTTGCTCATGCTGCCGCAGTGCGCCAGCCACTCGCGCGAGCCGGGCACTTCGCCGGACAGCGCCAGCAGCGAAGGGGGCGGCGGCTCGGGGCTGAAGTACAGGTCGCCATAGGGGTCGTCCTCCACGACCAGGGTCTGGTACTTCACGGCCAGCTCCAGCACCTTGCGCCGCCGCTCCAGCGACAGCAGTGCGCCACTCGGGTTGCCGAAGGTGGGAATCAGGTAGACGAACTTGGGCCTGTGCTCGGCGATCAGCGCCTCGAGCCGGTCGACCTGCACGCCGTGCGCGTCGATCGGCGCCGAAACGAGGTCGGCGCCATACAAGCGGAAGCACTGGATGGTGGCCAGGAAGGTGGGGCCTTCCACGATCACCTTGTCGCCGGGGCCGACCAGCGTCTTGCCCAGCAGGTCCAGCGCCTGCTGGCTGCCGGTGGTGACGATCAGCTGGCTGGGATCGAGGCCGGCCACGCCCTTGCCCTGCTCGAACGCCGCCAGTTGCTGGCGCAGCGGCTCGTAGCCCTCGGTGGCCCCGTACTGCAGCGCCGCGCCCGGTTCTTCTGCCAGCGCCTTCTGGCTGGCCTCGCGCAGGCCGTCCACGTCGAACATCGCGCTGTCCGGAAAGCCGCCCGCAAAGGAAATGATGCCCGGCTTGCCCAGCAGCTTGAACAGCTCGCGGATGGCGGAGGTTTCGACGTTGTCGAGGCGGGAGGCGAATGGCAGGGACATGGTCGTTGTGGATTCGGGTCGACCGCCCATTGTCGCGCCATCCGCGGCCGCGCCTGCCCGAACCCGGCCGGGAATCAGCGCGAAGGCTTGTCCCCGACCCCGCCCTGCCGCGGCGCCGCGGGATCCTCGTCCTCGTCGCCGACGCTCAGGATGTCGTAGACCGTCAGCTGCCGCGGCCGGTGGTAGACGCCCACGTCGGCCGCCTGCAGGTCGTGCAGCAGTCCGCGGGCGCGCTGAGCCTGCTGCTCGTCCGCCGTGTCCACCACCAGCACGGTGCGGCCGCTGTCCACCGCGCGGGACCAGGCCTCGTGCCGGTGCTGCGGATCGTCGGCGCCGAACAGGCGCACGAAGAAGCCGGCCACCTTGTCCACCACGCTGCGGTCCGCGGCGATCTCGCGGTCGGTGCCGTCCCAGGCGCGCGGGTCCTCTCCCATGCTGTCGGAGTCGGTGGGCCCGCGGTGCTGCAAATGGATGTCATGGCGTGCGAAGCCCGCCTGCAGCAGCCGGTCGCGCGCCTTCTCGGCGGTTTCGCGGTCGTCGAAGGTACACAGGGCGGTATGCATGGGGGTCGTCCTTGCTGGCTGGCCTGCCCTGCCTCATCAGGGCATCGGCCTGTTCACCGGCGCCCCGCCCGTCCACCCGTCGGCACGCCACTGGCGGGCCCGTTCGTCCACGTCCACCGCACCCAGCTCGTCCAGCAAGGAGGCGGCCCGCTCGGCCTGTTGCGAGTCGCCGGCCTCCACCACCACCACCGAGCTGCCGCGGCGGACGGCCTCGTCATAGGTATGGGCGTGGCCGGTGTTGGCCTGGTCCTCGGTGCCGAACAGGTCACGCAAGAAGCTGCTGAACCATCCCCCGTCCTCCCGGCCTTCCTGCGCGCTCGTCGTGCCGTGCGACGGGGTGCGCTGCTCGACGTGGATGTCCTGCCGATCGAAGCCGGACTGCGCCAGCCTGTCCACGGCCCTCTGGGCGACGTTGCGGTCGTCGAATGCTCGAATCACTGTCGGCATGGGCTGCTCCTTGGAAATGGGCCGGGAGGCATTCGGCCTGCGTCCACCGGAAGCCACGGTCCGGGTCCGACCGCTGGCCACGCGCGTGCCCGACACGCGCTCGAGACACGGCCGATCACCATTCTTTGCGGCCTGTGGCCCATGCCTGTCGGTGGCGGTTGCCGATGAGGGTAGGCGCGGGACTACCCCCTGCCGCGTCGATATCCGAGGCAGCGGTGCAGGGCCGGCGACCCATGCCCCGGCGCAGCCGCGCTACAAGGAGCCAGCCATGCTCAACCCCAAGCACCTCCTGCGCCTGGGCATCCAGTCCGTCCAGTCCTGGTCCAACGACTACGCGCCATCGATGGGCGCAGCCATCTCCTACTACACGGTGTTCTCGCTGGCGCCGCTGCTGGTGATCGTGATCGCCGTCGCCGGCGGCGTGTTCGGGCGCGAAGCCGTGATGGGCGAGATCACGGGCCAGATCTCGGGCATGGTGGGCCCCCAGGGCGCGCAGATGGTGGAGCGGCTGGTGGCGCAGCACAGCGACACCGAGCGCGGCCTGGTCGCCGGCCTCGCCAGCTTCGTCCTGCTGCTGGTGGGCGCGACCACCGTGTTCGCCGAACTGCAGAACGCGCTGGACCGGATCTGGAAGGTGCCGGAGGCGAACAAGCCGGCCGGGATCGTGGGCATCCTGCGGGCGCGGCTGCTGTCCTTCGGGCTGATCCTGGCGGTGGCCTTCCTGCTGATGGTGTCGCTGCTGGTCAGCGCGTTGCTGGCGTCGGTGGGCACCTGGGCCGGCGGGCTGGTACCGGGCTGGGAGGCGCTGCTGCAGGGGCTGAACCTGCTGGTGTCGCTGGTTTTCCTGTCGGCCCTGTTCGCGACGATCTTCAAGCTGATGCCGTCCGCCCCGGTGCGCTGGAGCGACGTCTGGGTGGGCGCCATCGTCACCGCGCTGCTGTTCGAGGTCGGCAAGCTGCTGATCGGCCTGTACATCGGCAAGAGCCGCGTCAACGAATCCTTCGAGGCGGCCGGCGCACTGGTGATCCTGCTGGTGTGGGTGTACTACGCCGCGCAGATCTTCCTGCTGGGGGCGGAGTTCACCAAGGCCTACGCCGACGCGCACGGATCGCTGTCGGGGCCGCGCAAGGCCCCTCAGGAGAACCCGACCCGGGACTAGAACCCGGCCGCCAGCCCGTCGCGGCGCGAGTCGGAGGCGGCCACGTAGCCTTCCACCTTGGGGTCGCCGGCGCGCCAGATGAACTGGCCGGCGCCGAAGTCCTGGTAGTTGTCGTCGATCACCTCGACGCGGTGGCCGCGGGCGGCCAGCTCGCGCACGGTGGCCTTGTCCATCTGCTGCTCGACGTTGATCTCCAGGCCGGCGTTGAAGCGCCAGCGCGGCGCGTCGCAGGCGGCCTGGGGGCTCTGGCGGTAGTCGAGCATGCGCACCAGCGTCTGCACGTGGCCCTGCGGCTGCATGTTGGCGCCCATCACGCCGAAGGACATGACGGGCTCGACCCGTCCTTCCACCCGGCGGGTCAGGAAGGCCGGGATGATGGTGTGGAACGGCCGCTTGCCCGGCGCCACCTGGTTGGCGCCTTCGCGCAGGCTGAACCCGTGGCCGCGGTTCTGCAGGCTGATGCCGAAGCCCGGCTCCACCACGCCGGAGCCGAAGCCCATGTAGTTGCTCTGGATGAAGCTGACCATCATGCCGTTCTCGTCGGCAGCGGTCAGGTAGATGGTGCCGCCCCGGGCCGGGTTGCCGGCGCCGAAGTCCTGCGCCTTGCGCCGGTCGATCAGCTTGGCCCGCGCGGCCAGGTAGGCGTCGTCCAGCATCTGTTCGGCCGTCACCTCCATGCAGGAAGGCTCCGCGCAGTAGCGGTACACGTCGGCGAAGGCCAGCTTCATGGCTTCGATCTGCAGGTGCTGCGATTCGGCGCCGTCCACCGGCAAGCCGGCCAGGTCGAACCGGCTGAGGATGCCCAGCGCGATCAATGCGGCGATGCCCTGCCCGCTGGGCGGGATCTCGTGCAGCGTGTAGCCGCGGTAGTCCCGGGCGATGGGCTGCACCCATTCGGGCCTGAAGCTCGCGAAATCGGCGGCCGTGATCGAGCCGCCGTGTTCGCGCACGAATCGCTCGATCGCCTGCGCGATCTCGCCGCCGTAGTAGGCGGCGCCGCGGGTCTGGGCGATCGCGCGCAGCGCACGCGCGGCCGCCGGGAACCGGAACAGCTCGCCGACCCGGGGCGCCCGGCCCCAGGGCAGGAAGGAGGGCGCGAAACCCGGCAGCGAGCCCAGCTCGGGCGTGGCCGCGGCCCACTTCTGCTGCACCACCACCGGCAGCAGGTAGCCGCGTTCGGCGATCTCGATGGCCGGCTCCAGCAGGTCGGCAAAGGGCAGCTTGCCGAAGCGCTCCGAGAGCGCCACCCAGCCGGCCACGGCGCCGGGCACCGTGATCGAGTCGGGGCCGCGCTTGGGCGGATTCGCGGCGGCGGCACCGTACTTGCGGCGGAAGTAGTCCGGCGTCCAGGCCGCGGGGGCGCGTCCGGCGGCGTTCAGGCCGTGCAGTTCGCGGCCGTCCCACAGGATGGCAAAGGCGTCGCTGCCCAGGCCGTTGCTGACCGGCTCGCAGATCGTCATCGCGGCGGCGGCGGCGATGGCGGCATCCACCGCATTGCCGCCCTTCCACATCATGCGCAGCCCGGCCTGCGCGGCCAGCGGGTGCGAGGTGGAGACGACGTTGCGCGCGAGGACGGGGATGCGCGTGGTGGGATAGGGGTTGTGGAAGTCGAACGGCATGGTGGGCGGCGGAACGCGTTTCGCGGATCGACCGTCATTGTCCCTGCTGCCGGCGCCCCTGCCTCGCGTCGAGCTCGGCGATGAGCGCACGCGCTTCGTCGCCCTCGGGAATGGGCCGGCCGCTGTCGCGCCACTGGACCGCGGCCTTGAAGCCTTCCGCCTGCGCATGACGGCGGAACCACAGGCCCTCCGGGTTGTGCCGGGTGATGCCATCGAACACCGTGGCGATTTGCTGCGCCTGCTCCAGCCCCATGTTCAGCATCACCTGGTTGACCACCATCTTGTGCATGGCCAGGTGGCTGCGCGGCACGCCGGCGATGCGCTGCGCCAGCCTCATGGTGGCCTCTTCCAGCTGCGCCGCCGGCACGCATTCGTTGGCCAGGCCCCATTCGGCCGCCGTGCGGCCGTCGATGGTGTCGCCGGTGAACATCAGCTGCTTGGCGCGCGTCGGCCCGAGCCGGAAGGCCCACATCGCGGTGGTGGGGCAGCCCCAGACCCGCGTGGGCATGTAGCCGATGCGTGCGTCCTCGGCCATCACCAGCAGGTCGCAGCACAGGGCGATGTCGCTGCCGCCGGCCACCGCGTGGCCGTGCACCTTGGCGATGGTCGGCTTGGGGCTGCGCCACAGCGCCATGAAGTCCTCGGTGTTGCGCTTCATGTACGCGTAGTCGGCCATCGGGTCCCACGGAAAGCGCTCCTGCTGGCACGGGTGGTCGACCTCCCCCTGGCCGAACACGGTCAGGTCGTAGCCGCCGCAGAAGCCCTTGCCGGCGCCCTCGACGACGATCACGTGGACCTCGTCGTCGGCATTGGCCCACTCCACCGCCTGCCGCAGTTCGCGCGGGGTCTCCTCGCCGATCGCATTGAGGCGCTCGGGCCGGTTCAGCACCAGGCGGGCGATGCGGGGGCTGGTTTCGTCCTTGCGGATCGACAGGGTCTCGAATGCGGGCATGGCGGCCTCCTGGATGCACGAGTGACCTTAACATCGACCTACACTCCCCTGCCGTGAAAGACGCCGACGTCGAGCCCTTCTTCGCCACCCTCCAGGCGGCCAATCCCTCCCCGCGGTCCGAACTGGAATACAGCAGCGTGTTCGAGCTGCTGGCCGCGGTGCTGCTGTCGGCGCAGGCCACCGACGTCGGTGTCAACAAGGCGACACGCAGCCTGTTCGCGGCCGCACCGACACCCCGGGCCATGCTGGACCTGGGCCTGGACCGGCTGGAGGGCCACATCCGCACGATCGGCCTGTACCGCACCAAGGCCCGCAACCTGCTGGAGACCTGCCGGCTGCTGCTCGAGCGGCATGGCGGCAAGGTACCGCGCACGCGCGAGGAACTGCAGGCGCTGCCGGGAGTGGGCCGCAAGACGGCCAACGTGGTGCTCAACGTCGCCTTCGGCGAGCCGACGCTGGCGGTCGACACGCACATCTTCCGGGTCGCCAACCGCACCGGCCTCGCCCCCGGCAAGGATCCCCTGCAGGTGGAACTGAAGCTGCTGCAGCGCGTGCCCGCCGCCTACCTGGCGGACGCGCACCACTGGCTGATCCTGCACGGCCGCTACGTGTGCGTGGCGCGCCTGCCGCAGTGCTGGCGCTGCGCCGTGCGCGCCTGGTGCGACTACCAGCCCAAGATGCCGCCCCCCGGCAGGCATGAAAGGCCGGATGCACCACGGTCCGGACCGTGATAGGGTCCACCCTCATGTCTGCAAAGGGCCAGCCCTCCTTGTATGACGTGCTGGGGCTGGCCCCCGGGGCGTCGGCGCAGGACGTGCGCCAGGCCTGGCGGCGCCTGGCGCAGCAGCACCACCCCGACCGGGGCGAGGCCGCCGACACCGAGGCCATGGCCCTGATCAACCAGGCCTACGAGGTCCTGTCGGACCCCGACCGCCGGGCCCGCTACGACCACGGGCGAACACGCCCCAGCGAACCGCGCCAGCCGGGCCGGGTCGAGTTGCCGGGCGATCGCGCCAAGGTGCGGCTGGCGTGGGCGGCCGCGGGCCTGCTGGCGGTGGCGTCCGCGGCCTGGGCCCTGGTGCAGGGCCTGGGCCCCGGGCAGAGCGACGCGCCCCTCCGGGCGGCCGACGGGGCGAGCACGGCTTCCGCCCGGCCACAGGCGCTGCCGGCGGCCGTCCATGCCCCGAAGCCGCTGCCGGTGCAGGACGCCCAGCCGGGTGCCGAATCGCCGCTGCGCCTGATCCCTGCCCGCAGGCTCGAAGAGCACTCCGGGCCGGCGCGCCGGCCCTGAAAGGGGTAGCGGCTGCTACATTGGCGCGCATGCAGTCCGACGACATCCGGCGCCAGCTGGCCGAGCAGGCCCAGCACATCGAAGCGCTCAAGGAAAACCAGTTCGCGCTGGTGGCCCAGGTGCAGGTGCTGCAGGCCGCGCTGGCCAGCGCGCTGATGCACCATGCCGACCGCGCCGGCGTGCTGGCCGACTTCGAGCGCTTCATGAAGATGGCCAAGGACTCCGCACCCAACCTCACGGTGCGCATGGAGGCGCTGGAGGCCGGCATGCGGGCGCTGCTCGGCAACCGGCAGGGCTGAAGCCCTACAGCCCGCTCCAGCCACCCCCGAGCGCCTGCACCAGCGCCACCGCCGCCGCCTGGCGGTCGGCCTGCAATTGCACCAGCGCGCGGCGCGCGCCCTGCGCCGTGGCCTGGGCGTTGACCACCTCGGTGAAGCTGACCTGCCCGGCCTGGTAGCGATTGAGCACCTGCTGCTCGACCAGCTCGGCGGCGCGGGCCGCTTCCTCGCGCAGGTCGACCTGCCGGGCCAGCACGCGGACGCCGGCCAGCTGGTCCTCCACGTCCTGGAAGGCCGACAGCACCGTCTGGCGGTAGCGCGCCGCGGCGGCGTCCAGACCGGCGCGCGCCCCTTCCACCCGCGCCGCGGTCGCACCGGCGTCGAAGATCGTCTGTGCCAGCGAGGCGCCCAGCGCCCACACCAGCGAGGACGCGCTGAACAGGTCGCCGATGCTGGCGGCGCCGGCGCCCACCGAGCCGGTCAGCCGCAGGCTGGGGTAGTACGCGGCCTGCGCGATGCCGATCTGCTCGTTGGCCTGCGCCACGCGCCGTTCGGCTGCGGCGATGTCGGGGCGCCGCTGCAGCAGCGTGGACGGCACGGCCGGCGGGATGTCCGGGACGGCGAACGGCCGGTCGGGCTCGGCCGGCAGCGAGAAGTGGGCCGGGGCTCGGCCCACCAGCACCGCGATCGCGTGCTCCGACTGGGCCCGCTGGCGCTCCAGCCCCAGCAGCTCGGCACGCGCGTTGGCCAGTTGCGTCTGCGCCTGCAGCACGTCGGTGCGGGCCGCGATGCCCGCCTCGTAGCGGTTGCGCGTGATCTGCAGCACCCGCTCGTAGCCGGCGATGGTGCGGGCCAGCAGCTCGCGCTGGGCGTCCAGTTCGCGCAGGTTGAAGTAGTTGGCGGCCAGCTCGCCCTGCGCGGCCAGCGTCGCCGCGGCCAGGTCCGCCAGGCTGGCCTGGGCGCCGGCCTCGGCGCCGTCCACGGTGCGCGCCAGCCGGCCCCACACGTCCGGTTCCCAGCTCGCCCCGATGCCGAACTGGTAGCTGGTGCGATCGCCGCTGCCGACCCGGGTGGTGCCGCCGGTGGTGGTGGCGGTGGTCACGCCGGTGCCTTCGCTGCCGCTGCGGCTGGCGCCGGCGTCCAGGCTGACGGCGGGGAACAGCGACGCGCGCTGCTGCGCCACCAGCGCCCTCGCCTGCCGGTACCCGGCCACTGCGGCGGCGACGTTCTGGTTGGAGACCTCCACCTGCGCGGCCAGTTCGTCCAGCCGCGAATCCTGGAACAGCCGCCACCACGGGCCGCGCTCCAGCGCGTCGGCCGGCGCGGCGCGCACCCATTCGCCGGCCCCCTCCTTGAAGGCGGCCGGGGTTTCGACCGTGGGCGGCGCCTGGTAGCGCGGACCGACGGCGCAGCCGGCCAGCGCGATCGCCACGGCCAGCGCGAGCGGGGTAGTGGGGCGAAACGAAGGGGTCATGCGGGTTCCGGCTCGTGGCTGCGCGCCAGCGCGCGCTCGTGGGGACTGCGGCGGCGCAGCTTGTCCAGCAGCAGGTAGACCACCGGCGTGGTCAGCAGGGTGATCAGCTGGCTGGCGACCAGCCCGCCGACGATGGCGATGCCGAGCGGTCGGCGCAGCTCGGCGCCCTCGCCGAAGCCGATGGCCAGCGGCAAGGCGCCCAGCGCCGCCGCCAGCGTGGTCATCAGGATGGGGCGCAGGCGCAGCAGGCAGGCCTCGCGCACCGCCTGCAGGGGCGCCAGCCCGCGCGAGCGCTCGGCATCGAGTGCGAAGTCGATGATCAGGATGGCGTTCTTCTTGACGATGCCGATCAGCAGGAACAGGCCGATCAGCGCCATCACCGACAGCTCCAGCCCGAACAGCATCAGCGCCAGCACCGCGCCGACGCCGGCCGAAGGCAGCGTGGACAGCACGGTGATGGGGTGCACCAGGCTTTCGTACAGGACGCCCAGCACGATGTAGATCACCACGATCGCGGCCAGGATCAGCAGCGGCTGCTGCTGCTGCGACTGCTGCGCGGCGCGCGCCGAGCCCTGGAAGCTGCCGCGCACGTTGCCCGGCAGCGCGATGTCGGCCTCGGCCTGCCGGACGGCCGCCTGGGCGTCGGCCAGCGTGTGGCCCTCGGCCAGGTTGTACGAGATCGTGGTGGCCAGCTCCGCGTCCTGGTGCTGCACCGATGCGGCGGTCGGCCGTTCCTCGATGTGCGCGATCGCCGACAGCGGCACCATGGGCACGGCGGCGCTGCTGAGCGCCTGGCCGCTGGCAGGATCGCGCAGGGCCGGGTCGACCGGCGAGGCCGCCGCCACGGTCGCACCGGCCGCGGCGCCGGCCGGCGCATTGGGCGCCGGCACGTAGATGTCCTTGAGCGCCTGCGGACTCAGGGTGTAGCGCGGCGCCACGCCCAGGATCACCTTGTACTGGTTCAGCTCGCCATAGATGGTCGCGACCTGCCGCTGGCCGAAGGCGTTGTACAGGGCGTTGTCGACGTCGCGCGAGCGGATGCCCAGCCGCGCCGCCGTGTCCTTGTCGACCTCGACGAACAGCTCGACGCCGTGCTCCTGCTGGTCGGTGTCCACGTCCACCAGCGCGGGCTGCTGCTTCATGGCCTCGGCCAGCCGGGTCGCCCACCGGCTCAGGTCCTGCCGGTTGTCGCTCTTGAGCGTGTACTGGTAGGTGGAGCTGCTCTGCCGCCCGCCCATGCGCAGGTCCTGCACCGGGTTGAGGAACAGGCTCACGCCCGAGACCTGCTGCAGCTGCGGGCGCAGCCGCGCGATCACCGCCTGGGCGCGCTCGCCCGCCGCCCGCTCGGCGGCCGGCTTCAGGCCCACCTGCAGGAAGCCTCCGCCGGCGCGGCTGCCGCCGGTGAAGCCCACCACCGTGTCGACCGCGGGGTCGGCCCGGATGATGTCCACCAGCTGGCGCAGCTTGTCCTGCATGGCCTGGAACGAGATGCTGCGGTCGGCGCGCAGGCCGCCGCTGATCTGCCCGGTGTCCTGCTGCGGGAAGAAGCCCTTGGGGATCTTCACGAACAGGAAGGCGTTCAGGGCGATCACCGCCACCAGGACCAGCAGCACCAGCGTGCGAGCCTGCAGCGCCCAGTCGAGCATCACGGCGTAGGCACGGTGCGTGGCGTCGAAGCCGCGCTGCGCCCAGCGCGACAGCCGACCCGGCGGCTTGGCCGGCCGGCCAAGCCGCAGCAGCCAGGCGCACATCATCGGCGTGGTGGTCAGCGAGATCAGCAGCGAGATCAGCACCGCGGCCGCCAGCGTGACGGCGAACTCGCGGAACAGGCGCCCGACCTGCCCGCCCATGAACAGCAGCGGGATGAACACCGCCACCAGCGACAGGCTGATCGACAGCACCGTGAAGCCGACTTCGCGGGCGCCCAGCAGGGCGGCCCGGAAGCGGTCCATGCCCTGCTCCAGGTGGCGCGAGATGTTCTCCAGCACCACGATGGCGTCGTCGACCACGAAGCCGGTGGCCACGGTCAGCGCCATCAGGCTCAGGTTGTTCAGCGAGAAGCCCAGCGCCAGCATCACGCCGAAGGTGCCCAGCAGCGAGACGATGGTGGCCACCGCCGGGATGAAGGTGGCGCGCGCGCTGCGCAGGAAGGCGCTCACCACCAGCACCACCAGCACGATCGCGATGGCCAGCGTCAGCTCCACTTCGTGCAGCGAAGCCCGGATCGAGTGGGTGCGGTCGGACGCCACCGCCAGCCGGATGTCCGGCGGCAGTTCGGCCTGCAGCTGCGGCAGCAGGGCGCGCACCTCGTCCACGGTCTCGATCACGTTGGCGCCGGCCTGCAGGGTGACCAGCACGATCACGGCCGGCTCGCCGTTGAACAGGCCCAGCGTGTTGACGTTCTCCACGCTGTCGCTGACCTCGGCCACGTCGCCCAGCCGCACCGCCGCGCCGTCGCGCCAGGCGACCACGAGGCCGCGATAGGCGGCGGCCGACAGCTTGTGGGCGCCCATGGTGATCAGCCCGCCGGGTCCCCCGGCGCTGCTGCTGGTGCTGGTGTAGACCGGCAGCCGCCGCCCGCCGGCATCCTGCACGTCGCCCTTGGGCCGGTTGGCGCTGCCGGCCTGCAGCGCGGCGCGGATGTCCTCGGTGGCGATGCCGTACTTGTTCAGTGCGAACGGCAGCAGCTCGACGCGCACCGCCGGCTGCGAGCCGCCGCCCAGCTCCACGTCGCCGACGCCGTGCACCTGCGCGATCTTCTGCTGCACGACGTTGGAGACCGCGTCGTAGATCTGGCCGGGCGAGCGGCGCGGCGAGGTCAGCGCCAGGATCAGCACCGGCGCGGCGGCCGGGTTGGCCTTGCGATAGGTCGGGTTGCTGCGCAGGTTGGCCGGCAGGTCGGCGCGCGCGGCGTTGATGGCCGCCTGCACTTCGCGCGCGGCGGCGTCGATCTGCCGGTTCAGGTCGAACTGCAGCGTGACCCGGGTCGAGCCGGTGCCGCTGCTGGACGTCATCTCGTTGACGCCGGCGATGACGCCGAGGCGCCGCTCCAGGGGCTGGGCCACGCTGGTGGCCATGGTCTCCGGGCTGGCGCCCGGCAGGCTGGCGCTGACCGAGATCACCGGGAAGTCGACCTGCGGCAGCGAGGCCACCGGCAGGTTGAAGAAGGCCGCGATGCCGGCCAGCGCGATCCCTGCCGTCAGCAGCACCGTGCCGACCGGGCGGCGGATGAAAGGGGCGGAGAGGTTCACCGCACCACCCCGGCGCGCCCGGGGCGGCGCCAGCGCTCGCCCAGCCGCTCGAACCACAGGTAGATCACCGGCGTGGTGAACAGCGTCAGCAGCTGGCTGAGCACCAGCCCGCCGAAGATCGCCAGGCCGAGCGGGCGGCGCAGTTCGGCGCCCTCGCCCCAGCCCAGCATCAGCGGGATGGCCGCGCCCAGCGCCGCCAGCGTCGTCATCAGGATCGGCCGGAAGCGCAGCAGCGCCGCCTGGTGGATCGCCTCCCGCGCCGGCCGGCCCTCCACCCGCTGCGCGTCGAGCGCGAAGTCGATCATCATGATCGCGTTCTTCTTGACGATGCCGATCAGCAGGATGATCCCGATGATGCCGACCACGCCCAGCGCCTGGCCGGTGAGCATCAGGGCCAGCAGCGCGCCCACCCCCGCCGAGGGCAGCGTGGACAGGATGGTCAGGGGGTGCACGTAGCTCTCGTAGAGCACGCCCAGCACGATGTACACGCAGACCACCGCCGCCAGGATCAGCCAGAGCTGGTTGGCCAGCGAGGCCTGGAAGGCCCCCGCCGCGCCCAGGAACGTCAGGGTCACCGACGAGGGCAGCGCCGCATCGCTGGCCGCCTGCCGCACGGCGGCCACCGCCTGCCCGAGCGAAACGCCGGGCGCGGTGTCGAAGCCCACCGTGGCCGCGGGGTACTGCGCCACGTGCGTGATCTGCAGCGGTGCGCGCTGCTCCGCGATCCGCGCGATCGCCGACAGCGGCGTCGGCTCGCCCGAACCGGTGCGCAGCTGGATGCCGGCCAGCGAGTCGGGCGTCGCCGAAGCCTCCGGCCGCGCCTCCAGGATCACGCGGTACTGGTTGGTCTGGGTGAAGATGGTCGAGACGATGCGCTGGCCGAATGCGCTGTAGAGCGCCTCGTCGATGGCCGCGGCCGTGATGTTCAGGCGCGCCGCGGTGTCGCGGTCGACGTCGACGTAGATGGCCGCGCCGCTCGCCCCCGCGTCCGTGACCGGGTTGCGCACCTGCGGCACCGTCTGCAGCTGGCTCACCAGCCGGCCCGCCCACTCGTTGACCGTCGCGGTATCCGACCCCTCCAGCGAGAACCGGTACTGGGTCGGGCCGGACTCGGCATCGACGGTGAGGTCCTGCACCGGCTGCAGGTACAGCGTGGCGCCCGGCACCTGGTGCGCGCGCCGGCGCAGCCGGTCCATCAGCGCCTGCGGCTCGCCGCGGCCGCCGGCCAGGTTGATCAGCAGCCGGCCGGTGTGCAGCATGGTGTTGTTGGCCGCGTCCACGCCGACGAAGCTGGCGATGCTGGCGACCCCCGGCTCCTCCAGCAGCGCCTGCACCACCTCCTGCTGCAGCTGCGCCATCTTCGGATAGGCGATCGATTTGCGCGCCTCCACCCGCGCCTGCAGCTGCCCGGTGTCCTGGGTCGGGAACAGGTCCTTGGGGATGAGGATGTACAGCAGCACCGTCAGCACCAGGGTGGCCAGCGCGACCAGCAACGTCAGCGTCTGGTGCCGCAGCACCCAGACCAGCGCCCGGTCGTAATGGTGGATCAGGCGCTCGAAGCGCCGCTGCAACCGCGCACCCAGCCCGCTGCCGGCCGCTTCGCCGCCGGGATGCGCCTTCAGCCAGCGTGCCGACATCATCGGCACCAGGGTCAGCGATACCACGGCGGAAATCAGGATGGTGATGGCCAGGGTGACCGCGAACTCGCGGAACAGCCGCCCGACCACGTCGCCCATGAACAGCAGCGGGATCAGCACCGCGATCAGCGACACGGTCAGCGAGATGATGGTGAAGCCGATCTCGCTGGCGCCCTTCATCGCGGCCGGCAGCGGCGGCTCGCCATCCTCGATGTGGCGGCTGATGTTCTCGATCATGACGATGGCGTCGTCCACCACGAACCCGCTGGCGATGGTCAGCGCCATCAGCGACAGGTTGTTCAGGCTGTAGCCCATCAGGTACATCGCGCCGCAGGCGCCCACCAGCGAGATCGGCACCGCAAGGCTGGCGATGAGGGTGGCGCGCGGGCTGTGCAGGAAGGCGAAGATCACCAGCACCACCAGCAGCACGGCCAGCACCAGTTCGATCTGCACGTGCTGCACGGAAGCCCGGATGCCGGTGGTGCGGTCGGACAGCACGTCCACCTGCAGCGCGGCCGGCAGCCCGGCCACCAGTTCGGGCAGCCGGGCCTTGATCGCGTCGACGGTGGCAATGACGTTGGCACCCGGCTGGCGCTGCACGTTCAGGATGATGGCCGGCTCCACCCGGCCGCCCTGCGCCGACCAGGCCCCGAGCCTGACGTTCTCGGCACTCTCCACCACCTGGGCGACGTGGCGCAGGCGCACCGGCGCCCCGTTGCGGTACGACACCACCAGGTCGGCGTAATCGTCGGCGGTGAGCAGCTGGTCGTTGGAATTGATGGTCCACGAACGCGCCGTCCCGTCGATGCTGCCCTTGGCGCCGTTGGCATTGGCGGCGCTGATGGCGGTGCGCACGTTCTCCAGCGTCAGGCCGTAGGAAGCCAGCTCGCGCGTGTTCACCTGCACCCGCACGGCCGGCCGTTGTCCGCCGGCCAGGGTCACCAGGCCCACGCCCGACACCTGGCTGATCTTCAGCGCGAGCCGCGTGTTCACCAGGTTCTGCACCTCGGGCAGCGGGAGCTGGGCCGAAGTGATGGCCAGCGTGAGCACCGGCGCATCGGCGGGGTTGACCTTGGCGTAGATGGGCGGCGCCGGCAGGTCGGCCGGCAGCAGCGTCGCGCCGGCATTGATCGCGGCCTGCACCTGCTGCTCGGCCACGTCCAGGGCGAGGCCGAGGCCGAACTGCAGCGTGACGATGGACACGCCCGCCGCGCTGGTCGAGCTCATGCGCGCGAGCCCGGCCATCTGGCCGAACTGCCGCTCCAGCGGCGCCGTGACGGTCTGCGCCATCACTTCCGGGCTGGCCCCGGGGTACAGCGTCTGCACCTGGATGGTCGGGTAGTCGACCTGCGGCAGCGCGGACAAGGGCATCAGCCGCAGGCCCACCAGACCGGCCAGCACGATCGCCAGCATCAGCAGCGAAGTCGCGACCGGGCGCAGGATGAAGGGACGAGAGGGGCTCATCCGGACCGTGTCATTGCGGCCGCGGGCCGCCATCCATCGTCCGTCATTGCGCCGCCCCGCCGCCCGCCGAACGACGCTGTTGCGGCCCCGACGCGGCGCGGCGCGGCCGCGCGCTGGCGGCCGCCGGCGTGCCGTTGCCGGGGGCGCCGGCCGCCGCTGCGGGCCCTTCGCCCGGCAGCACCACCCGCGAGCCGTCGCGCAGCCGGTCGGCGCCCTCGGTCACCACGCGCTCGCCGGCCTGCAGGCCGCTGGTGATCTGCACCCGCTCGGCGGTGGCCTCGCCGCGCCGCACGTTGCGCAGCTGCACGGTGCGGTCGTCCTTCAGCACGAACACGTAGTCGCCGTTGGCGCCGGTGCGCACCGCCGACAGCGGCACCGTCACCGCGCCCTCGATGGTGCGCAGGCGCAGCTGCACGTTGACGAACTGGTTCGGGAACAGCGCCTGCCCGGCGTTGTCGAAGCGCGCCTTGGCCCGCACCGTGCCGGTCTGGACGTCGACCTGGTTGTCCAGCGAAATGAAGCGGCCGGTCTCCAGCTCCCGGCGGCGGGTGCTGTCCAGCGCGCGCACCGGCAGGGCCTCGCCGCGCCCGCCCTGCAGCAGCGCATCGATGCGGTCCTGCGGGATGGCGAATTCCACGTCGATGGGCGAGAGCTGCGTGACCACCGCGATGCCGTTGGCATCGGACGGTCCGACCACGTTGCCGACGTCGACCGTGCGCAGGCCCACCCGGCCGGCGATCGGCGACGCCACGCGCGTGTAGCCCAGGTCGAGGCGCGCCGCCGCTTCATTGGCCCTGGACACCACGATGGCGGCCTCCAGCTGCTTGACCAGTGCCGCCTGGGTGTCCACCTCCTGGCGGGCGATCGAATCCTGCGCCAGCAGCGTGCGGAAGCGCTGCAGGGTCACGCGGGCCGCATCCAGCTGGGCCTCGTCGCGCATGCGCTGGCCGGTCGCCTGCTGCAGCGCCGCCTCGAACTGCCGCGCGTCGATGCTGGCCAGCAGTTCGCCCGCGCGCACGGACTGGCCCTCCCGGTAGTGCACCTGCTGCAGCACGCCCGACACCTGCGGCCGCACCCGCACGGTCGCCAGCGGCACCACGGTGCCGAGCGCGTCCAGCGTGACGGGGATGTCGGTGAGCTCGGCCACGGCCACGCCGACGGTGGTGGCCGGGCCGCCCCGGCCGGGCCCGAAGGCGGCCCCATTGGCCGGCGCTGCCGGCTGCCGGGTCAAGTACCAGGCCAGCCCGGCCAGGCCGGCCACCAGCAGCAGCGCCACCAGGCTGCCCAGCAGCTGGCCGCGACGGCCCAGGCGGCGCGGCGGCGATTCCGCGGCCTCGGAGATGGGGGGATGGCGCAGTTCGCGGGAGGGGTCGGATTGCATTCTTGTCGTATCGGGTCGGTTGCCGCTGCAGCGGCTCTGCCGCCGCCGGCTGGCCGCGGCCCGCTCACGAATGTAGAACCTTTGCGGCAGGGCCGCCCGCGCGTGGAACAGCTTGCCGGCCCCAGGTGTCGCGGGCTTGGCGCGCAGGTTTCGGGTTTGCAAAGCGACCGGCGAAGCGCAGCGAGCCGGTCGTCCCCGCGAAAGCGGGGACCCACGAATGCGCACTGACATCGGTCGGGCCGCCCCTCACCGCAGCGAGCCGGTCGTCCCCGCGAACGCGGGGATCCACGAATGCGCGCTGAAGTCCGTCGGGCCGCCTCTTTCCACCGCAGTGGCTGCGCCCGTCCCCTTCACGGCAGCGGCAGCACCCGTCCCTGGCTGGCCGGTGGCGGCGGCAGCCCCAGCCAATGGGCAAGCGTGGGCGCCAGGTCGACGACCTGCACGCGCGCATCCACCCGCCCGGGCTTCACCCAGGGCGGCCCCCACAGCAGCAGGGGCACGTGGGTGTCGTACGCGTGCGGCGATCCGTGCGTGGCCACGCCGGCCGACGCCATCCAGCCGGCCTCGAGCACGTAGGGCACGTCGCCCGAGACCTGCGGGTGCCAGCCCTCCAGCACCGGCTCGAAGAAGGGGGCCCCGGTGCGGCTGCGATCCTGCAGCTCGCGGCGCGTGTAGGCGGCAGCGATGCCCGGCTCGAGCAGCAGCGCGGCCCGCGCTGCATCGGCCACCCGGTCGAGGTCCAGGCCGTGCTCGGCCAGCATCCGGCGGTCGACGTTCAGCGAGGCGCCCGGGCTCAGCCGCACCAGCGGCGCGGCGCCGAAAGCCTGCTGCAACCGGCCGTTCACGCGCTCCAGCGCACGGCGCCAGTCCACGCGGCCGGCCTCCAGGCCGCGCGCGCGGCGGACCTCGGGCGCGGGCATGAAGCCGTGGTCGGCACTGAGCACCGCCACGTAGCGGCCGCGCCCGACCGTTGCATCCAGGTCGCGCAGGAAGGCCTGCAGCAGGCGATCGACCTGCAGGATGTGGTCGTGCGAGATGCGGGACTCGGCGCTGAACGCGTGGTTCACGTAGTCGTGGCCGGACAGGCTCACCACCAGCAGGTCGGGCACCTCGTCCTGGCCGAGGTGCTCGGCGCGGATCGCCGCGCGCGCGAAGTCCAGCGTGAGCTGGTCGGCGAAGGGGCTGCGCAGCAGGCTGGCGTAGTACGCCGGCCCCGGCGCCGCTGCATCGGCGCCGCCCATGCGCATCGGCAGCCGGCCGCCGCGCGGGCCGAACCAGGGTGGGTCGTCGGGCAGCGAGCGGGCATAGGCGGCCTCGGGCAGCAGCGGTGTCCACTCGGCCTTGAACCAGCGATCGGCCGGGCGTGCGGCATTGAAGGCCTCGACCCACTCCGGATGCTGCTGCATGTAGTAGGTGGTGGAGGCGAACCGGCCGGTCGTCGCCATGTACATGTAGGCCGTGCCCAGCCGGCCCGCCGGGAGGATGGCGCCGCGGTCTTGCCCGAGACGGCGATCACCCGGGCACGCGGATCGGCACGGCGCAGCACGTCGCCCAGCGTGTCCACCTTCAGGTTGCGCGGGCTGGTGCCGTCCAGCGGGCCGGTGGCATGGCCGAGGTAGCGGTGCGCGGGGTCGCCGGTGTTGTAGACCAGCGCGCCGGACAGCACGTCGCGCCACTGGTTGCCGATGATGCCGGTGCGGCCCGGACGCGCGCCGGTGAGCAGCGTCGCATGTCCTGGCGCCGTGACGGTGAACGCGTAGCCGTAGTGCGCCTGCGCGAACCAGGCGCCGTGGTCCAGGAAGCGCGCCAGGCCGTCGGGGGCCAGCTGGTCGCGGTAGGCGGCGACCTGCCGCTGCGGCAGCCCGTCGACGACCAGCAGCACGACCAGCGCCGGCCGGGCGGGTGCCTGCGCAACGACCGCGCAGGCTGCCAGCAGCAGGGCCAGCGCAGCAGGAAGGGCGCGCGCCGACGCGCGGCGGATCACGAAGTGATCACCACCAGCACGCTGCAGGGCGAATGCTCGATCAGGGCGCCCGAGATCGAGCCGCGCCACCAGCGCGCGGCCCAGCTGTCGAGGTGCTTGTGGCCGACCACGACCAGGCTGGCTTCGACCTTGCGTGCGTACTTGGTGATCTCCTCCACCGCCTCGCCGGTGACGACCTCGCCGCGCGCGGCGTAGCCGGCCTGCTCCAGCCGGCGCAGGCCGTCCTGCAGGATGGCCTGGTACTTGGCGCGTTCGCGCTCCTCCAGTTCGATGTCGTACACGCCGCCTTCGAGCCCGACGAAGCTCATGGCGGAGGGCATCACGGCCACCAGGAAGAGCTCGGAGCCGGCCCACTGCGCGAGTTCGCGGCAATCGAGCAGGGCTTTCTGGCCGGCATCGCTGCCGTCGTAGGCCAACAGGATTCGCTTGTACATGCGGGGCTCCCGGGGAGTTGCGGAGGAATTGAACCTTAACGCCG
>NZ_JAKFCM010000071.1:0-40726 GCF_036676645.1 Ramlibacter sp.
GCGCTGAACACGGGTTGTCCACCGCGGCGTGCGTTCGTCGCAAGCGACGCCCGCCGCCGTGGACAACCCTGCATCGCGGTTGCACCCTCATCACGGAAGTGAGGGTAGGCCAGTGAGCGCCGACGGGCAAGCCCACGGGACCGGGCACCGGCACCGGCAGCTGCTGCGCGGCGCCCGCCGCATCGTGGTCAAGGTCGGCTCCAGCCTGGTCACCAACGAAGGCCGCGGGCTGGACGAAGCCGCGATCGGCGAGTGGTGCCGCCAGCTGGCGGCGCTGGAGCGCGACGGGCGCGAGCTCATCATGGTGTCCAGCGGCGCCATCGCCGAGGGCATGAAGCGCCTGGGCTGGAGTGCCCGCCCGCGCGAACTCAACGAGCTGCAGGCGGCCGCCGCGGTCGGCCAGATGGGCCTGGCCCAGATGTACGAGACCAAGCTGCGGGAGAACGGCCTGCGCTCCGCCCAGGTGCTGCTCACGCACGCCGACCTGGCCGACCGCGAGCGCTATCTCAACGCCCGCTCCACGCTGCTGACGCTGCTGGCGCTGGGCGTGCTGCCGGTCATCAACGAGAACGACACCGTCGTCAACGACGAGATCAAGTTCGGCGACAACGACACCCTGGGCGCGCTGGTGGCCAACCTGGTCGAGGCCGACCTGCTGGTGATCCTGACCGACCAGCGCGGCCTCTACACGGCCGACCCGCGCCGGGACCCGCAGGCGCGTTTCGTGCATGTCGGCGCTGCCGGCGACCCCGCGTTGGAAGCCATGGCCGGCGGCGCTGGCTCCAGCATCGGCAAGGGCGGCATGATCACCAAGATCCTGGCCGCGCGGCGGGCCGCCCGTTCCGGCGCGTCGACCGTCATCGCCTGGGGCCGCGAGCCCGACGCACTGCCGCGGCTGGCCGGCGGCGAAGGCATAGGCACGCTGCTGGTGGCGCCGACCCGCAAAAGCCAGGCGCGCAAGCGCTGGATGGCCGACCAGCTGCAGCTGCGTGGCGCGGTGCTGGTGGACCACGGCGCGGTCGCCAAGCTGGTGCGCGAAGGCAAGAGCCTGCTGCCGATCGGCATGACCGCCGTGGAGGGCGAGTTCTCGCGAGGCGAGGTGATCGCGGTGCGCGACCCCGCGGGCGCCGAGATCGCGCGCGGGCTGGCCAACTACGCCAGCGCCGAGGCTCGGCTGCTGTGCCGCAAGCCATCCGGCGAGATCGAGAAGCTGCTCGGCTACATGGCCGAGCCCGAGATGATCCACCGCACCAACCTGGTCCTCACGCGCTGAGCGCGGGGGGCGGTCAGCGCAGTTCGGGGCGGAAGCGGGTGTCGGCCGGGGCCGCCAGGTCGCGCGCGATCTGTTCCGCCGAGCGGTTGGGCGCATGGCCCAGGCAGGCGCCGTTGCGCGCGATCACCAGCGTGTGCAGGCGGGTGCCGTCGCCATGGACAGGTTTCCACTCGCGGTCGACCACGGGCACCCACCGGCCACCCGAATGGCGCGCGTAGACGGTGGACTCCGCCGTGCGGCAGCGCAAGCCCTCGTGCAGCGCGTTCACCGTGCCGCTGTCGCTCTGCGCCACCACCACGTAGCGCACCACGCCGTCCGGGCCCAGGCTGATGGAAGCCGGATCGACGCCCCAGCGCAGCACCGAACCGCGCATCTCGATGGGCAGCAGCCGGGTGGTCTGCACGGCCGGCGGCGGGGGCGCGGCGGCCTCCTTCCAGTCGGGATCGCGGTCCACCAGCTGCGCATGGGCGAACGCCCCGCACAGCAGCAGGCCGGCGAAGGCGACCCTAATTCGCACGGTTGCTTCCGGCCGGCTGCGGCTGCAGCGCGGACTGCGGATCGGGCTCGAAAGTGGCGCCCGGCGGCAACTCGAATGCGGGGCCGCGGCCGGCGACATCGGGCGCCGGCTCATGCTGCGCCGGCTCGCGCGACCGCATGCCGCTGCGCAGGTAGCGGTTGCGGTGGTCGTGCCGCGGAACGAAGCGGGCCAGCTCGGTCAGCGCCATCTCGTACACCCCGCGCTTGAATTCGACCACCACGTCCAGCGGCACCCAGTAGTCGTTCCAGCGCCAGGCGTCGAACTCGGGGTGGCTGGTGGCGCGCAGGTTCAGGTTCCAGTCCTGCCCCATCAGCTGCAGCAGGTACCAGATCTGCTTCTGGCCCTTGTAGTGCCCGCGCGCATCGCGCCGGATGTAGCGGTCCGGCACCTCGTAGCGCAACCAGTCGCGGGTGCGGGCGATGATGCGCACGTGTTCGGGCATGAGCCCGACTTCTTCGTGCAACTCGCGGAACATCGCCTGTTCGGGCGTCTCACCGCGATCGATCCCGCCTTGCGGAAACTGCCAGCTGTGGGTGCGGATTCGCTTGCCCCAGAACACCTGGTTTTTCTGGTTGAGCAGGATGATGCCGACGTTGGGCCTGAAGCCGTCCCGGTCAAGCATAATCAAACCCCAAACTTTTGAACTGAGTCCATTATGCACGCCGCCCTGCGCGTGCGCCAAGAACTCAGCAGGCCTCACGCTCCCCCGTTTTCCCGAATGAAAGCCTCCCAATTCCTGATCTCCACGCTCAAGGAAGCGCCCGCCGATGCCGAGGTGGTGAGCCACCGGCTGATGATGCGCGCAGGCATGGTCAGGAAGCTGGGCGCCGGCATCTACACCTGGATGCCCATGGGCCTGCGCGTGGTGCGCAAGATCGAGGCGATCGTGCGCGAGGAAATGAATCGCGCCGGCGCGGTGGAACTGCTGATGCCGGTGGTGCAGCCGGCCGAGTACTGGCAGGAGACCGGCCGCTGGTCGAAGATGGGCCCGGAGCTGATGCGCGTGAAGGACCGCCACGAGCGCGACTTCGTCATCCAGCCGACCAGCGAGGAGGTGGTCACCGACATCGGGCGCCAGGAGCTGCGCAGCTACAAGCAGTTGCCCAAGAACCTGTACCACATCCAGACCAAGTTCCGTGACGAGCGGCGCCCGCGCTTCGGCGTGATGCGCAGCCGCGAGTTCATCATGAAGGACGCCTACAGCTTCGATCGCGACGCTGCCGGCGCCAAGGCCAGCTACCAGGCGATGGCCAAGGCCTACCGCGCGATCTTCGACCGCTTCGGCCTGCGCTACCGCGCGGTGGCGGCCGACAGCGGCGCGATCGGTGGCGACCTGTCGGAGGAATTCCAGGTCATCGCGGCCACCGGCGAGGATGCCGTGGTCTATTGCCCGGACAGCGCGTACGCGGCCAACATGGAAAAGGCCGAAGCACTGGCCCCGGCCGGGCCGAGGCCGGCTGCCGCGCAGCGCATGGAGAAGACCCCGACGCCCGGCAGGAGCACCTGCGCCGACGTCGCCGAGATGCTCGGGCTGCCGCTGGACCGCACGGTCAAGTCGCTGGTGCTGGCGACCGACCCGGTCGATGAAGCCGGCGTGGTCGCGAAGCCGCAGCTGTGGCTGCTGCTGCTGCGCGGCGACCACGACATGAACGAGATCAAGGTCGGCAAGGTCGCAGGCCTGGACAAGGGTTTCCGCTTCGCGACCGTCCAGGAGATCGTCGATCACTTCGGCACGCCCCCGGGCTATCTCGGGCCCATCGGGTTGAAGAAGCCGGTGCGCATCGTCGCCGATCGCGAAGTGGCCGTCATGTCCGACTGGGTGTGCGGCGCCAACGAGGAGGGCTTCCACCTCACCGGCGTGAACTGGGGGCGCGACCTGCCGGAACCCGACGCCTTGGCCGACCTGCGCAATGTGGTCGAGGGCGACCTGTCACCCGATGGCCAGGGGCGGCTCGCCATCGAGCGCGGCATCGAGGTCGGCCACATCTTCTACCTGGGCACCAAGTACAGCGAGCCCATGCAGGCCACCTTCCTCGACGAGGCCGGCAAGCCGCAGCCGATGGAGATGGGCTGCTACGGCATCGGCATCACGCGCCTGCCGGCCGCCGCCATCGAGCAGAACCACGATGAGCGCGGAATCATCTGGCCGGATGCGATCGCGCCGTTCACGGTGGTCCTGTGCCCGATCGGCATGGATCGCAGCGCCGCGGTGCGCGAGGCTGCCCACGGCCTGCACGACGAGCTCGCGGCCGCCGGCATCGACGTGATGCTGGACGACCGGGGCGAGCGGCCCGGTGCGATGTTCGCCGACTGGGAACTGGTCGGCGTGCCGCACCGCGTGGTGATCTCCGACCGTGGCCTGAAGGAGGGCCAGCTGGAATACCAGCACCGCCGCGACGCCGCGGCCACGCAGGTGCCTGGCGCCGAGGTGGCGGCCTTCCTGCGCGGCCGCCTGCAGGCGTGATCGGGCGGCGCGCGGCGCTGGCGCTGCTGGCTGGGGGGGCGGCGCCGTGGTCCTTGCCGGCGGCCCACGCCGGCGCCCAGATCGAGGAGCCGCTGGCCGATTCGGTGCGCACCGCCCTCGGTTCGGCCATCGCCAACTCGGCCCCGCCGGTGCCCCAGTTCCCCGACACCGAATCGCGGCTGGCCTACCTGCGCTGGCTGGGCGCCATGAGCCCGCGGCTGGCCCGCCGCAAGGCCGAATGGCACGAGCGCAAGGAGTTCCTGCAGACGGTCTGGTACGAGAGCCGGCGCGCCGGCCTGGACACGGCCCTGGTGCTCGGCCTGATCCAGGTCGAGAGTGCCTTCCGCAAGTTCGCGGTCAGTCGGGTCGGCGCCCGCGGCTACATGCAGGTGATGCCGTTCTGGAGCCGGCTGATCGGCGACGGCGACGCGGGCAAGCTGTTCCACATGCAGACCAACCTGCGTTTCGGCTGCGTGATCCTGCGCCACTACATCGACCGCGAGCGCGGCGACCTGTTCATGGCGCTCGGGCGCTACAACGGCAGCCGCGGCAAGGCGCCCTACCCGAATGCAGTGTTCGCCGCCAGCCGCCGCTGGCGGTTCAACGATCCGGGCCTGCCCCGGAGCGGCGCCGCAGGCAACTGATCGCCCTACTGCACGAAGCCGATCCGGCCCTTGGCCGACGCCGGCCTGGGCAGGTCGTCCAGGCCGATCTCGTCGCGCTGGTGGAGCCGCGCATTGCCGAAGCCGGTCATGAGGGCGCGGCGCATGTCGCGCGGCGCCAGTTCCGCCAGCTGGTCGAGCACCGCGTCGGAGGGCTCGGGCCGGAAGCGCGCGCCCCAGCCGTGTTCGCCGCGGATGCCGGCATACAGGTTGCGGGCGATCTGGCGGGCCGCCTCGAAGGAGGGCGGTTCGACCTCGAACACGTTCATGCGATTGAGGATGGGGTCGGGAATGGCGCGCTCGTCGTTGGCGGTCAGGATCCAGATCACCTGGCTGGCGTCGATCGAGACCTCCGCGAACTCGTCGACGAAGGCCTGTGCCGTGTCGTGTTCGAGCAAGCCGTACAGCGCGCCCAGCGGGTCGTACTGCGCGTCGGCGGAGGCCTTGTCGATCTCGTCGACGACGATCACCGGGTTGGCGTACTGGCCTTCGACCAGCGCCTCGAACACCTTGCCCGGCTTGGCACCCTTCCACTGCGAGGAGGCACCCGAGAGCAGCCAGCCCGCCGTCATGGAACTCATGGGCACCAGGTTCATCCCCGTGCCCAGCAGCTCCGCCAGCTTGCGCGCGAAGTGGGTCTTGCCGATGCCGGGCGGGCCGAGCAGCAGCATGGGCGTGACCTCCAGGCCGTCGCGGCTGTCCTGCGACAGCGCCACATGGCGCCGCACATCGTCCAGGGCCTCGGCGAAGTTGGGCAGTTCCGCGTAGAGCGCCGCCATGTCGGGCACGCCGCTGGGCTTGACCTGGAAGCGCTCGGGGCCGCGCTCGAGCATGCGCTCGTAGGTGCTGCGCAGGTTCTCGTGGTCCTTGCCCGGCAGCTTGGCCAGCTTGCGCTCGACCTCGTGCGGCCGGAACACGTCGCGCAGGTGCGCGATCGGGAGCCTGAACGACGCGGATTGGTGGGGGACCAGACTTCGGCTGTCCATCGCGCTACTCCTTTGCTCGGCGGCTGGGTTCATTCCAGCATAGGCCGGGCGGGAGTTCAATCGAGTCGGTCCGCAGGACCGACCCGTTGTCGGAAAAACGCCGAGTCGAGGCTGGCAGCCGGCGGCGCCGGCTGCTGACGGGGGTTTCAGCCCTGGGTGCCGGAGGCGGGGGCACCGCCCGCGCTGGCGCCCAGCACCTGCTGCAGCTCGCCGCTCTGGTACATCTCCATCATGATGTCCGAGCCGCCGATGAACTCGCCGCGCACGTACAACTGCGGGATCGTCGGCCAGCTGCTGTAGTCCTTGATGCCCTGGCGGATCTCGTCGTCCTCCAGCACGTTCACGGTGGCCAGTGACTGAGGGTCCACGCCGCAGGCCTTGAGGACCTGGACCGCGCGGCCCGAGAAGCCGCACATGGGGAAGCTGGCGCTGCCCTTCATGAACAGCAGCACTTCGTTGTTCTTGACCAGCTGGTCGATGCGTTGCTGGACGTCGCTCATGTTTCGTTTCTCCAGGAGGTTGGGGGCCTGCCCCGACTAGTCTAGGCGGATTATCCCCGCTCGGGCCGCCGCCCGCCCGAACACCGGTCAATGCCGGCGAGGTCTTTTCGGGTCTCCACGCCGGTCAACCCGGCGCCGCGCAGGAGCGCGCGAACGGCTTCGGCCTGGTCCCAGCCGTGCTCCAGCAGCAGCCAGCCCCCGGGCGCCAGCCGCGCCGGGGCCGATTCGACGATCCGGCGCAGGTCGTCCAGGCCGTCCGCCCCGGCAGCGAGTGCGTGCGGAGGCTCGTGGACCAGCGCCGCCAGGTGCTCGTCGCCGTCGCGCACGTACGGCGGGTTGCTCACGATCAGGTCATGGACGCCCTCGCAGCCGTCGAGCCAGTGGCCCTGCCTGAGCCGGACCCGCAGGCCCAGCCGCCGCGCGTTGGCGCCGGCGACTTCGAGGGCCCCGGCGCTGGCGTCGACGGCCTCGATCCGTGCGTCGGGCCGCCGGCTGGCGAGCGCCAGCGCGATGGCGCCGCTGCCCGTGCCCAGGTCCACGATCCGCGGCCCGCGAACGCCTTCGACCGCCTGCAGCGCCCACTCGACCAGGGTCTCGGTTTCGGGCCGCGGCACCAGCACGCGCGAATCGACGGCGAGCGGCATCCCGAAGAATTCCTTGTGGCCGGTCAGGTAGGCGACCGGCTCGCCGGCCAGGCGGCGCCGGCATAGCGCCTCGAACTGCGCGTGGTCCTCCGGCCGGCATTCATCGTCGTCGTGGGCCAGCAGCCACGCCCGGTCGCTGGCGGGCCGGCCCAGCGCATGCAGCAGGAGCAGGTGCGCATCGAGCCGCGCCACGCCGGCCGTGGCGGCTTGCCGGAGTGCCTGCCCGATGTTCATGCGGCCGGCGCGCCCAGGCCGAGCTCCAGTTCCTGCAACTGCTCGGCCTTCTGCGCCAGCAGCAGGGCCTCGACCAGTTCGTCCAGCTCGCCTTCCATCACGAAAGCCAGCTTGTAGAGGGTCAGGTTGATGCGGTGGTCGGTGACGCGCCCCTGCGGGAAGTTGTAGGTGCGGATGCGGTCGCTGCGGTCGCCGCTGCCGATCAGGCCCTTGCGCGTGGCCGCCTCCTTCGCCTCGCGCTCGCTGCGCTCCCTGTCCTGGATGCGCGCGGCCAGCACCTGCAGTGCCCTGGCCTTGTTGCGGTGCTGGGAGCGGTCGTCCTGGCACTCGGCGACGATGCCGGTCGGGAGGTGCGTGATCCGGACCGCCGAATCGGTCTTGTTGATGTGCTGGCCGCCGGCGCCGCTGGCGCGGAAGGTGTCGATGCGCAGGTCGGCCGGGTTGATCTGCACCGCCTGGGCCTCGTCGGGCTCGGCCAGCGCGGCCACCGTGCAGGCGCTGGTGTGGATGCGGCCCTGGGCCTCGGTCGCCGGCACCCGCTGCACGCGGTGGCCGCCCGACTCGAACTTCAGCCTGCCGTAGGCGCCCTCGCCGACGACGCGCAGCACCACCTCCTTGTAGCCGCCGACCTCGCCCGGGCTTTCGCTCACCAGTTCGCAGCGCCAGCCCCGGCGATCGGCGTAGCGGGTGTACATGCGCAGCAGGTCGCCGGCGAACAGGGCCGATTCGTCGCCGCCGGTGCCGGCGCGGACCTCCAGGAAGACATTGCGCGAGTCGTCCGGGTCCTTGGGGAGCAGCAGCAGCTGCAGCTCCTCTTCCAGCGCCGGCAGTTCCGCCTCGAGGGCGGCGATCTCCTCGCGCGCCATGTCGGCCATCTCCGCGTCCTCCAGCATTTCGCGGGCCTGCGCCAGGTCGGACTCGCGCTGCAGCCAGCGCCGGTAGCGCCCCGCCACCTCGCTGACCTCGGCGTGCTCGCGCGTGAGCGCGCGATAGCGCTCCATGTCGTTGGCCGTGTCCGGCTGCTGCAGGAAGAAGTCCAGCTCCTGCAGGCGGACCGGGTAGCGCTCGAGTTGCTGGCGGAGGAAGGGTTTCATCGGGGGGAATGACGAATGACGAATGACAGATGACGGCGCCGCGCATTCGCCATTCGTCCTCGATGCGCAGCGAGGCCATGCGCCCGCAGGGCGCAGTCACAGCTAACGCTCTTTGCGCAGGAAGAAGTGCTCGATGGCGGTGCTGGCGCGCTCGCGCGCGGCGGCATCGCCGGCATGCAGCTCGGCCAGGGCGCCGTGCAGCATCTTCTGGGTCAGCCCCCTGGACAGGGCTTCCAGCACCGCGTCGACGTCCTCGCCCCGGGCCAGCAGCTTGCGGGCGCGGGCGAGCTCCAGGGCGCGCCACTCGTCGGCCTGGGCGTTGAGCTGGCGGATCAGCGGCACGGTGCCGCGCTGGTCCATCCAGTGCAGGAAGCTCTGCACGCCGGCATCGATGATGGCCTCGGCCTGGGCCACCGCCGCCTCGCGCTGGGCCTGGCCGGCCTGCACCACATGGGCCAGGTCGTCCACGGTGTAGAGGTACACGTCCTCCAGCGCCTTGACCTCGGGCTCGATGTCGCGCGGCACCGCCAGGTCGACCATGAACATCGGGCGGTGCTTGCGGGCCTTCACGGCCCGCTCCACGGCGCCCAGCCCGATGATGGGCAGCTGGCTCGCGGTGGAACTGATCACGGCGTCGAACTCGTGCAGCCGCCCGGGCAGGTCGGCCAGCCGCATCACCTCGGCGCCCAAGCGCAGGGCCAGCTTCTCGCCGCGCTCCAGCGTGCGGTTGGCCACCGCGATGTGCGCCGGGTTGCGGGCCGCGAAATGGGTGGCCGCCAGTTCGATCATCTCGCCGGCGCCGACGAACAGCACCTTGATCCGGCCCAGGTCCTCGAACAGCTGGCTGGCCAGCCGCACCGCGGCGGCGGCCATGCTGATCGAGTGGGCGCCGATCTCGGTGGCGCTGCGCACTTCCTTGGCGACGGCGAAGGAGCGCTGGAACAACTGGTTCAGCGTGGTGCCCAGCGCGCCTGCCTCGTCCGCCACGCGCACCGCGTCCTTCAGCTGGCCCAGGATCTGGGCCTCGCCCAGCACCATCGAATCGAGGCCGCTGGCGACGCGGAAGGCGTGGCGCGCGGCCATGCCGCCTTGCAGGGCGTATGCATGCGAGCGCAGCAGGGCAGGGGACACGCCGCCCGAGTGCGCCAGCCACTCGAGCGTGGGCTCGACGCCGTTGTCCGGCCCGGCGCAGTAGATCTCCGTGCGGTTGCAGGTGGACAGGATGGCCGCCTCGGGCTGCCGGGTCAGCGGACCTTGCAGGTTGAGGCGCAGCGCCTGCAGGGTGGGCGCGATCTGGTCGATGGCGAACGCGAAACGGCCCCGCAAGTCCAGCGGGGCCGTCGTGTGGTTGATGCCCAAGGCCCAGACTGCCATGGTTGCGATTATAAAATTCTCCGCATTTCCAAGCACTTAGCCTGCATCAAAGCACCCCGCCCGATGGGTCCGATCGACTTCCTGGTCCATTTGACGAGTTTCCTGGCGCCCGCGTTGTTCCTGGGCCTGGCCCTGCCGCTGGCGGCCCGCGTGGTGTTCCGAAGCCGGCGCAGCGGCCGCTTCTGGGTGCAGGCCGGGCTGGTGGCGCTGGCCGCGGCCGCCGTGCTCGCCGCGGGCCTGTGGGGGTTCGGGCGGGACGGCAGGATGGCCACCTACGCGGCCACGGTGCTGGCGGCCGCTTCCGCCCAGTGGCTGCTGGCCCGGGGCTGGAAGTAGGCCTTTCGACCAAGCATGCTGTTCCTGCTCTCGCCAGCCAAGACGCTGGACTACGACTCACCCCTGCCCGACCTGCCGCACACGCTGCCGCGCTTCCCCGAGCGCTCGCAGCGCCTGATCGCGGCGCTGCGCCGCAAGTCGGCCCGGCAGGTTGCCGACCTGATGGCCATCAGCCCCGCCCTGGCCGAACTGAACGTGGCCCGCTACCGCGCCTGGTCGCCGGAGCCGAACGAAGCGACGGCCCGGCAGGCGGTGCTGGCCTTCGCGGGCGACGTCTACGAAGGGCTGGACGCGGCCAGCCTGGCGCGCGCCGACCTGGACTGGGCGCAGGCGCACCTCCGGATGCTCAGCGGCCTGTATGGCGTGCTGCGCCCCTACGACTGGATGCAGCCCTACCGGCTGGAGATGGGCACGGCGCTGGCCGTGGGGCGGGCGCGCAACCTGTACCAGTTCTGGGGCAGCGACATTGCCGGCCTGCTCGACGAAGAACTCGCGGACGACCCCGATCCGGTGATCGTCAACCTGGCGTCGCAGGAGTATTTCCGCTCCGTCGACCGCAAGCCGCTGAAGGCGCGGGTCGTCGATTGCGTGTTCGAGGACTGGAAGGACGGACGCTACAGGGTGATCGGCTTCTTCGCCAAGAAGGCCCGCGGCCTGATGGCGCGCTACGCCATCCGCCAGCGCGCCCGCCGGCCCGAGGACCTGCACGGCTTCGATCTCGAAGGCTACGGGTTCGACCCGAAGACTTCCGGCGCCGACCGGCTGGTATTCCGTCGGAAAATGCAGCCATGACCACCCGAGCCCAACAGCAGGTCACCCCCGAGCTGCGACAGTGGATCGTGGCGCAGGCCCAGGCCGGCCACAGCGCCGAATCGGTGCTGCGCTCGATGCTGGCCAGCGGCTGGCAGGAGCAGGTGGCCGTCGAGGCCATGGAGAGCACGCTGCGCAGCCACCTGGAAGCCAAGGCCGTCGCCGACGGCCTGCCGCCGTCGGTGCCGGTGCCGGATCCGAAGCTGGACGAATCGCCGCTGTACGTGGATGCGGGCGACCGGCGCGTGCACGTGCTGCAGAACATGTACAACCCGCGCGTCGTCGTGTTCGGCAACCTGCTGTCCGACCCCGAGTGCGACGAGCTGATCGACCTGGCGCGCCCGCGCATGGCGCGCTCGCTCACGGTCGCCACCAGGACCGGCGGCGAGGAGGTCAACGACGACCGCACCAGCCAGGGCATGTTCTTCCAGCGCGGCGAGAACGAACTGGTGACCCGGATCGAAGCCCGCATCGCGCGCCTGCTGCACTGGCCACAGGAGAACGGTGAAGGCCTGCAGGTGCTGCACTACCGCCCGGGCGCCGAGTACAAGCCCCACTACGACTACTTCGACCCCGCCGAGCCCGGCACGCCCACCATCCTCAAGCGCGGAGGCCAGCGCGTGGGCACCCTGGTGATGTACCTGGCCGAGCCGGAAAAGGGCGGCGGCACCACCTTCCCCGACGTGCACCTGGAGGTGTTCCCCAAGCGCGGGCACGGCGTGTTCTTCAGCTACGAGCGGCCGCACCCGTCCACCCGCACGCTGCACGGCGGCGCGCCGGTGCTGGCCGGCGAGAAGTGGATCGCCACCAAGTGGCTGCGCGAGCGCCGCTTCGAGTGAGCCGGCTTCGCTTCCATCCGGCACCGGCATCCGGCCGCCTGCACCCCACTTACCGCTGATGCCCAACACGCCCGACCAGTCGCTGCTCGGCAAGCCGGCCCCTTGCCCCGACCGTTACGCGCCCGAGCTGCTGTTCCCGATTCCGCGCGCCCCCAAGCGGCAGGAGATCGGCGTGGCCGCGCAACCGCCGTTCTTCGGCGCCGACCTGTGGACCGCCTACGAGCTGAGCTGGCTGACGCCGCGGGGCAAGCCGGTGGTGGCCATCGCGCACGTCACCGTGCCCTGCGAGACTCCCAACATCATCGAGAGCAAGTCCTTCAAGCTGTACGTCAACAGCTTCTCGGGCAGCCGCTTCGGGTCGGCCGATGAGGTGCTGGCGCGCCTGCGTGCCGACATCGCCGAGGCGGCGTGGCGGGGCAGCGGATCGGCCGGATCCGTCGGCGTGCGCCTGGTTCCCGCCGACGCCTTCGACCGGGAGCAGGTGCATGAGCTCGACGGCCTGCTGCTGGACCGGCTGGACATCGAATGCACCCACTACACGCCCGAGCCGGCCCTGCTGTGCGCCGCCTTCGACGAGCAGCCGGTGGAGGAGGTGCTCACCAGCAACCTGCTCAAGAGCAACTGCCTGATCACCGGGCAGCCCGATTGGGGTTCGGTGCAGATCCGCTACGCCGGCCCGCAGATCGACCAGGGCGGGCTGCTGCGCTACCTGGTGAGCTACCGGCAGCACGACGAGTTCCACGAGCAGTGCGTGGAGCGCATCTTCATGGACATCCGGCGCCATTGCCGGCCCACCAAGCTGGCCGTGTACGCGCGCTACACCCGGCGCGGCGGACTGGACATCAATCCGTTCCGCACCAGCCATCCCCTGGCGCTGCCCGCCAACGTGCGCACCGCGCGCCAGTGAAGCGGGCGGCGGCGCCGCGGCTCACCCCTGGTACAGCACCAGCCGTTGCTCCGCGGTCGTCTGCGCGCCCTGCTGCGCACTCATCTGCACCTCGAACCGGGTGCCGGGCGCAAAGCGCCTGGAGCCGAGGTCCAGGCTGAAGTTGCCGTTCACGTCGGCCTGCACGGTCTGCTGAACCACCGGCTGGGCGATGCTCAGGCGCCCGGGTGCCGCCGGCGGCACGGCGTCGACCTTGATGTGGACACGGGCACCGGGCGCGGTACGGCCCTGCAGGAGGGCCTGGCTCGCCTCGATCACCGCGTTCGGGCCGGGGCTGGTCACCTGCAGCGACAGCGCGCTCGCCGGTGCGGCGCCCAGGGTGGCCGCGGGTCGCGCAGCGCCGGCCACCATCGGCTCGGCCAGTTGCGCGGTCGCGACGCGCCCGCCCTTGCGCAGGGTGGCCACCACCGGGCCGGGCGACACCACGTCCTGCAGCCGCAGCGTGTAGCTGGCCCGGTAGTGGCCGGGCGTCTGCTCCTGCATGGGGATGGCCAGCGGCAGGCCGGGGACCTGGATGCTGGCGCGGGCGCCCGGTGTGCCATCCAGCACGAACTTCAGTTCGGTGCCGGGCGCCAGCCGGTCGACCGGGTTGGCGTGGAAGCGATCCACCCGCGTGCCGGCCGCCGCAGTGGCCGTGCTGCCGGCTGGCTGGGCCGCAGCAAACGAGGGCGGGAAGTTGAAGCTGGCCTGGCTGGTGCGCCCGGCCACGGTCAGCTGCGAGCGGATCAGGCTGCCCGGCGAAAGACCGCGCTCGCTGCGCCGAACCGTGTAGCTGCCGGTGTACACGCCGCGCGAGCGCTCCTGCAGCGGCACCTTGACGCTGCTGCCGGGAACCTGCACCTGGGCCGTGCCCCCGGGCGTGCCGCGAAGCGCGAATTCCAGGGTGGAGCCGGGCGCCAGCGCGGCGTCGGCATTGACTTCCAGGCCGTCGATCACGGGGGATGCCGTGGCCCGCGCCTGGGCCTGGGCCGGCTGGACGGACGTTCCAAGGGCAACGGGCAGGGACAGCAGCAGGGCGGCCAGCCCGTGGCGCAGCCGTGTGTCGTTCTTCATGGCAGTGCTTTCCAGGGCGATGACTGCCAAGTTAAGGCCGCCCTCCGTGCCGGGCTGTAGGCCCGCCCCGTGGCCTGCGGTAGGAAGCCGGAAAGCGGGGGGATCAGGCCGGGTCGAACAGGTCGGGGAGGGGCTCTGCTGCACGGGTCCGCGGCGCGGCTGCGGCGGCCGAGGCTTCCTCCTCCCGCGCCAGCTTGCCCACGCGCACCCCGAGCAGGCGCAGCGGTTGCTGCAGCGGCACGCGCTTGAGGCACTGGCCGGCCACCCGGCGGATCGTGCTCGCGTCGGCGGTGTAGTGGGCCAGGGTCTGGTCGCGGGTGGCGGTGCGGAAGTCGTCGTAGCGCAGCTTGATGCCGATGGTCTTGCCCACGTAGCCCTTGCGCTGCAGGTCGCCCGCCACCCGCACGCACAGGTCGGTGAAGATCGCGCCCAGTTCGGCCCGGTCGCGCACCGCATGGAGGTCGCGCTCGAAGGTGGTCTCGCGGCTCATGGACACCGGCTCGCTCTCCGTCACCACCGGCCGTTCGTCGCGGCCCCAGGCGGCATCGTGCATCCAGGCGCCCGTGGAGCGGCCGAAGTGCTCCACCAGCCGCTCGCGCTCCTGCGCCGCCAGCTCGCCTATGGTGCGGATGCCCAGCCGGTGCAGCCTGGCCTCGGCCTTCGGCCCGATGCCGTTGATCTTGCGCACCGGCAGCGGCCAGATGCGCGGCTGCACGTCCTCCTCGAAGACCACCGAGATCCCGTTGGGCTTGTCGAACTCGCTGGCCATCTTGGCCACCAGCTTGTTGGGCGCCACGCCGATCGAGCAGGTCAGCCCGGTGGCAGCGAAGATCGATCGCTGGATCAGGCGGGCCAGCACGCGGCCGCCCTCGCGCTGCCCGCCGGGCACCTCGGTGAAGTCGATGTAGACCTCGTCGACCCCCCGGTCCTCCACCACCGGCGCGATCTCCCGGATCACGGCCTTGAAGGCGCGCGAGTAGCGGCGCACCTCGTCGAAGTCCACCGGCAGCACCAGCGCCTGCGGGCACAGGCGCGCCGCCTTCATCATGCCCATGGCCGATCCCAACCCGAACTGGCGCGCCGGATAGGTCGCGGTGGTGATCACGCCGCGGCCGACGTAGTCCTTCAGCAGGGGGAACGCCTCGGGCGGGACCTCGGACAAGGGCCGGCCGGCGAAGCGCTCGCGCAGCATCTCGTCGACCCTGCGGCGGCCCCCGCCGATCACCACCGGCAGGCCCTTGAGCTGCGGGTAGCGCAGCAGCTCCACCGACGCGAAGAACGCGTCCATGTCCAGGTGGGCGATGCGGCGGCGCAGCGGGGTCACGGCGCGGGATTGTCCCGCAGCGCCGGGCGGGTCAGTGCCCCGCCGGCGTGCCGGTCGGGTAGCTGCCGGGCAGCAGGATGCCGCGGTCCACCGCACCGATGTCGGTGCGGCCGCAGAACGCCATGGACAGGTCGAGCTCCTTGTGGATGATCTCCAGCGCGCGGGTGACGCCTTCCTCGCCCATGGCGCCCAGCCCGTACAGGAAGGCGCGGCCGATGTAGGTGCCCTTGGCGCCCAGCGCCACCGCCTTGAGCACGTGCTGGCCGGAGCGGATGCCGCCATCCATGTGCACCTCGATGCGGCTGCCCACCGCCTCGGCGATCTCCGGCAGGGCGGAGATGGAGGAGGGCGCGCCATCGAGCTGGCGGCCGCCGTGGTTGGACACGATCAGGGCGTCGGCGCCGGAGTCCACCGCCAGGCGGGCGTCCTCCACGTCCTGGATGCCCTTGAGGATCAGCGGGCCGCCCCAGCGCTTCTTGATCCACTCCACGTCCGCCCAGGACAGGCGCGGATCGAACTGCCGGGCCGTCCATTCGGACAGCGAGCCCATGTTCTCCACGCCCTTGACGTGGCCGACGATGTTGCCGAACTGCCGGCGCCGCGTGCCCAGCATGCCCAGGCACCAGCGCGGCTTGGTCATCATGTCCAGGATGTTCGCGGCGGTGAGCTTCGGGGGCGCCGACAAGCCGTTCTTCAGGTCCTTGTGGCGCTGGCCGAGGATCTGCAGGTCCAGCGTCAGCACCAGCGCCGAGCAGTTGGCCGACTTGGCGCGGTCGATCAGCCGTTCGATGAAGTCGCGATCGCGCATCACGTACAGCTGGAACCAGAACGGGTGGTTGCCGGTCGCCTGCGCCACGTCCTCGATCGAGCAGATGCTCATGGTCGACAGCGTGAACGGGATGCCGAACTTCTTCGCCGCCCGGGCCGCCAGGATCTCTCCGTCGGCATGCTGCATGCCGGTCAGGCCGGTGGGCGCGATCGCCACCGGCATGGCCACCGGCTGGCCGATCATGGTGGTGCGGGTGCTGCGCCCTTCCATGTTCACCGCCACCCGCTGGCGGAACAGGATGCGGCCGAAATCGTCCTCGTTGGCGCGGTAGGTGCTCTCCGTCCACGAGCCCGAGTCCGCGTAGTCGTAGAACATGCGGGGCACGCGCCTTTGCGCCAGCAGGCGCAGGTCTTCGATGTTGGTGATCACGGTCAAGATGGGTCTCCTCCGGGCGCGGACATGCTAATGCGCCGGCCGTTGCGGCCGGTTGAAGTTTTGGCGCCGCCCCTGCAATTTTGCTCAGGCCGCGGGAACCCGGTCAGGCCAGCCGCCGGCGATGGCGCGCGACCTGGGCCCGCACCTGCTCCGGCGCGGTGCCGCCCAGCACCTTGCGGGCGTCGAGCGAGCCGCGCAGCGAGAGCACCTGGAACACGTCCTGGCCGATCGAGGGGTGGAAGCCCTGCAGCGTGGCCAGCGGCAATTCGGACAGGTCGCAGCCCTGCTGCTGGGCCGCCCTGACGGCGTGCGCCACGGTCTCGTGCGCGTCGCGGAACGGCAGGCCCTTCCTGACCAGGTAGTCGGCCAGGTCGGTGGCGGTGGCGAAGCCCCTGCGCGCCGCCTGCTCCATGGCCTGCGCGTCCACCGTGATGCCGTCCATCATGTCGGCGAAGATGCGCAGCGTGTCGCGCAGCGTGTCCACCGTGTCGAACAGCGGCTCCTTGTCTTCCTGGTTGTCCTTGTTGTAGGCCAGCGGCTGGCCCTTCATCAGGGTCACCAGCGCGACCAGGTGGCCGGCCACGCGGCCGGTCTTGCCGCGCGCGAGCTCGGGCACGTCCGGGTTCTTCTTCTGCGGCATGATCGACGAGCCGGTGGTGAAGCGATCGGCGATGCGGATGAAGCCGAAGTTCTGGCTCGTCCACAGGACCAGCTCCTCGGACAGCCGGCTCACGTGCACCATCGCCAGCGTCGCGGCGGCGGTGAACTCGATGGCGAAGTCGCGGTCGCTCACCGCGTCCAGCGAGTTCTGGCACACGCCCTCCATGCCCAGTTCGGCCGCCACGGCCTCGCGGTCCAGCGGGTAGCTGGTGCCGGCCAGTGCCGCCGCGCCCAGCGGCAGCCGGTTGACGCGCTTGCGCACGTCGGCCATGCGCTCGGCGTCGCGCGCGAACATCTCCACGTAGGCCAGCATGTGGTGCCCGAAGCTCACGGGCTGGGCGACCTGCAGGTGGGTGAAGCCGGGGAGGATCACGTCGGCGTTGCGCTCGGCCAGGCCGAGCAGCGCCTGCTGCAGCTGCGAAAGCAGGCCTGCGATCAGGTCGATCTCGCCGCGCAGCCACAGGCGCACGTCGGTGGCCACCTGGTCGTTGCGGCTGCGGCCGGTGTGCAGGCGCTTGCCGGCGTCGCCCACCAGCTGCGTCAGGCGGGCCTCCACGTTCAGGTGCACGTCCTCGAGTTCCAGCTTCCATTCGAAGCTGCCGGATTCGATCTCCTGCGCGACCTGCGCCAGGCCGCGCCGGATGTCGGCCAGGTCTTGGGCGGAAATGATGCCCTGGGCCGCCAGCATGGCCGCGTGGGCCAGCGAGCCCTGGATGTCGGCCCGCCACAGGCGCTGGTCGAAGCCGACGCTGGCGGTGTAGCGCTGGACCAGCTCGCTCACCGGCTCGGAGAACAGCGCGGACCAGGCTTGGGACTTGTGATCGAGTTGCGACATGGCGGGGGCGGGCGGCGCCCGGATAGGTGGTTGGCCCGAGAGGGCCGGGCACCGGGATGCACCAATAATCGGGCTGCGCCCGATCCGGATGAAAGACTCTCGAATTTTATCGGCCTTCCAGGACCTGCCCGATGCCGGCCGCGCAGCCGTGCGGCCGGCGTCGCGGCAGGTGCTGCTGTTCGACGCCTGCCAGGTCGGCGTGGTGCTGCGGGCGGTGCTGTTCGTGGAGGCCGTGATGGCCGTGGGCGCCATGTTCGGCGCCGACGGGCTGCGCGAATGGCTGGCGCGCCTGTCCGTCCTCAGTGGGGCCGCCCTTCCGGCCACGCTGGTGTGGCTGGTGGTGGGCTGCAGCCTCAAGCGCCTGCTGGCCCGCCTGCCGCAGCCCGCCCAGCACGTGTTCGGCATCGTCCTGGGGGCGCTGGCCGGCCTGTACGGCTGCGGCCTGGTGACGCTGGTGGCCTGGCCGGCGCCGGCGCCCTGGGTGGCGTCGGCCTTCACCGGTGCGCTGCTGGCGGCGGCGCTGCTGGCCGCGCTGGCGCTGCGCGCCAAGGGCCGGCTGCCGGCCGAGGCGACCGCGCGCCTGTCCGAGCTGCAGGCGCGCATCCAGCCGCACTTCCTGTTCAACACGCTCAACACCGCCATTGCGCTGGTGCGCGAAGACCCGGCGCGCGCCGAGGCGGTGCTGGAGGACCTGAGCGACCTGTTCCGGCGCGCCCTGGCCGACCCGGGCGAGGCCGTGACGCTGGAGGAGGAGGTGGCGCTGGCGCGGCACTATCTGGCGATCGAGCAGGCGCGCTTCGGCGAGCGCCTGCAGGTCGAGTGGGCGATCGACCCGGCCGCGGGCAAGGCCCGCGTGCCGCCGCTGTTCCTGCAGCCGCTGGTGGAGAACGCGGTCAAGCATGGCGTGGAGCCGAGCGCCCGCGGCGCCGAGGTGAGGATCAGCACGCAACGGCGCGGCGCCGCGGTGGTGATCAAGGTGACCAACACGGTCCCGAGCGGCCAGGGCCGGCCCGGGCACGGCGTGGCGCAGGCCAACGTGCGCGACCGCCTGCGCCTGCTGCACGATGTGCAGGCGCAGTTCCGAACCGTCCTGAAGGACGGCATCTACCAGGTCAGGATGGAGATTCCGGCATGAGTGAAAGCCTGCAGGTCCTTGTGGTCGACGACGAGCCGCTGGCGCGCTCCCGGCTGCGCACGCTGCTGGGCGATTGCCGCTCGCCGGGCGCGCGGGTGTCGGCGGAGGCGGCCAACGCAACCGAGGCCATGGAGGCCCTGCGCCGCGGCAGCTTCGATGCGGTGCTGCTCGACGTGCGCATGCCGGGCGCGGATGGGCTGGCGCTGGCGCAGGCGCTGCGGGGCATGCCGCGCGAGCCCGCGGTCGTGTTCGTCACCGCCCATTCCGAGCACGCCGTGGAAGCCTTCGACCTCGAGGCGGTGGACTACCTGACCAAGCCGGTGCGGCTGGAGCGGCTGCAGGTCGCGCTGCAGAAGGTGGAACGGACGCTGGCCGCGCGCCGCGCGCCGGCCGGCGAGCCGCAGGAGATGCTGGTGATCCAGGACCGTGGCAGAACGGAGCGCGTTCCGCTGTCGGAGGTTCTCTATTTCAAGGCCGAACTCAAATACATCACCGTGCGCACGGCAGCCCGGAGCTATATTCTGGATGCATCGCTCAGCGAGCTGGAAGAGCGCCATGCGCCGCAGTTCCTGCGGGTGCACCGCAATGCGCTGGTGGCGCTGCGGGCGGTGCGGTCGCTGGAACGGCACGACGATCCCGAAGAAGGCGAGGGCTGGGCGGTGCGGCTCAATGGCGTCGATGAGCTGCTGGCGGTGTCGCGGCGGCAGTTGACGGCGGTGCGGGAGGCCTTGACCCGGTAGGGCAGGCAGGGGGGACTCGTTGGCAGCGAGAGGCGTCCCCATGAACCCGGAGCATCAGGTCGACACGGTGCTGGAGGAAGTCCCTCCACCGCAGGACATCGACCCGCAGGAGCCGCCGCAGGTGGTGCTGCACCCGCAGGCCGACCCGCGCAGCCTGGCGCTGGCCGTGCTGGCCACCCTCGGGGTGCTGGCGGTGCTGCGCTGGGGCAGCGCGTTCTTCATTCCGCTGATGCTCGGCTTCGTCTTCTACTACGCGCTGGCGCCGGTGGTGGAGGCGATGGCGCGCGCGCGCATCCCGCGCCCGCTCGGGGCCGGTGTGCTGCTCCTGGCCATCCTGCTGGGCGGCGGCTTCGCGCTGGCGTCGCTGGCAGACGACGCCAACGAGTTGATCGAGTCGCTGCCGGCCGCCGCCGAGCGGGTGCGCGCCAAGGTGCAGCAGCGGGTGGGCGGTGACACTCCGCTCGAGCCCGTGCAGAAGGCCGCCGCCGAGCTCGAGAAGGCGGCGGAAGCCGCCAATACCGGCGCCCGGCCGGCGGCGCCGGCTCCGAAGGGGGTGCAGCGCGTCGTCGTGGAGAAACCCCGCTTCGACATCCGCGAGCACCTGTGGAGCGGGACCGTGGGCCTGGTGAGCCTGGTCGGGCAGGTGGTGCTGGTGACCTTCCTGACCTATTTCCTGCTGCTGTCGGGCGACACCTTCCGGCGCAAGCTGGTCAAGATCGCGGGGCCGGGGCTGTCGGAGAAGAAGCTGACCGTGCAGGCGCTGGACGAGATCAACGTGCAGATCCAGCGCTACCTGCTGGTCCAGCTGCTGGCCAGCCTGGGCGTGGGCATGGTCACCGGCGTGGTGTTCGCCATGCTGGGCCTCGAGCATGCGGCCGTGTGGGGCGTGGCCGCCGGCATCCTCAACCTGGTGCCGTACGTCGGCTCCATCCTGGTGACCCTGGCGGCGGCGCTGGTGGCCTTCATGCAGGCCGGTGAGCTGGAGCTGCCGCTGCTGGTGGCCGGCGCCTCGCTGCTGATCAACACCGTGGAAGGCTACCTGCTGGTTCCCTGGCTGACCAGCAAGGCCAGCCGCATGAACGCCGTGTCCGTCTTCATCGGCGTGCTGTTCTGGGGCTGGCTGTGGGGCGTGTGGGGGTTGCTGCTGGGCATTCCGATCATGATGGTGATCAAGGCGGTGTGCGACCGGGTGGAGCACCTCAAGCCGGTCGGTGAGCTTCTGGGCACCTGATTGCCCCGAGAATCCCCTGCCATGGACCACCTGCTCGGACTGCTGACCGATCCGCAAGCCTGGATCGCACTGCTCACGCTCACGGCGCTGGAGCTGGTGCTGGGGATCGACAACATCGTGTTCATCTCGATCCTGGTGGACAGGCTGCCGCCCGAGCGGCGCGAAGCCGCGCGCCGCATCGGCCTGTTCATGGCCATGTTCATGCGGCTGGCCCTGCTGCTCGTGCTGGCCTGGGTCATCGGGCTGACCGCGCCGCTGTTCACCCTGCCGCTGGTCGACCAGGGCGTCTCCGGCCGCGACCTGATCCTCATCGGCGGCGGCCTGTTCCTGATCTGGAAGAGCACCGGCGAGATCCACGCGTCGCTGCAGGGCGAGGAGCACCAGGAGGGCTCGATGAAGCTCGGGGCCACGTTCGGCACCGTGATCGTGCAGATCATGCTGGTGGACATGGTGTTCTCGCTCGACTCCATCATCACCGCGGTCGGCATGGTGGACGAGCTGGCGGTGATGATGGCCGCGGTGGTGGCCTCGGTCGGGATGATGCTGCTGTTCGCCGGGCCGATCGGCCGCTTCGTGTCGGACCATCCGACGGTGAAGATGCTGGCACTGTCCTTCCTGATCATGATCGGGATGGTGCTGATCGCCGACGGCTTCGAGTTCCACGTGCCCAAGGGCTACGTGTACTTCGCGATGGCGTTCTCGGTGGCGGTGGAACTGCTCAACCTGCGGCTGCGGCGGCGCGCCACCGTGCCGCTGCAGGACCGGGGCGAGTACGAGAAGGCCGCCGGGGGCCGGCCGCGCTGAGAGCCGGCGCCAGCTTCAGCCCGTGTTGCGCAGTCCGGCGGCGATGCCGTTGATCGAGATGTGGATGCCGCGGCGCACCCGCTCGTCGGCCTGCCCGGCGCGCAAGCGCCGCACCAGTTCCACCTGCAGGTGGTGCAGCGGGTCGATGTAGGGAAAGCGGTGCCGGATCGAGCGCTGCATGGCCGGGTTGTCCGCCAGCCGCTGCTTCTCGCCGGTGACCAGCGCCAGGGCGTCGGCGGTGCGGTGCCACTCGGCCTCGATCGCCGAGAAGATCCGCTTGCGCAGCCGGGCGTCCGCCACCAGGCTCGCATAGCGCGAGGCCAGCGCCAGGTCGCTCTTGGCCAGCACCATGTCCATGTTGGACAGCAGCGCCCGGAAGAAGGGCCAGTGCCGGTACATCTTCTGCAGCAGGGCCAGGCGCTCCTTGCGCGGCGAGCCCGGTTCGCCCTGCAGGAAGCTTTCCACCGCGGCGCCGAAACCGTACCAGCCGGGCAGCGTCAGCCGGCACTGGCCCCAGCTGAAGCTCCAGGGGATGGCCCGCAGGTCCTCGATGCGGTGGTTGGCCTTGCGGGAGGCCGGCCGCGAGCCGATGTTGAGCTCCGCGATCTCGCGGATCGGCGTGGCGGCCTGGAAGTAGTCGGCGAAGCCGGGCGTGTCGTAGACCAGCGAGCGGTAGGCGGCCATGCTGGCCGCCGAGAGCTGCCCGGCGGCCTGCAGGAACTCCCGTGGCGCCGGCTTGGCCGGCTGCAGCAGGGTGGCTTCCAGGGTGGCGGCGACCAGAGTCTCCAGGTTGCGCCGCCCGATCTCGGGGTTGGCGTACTTGGAGGCGATCACCTCGCCCTGCTCGGTCAGGCGGATCTGCCCGCGCACCGTGCCGGGCGGCTGCGCCAGCACCGCCTGGTAGCTCGGGCCGCCGCCACGGCCGACGGTGCCGCCACGGCCATGGAACATGCGCAGGCGGATCCGATGTTGCGGCGCCATGCGGTCGAACAGCTCCACCAGGGCGGTGCCGGCCCGGTACAGCTCCCAGTTGCTGGTGAAGATGCCGCCGTCCTTGTTGCTGTCGCTGTAGCCCAGCATCACGTCCTGCTCGGCGCCGGACCGCTCCACCAGGTCGGCGATGCCGGGCAGCGCGTAGAACGCCTGCAGGATGGACGCGGCGTTGCGCAGGTCGTCGATGGTCTCGAACAGCGGGACCACGATCAGCGCGGCGACGGCATCGCGGTCCAGCGTGCCCAGCAGCAGGCCGCATTCCTTCTGCAGCAGCAGCACCTCGAGCAGGTCGCTGACCGCCTCGGTGTGGCTGATGATGTAGTGGCGGATCGCCTCCGGGCCGTACTGCGCGCGCAGGCGCAGCGCGCTCTCGAAGATCGCGAGTTCGCCGCTCGCATGGTCGGAGTAGCGCGCGCCCAGCACCCGCAGCGGCCGGGCGTCGCCCAGCAGCCGCAGCAGCAGTTCGCACCGGGCCGGCTCCGGCAGGCGCTCGTAGCGAGGCTCGACGCGCGCCACCGCGAGCAGCTCGGCCACCACGCGCTCGTGCTGGTCCGAGCTCTGGCGCAGGTCCATGGTGGCCAGGTGGAAGCCGAACACCTCCACGGCGCGGATCAGCGGCTGCAGCCGGTTGGCCGCCAGTGCCCCCGAGCGATTGGCCAGCAGCGAGGCGCGGATGGTGCACAGGTCGGCAAGGAAGTCCTGCGCCGACGGGTAGGGGTTCTGCGGCGGCAGCAGGTGGCGCGCGGCCTCGCCGCCGGTCAGCGCCTTGAGCGTCGCTGCCAGGCGCGCATACATGCCGGCGAGGGCGCGTCGATACGGTTCGTCCTGGCGGTGCTCGTTGCTGTCCGGCGAGCGCGCCGCCAGTTCCCGCATCTCCGGCGTGATGTCCACCAGCAGCGCCGAGACCGACAGTTCGCGCCCCAGGAAGTGCACCTCGGTCAGGTAGTGGCGCAGCGCCACTTCGCACTGGCGGCGCAGCGCCTGCTCCAGCGTCTGCGCGCTGACGTTGGGGTTGCCGTCGCGGTCCCCGCCGATCCACATGCCCATGCGCAGGAAGCTGGCGACCGGCTGCGAACCCAGTTCGCGCTCGAGTTCGGCATACAGCTTGGGGATTTCGCGCAGGAAGGTGGCTTCGTAGTAGGACAGCGCGTTCTCGATCTCGTCGGCCACCGTGAGTTTCGAAAAGCGCAGCAGCCGGGTCTGCCACAGCTGCATCACGCGGGCGCGGATCTGCGTCTCGTTGGCGGCCAGTTCGCGTGGGGCCAGCGCATCGCGCGGCAGCGCGCGCGCCCTGATCTCGTCGCGCTCGGCGAGCAGCAGGGCGATCTCGCGCTCGGCGTCCAGGATGCTCTTGCGCTGCACCTCGGTCGGGTGGGCGGTCAGCACCGGCGAGACGTAGCTGCCGGCCAGCGCCTGGGAGATGGTGCGCGGCGAGATGCCCGCCCAGCGCAGCCGCGCCAGCGCCACCTCGATGCTGCCTTCCTGGGTGTCGCCGGCGCGCTCGTGCACCGCGCGGCGGCGGATGTGGTGGCGGTCCTCGGCGAGGTTGGCCAGGTGGCTGAAGTAGGTGAAGGCGCGGATCACGCTGACCGCCTGGTCGCCGCTCAGCGACTTGAGCAGGGCCTTGAGCGCCCGGTCGGCTTCCTGGTCGGCATCGCGCCGGAAGGCGACCGACAACTTGCGGATGCGCTCGACCAGCTCGAAGGCCGGCACGCCCTCCTGGTCGCGGATCACGTCGCCCAGGATGCGCCCCAGCAGCCGGATGTCCTCCACCAGCGGCCGCTCGTTGTCGCGCGCGCGCCGGGCCGGCGTGTCCGGCGGGGATAGGGCCATGGTTGTTCTCCGGTTGCTCAATTTTTCGGCAGCGCGGATGCTAGCATCGGCCTCCGATTTCCCTCGCAGACTGGATTCCCCTTGACCCGCTTCGTGATCGCCACCCGCGAAAGCCGGCTTGCGCTCTGGCAGGCCGAGCATGTGAAGGCGCTGCTGCAGCAACAGGGCCACGATGCCTCGCTGCTGGGCATGACCACGCGCGGCGACCAGATCCTGGACCGAAGCCTCAGCAAGGTGGGCGGCAAGGGCCTGTTCGTCAAGGAGCTGGAGGTCGCACTGGAGCAGGGCCAGGCCGACCTGGCGGTGCATTCGCTCAAGGACGTGCCGATGGACCTGCCCGAGGGCTTCATGCTGGCCTGCGTGCTCGAGCGCGAGGACCCGCGCGACGCCTTCGTGTCGCCCCGGCACGAGTCGCTGGACGCACTGCCGCCCGGTGCCGTGGTCGGCACGTCCAGCCTGCGCCGCGTGGTGCTGCTGCGGGCGCTGCGCCCCGACCTGCGGATCGAGCCCCTGCGCGGCAACCTGGATACGCGCCTGCGCAAGCTCGACGAAGGCGGCTACGACGCCATCGTGCTGGCCGCCGCGGGGCTCAAGCGCCTGGGCCTGGCCGACCGCATCCGCAAGCTGTTCGAGCCGTCGCAGATGCTGCCGGCCGCCGGCCAGGGTGCGCTCGGCATCGAGGCGCGCAGCGGCCGCGACGACGTGCTGGGCGCGCTCATGCCGCTGGCGCACCAGTCCACGGCGATGGCCGTGGCCGCCGAACGGGCGGTCAGCCGTGCGCTGGGAGGCTCCTGCTCGATGCCGCTGGCGGCCTACGCCACGCTGCAGGGTGAAGTGCTGCGCATCGAAGCCGCCTGGGGCGATCCCGAGCGGCCGGGCCTGCTGGTGCGGGCGCAGGCCAGCGGGACCATCGGCAGCGCCGAGGAAGCTGCGGCGCTGGGCACCGAAGTGGCCGGGCGCCTGCGCGCCGGCGGCGCGCACTGAGCCGCATCCGATGCGGGTGGTCCTGACCCGCCCACGGCCCGAGGCGCGGCGCTGGGCGCGCGCGCTGGCCGCGCGCGGACACGAAGTCGTCCTGCTGCCCTTGATCGACATCGGCCCGGCGCCGGACCCCGGCGCGCTGGAACGGGCCTGGGCTGCATTGCCCGACCGGCAGGCCGCCATGTTCGTCAGCGGCAATGCGGTGCAGGGCTTCTTCGCTGCGGCCGGTGGGCGGGCCTGGCCGGCGGCCACCCGTGCCTGGTCCCCCGGCCCGGGTACTTCGCAGGCGCTCGTGGCCGCCGGGGTGGCGCCGGCCCGGATCGATGCACCGCCGGCCGAAGCGGCCCAATTCGATTCGGAAGCCTTGTGGCCCGTGATCGAGTCGCAGCTGCGCGCCGGCTTGCGGGTGTTGCTGGTGCGCGGTGCCGGCGCCGACGGTCGCCCGGCCGGGCGGGACTGGCTCGCGGTGCGCCTGCAGCAGGCGGGCGTCCACGTGGACACCGTGGCTGCGTATGCCCGTCGCATGCCGTCGGTCGGCGCGGAAGACCTCGCGCAGGCGCAGCGCTCGGCGGGCGACGGCTCGGTGTGGCTGTTCAGCAGCTCGGAGTCGATCGCCAACCTGCGCCGCCTGCTGCCGCAGCAGGACTGGTCGCGGGCCTGCGCGATCGCCACGCACGAGCGCATTGCGCAGGCCGCACGCGAGGCCGGTTTCGGTGTCGTCTGCCCATCACGACCGGCCCAGGCCGATGTGGTGGCCGCCCTAGAATCGTTCGGATGAGTGCCGAGACCGAGCGGGACCTGCCGGCCGCGCCGCCGCTCCCCGCCCCCGAATCCGCCCCCGTCGCCGCCGACGAACCGGCCGCGGCGCCGTCGCCGCGCCGGCTGGGCATGGCCCTGCTCGCGGTGGCCGCCTTCGCCGGGCTGGCATCCAGCGGCATGCTCTGGCAGAAGCTCTCCACCATCCAGGAGCAGCTGGCGCGCCAGAGCGCCGATGCGGGCAGCCATGCGGCCGAGGCGCGCGCGCTCGCCCGGCAGGCGCAGGAGCTGGCCCGCGACGTCGCCGCCCGCCAGGCGGTGCAGGACACGCGCCTGGGCGAGGTCGCGCTGCAGCGCACCCAGCTGGAAGAGCTGATGCAGAGCCTGTCGCGCTCGCGCGACGAGAACCTGGTGGTGGACATCGAGGCGGGCCTGCGGCTCGCCCAGCAGCAGGCCCAGCTCACGCTCAGTGCCGAGCCGCTGCTGGCGGCGCTGCGCACCGCCGACCAGCGCCTGGCGCGCGCCGGCGAGCCGCGCCTGGCGCGCATCCGCAGCGCGATCGCGCGCGACATCGACCGCATCAAGTCGGCCGCCGTCGCCGACGTGCCCGGCATCCTGCTGCGGCTGGACGAAGTGGCGCGGCAGGCCGACGAGCTGCCGCTGGCCAATGGTGTCGGCGCGGGCACCGCCAGCCGGCCCGTGCCGCGTGCCGGCCAGCCGCCGGCGCCGCCCCCGAGCTGGTGGTACCAGCTGCTGGCCGTGGTGCGCGAGGAGGCCCGCTCGCTCGTGCGCGTCAGCCGCATCGACGAGCCGGAGGCCATGCTGGTGGCGCCCGAGCAGGGGTTCTTCCTGCGCGAGAACTTCAAGCTCAAGCTGATGAATGCGCGGCTGGCGCTGCTGGCGCGCCAGATCGACGCCGCTCGGGCCGATGTGGGCGCGGCAGCGACGGCGCTCAACAAGTACTTCGACCCGTCCGCCCGGCGCACCCAGGTCGCCGCGCAATCGCTGCAGCAGATGCAGCAGCAGCTGCGCTCGGTCGAGGTCCCGCGCATCGACGAAACCCTGGCCACCCTGGCCACCGCAGCGGCGGGGCGCTGATGCGCGCGGCACTCTGGCTCCTGGCCCTGTTCGGCGTCGCCGTGGCGGTGGCGCTGTTCGCCGGCAACAACCAGGGCACGGTCACCGTGTTCTGGCCGCCGTACCGGGTCGACCTGTCGCTCAACCTGGTCCTGTTGCTGCTGCTGGCGGCCTTCCTTTTCCTGCATGCGGCCCTGCGCGCGCTGGCGGCGCTGTTCGACCTGCCCCAGCAGGCGCTGCGCTGGCGCCTGCAGCAAAGGGAACGCGGCATGCACGCGTCCCTGCTCGATGCGTTGTCGCACCTGCTGGGCGGGCGCTTCATCCGCGCCCGCAAGTCGGCCGAGGGTGCGCTCGCGCAGGAGGCTTCGCTCGGCGCCGGCGGCGCAGGGCCGGCCAATGGCGCCCAGTTGCGGGCGCTGGCCCACCTGCTGGCAGCCGAGAGCGCGCACGCGCTGCAGGACCGCAGCGCGCGCGAGGAACACCTGAGGCTGGCGATCGAGCAGGCCGGCTCCCACGGCGCGCAGGAGTCGCACGAAGGCGCGCTGATGCGCGCGGCGCGCTGGTCGCTGGAGGACCACGATCCGCAGGGCGCCACCGGCTGGCTGCAGGAACTGCCGGTGGGCGCCGGCCGGCGCACGCTGGCATTGCGCATGAAGCTCAAGGCGGCGCGCCTTTCCGGGCACGCCCGCGAGGCGCTGGAGACGGCCCGCCTGCTGGCCAAGCACCGCGCGTTCTCGGCGCTCGCCGCCGAGACCCTGGTGCGGGGGCTGGCGATCGACCTGCTCAACGATGCCCACGACCCGGCCCAGCTGCAGCGGGCCTGGTCCGAGCTGGAGGCGGCCGAGCGCGCCATGCCCGAACTGGCCATCCATGGCGCCCAGCGGCTGCTGGTGCTGGGCGGCGACCCGCAGCTGGCGCGTGATTGGCTGCTGCCGGTCTGGGAGCGGCAGCACGCCCTGTCCGCGCACCAGAAGGTCCGGCTGGTGGAGGCCCTGGAAGAGGGGCTGGAAAGCGTGGATGCCGACTGGCTGGCGCGCATCGAGTCGGCCCAGCGCGCCGACCCCCGCGATGCCACCCTGCAGTACCTGGCGGGCATGGCCTGCATGAGGCGCCAGCTGTGGGGCAAGGCGCAGCAGCTGCTCGGGCAGGCGGCGGGCAGCCTGCAGGATGCGCGCCTGCGTGGCAACGCCTCGCGCGCGCTCGCCATGCTGGCCGAGCAGCGCGGCGACGAACAGGCCGCCGCGGCGGCCTGGAAGCAGGCGGCGCAGGCCTGAACGGCCGCTGTCCCGTGCCCCAGTCCGGCGGAGCGGCGGCAGGGTCGCGGGGCCGCCAACCACCCACAAGAAAGGGAGCCGAGGCTCCCTTTCCGCTGGTCGCCGGCTCGCTTACTGCACCGGCTGCTGCGCGGGCTGCTGCTCGAACGGCAGCGGCAGTTCGCGCAGGTCGCGGCGGGTCTCGACCAGCACCAGCGGACCTTCGTCGACCACCACGGCCGGCGGGCGCTCGCGCGGCACGCGGATCGGCTGGGGCTCGGCGGCGATGGCCGCCTGGGCGGCGGCGATCTTGTCGGCGTCCGAATTGACCCACTGCAGGCCCGAGCCGGCGGCGACCTGCGCCAGGTCGTCGACCGGGAGCTCGAAGGCCTGGACCTTGGGCAGGCCGGCCGGTGCCGGCGCTGGCGCCGGAGCGGCGGCGGCCGCCAGCTCGACGGCGGCCTCGGGGCTCGCGGTTGCCGCGGGCTCGTCGGCCACGAAGCCGGTGGCGTAGCGCGGCCGGCGCTCGGCCGGTTCGCCTGCAGCGCCCTGCGCTTGCGCAGCGGGCTGGTCGGACTCGCCCGCTGGGGCGGCCTCCTCGCGGCCAGTGCGCTCGCGGCGGTCACGGCCGTAGCGGTCGCGCGAGCGGCGCGGATCGCGGCGGCCTTCGGCATCGGCCCCGGCACCATTACCGTGCGGCTGGCCGGCTTGTTCCAGCACTTCGGCTGCGTCGGGCTGGCCTTCGATCACCGCTGCTTCGCTGATGGCCTGCGGCACCTGCTCGCGTGGCCGGCGCTCGCCGCGCTCGCGCCGGCCTTCGCCACGTTCCCCGCGTTCTCCGCGTTCACCACGCGGCGGCCGCTCGCCACGGGCTTGCTCCGGTGTGGCGGCGCTGCGCTGCTCATCGGTTTGCGGTTCCTCGCGGCGATCCCGCTGGCCGTGCCTGTCGCCGCGGCCTTCGCGCGATTCGCGGGCCTCGCGCGGTTCGGAACGCTCGCCGCGACCCTCGCTCCGTTCCCCGCGTTCCCCGCGTTCCCCGCGTTCCCCGCGTTCCCCGCGTTCCCCGCGTTCGCCGCGCTCGCCGCGCTCGCCGCGCTCCGGTCGTCCCTGGCGCTCGCGCCGGCCTTCTCCTTCGCCGCGCGCCGGCTCGCCGGTACGCGGGGCCTGGCCTTCGCTGCCTTCCACGTTGGCGCGCTCGCGGCGCTGGTCGTGGTCACGCCCGCGGCCGCGGCCGCCGCGGCCACCGCGCCGGCCTTCGCCGCGCTCGCCGCGCTCGCCGCGGCTCTCGCGCTTGTCGTCCGGCCTCGCAGCGGGTGCAACCGGCGTGGCGGGCGCCGCCGCCGGCGGCGGGCTGAACAGGCTCTTGAACCAGGCGAAGAAGCTCGGTTCGGACACCGGCGCGGGCGACCGCGCAGGGGCCGGCGCAGGCGCAGGCGCCGCCGCCTGGCGAACCGGCTCGGCCGGCTTCTCGGGCCGCGCCGGCGCGATCGGTGCCGGCGCGTCGGGCAGCACGCCCTTGATCACCGGCTCCTGCCGGTTGGCGCGCTCCTGCGAGCGGCGCGTGACCTCGGTCTTCTCCTCGACCTCCGCCATGTGGTAGCTGGCCTTGAGGCTGTCCAGGCGCGGGTCGTCGTGCTTGAGGCGCTCGAGCTTGTAGTGCGGCGTGTCCAGGCCCTTGTTGGGCACCAGGATCAGGTTGATGCGCTGCTTCAGCTCGATCTTGGTGATCTCGGTGCGCTTTTCGTTGAGCAGGAAGGAGGCGACCTCCACCGGCACCTGCACGTGCACCGCGGCCGTGCTGTCCTTCATCGACTCTTCCTGGATGATGCGCAGGATCTGCAGCGCCGAGCTCTCGGTATCGCGGATGTGGCCATGCCCGCCGCAGCGCGGGCAGGGGATGGAGGCGCCTTCCGACAGGGCCGGGCGCAGCCGCTGGCGGCTCATCTCCATCAGCCCGAACTTGCTGATGGTGCCGAACTGCACGCGGGCGCGGTCCTGCCGCAGCGCGTCGCGCAGGCGGTTCTCCACCTCGCGCCGGTTCTTCGATTCCTCCATGTCGATGAAGTCGATCACGATCAGGCCGCCCAGGTCGCGCAGGCGCATCTGGCGCGCCACTTCGTCGGCCGCCTCCAGGTTGGTGCGGGTGGCGGTCTCCTCGATGTCGCCGCCCTTGATGGCGCGCGCCGAGTTGACGTCGATCGAGACCAGGGCCTCGGTGTGGTCGATGACGATCACGCCGCCGGAGGGCAGCTTGACTTCGCGGGCGTAGGCCGATTCGATCTGGTGCTCGATCTGGAAGCGCGAGAACAGGGGTGCGTCGTCGCGGTAGCGCTTCACGCGGGTGGCGTGCTCCGGCATGACGTGCGACATGAACTGCTGCGCCTGCTCGTAGATGTCGTCGGTGTCGATCAGGATGTCGCCGATGTCGCTGTTGAAGTAGTCGCGGATGGCGCGGATCACCAGCGAGGATTCCTGGTAGATCAGGAAGGCGCCCTTGCCGCCCTTGGCGGCGCCGTCGATCGCGTTCCACAGCTTGAGCAGGTAGTTCAGGTCCCACTGCAGCTCGGGCGCGCTGCGGCCGATGCCGGCCGTGCGGGCGATGATGGACATGCCGTTCGGGTACTCCAGCTGGTCCATCGCCTCCTTCAGCTCGGCCCGGTCGTCGCCCTCGATCCGGCGCGACACGCCGCCGCCGCGCGGGTTGTTGGGCATCAGCACCACGTAGCGGCCGGCCAGCGAGACGAAGGTGGTCAGCGCCGCGCCCTTGTTGCCGCGCTCCTCCTTCTCGACCTGGACCAGCAGCTCCTGGCCCTCCTTGATCACGTCGTTGATCCGGGCCTGCGACGGCGAGACCCCCGGCGCGAAGTACTGCCTGGAGATCTCCTTGAACGGCAGGAAGCCGTGCCGGTCCTCGCCGTAGTCGACGAAGCAGGCCTCCAGCGACGGCTCCACGCGCGTCACCACGGCCTTGTAGATGTTGCCCTTGCGCTGTTCGCGCCCTTCGATCTCGATTTCGTAGTCGAGGAGCTTCTGCCCGTCGACGATGGCCAGCCGGCGCTCTTCGGCCTGCGTGGCATTGATCAGCATCCGCTTCATTGCGTCACCTTCTTGTTCTCGTGAACAAACGGCCCCGTGCAGGGGCCCACGATGCCGGCCGGCGCAGGCGAAACGGGAAGCGGAAGGAAACGCGCAGGTGCGTGCGGACGGCCCGGAGGGCTATGTCAGCAATCGCAGGGGAGGCGCGTGGAGGGGGGCGAGGCGGGGAGGGGACCGCAGGGCCGCAGCAACTGCAAGCCGTGGGGTCCGCGACATGCGCCGGGGCGGGCCGAAGCCGGCGGCAGGCGGCATCAGCCACCGCCAGCAGGCCAGGAACAGCGCCATCAGCACAGGGAGGTCTCGCTTTTCCGCCGCCAGCTTCTGAAGTCTGGCGGCCTTGATTCCGGTTCGGGTTTTCGCTTGGGCGTCGGCGGCTCCGGCGCCTTGGCCGGCGGCTGCGGCATCTGCGAGCCCGCATCCGGCGGCAAGGCGACGTCGGCATCGACCTGCCAGCGTCCTTCGGGTGCTGCGGTGGACTAAACTCCAGCCGAATCAAGCACTTACGGCGAGACGCCAGTGGGAAGCATTATAGGGGCCGGCGCCGGTCTCGCGAAAGCCGAAGTGAAAACGCTGGTGGTGGGCGAGGATTGCGCCGGCCAGCGCCTCGACAACTTCCTGCTGCGCGAGCTCAAGGGTGTCCCCAAGGCCCATGTGTACCGGATCATCCGCAGCGGCGAAGTGCGGGTGAACAAGGGCCGGGCAGCCGCCGACACCCGGGTGGAGCAGGGCGACCTCGTCCGCGTGCCGCCGGTGCGCCTGCCCGGGCGGGTGCTGGATGCCGCGGCGCGACCGGCGCCCGCCCGCGAGTTCCCGGTCCTGCTGGAAGACGAGCAGCTGCTGGCCATCGACAAGCCCGCCGGCGTGGCGGTGCATGGCGGCAGCGGGCTGAGCTTCGGCGTGATCGAACAGCTGCGCCAGGCCCGGCCGCAGGCGAAGCGGCTGGAGCTGGTGCACCGGCTCGACCGGGAAACCTCGGGCGTGCTGCTGGTCGCCAAGCGGCGCTCGGCCCTGACGCGGCTGCAGGACCAGTTCCGCGGCCGCGAGACCGGCAAGACCTACCTGGCGCTGGTGGCCGGTGCCTGGCCGGCCAACAAGAAGGTTATCGACCTGCCGCTGCACAAGTACCTGGTCGCGGGCGAGGACGGTGCTGCCGGCGAGCGGCGCGTCAAGGTGGTGGACGCCGGCCATCCCGACGCGATGCGCTCCATCACCCTGGTCAAGGTGGCACGGCGGCTCGGGGCCTTCACGCTGCTGGAGGTGACGATCAAGACGGGCCGCACGCACCAGATCCGCGTCCACCTGGCATCGCAGGGCCACCCGATCGCGGGGGACGACAAGTATGGCGACTTCGAGCTGAACCGGTCGCTGCAGCGACAAGGCCTCAAGCGCATGTTCCTGCACGCGTGGCGGCTACAGTTCCGCCATCCCGCCACCGGCGAGCCGGTCGCCCTGGAGGCGCCCTTGCCCGCGGACCTGCAACAGTTCGCCGACCGCCATGCCCAGCCCACGGCCACGCCAGTTTGACCTGATCGCCTTCGACTGGGACGGCACGCTGTACGACTCCACCCGGGTCATCGTGCGCTGCATCCAGCAGGCGGTGGTGGACGTGGGCGGCGCCCTGCCGACCGAGCAGGCGGCCGCCTACGTGATCGGCATGAGCCTGGCCCAGGCGCTCGCGCGCGCGGCGCCGGACGTGCCCCCGGAACGGTACGAGGCGCTCGGCCGGCGCTACCGGCACCACTACGACCGGCACCGGAACGACCTCAGCCTGTTCGCGGGGGCGCTGCCGCTGCTGCAGGAGCTCAAGGCCAGGCACCACTGGCTGGCGGTGGCCACCGGCAAGTCGCGCCGCGGGCTCGACGAGGTCCTGCAGGCGCAGGAGCTGCAAGGCCTGTTCGACGGCACCCGCACCGCCGATGAAACGGCCGGCAAGCCGCACCCGCTGATGCTGGGGGAACTGATGCGCGAATTCGGTACCGATCCCGGGCGCACGCTGATGATCGGCGACACCACGCACGACCTGGAGATGGCGCGCAATGCGGGCTGCGCCGCCGTGGGCGTGAGCTACGGCGCGCACGAGCCGGACAGCTTCCGGGAACTCGGCCCGCTGCACATCGCGCACTCGGTCGGCGACCTGCGCGGCTGGCTGCTGGCCCATGCCTGAGAACGCCGCTCGCCTGCCGCTGTGCAACAGCCGGGACCTCGTCGACGGCGGCCTTGCCGTGCCGTTCGACGTGGTCCATGGCGGCCAGGCCTGCCGCGCCTTCGCGATCCGCTGGCGCGGCCGGGTCCATGCCTACCTGAACCGCTGCGCGCACGTCGCCATGGAGATGGACTGGCAGCCCAACCGCTTCTTCGACGACAGCGGGCAGTGGCTGCTGTGCTCGACCCACGGCGCGGTCTACCGCCCTGACACCGGCATCTGCGCCGGCGGGCCCTGCCGCGGCGGGCTGGTGCGCATCGAAGTGAGCGAACAGGACGGGGTGGTGCACTGGCATACTGCCTGGAACCTGCAACCCGTCGCTTTCTGAGCGTCTCCCCATGACCGATCCGATGAACCCCGGCAACGACCGGGAATCCCCCGTCGCGCCCGCGCCAACCCCTGCCGCTTCCGGACTGCAGCCGGGCTGGGAGCGCCAGACGATGGAGCGGCTGATGTTCGCCACCCTGTCCGAGCAGCGGGCGGCGCGCCGCTGGCGCACCTTCACCCGGCTGGCCTGGCTGGCGTTCTTCGTGCTGCTGGTCTGGACCCTGCTTTACCGGGGCGGGCCGACGGGAGCCGAGAAGGCGGCGCCGCACACCGCCGTGGTCGAGATCCAGGGCGAGATCTCCGCCGAGTCGGACAACAGCGCCGAGTTCATCGTGGCCGCCATGAAGGCGGCGTTCGAAGACCCCGGCGCGCAGGGCATCGTGCTGCTGATCAACTCGCCCGGCGGCAGCCCCGTGCAGGCAGGCATCGTCAACGACGAGATGAAGCGGCTCAGGGCCCTGCACCGCAAGCCGGTGTACGTGGTGGTGGAGGAGGCCTGCGCTTCGGCCGCCTACTACATCGCCGCCGGCGCCGACCGGATCTACGTGGACAAGGCCAGCATCGTCGGCAGCATCGGCGTGCTGATGGACGGCTTCGGCTTCGTCGGCCTGATGGACAAGCTGGGGGTGGAGCGTCGCCTGATGACCGCCGGCGAGAACAAGGGTTTCCTCGACCCCTTCAGCCCGCAGACCGACCGCCACCGCGTCCACGCGCAGGCCATGCTGGACCAGATCCACAAGCAGTTCATCGACGTGGTCAAGGCCGGGCGCGGCAAACGCCTGAAGGACACGCCGGAGCTGTTCACCGGCCTGTTCTGGACCGGCCAGCAGGCGGTGGACATGGGCCTGGCGGACCAGCTCGCCAACCTGGACTTCGTCGCCCGCGAGGTGATCAAGGCCGAGGAACTGGTCGACTACACCCGGCGCGAGAACGTGGCCGAGCGGCTGGCCAAGCGGTTCGGCGCCGCAGTGGGCGAAGGCGCGATCCGCGCCGTCCGCACGCTCCCGGTCCTGCGCTAGCTAGGGACCGATCAGGAAGACGGCGGGGGTGTCGGAGGGCGGCCCGCCCGCCTCTCGCTTCCATTGCGCCACCGGGCGCGACGCCACGTGCTCGCCCGGCAGCGTCAAGCCGCTCGCGAGACCCAGGCGCGTGTCGCCGCGCAAGGTCTGCAGCAGCGCCTGCCACAGCGCGGCGTTGCGGTAGGGCGTTTCGATGAACAGCTGGGTCTGCCCGGTGCGCAGGGCCAGCGACTCCAGTTCGCGGATGCGCTGCGAGCGGGGTCCGGGCTGCTGCGGCAGGTAGCCGACGAAGGCGAACGACTGGCCGTTCAAGCCGCTGGCCGCCAGCGCCAGCAGCAGCGAAACCGGTCCCACCAGCGGCACCACGCGGATCCCCAGCTGGTGGGCCGCCCGCACCACCGACGAGCCGGGGTCGGCGACCGCGGGCATCCCCGCCTCGCTCACCAGGCCGATGTCGTGGCCCTCCAGGGCGGGCGCCAGCAGGGGGCGGGCATCGAAGCCGCCCGCATGGTCGCCCTTCTTGTGCACTTCGCGCGGCAGTTCGACGACCGCCATGGCCTGCAAGGGCTGCGCCAGCGGAACGATCTCGCCCACCCGCTTGAGATAGGCACGGGCGGTCCTGGCGTTCTCGGCGATCCAGTGCGTGATCCGTGCAGCCACCTCGATCGTGCCGCCGGGCATCACCTGCTGCAGCGGCACGGGTGTCGTGCAGCCGAAATCCAGCGGTGCGGGGACCAGGTACAGGGCGCCGGGCGCGGGCATCTCAGGGCACCTGCAGGCCGGCCGCACGCAGCAGCCGGCAGGTGCGGATCAGCGGCAGCCCCACCAGGGCCGTGGGGTCGTCGCTGTGGATCGCCTCCAGCAGGGCGATGCCCAGTCCTTCGCTGCGGGCGCTGCCGGCGCAGTCGTAGGGCTGCTCGGTGCGCAGGTAGGTCTCGATCTCGCGGTCGGCGAGGTCGCGGAAGACGACGCGCACCGGCGCGAGGTCCTGCTGCTCGAAGCCGCTGTCCAGGCACACCACGGCCAGGGCCGCCTGGAACACCACCGTGCGGCCGCGCATGAGGCGCAGCTGGGCCGTGGCGCGCGCGTGGTCGCCGGGCTTGCCCAGGGGCGAGCCGTCGAGGTCGGCCACCTGGTCGGAGCCGATCACCACGGCGTGCGGATGCCGTTGCGCCACCGCCCGGGCCTTCGCGAGGGCCAGTCGCGCGGCCAGGGCCGCCGGCGCCTCGCCGGCGCCCGGCGTCTCGTCCACCTGCGGTGCGACGACGTCGAACGGCAGGCCGAGCCGCTCCAGCAGTTCGCGCCGGTAGCGGGAAGTCGAGCCGAGGATCAGGGGCCGCGCAAGGGCATGGGGCATGCGGCGATTCTCTTACACTGGTTTCGATGAAAAGGTCCTTCAGCCCGCAGCGGCTGGACGTGCGGCCGTTTGCCGAAGAGGGCGGGCAGTTGTCCGGCGAGGGCCGCCTGGCCGACTTTCCGCGCCTGGCCGCCGAGGCGCTGCCGGCCGCCGGCGAAGGGGCCGTCCGGTGGTCGGCGGGCGGCGAGTTGCGCAACCCGGATCACCTGCATCCCGAGGTCTGGATCCGGCTGGCGGCCTCCGCCGTGCTGCCCATGACCTGCCAGCGTTGCCTCGAGCGGGTGGATGTGCCGCTGGCGGTGGACCGGCCATTCCGTTTCGTCGCCGACGAGGACACGGCGGCGGCGCAGGACGAGGAGGCCGAGGAGGACGTGCTGGCGATCAGCCGCTCCTTCGACCTGCTGGGCCTGGTGGAGGACGAGTTGCTGATGGAGGTGCCCCCGGTGCCCCGGCACGAGGTCTGCCCGGTGCCGGTGCGCCTGTCGGCCGCCGACCCCGGCTTCGACGACGGCGAGGCCCGGGAGAACCCGTTTGCCCGCCTGAAGGCGCTGAAGAACGGCAAGGAATAGGAGCGCCGCAGCAATGCCCTATAATGGTGGGCTTCGCGCGAAAGGCCGGCCCCCAGGGCGGTTGCCGCGCTTCCCACCCACCGTTCATGGCGTTTCGCGTTGCGAGGCGCCCCAGCATCCAGGAGTCCGGCATGGCCGTCCAGCAAAACAAGAAGTCGCCCTCCAAGCGGGGCATGCACCGTTCGCACAACGCGCTGTCGGTGCCCGGCATCGCCGTGGAGCCCACCACCGGCGAAACCCACCTGCGCCACCACATCAGCCCGAACGGGTTCTATCGCGGTCGCAAGGTCCTCAAGACCAAGAACGACGCCTGATTCCCGTCCACGGCGCCACGAGGCCCGCCGCTGCCCGCGCAGCCCGGGCCTTTTTTGCGCCCGCGGCCTGCATGCGGACGCCGTTTGCGCAAGTCGCCGGGAGCCGGGCCGCGAAGCTCTACATTTGAGGACATGACGATTCTGGCCGTCGACTGCATGGGGGGCGACCACGGCCCGGCCGTGACCCTGCCCGCCTGCCGCAGCTTCCTCCAGGCGCATCCCGAGGCCCGGCTGCTGCTGGTGGGCAGCGGCGAGGCGCTGCGCGACTTCCATCCGCGCGCCGCCCACGTGCCCGCTTCCGAGGTGGTCGCGATGGACGATCCGGTCGAAGTCGCCCTGCGCCGCAAGAAGGATTCCTCCATGCGGGTGGCGATCCAGCAGGTCAAGGACGGCCACGCGGACGCGGCGGTCTCCGCCGGCAATACCGGCGCGCTGATGGCGCTGGCCCGCTACCTGCTCAAGACGCTGGACGGCATCGACCGACCGGCGATCGCGTCCCCCCTGCCCAACGCCAGGGGCGGCGCCACGACGGTGCTGGACCTGGGCGCCAATGTCGACTGCACCGAGCAGCACCTGCTGCAGTTCGCGGTCATGGGCTCGGCCCTCGTTTCGGCGCTGAACGATCGCGACCAGCCCAGCGTGGGCCTGCTGAACATCGGCGAAGAGGTGATCAAGGGCAACGAGGTGATCAAGCGCGCCGGCGAGCTGCTGCGCTCGGCCGCCGCCGCCGGCGACCTGAACTTCCACGGCAACGTGGAGGGCAACGACATCTTCAAGGGCACCACCGACATCGTGGTGTGCGACGGCTTCGTCGGCAACGTCGCCCTGAAGACCAGCGAGGGGCTGGCCAGCATGATCGGCGGCTTCCTGCGCGAGGAGTTCTCGCGCAACTCGCTGACCCGGGCGGCGGCGCTGCTGGCCTACCCGGTGCTTTCCGCGTTCAAGCAGCGCGTGGACTACCGCCGCTACAACGGGGCCGCGCTGCTGGGCCTGCGCGGACTGGTGTTCAAGAGCCACGGCTCGGCCGATGCGTTCGCTTTCGAGCGGGCGCTGGCCCGGGCGTATGATGCGGCCCGAAACCAGCTGCTCGACCGGGTCCAGGCCCGCATCGCGCATGCCCGGCCCCTGCTGGCCGGGTCCGCGGCCGACGCCGCTTCCGTCGAAACCCTCGCTTCCGAATGAGCCGATATTCGCGCATCGCCGGCACCGGCAGCTACCTGCCGCCGCGCCGCGTGACCAACGACGACCTCGCCGCCGAACTGGCCGCGCAGGGCATCGAAACGTCCGACCAGTGGATCGTGGAGCGCACCGGCATCCGGGCGCGCCACTTCGCCGAGCCCGACGTCACCAGCAGCGACCTGGGCGCCCACGCCGCACGCCATGCGATGGAGGCGGCCGGCTGCGGCCCGGCCGACATCGACCTGGTCATCGTGGCCACGTCCACGCCGGACATGGTGTTCCCCTCGGCCGCCTGCATCCTGCAGCACAAGCTGGGCATCGCCGGCTGCCCGGCCTTCGACGTGCAGGCGGTGTGCAGCGGCTTCGTGTACGCGCTCGCCGTGGCCGATGCCATGATCCGCACCGGCGGGGCCAGCCGCGCGCTGGTGATCGGCACCGAGGTGTTCTCGCGCATCCTGGACTTCAAGGACCGCACCACCTGCGTGTTGTTCGGCGACGGCGCGGGCGCCGTGGTGCTGGAGGCGTCGGATGCGCCGGGCATCCTGGCCAGCGACCTGCACGCGGACGGCAGGCACGTGGCCATCCTGTGCGTGCCGGGCACGGTGGCGGGCGGCCGGGTGCTGGGCGACCCGCTGCTCAAGATGGACGGCCAGGCCGTGTTCAAGCTGGCGGTGGGGGTGCTGGAGAACTCGGCGCGCGCCACGCTGGCCAAGGCCGGCAAGACCGAAGCCGACATCGACTGGCTGATCCCGCACCAGGCCAACATCCGCATCATGCAGGGCACGGCGAAGAAGCTGAAACTGCCGATGGACAAGCTGGTCGTCACCGTCGACCAGCACGGCAACACCTCGGCCGCCTCCATTCCGCTGGCGCTGGATGCGGCCGTGCGCGAAGGCAAGGTCCGCCGCGGCGACACGCTGATGCTGGAAGGCGTGGGCGGCGGCTTCACCTGGGGGTCGGTGCTGCTGGACTACTGAGTCCCGCCCGCACCCGCCGAACCGTTCTTCCGACGACGACATGAAACCGTTTGCATTCGTGTTCCCCGGCCAGGGCTCGCAGGCCGTGGGGATGCTCGACGCCTGGGGCGACCATCCGGCCGTGAAGCAGGCCGTCGCCGAAGCTTCCGAAGCGCTGGCCGAAGACATTGGCCGGCTGATCCATGAAGGGCCCAGGGAAGCCCTGGCGCTGACCACCAACACCCAGCCGGTGATGCTGGTGGCTGGCGTGGCGGCCTACCGGGCCTGGCTGGCCGAGGGGGGCGACCCGCCGGCCGTGCTGGCCGGCCACTCGCTGGGCGAGTACTCGGCGCTGGTCGCCGCGGGCGCGCTGACCCTGGCCGAGGCGGCGCCGCTGGTGCGTTTCCGCGCCCAGGCCATGCAGGAGGCCGTGCCGGTCGGCGCCGGCGCGATGGCGGCGGTGCTGGGCATGGAAGCCCGCAAGGTGGTGGAGGGCTGTGCCGAGGCGCAGCGCAGCTTCGGCACCAACTCCGACGAAGTCGTGGAGGCGGTCAACTTCAACGATCCGGCCCAGACCGTCATCGCCGGCAGCAAGGCGGCGGTCGACAAGGCCTGCGAGGTGCTGAAGGCCAACGGGGCCAAGCGCGCGCTGCCGCTGCCGGTTTCGGCGCCTTTCCATTCCAGCCTGATGAAGCCGGCGGCCGATCGCCTGCGCGAGCGGCTGGCCCAGGTGGCGTTCCGGTCGCCGGACCTCCCCGTCGTCAACAACATCGAGGCCCGGGTCGAAACCGACCCCGACCGCATCCGCGCCGCACTCTACGAGCAGGCCTTCGGCCCGGTGCGCTGGGTCGATTGCATCAGGGCCATCCAGGGGCGCGGCGTGGCCGCGGTGCTGGAATGCGGCCCGGGCAAGGTGCTGCAGGGCCTGTGCAAGCGCATCGACCCGGCGCTGGCCGCCGGCGCCGTGTACGACCCGGCGAGCCTCGGCGAGGCCAAGGGGCTGCTGGCATGAGACACCCTGTGTCAACCCCCCGCTGTTTGAAGCAGCAGTTTGGCCCCGCCGTGGCGTGCCGGATCGTAGGGTTTGTGGTCCTGCCAGGCGCGCCAGATCACGCGCAGCCATGCTC
>NZ_JAKFCM010000072.1:0-2100 GCF_036676645.1 Ramlibacter sp.
ACCGTCGACACCAAGAGCGACGAGATGGCCTACCTGCGCGAGTCGGTCGAGGCCTGCGGTGGCACGGCCCTGGTGATGGACGTGGGCGTGCTCGGTCGGGGGGGCTTCACGCCCGACATCCTCAACACCGAGGTGGCGGCAGCAGCCGGTGTGACGCTGCAGCAGGTGATGGAGACGGGCGACGAGAACACGTCCATGAAGCTCATGGCCGAGGGGGCCGCGTTGATCGCCAACCAGTGGTACCTTGAAGGCCGCTTCGACGGCCTGCTGGCCCTGGGCGGCACCATGGGCACCGATCTCGCGCTGGACGTGGCCAACGCGCTGCCGCTGGGCTGCCCGAAGGTGGTGCTGTCCACCATCGCGTACTCGCCCCTGATCCCGCCCGACCGCATCCCGCCGGACCTGATCATGCGGCTGTGGGCCGGCGGCCTGTACGGCCTGAACCGGCTGTGCAAGGCCGCCCTGGGCCAGGCCGCGGGTGCGGTGGTGGGCGCCTGCATGGCGCGTGCCGCCGAGGCCGACCCGCGCCCGGTGGTGGGCATGACCTCGCTGGGCAGCAGCGCGCTCTCTTATATGAAGAAGCTCAGGCCCGCGCTGGAGGCGCGTGGCTACGAGCTGGCGGTGTTCCACACCACCGGCATGGGCGGGCGCGCGTTCGAAGACCTGGCGCGGCGCGGCTACTTCGCCTGCGTGATGGACTTCAGCCTGCAGGAGCTGGTGAACGATTTGGCTGGCAGCTGCGTGAGCGCGGGCAGCGAGCGCCTGCTGGGCGCGGGCCGCGCGGGTGTGCCGCAGATCGTGGCGCCCGGCGCCACCGACATGGTCGACTTCCCGGCCTGGACGCGCTGCCCTTCGCAATTTGAAGGCCGCTCGGTGCACGAGCACAACCGCCTGATCGCCTCGGTCTGCATCGACCCCGAGATGCGGCGCCACGTGGCGCGTGCCATCGCCGACCGGCTGGAGCAGGCGACCGGCCCGACCTGCCTGCTGCTGCCCACGGGCGGCGTGGAGCAGTGGGACCGGCCGGGCGAGCCATTGCACGACCCCGAGGGCCTGAAGGCCTTTACCGACGAAATGGTCCATGTGATCGCGCCCGGCACGGTGTTCCAGCCGGTGGACGCGCACATCAACGACGAGGCCTTTGTCCAGGCCGCGCTGCGCGTGTTTGATGGCTGGGTGGCGGCGGGCCTGGTGCCGCCGGGCGTGGTCGATGCGGCCGACGAAAGGAAGGCGGCATGACGGCCAAAGCCCTGGTGCTGGACTTCGGCGGCGTCATCAGCCGCATGCTGTTCGAGACGCACGCGCTGTCGGAAAAGGCCCTGGGCCTGGCACCCGGAACCCTCACCTGGAAGGGGCCGTTCGACCCTGCTTCCGACCCGCTCTGGCAGGACATGCAGGCCGACAAGCTCGGCGAGCGCGACTACTGGATGGCCCGCACCCGCGAGGTCGGCCGCCTGCTCGGCGAGGACTGGGACCGCATGGAAACCTTCGTGCAGCGCGCACGCGGCGCCGACGTGGAGGCTGTGATCCGGCCCGAGGCGGTCTCGATCATCTGTGCAGCGAAAGCCGCCGGGAAGAAGCTGGCCATCCTCTCCAACGAGCTGGACCTGTTCTACGGCGCCGATTTCCGCAGCCGCCTGCCGCTGCTGCAGCTGTTCGACGTGATCGTGGATGCGACCCACACCGGCATCCTCAAGCCCGACCCGCGCGCCTACGAGGCCGTGACCGAGGCACTGGGGCTGCCCGCCAACGCCTGTGTGTTCGTCGACGACCAGAAGCGCAACGCCGACGGCGGCGTGCGCGCCGGCCTGCAGGTGGTGCACTTCGATGTGCTGCAACCCGCCGCGTCGTTCGCGACGGCCCGGCACCTGTTGGGGCTCACTCGCTGATCCATTGGGCGTGCGCGATGCGCCACTTGCCCGCCTCCAGCTTCATCGGCAGGGCGCTGCGGTTGAGCTGGTGGCGGCCGTCGGCGCCGACCCGGAAGGGCTGCTCCATCATGCCGCTGCGCCAGGGCGCCATGTTCGCCAGGGCCTGCGCCACGCTGGCCCGGGTGATGGGGCCACGCATGCCCTGTAGCGTGTGCACCAGGGCCTGCGC
>NZ_JAKFCM010000073.1:0-17050 GCF_036676645.1 Ramlibacter sp.
TCAGCCAGCGGCAGCTGAACGTCATAGCCACCAAGCTCAACACTCGACCACGCAAGACCCTCGGCTACATCACACCGGCTGATAAATTGGCGGCAAGCGTTGCGCTGACCGGTTGAACTCACCAGGATCCATCTCCCGGCTTCTGCATGCGCCGGTGTGTGACTCGTTGCAGTTGGATTGCGGCTTGACCGTCGCAGTGGCACGCGATCGGCTCAGATCCCGCTGCTGGGCGCCCGGCTCAGCTCGTTGTTCGCCTCGACCAGCACGCGCAGCATGCGCAGGAACTCCTTGCGCTCCTTCGCGGGCAGCGGCGCCAGGATGCGCTCCTGTGCCCGCAGCATGGCAGGCGTCACCTGCCGCGCCAGCGCCTGGCCCTCGTCGGTCGCCGTGAGCAGCCGCACGCGGCGGTCGTGCTCCGAGGGACTGCGGCGCAGGGCCCCCTTGGCTTCCAGCCGGTCGATCACGCCTCCCGTCGTCGAGGTGTCCAGCCCGATGGCGGCCGCCAGCGTGCGCTGGTCGACGCCGGGGCTGACGCACACCGCCTGCAGCGCCGCGTACTGCACCGGCGTGATGCCATGGGCCTGCGTCTCCTGCAGGAACAGCGCCACCGCGATCTGCTGCAGGCGGCGGATCGAGAAACCGGGCAGCTGGTCGAGCTGGGGCAGGGGGGCGGTCTTGGCCATGCAGAGGGTCGATCAGGGTTAACCCGTGTAGTCCGCAGGCATTTTATCCATACACTTTTTATCAGTGTGCTGATGATCAGCACGCGGCTGAAGCCCGATCCGCAAGCGAGGCCCCGCATGAACACCCCTTCTCCTTCCCTGCCGGTGATCGTGGCCGGCGGCGGCATCGGCGGGCTGGCCGCCGCGCTGGCGCTGGTGCGCCAGGGCTTCCAGGTGCTGGTGCTGGAACAGGCGGCCGAGATCGGCGAGATCGGCGCCGGCATCCAGCTCGGCCCCAATGCCTTCCACGCCTTCGACGCGCTCGGCGTCGGCCCGAAAGCGCGCAGCCGCGCGGTCTACACCGACTGCCTGGTCATGCACGACGCGATCGACGAATACCAGGTCGCGAAGATTCCCACCGGCGAGGCGTTCCGCCAGCGTTTCGGCAACCCGTACGCGGTGATCCACCGGGTCGACGTGCACGGCTCGCTGCTGGAGGGTGCCGTCGAGACCGGCCGGGTCGAGTTCGTCACCCGCACGCGCGTGGAGCGCGTCGAGCAGGACGGGGACACGGTGGTCGCGCACTGCGCCGGCGGGCGCTCCTACCGCGGCCAGGCGCTGATCGGCGCCGAGGGCGGCAAGTCGGTGCTGCGCCAGCAGTACGTGGGCGACCCGCCGCGGGTCACCGGGCACGTGGTCTATCGCGCGGTGGTCGACAAGGCCGCCTTTCCCGGGGACCTGCGCTGGAACGCGGCCAGCATCTGGGTCGGCCCCAACTGCCACCTGGTGCACTACCCGCTGCGCGGGGGCGAGCAGTACAACGTGGTCGTCACCTTCCACAGCCGCCGGCCGGAGGAATGGGGCGTCACCGACGGCAGCAAGGAAGAAGTGGAGAGCTACTTCCAGGCGATCTGCCCCAGGGCGCGCCAGCTGATCGAGCTGCCGAAAAGCTGGCGGCGGTGGGCCACGGCCGACCGCGAACCGATCGCCACCTGGGTGTTCGGCCGCGCCACGCTGCTGGGCGATGCCGCCCACCCCACCACGCAGTACATGGCGCAGGGCGCCTGCATGGCGATGGAAGACGCGGTCACCCTGGGCGAGGCGCTGCGCGTGCACGGCAACCAATGGGAACCGGCGCTGCAGCTGTACCAGCGCTCGCGCGTGGCCCGCACCGCCCGCATCGTGCTGTCGGGCCGCGAAATGGGCCGCATCTACCACGCCAGTGGCGTGGAGCGGCTGGTGCGCAACCAGATGTGGGAGGGCCGCCCGCCCGAACGCTTCTACGACGCCCTCGAATGGCTGTACGGCTGGAACGCGGGCAACTGCCTCGCCCCCCACTGAACGTCAACCGGAGAGACACATCATGCTGGACCTCGGCCGCCTCGAAGACCTGCCGCAAGCCTATCGCGGGCAGCTGGAATCACTCAACCTGGTGCCACTGTGGCCCAGCCTGCGCTCGGTGCTGCCGCCGGACCTGCCGACGCGCCGCACGCAGCCGGTCCACTGGCCGTACCAGGCGCTGCGCCCGTTGCTGATGCAGGCCGGCGAGCTGACGCCGATCGAAAAGTCCGAGCGCCGGGTGCTCGCGCTGGCCAACCCGGGGCACGGCCTGGAGAGGATGCAGGCCAGTGCCGCCATGTACCTGGGCATGCAGCTGCTGCTGCCCGGCGAATGGGCGCCCAGCCACCGCCACACGCCCAACGCGATCCGCATGGTCGTCGAGGGCGAAGGCGCCTGGACCACCGTGGACGGCGAGCAGTGCCCCATGAGCCGCGGCGACCTGATCCTCACGCCCACCGGCGCCTGGCACGAGCACGGGCACGACGGCGCACGGCCGGTGGTCTGGCTGGACGTGCTGGACCTGCCGCTGGTGCATTTCCTGGAGGCCAGCTACCACGTGCAGGGGCAGCGCCAGCGCGTGGCGCCCGGCCACGGCGATCGTGGCTACGCGCGCGGCGGCGTCGTGCCCACGCGCGTGTTCGGGCGCTCGCGCAAGGCCTGGCCCATGCTCCGCTACCCGTGGGCCGATGCGCGTGCGGCGCTGCTGTCGCTGGCGCAGGACCGGCCCGGCCTGGAACCCGTGCAGGTCACCTACGTCAACCCGGAGACGGGCGGCGACGCGCAGGCCATCCTCGGCTTCTACGCGCTGATGCTGCGGCCGGGCCAGACCCTGCGGCTGCCGGCGCGCTCGCCGGCAACGGTGTTCCACCAGATCGAGGGCGAGTCCGAGGTCACGGTCGAGACGGGGACTTTCGCGATGGACAACGCCGACACCTGCTGCGCACCGGGCTTCGCGCCGATCACGCTGCGCAACCGCTCGGCGCGGGAGCCAGCGTTCCTGTTCGTCGCCGACGAGGCGCCGCTGCACCGCAAGCTGGGGCTGTACGAAGAACGGCGCTGAGATAGGCACTGCGCCCGAAGGGGCGCTGCGCACCCGCTAGCATGGCCGCTTCGAAAGAGCGACGCACGTCCCCGAAGAGGAGCCCGGCCATGACATCCCTGCAGCAATTCCTGGGCATCGATCTGCCCATCGTCCAGGCGCCCATGGCGGGTGTGCAGGGCAGCGCGCTCGCCCTCGCGGTGTCCAATGCCGGCGGACTGGGGTCGCTGCCCTGCGCCATGCTGGCGCCCGATGCCCTGCGCAAGGAACTGGCAGCGCTGCGCTCGGGCACCGACAAGCCCTTCAACGTCAACTTCTTCTGCCACGCGCAACCCCGGCCCGATCCGCAGCGCGAGGCGAAATGGCATGCGGCGCTGGCGCCCTACTTCCAGGAGCTCGGGCTCGACATCGCGGCCGTGCCGCGCGGCCCCGGGCGGCTGCCCTTCAGCAGCGAGGCCGCCGACCTGCTGGAGGAATTCCGCCCGCCCGTGGTGAGCTTCCACTTCGGCCTGCCTGCGCCCGAGCTGCTGCAGCGGGTCCGTGGCTGGGGGGCGAAGGTGATCGCGTCGGCCACCACGCTCGACGAAGCGCTCTGGCTGCAGGAGCGCGGCGTCGATGCCGTGATCGCGCAGGGCCTGGAGGCCGGCGGCCACCGCGGCCTGTTCCTCACCGACGACCTCGCCACCCAGGTCGGCACCTTCGCGCTGGTCCGCCGGCTGGCCCGAACCCTGCGCGTGCCGGTGATCGCCGCGGGCGGCATCGCCGACGCCGGCGGCGTGGCAGCCGCCCTGGCGCTGGGTGCGGCCGGCGTGCAGGTCGGCACCGCCTACCTGCTGTGCCCCGAGTGCACGACCACCGCGCTGCACCGCGCGGCTTTGAAGAGCGAGGCCGCACGCACGACGGTGGTCACCAATGTCTTCACCGGCCGCCCGGCGCGCGGCATCGTCAACCGCGTGATCCGCGAACTGGGGCCGATCAGCGCCGCTGCGCCGGCCTTTCCGCAGGCTGCGCCGGCCATGGGCCTGCTGCGTGCCGCGGCCGAGCGCCGGGGCAGCAGCGACTTCTCGCCGCTGTGGGCCGGGCAGGACACCGGTGGCTGCCGCGAAGTGCCGGCTGCGCAACTGACCCGGGAACTCGCGGGCAGCCCGGCGTAGGCAGCGGCTGCCTTCAGCAGCAGGCGCGCCGGGACAGCGGCTCGCCGTCCAGCGAATAGACCAGTTCGCCGTCGCGCACCCGTGCGGGCGGCGTGTACGGGTGCGGGCTGGTCTTGTGCACGTCGAGGATGTGCGTGACCGCGATGCCGCTGAACAGCAGCGCGTCCGCGATCAGGCCGCGGTGGCAGCGCCACCAGACGAGCTCCGAACACATCATCGCCGTGCGCCGGGCCGAAGCGATGTGCAGCAGTTCCGCCAGTCCCTCGGCGAACTCCGGCGATGCGAGGTGGTCGGCATAGGCACGGAAGGAGTCGTTGCGCCAGCCCACGTTGGGCGAGGCCGGATCGGGCCGGCGCCGGCCGCCGAGCTTGTCCAGCCAGGCGTAGGCCATGCCGTTCGACTGCAGCGTGGAGGCCAGGGCCTCGGCGCCGAACTGCGGGTGCTTGCGGGAGCCGGGGAAGCGCCGCACGTCGACCAGTGCCTCGATGCCATGGGCCTGCAGCAGCGACAGGAACTCCTGCGCCGAACGGGTGGAATGCCCTATGGTCCAGACTTCGAGGGGCATCCGGCCACTCTAGCGCGGATGGGACGAAGCGTGGGGCGGCCGGCGGTGGCGCTCAGGACCCGAACAGGTTGCGGCGCACGTGCTCCAGGTGCGCGAGTGCGGCGGACCGGGCCTGCTCGAGGTCGCGTGCCTTGATGGCCTGCACCAGCCGGCGATGCTCCTGCTGGTAATGCCGGCGCCGCTCGGGCGTGACGCTGCGCCGCTTCAGGGCGCCCCACTCGGTCTGCGCCCGCGCCTGGTTCATCAGGCCGAACACGCCCGTGACGAAGCTGTTGCGCGTGGCACCGGCGATCGCCTCGTGCAGCAGGCCGTCCCAGTGCTCGAACTCCTCGAGTGTCTGCGCCGCCTCCGCCCGTTCGCAGCACTCGTCCATGCGCTCGAAGTCGGCGGCGGTCGCATGGGCCACCACCAGTTCGAGCACGGCCGGCTCGAAGGCGATGCGCGCCTCCATGAGTTCGGCCGGGCTGGTCTGGGCCGCCGGCCGCGCGGCCGGCAACGTGCGGATCACCGCGTCGACGCCGTCGGTGACGTAGGTGCCGCTGCCCACGGTCTGCTCGATCAGGCCCAGCCCGCGCAGGTCCTGCAGCACCTTGCGGACCGAGCCGCGGCTGAGCGTGAACTGCTCGCTCAGGCTGCGCTCGGGCGGCAGCCGGTCGCCGGCCCGCCACCGGCCGGCGCGCAGGTTGTCCAGGATGAAGTCGCGAAGGCCTCCGGTTTTCATACCATTTTGTACCAACTATCGGGAAACCCAGCCGATCCCAATCCCCCAGCGTAAATCGACTGGATCAAATGGCGATGCTGCGTGTAGGATATCGCAGTTGGTCCGAATGGTCCAGTAATAAACCAATTTTCCAGGAGTCTCTCGTGCGCATCGCCACCTTTTCCCATGAAGGCCGCCGCCAGGTGGGAGTCGTCTCGCCCGACGGCCGGCAGGTCACGCCCTTGCCCTGGTCGCAGGACCTGGCGCGCAACGGCGCGCTGCCCCTGGTGGAGGCCGCCGCCCGCGGCGAGCCGGTGCCGGCTCCGGCCGGCGCGGCGCTGCCACTGGCGGCGGTGGCGCTGGAGGCCCCGCTGCGTCCGCGCCGCAACCTGTGGTGCGTGGGCCGCAACTACCATGCGCACGCGCAGGAACTGGCCGGATCGGTCTTCAAGGCCAGCAACGCCAACACGATGGAATGGCCGATCGTGTTCACCAAGGTGCCCGAGTGCGTGGTCGGGCCGGCCGACCCGGTGGTGCTGCCGGGCGACGCGGTGTCCACCCGGATCGACTACGAGGCCGAGCTGGCGCTGGTGATCGGCAAGGGCGGCAAGAACATCCGCCGCGCCGACGCGATGTCGCATGTGTTCGGCTACACCATCGTCAACGACGTGACCGCCCGCGACGTGCAGATGCGCCACCAGCAGTGGGACATGGGCAAGTCGTTCGACAGCTTCTGCCCCATGGGGCCCTGGATCGTCACGGCCGATGAACTCGATGGCGCGCACACCCGCGTGCGCTGCTGGGTCAATGGCGAACTGCGGCAGGACGGCCGGACCGAGCACCTGATCTTCGACATCCCGACGCTGATCGAGACCGTCTCGCGCGGCATCACGCTCTACCCCGGCGACGTGATCGCCACCGGCACGCCCGCCGGCGTGGGCATGGGTTTCGATCCGCCGCGCTACCTGCGCAGCGGCGACGTGGTGCGGATCGAGATCGACGGGATCGGCTCGATCGAGAACCGCTTCGAATAGCGCCACTTTTTTTCCGATGACACGAGGAGACAGCATGAGAACCCTTCTTTCGGGCTTCCGGCTCGCGGTCGCGGCCGCTTTCTGCCTGGCCGGCGCGGCGGCGATGGCCCAGTCCGCCGACTACCCCAACCGGCCCGTCAAGCTGGTCGTACCGTTCCCGCCGGGCGGGCTCGCCGACACCGTCGCGCGGCCGGTGGCCGAGGCGATGTCGCGCGAACTGGGACAGCCGGTGGTGATCGAGAACAAGGGCGGCGCCGGCGGGGCCATCGGCATGGCCCAGGTGGCCAAGTCCGCGCCCGACGGCTATACGGTCCTGATGGCGCTGTCCTCGCTGACGGTGTTGCCGGAAGCCGACGCGATCCTGGGCCGCCAGACCATGTTCACGGTCCGCTCCCTGCGGCCGATCGCGCGCTTCACGGCCGATCCCACGGTGCTGGCCGTTCGCGCCGACGCACCGTGGAAGACCGCCAAGGACTTCGTCGAGGACGCGCGCAAGCGCCCGGGCGCGATCAACTACGGGTCCTCGGGCAACTACGGCACCATGCACGTGCCCATGGAGATCCTGGCCCAGAACGCCGACATCAAGATGACGCACGTGCCCTTCACCGGCGCCGGCCCGGCGGTGGTGGCCCTGCTGGGCGGCCAGGTCGATGCGCTGTCGACCGGACCGGCGACGGTGCTGCAACACGTCAAGGCGGGCAAGGTGCGCGTGCTGGCCCACTGGGGCCAGGCGCGGCTGGTGACGCTGCCCGAGGTACCGGCCCTGAAGGACCTCGGCTACGGCGCCGAGTACGCCCAGTGGTCGGGCCTGTTCGCCCCGGCCGACACGCCCGAGCCCGTCGTGCAGCGCCTGCGTGCGGCGGCCAAGGCGGCCGCCAACGATCCCAAGGTCAAGCAGGTGATCCTCGGCGCCGGCAGCCCGGTGCTGTACCAGGACACGCCCGAGTTCGAGAAGTACGTGCAGGACGATGCCCGCCGCATGGCGGAGGTCGTCAAGAAGATCGGCAAGGTGGAGTAGGGCGGGAACGGCAGCACCGGGCCGGGCACCCCCGGCGCCCGGCTGTCGGCACGCTCAGCCCTGCAGCTTCCGGCGCAGCAGCTCGTTGACCTGCTGCGGGTTGGCCTTGCCCTTGGTGGCCTTCATCGCCTGGCCGACCAGCGCGTTGAAGGCCTTGTCCTTGCCGGCCCTGAACTGGGCCACGTTGTCCGGGTTGGCGGCGATGATCCCGTCGAGGATCTTCTCCAGCTCGCCGCTGTCGTTCATCTGCTTCAGGCCCTTGGCCTCGATCAGCGCATCGACGTCGCTGCCCTCGCCGCTCCACAGCGCCTCGAACACCTGCCGGCCGGCGCTGTTGGAGAGGGTGCCGTCGGCGATGCGGCCGATCAGCGCGGCCAGCGTCGCGGCCGGCACCGGCGCCTGTCCGATGCCGATGTCCTGCGCATTCAGCCGGCGCGACACCTCACCCATGATCCAGTTGCTGGCCAGCTTGGACTGGCCGCTGGCCTGGGCCGCCGCCTCGAAGTAGGCGGCCATCGCCGGGCTCTGGGTCAGCGTGGTGGCGTCGTATTCGGGCAGGCCGTAGTCGGCGACGAAGCGCGCCGCCATCGCGCGCGGCAGCTCCGGCATCGAAGCGCGCACCTGCTCGACCCACCCGGGCGCCACCACCAGCGGCGGCAGGTCCGGGTCCGGGAAGTAGCGGTAGTCGGCCGCGTCCTCCTTGGTGCGCATGGCGCGGGTCTCGCCGGTGTCGGGGTCGAACAGCACGGTGGCCTGTTCGATCGCACGGCCGTCCTCCAGCTCCTCGATCTGCCAGCGGATCTCGTAGTCGATCGCCTGCTGCATGAAGCGGAAGCTGTTCAGGTTCTTGATCTCGCGCCGCGTGCCCAGCGGCTGGCCGGGCCTGCGCACCGACACGTTGGCGTCGCAGCGAAAGCTCCCTTCCTGCATGTTGCCGTCGCAGATGCCGATCCAGGTGACGATCTTGTGCAGTTCCTTCGCGTACGCGACCGCCTCCTCGGAGGAGCGCATGTCCGGCTCGGTGACGATCTCCAGCAGCGGCGTGCCGGCGCGGTTGAGGTCGATGCCGGACTGGCCGACGAAGTCCTCGTGCAGCGACTTGCCGGCGTCCTCCTCCAGGTGGGCGCGCACCAGGCGCACCGACTTCTTCTCGTCACCCAGGAAGAACTCGACCACGCCACCCTGCACCACCGGGATCTCGTACTGGCTGATCTGGTAACCCTTGGGCAGGTCGGGGTAGAAGTAGTTCTTGCGCGCGAACACGCTGCGCGGCGCGATGTGCGCGTTGACGGCCAGGCCGAACGCGATGGCGCGCTCGACCGCGCCCCGGTTCATCACCGGCAGCGTGCCGGGCAGCGCCAGGTCGACCGCGCTGGCCTGGGTGTTCGGCTCGGCGCCGAAGGCGGTCGGCGCGCGGCTGAAGATCTTCGAGCGGGTGGACAGCTGGGCATGGGTCTCGAAGCCGATCACCACTTCCCAGCCTTGCACGAGCCGGCTCATGACAAACCCTCCGGATGCTGCAGGTGGAAATCGGTGGCCTGCTGGAACGCATGCGCGGCGTTCAGCAGCCGGCCCTCCTGGAACCAGCTGCCGATCAACTGCAGGCCCACCGGCATGCCACCGGCGCCGAGGCCGCAGGGGATGCTCATGCCCGGCAGCCCGGCCAGCGAAGCCGGCAGGGTGAAGATGTCGGCCAGGTAGTCGGCCAGCGGGTCGCTGCCGTGCTCGCCCAGCTGCCAGGCCACGGTGGGCGCGGCCGGGCCGGCGATCACGTCGCACTCGGCGAACGCGCGCCGGAAGTCGTCGGCGATCATGCGGCGCACCTTCTGCGCCTGCAGGTAGTAGGCGTCGTAGTAGCCGTGCGAGAGCACGTAGGTGCCCACCATGATCCGTTGCTTGACCTCCTCGCCGAAGCCTTCGGCGCGGGTCTTGCGGTACATGTCGAGCAGGTCGGCGTACTGCTTCGCGCGGTGGCCGAACTTCACGCCGTCGAAACGCGAGAGGTTGGACGAGGCCTCGGCCGGCGCGATGATGTAGTAGACGGGGATCGACAGCTCGGTGCGCGGCAGCGAGACCGCCACCCGCCGCGCACCCAGCTTCTCGTACTGCTGCAGCGCGGCTTCGATGGCCGCGCGCACGTCGCCGGCCAGGCCCTCGCCGAAGAACTCGCGCGGCACCCCGATGCGCAGGCCTTCGAGCGAGCCACCCAGCGCCCGGGTGAAGTCTTCGGCCGGCGTGTCCAGCGAGGTCGAATCGCGGTCGGGGTCGGGCCCGCACATGGCCGACAGCAGCAGCGCGCAGTCGGCCGCGCTGCGCGCCATTGGCCCGGCCTGGTCCAGGCTGGAGGCGTAGGCGATCATCCCGTAGCGCGAGGCGCGCCCGTAGGTCGGCTTGATGCCGGTGATGCCGCAGAACGAAGCGGGCTGGCGGATCGAACCGCCGGTGTCGGTGCCGGTGGCGGCCGGTGCCAGGCGCGCAGCGACCGCCGCCGCACTGCCGCCGGAGGAGCCGCCCGGAATGCGGCGGGTGTCCCACGGATTCTTCACCGGCCCCCAGGCCGAGTTCTCGTTCGACGAGCCCATGGCGAACTCGTCGCAATTGAGCTTGCCCAGCGTGACCATGCCGGCCTCGGCCAGCTTGCGCACCACGGTGGCATCGAAGGGCGAGCGGTAGCCGGCCAGCATCTTCGAGCCGGCCGTGGTCGGGAAGTCGCGCGTGACGAAGATGTCCTTGTGCGCGATCGGCACGCCCAGCAGCGGCGCGGCGTCGCCGGCGGCGATGCGCTCGTCGGCGGCGCGGGCCTGGGCCAGGGTGACCTCCGGGTCCGTGGCCAGGAAAGCGCCCAGGTCGCCGTGCGCCTCGCCGCGCGCCAGGAAGTGCTGCGCGACTTCGACCGCGGAGACGTCCCTGGACTTCAGGCGACGCGCCAGATCGGCGACGGAGATGTCGTGCAGCGCGCTCATTCGGCTGCCTCCGAAATTGCGTTGTTCAATCCGATGATCATGTGGTCGGCAACTCGATCGAATGAGCTGGGTCGATCCCCGCAAACGGGGCCCCTCGCCCTCGCGCTCATTCGATCACCTTCGGCACCAGGAACAGCCCGCGCTCCACCGCCGGCGCGCTACGCTGGTTGGCCTCGCGCTGGTCGGCCTCGGACGCCACGTCCTCGCGCAGCCGCAAGGACACGTCCTGGAAGGCGGCCACGGGGTGCGCGAGCGGCTCGATCCCCGTGGTATCCACAGCCCGCATCGCCTCCACGATGGCGAAGAAGCCGTTGATCCGGGTCAGCATGTGCTCGCTCTCGTGCGGCTGCAGTTCCAGTCGCGCGAGGTGCGCGATGCGGCGGATGTCGTCGGGGGTCAGGGCCATGGCGGCAAATCGGCGGGAAACCGAATGTAAGCGCGACGGCCGGGGCGCCGCGCCGATGAGTTATTCACAGGGGATCAGTTATTATCCCGCCTTTAGCGCACGGCCCCTTTCGCGGGGCCGCTTTCGTAGAAGAAAGAGGACCCACCCCCCATGTTCGGAGCGTTCCGTCGGTACCTGTCGACCGATCTGGCCATTGACCTGGGCACCGCCAACACGCTGATCTTCGTGAGGGACAAGGGGATCGTCCTGGATGAACCCTCGGTGGTGGCGATCCGCCACGAGGGCGGCCCGCAGGGGAAGAAGACCATCCAGGCCGTGGGCCACGAGGCCAAGGCCATGCTGGGCAAGGTGCCGGGCAACATCGAGGCGATCCGCCCGATGAAGGACGGCGTGATCGCCGACTTCACGGTCACCGAGCAGATGCTCAAGCAGTTCATCAAGATGGTGCACCCGCGCTCCATCCTGAAACCCAGCCCGCGCATCATCATCTGCGTGCCCTGCGGCTCCACCCAGGTGGAGCGTCGCGCCATCCGCGAATCGGCGCTGGGCGCCGGCGCCAGCGAGGTCTACCTGATCGAGGAGCCCATGGCCGCGGCGATCGGCGCCGGCCTGCCGGTGAGCGAGGCGTCCGGCTCGATGGTGGTCGACATCGGCGGCGGCACCACCGAGGTGGGCGTGATCTCGCTGGGCGGCATGGTCTACAAGGGCAGCGTGCGCGTGGGCGGCGACCGCTTCGACGACGCGATCATCGCGTACATCCGCCGCAACTACGGCATGCTGATCGGCGAGCCCACCGCCGAAGCGATCAAGAAGACCATCGGCTCGGCCTTCCCCGGCAGCGAGGTCAAGGAGATCGAGGTCAAGGGCCGCAATCTCTCCGAGGGCGTTCCGCGCTCCTTCACGATTTCCTCCAACGAGATCCTGGAGGCGCTCACCGACCCGCTGAACAACATCGTGTCGGCGGTCAAGAGCGCGCTGGAGAGCACGCCCCCCGAGCTGGGCGCCGACATCGCCGAGCGCGGCATGATGCTCACCGGCGGCGGCGCGCTGCTGCGCGACCTCGACCGCCTGCTGGCCGAGGAGACCGGCCTGCCGGTGCTGGTGGCCGAGGACCCGCTGACCTGCGTGGTGCGCGGCTGCGGCATCGCGCTCGAGCGCATGGAGCGCCTGGGCTCCATCTTCACCAGCGAGTAACCCCTCCCGCCGGAGACAGCGATGCCGCTCGGTACGCTGGACAGGACACCGCCGCCCTTCTTCAAGCAGGGCCCCTCGGCGCTGTCCAAGCTGATGGTGTTCAGCGCGCTGGCCCTGTTCCTGATGGTGGCCGATACCCGCTTCAGGATCGCGCAGCCGCTGCGCGCCGGGGTGGCCACCGTGCTGTACCCGGTGCAGTGGCTGGCGCTGCGGCCGGTGCTGGCGCTGCGCGAGGCCGCCCACTACTTCGAGTCGCTGCGCAGCGCCCAGCAGCAGGAAGCGGCGGCGCGCGAGAAGCTCGCCAGCCAGTCGCAGCGCGCCAACCAGGTCGAGCACCTGTCGCAGGAGAACGAGCGGCTGCGCAAGCTGCTGGACCTGCGCGCGCGCGTCACCACGCCGGCCCAGGCCGCCGAGGTGCTGTACGACGCCGCCGACCCCTACACCCGCAAGGTGGTGATCGACAAGGGCCTGGCCCAGGGCATCGAGGAAGGCTCGCCGGTCATCGACGAATCCGGCGTGCTCGGGCAGGTCACCCGCGTGCACCCGCTGATCAGCGAGGTGACGCTGATCACCGATCGCGACCAGGCCATTCCGGTGATGAACACCCGGACCGGCGCGCGCAGCGTGGCGTTCGGCGATCCCGGCGGCGGCCAGGCCGGCGCGCTGGAGCTGCGCTTCATGGCGGGCAACGCCGACGTGCACGAGGGCGACCTGCTCACCACCAGCGGCGTGGACGGCATCTACCCGGCCGGGCTGCCGGTGGCCCGGGTGGACAAGGTGGAGCGGCGCGCCGACACCGGCTTCGCCCGCATCCACTGCCTGCCGCAGGCGCACGTGGACGCCGCCCGCTACGTGATGGTGCTCAGCCCGCTGGCGGCGCAGATCCCGCCCCGGCCGGCCGACCTGGCGGCGCCGGCGGCCAAGGGAGCCCGCAAATGATCATGCGCCCCGGCCAGCAGCTGCTGCTGCCGGCCAACCCGCTGTTCATCTGGTCCAGCCTGCTGGTCGCGATGGTGGCCAACATGCTGCCGCTCGGCCGGGTGGCCTGGATGCCGGACGTGCTGGCGCTGGTGCTGGTGTTCTGGAGCGTGCACCAGCCGCTGCGCGTGGGCATGGGCGCGGCCTTCCTGTTCGGCATCGCGATGGACGTGCACCAGGCGGCCCTGCTCGGTCAGCACGCCCTGGCCTACACCGCCCTGAGCTTCTTCGCCATCACCATCCACCGCCGGCTGCTCTGGTTCACCGTGCCGTCGCAGGCGGTGCAGGTGCTGCCGCTGTTCGCGGCCGCCCACGCCATCGAGCTGGCGATCCGGATGATCGCGGGCGGGCTCTGGCCGGGCGCCATCTCCCTGCTCGCCCCCGTGATCGAATCCCTGCTCTGGCCGGTGGTGAGCGTGATCCTGCTGGCGCCCCAGCGCAGGGCGCCGGATCCGGATGAGAATAGGCCCTTATGAGGCCTTGCGGGACAGACCGAGAGCGGCGGCACGCCGCGTCGCTCTGTCCCCAACTGACTAGAGTGCTCGAACTCCCCCGGCGCAGGCGCGCAAGCGCCGTCAGAGGCACCCTCCCGTGACCGAACTGCGCAACGTCGAAGCCGACCTCTCGCGCTTTCGCGGGCGGGTGCTCGCCGCCAGCCTGGTGGTGCTGGCCTGCTTCTTCCTGCTGTCGCTGCGGCTGGCGTACCTGCAGGTGCTGCGCCACGACGAGCTGAGCGAGCAGGCCGAGAACAACCGCACCGCCGTCGTGCCGATCGTGCCCAACCGCGGCCTGATCCTGGACCGCAACGGCATCGTGCTGGCCACCAACTATTCGGCCTACACGCTGGAGATCACGCCTTCGCGCCTGGCCGCCAGCCTGGATGCGACCATCGACGCCTTGTCGGCGGTGGTCGAGATCCAGCCGCGCGACAAGCGGCGCTTCCGCAAGCTGCTGGACGAGACCAAGGGCTTCGAGTCGCTGCCGATCCGCACCAAGCTGACCGACGAGGAGGTGGCGCGCTTCGCCGCCCAGCGCTACCGCTTCCCGGGCGTGGAGATCAAGGCCCGCCTGTTCCGCAACTACCCCTGGGGCGAGCTGGCCAGCCACGTGATCGGCTACATCGGCCGCATCAACCAGGCCGAGAAGAAGCAGATGGAGGAGTGGGAGGAGGAGGAGCAGGCCAACTACCGCGGCACCGAGTACATCGGCAAGCTGGGCGTGGAGCAGAGCCTGGAGCGGCAGCTGCACGGCACCACCGGCGTCGAGCAGGTCGAGACCTCCGCCGGCGGGCGCGCCGTGCGCAAGCTGGCCAACACCCCCGCCACGCCCGGCAACACCGTGATGCTGTCGATCGACATCAAGCTGCAGAAGCTGGTCGAGGACCTGTACGGCGAGCGGCGCGGCGCGCTGGTGGCGCTGGATCCCAGGACCGGCGAGGTGCTGGCCTTCGTCTCCAAGCCGACCTTCGATCCCAACCTGTTCGTCGACGGCATCGATTCGGAGAACTGGCAGGCGCTGAACGAATCGATCGACAAGCCGCTGCTCAACCGCGCGCTGCGCGGCACCTACCCGCCCGGCTCCACCTACAAGCCGTTCATGGCGCTGGGCGCGCTGACCACCGGCAAGCGCTCGGCCACGCAGGTGGTCATGGACAGCGGCACCTGGACCTTCGGCGGCCACGTGTTCCGCAGCCACGGCGACCACGGGCTGGGCCCGGTGGACATGTACACCAGCATCGTCAAGTCCAGCAACGTCTACTACTACTCGCTGGCCAACGAGATGGGCGTGGACCTGATGCACGATTTCATGAAGCCGCTGGGCTTCGGCCAGCTCACCGGCATCGACATCCAGGGCGAGGTCCGCGGCGTGCTCCCCAGCCAGGAGTGGAAGCGCAACTACTACCGCCGCCCCGAACAGAAGAAGTGGTACGCCGGCGAGACCATCTCGCTGGGCATCGGCCAGGGCTACAACAGCTTCACCATGCTGCAGCTGGCGCAGGCCACCGCCACGCTGGCCGCCGGCGGGGTCAAGCACAAGCCGCGGCTGGTGATCGCCACCCAGGACCCGATGACGCGCGTGCGCGAGATCGTGCCGGCCGAGCCGGGCGAGGACCTGGGCTACAAGCCCGAGCACGTCGCCGTGGTGCGCAAGGCCATGGTGGGGGTGACGCAGGGCGGCACCGGCACCCGCGTGTTCGCCGGGGCCGGCTACCTCTCGGGCGGCAAGACCGGCACCGCGCAGGCGGTGACCATCGGCCAGAAGGAGAAGTACAACGCGGCCAAGCTGGAGGAGCACCAGCGCGACCACTCGCTGTACATCGCCTTCGCGCCCGCCGACGACCCGCAGATCGCGCTGGCCGCGGTGGTGGAGAACGCCGGCTTCGGCGCCGCCGCCGCCGCGCCGATCGCGCGGCGCGTGTTCGACTACTGGCTGATGGGGCTGTACCCCAGCGAGGAAGACCTGGCGGCAGTGCGCAAGGGCCAGGCCGGCGCGCCGCTGGGCAAGCCGCGGCTGGCCGCCGAAGCCGCCTGGCCGCCGCAGGGCGCCGGCCCCGCGCTGGTGCCGCCGCCCGGTGCCGCAGCGCTCGCGGCGGCGGTCTCCGCGGCGTCAGCGGCGCCCGATGCCGCCATCGTGCCGACGGCCAGCACGGTGCCCGTCGCCACGCCGCGCCGCCCGGACTAATCGGGGCCAGGCGCCCGCCCCTGCGTGCGCCACCACGCCAGCATGGCCTGGAAGTCGCCGCCGAAACCGCGCCTGAGCAGCGCCTCGTAGCCGATCGAACAGGAGATCGCGCTGCCCGGGTCCAGCAAGCCGCGGCTGGCGGCGGCATCGCAGGCGAGCGCCAGCCGCTTGAGGCAGTGTTCGCCCAAGGCCTCGAACTGGGCCATGCGCTCCTGGCGGCGCAGCATCGGATCGCCTTGGTGCCCGGGCGTCTGGCAGGCCGGCGGCTGCCGCACGCCGGGCTCGGCCGGCAGGGCGGGCAGCAGGGCCAGCGCGGCAGCCCAGCCGGTCAGGCGGCGCGACAGCCGGTTCCACGATCGGGGGCTGCTGGCAGGCCATGGCATGGGCCCACCTTGGCACGCCGCCCGCACGACCGCATCAGCGGAACACCTCGCGCGGCGTCAGCCGGCGCTTGCGCCGAGCCCGGCGGCCTGCAGCAGCCAGCCGCCGACAGCCTCCGGCATGGAGCGCACGTGGGCCGGCCATGCACCGGACGGAAAGCCGACATGGCCGCCCTGGCCCGGCTGCCACAGCGTGACCCAGGCGCCCGCTTCATGCGGCACCGGCAGGCTCTGCGCGGGCACGAACGGGTCGTTGCGCGCATTCAACGCCAGCGCCGGGATGCGGATGCGCGGCAGGTGCGGCTTGGCCGAGGCGCGATCCCAGTAATCGTCGGTGTCCCTGAAGCCATGCAGCGGCGCGGTGAACACGTTGTCGAAGGCGTACAGGTCGCGTGCGGCGAGCAGCGCCTCGCGGTCGAACAGGCCGGGGTGCTGGGCCAGCTTGCGCAAGGCCTTGGGGCGCATGGAGCGCAGGAACATGCCCGTGTAGACCAGCCGGTTGAAGCCGCGGCCTATGGCCCGCCCCCCGGCAGCCAGGTCCAGGGGCGAGCAGACCGCGGCCACCGCATCGGCGCTGCGCGCGGCCTGCAGGCCCGCTTCGCCGGCCCAGCGCAGCAGGGCATTGCCGCCCAGCGACACGCCCACGGCCAGCAGCGGACCGGCGTGGCGCTCGCGCAGCCGCTGCAGGATCCAGTGCACTTCCTCGTAGTCGCCCGAGTGGTAGGCGCGGGGACCGAGGTTCAGCTCGCCGCTGCAGCCGCGGAAGTGCGGCACCACGTAGCCCAGGCCGTGCTCGCGCGCGAAGCCGCCGAACGCTTCGGCGTAGTGGCTGCGGGAGGAACCTTCGAGGCCATGGAACAGGACCAGCAGCGGGGCCGCGGCGGCACCGGGCGGCGCGGGCGACAGCCAGTCGAGGTCGACGAAGTCGCCGTCG
>NZ_JAKFCM010000074.1:0-61595 GCF_036676645.1 Ramlibacter sp.
CGCCAGCACCGCCTCCAGCGCCTTCCCCGTGTGCGTCCCCAGCCGCACCACCTCCTCCGGGGGCGCGGCGGCGACCACCTGGCCGCCGGCATGGCCGCCTTCCGGCCCGAGGTCGATGATCCAGTCGGCCTCGGCGATCACGTCGAGATCGTGTTCGATCACCATCACGCTGTGGCCGCCGTCCACCAGCCGGTGCAGCACGCGGATCAGCTTTTCCACGTCGGCCATGTGCAGGCCGACGGTGGGTTCGTCCAGCACGTACAGGGTGTGCGGCGCCTTCTGGCCGCGGCGGGTGATGTCGTCGCGCACCTTGGACAGCTCGGTCACCAGCTTGATGCGCTGCGCCTCGCCGCCCGAGAGCGTGGGCGAAGGCTGGCCCAGCGTAAGGTAACCCAGGCCGACGTCCTTGAGCAGCTGCAGCGGATGGCTCACGTTGGGCATGGAGGCGAAGAACTCGACGGCTTCGTCCACTTCCATCTGCAGCACGTCGCCGATGCTCTTGCCGCGCCAGGTGACGGCCAGCGTCTCCGGGTTGAAGCGCGCGCCGTGGCAGGACTCGCAGGGCACCTTCACGTCGGGCAGGAAGCTCATCGCGATGGTGCGCACGCCCTGGCCCTCGCAGGTGGGGCAGCGGCCTTCGCCGGTGTTGAAGGAGAAGCGGCCCGGCGCGTAGCCGCGCGCCCGGGCCTCCAGCGTGTCGGCGAACAGCTTGCGGATCGTGTCCCAGAAACCGATGTAGGTGGCCGGGCAGGAGCGCGGCGTCTTGCCGATCGGGGTCTGGTCGACTTCGAGCACGCGGTCGATCACCTGATAGCCGTCCAGCGCTTCGCAGCCGGACCACGCCGGATGCTTGCCACGGTCGTCGGCGTCGCGGCCGGCCCGGGTGCTGCGCTGCTGCACGGCGGCCTGCACGTTGTGCAGCAGCACGTCGCGCGCCAGCGTGGACTTGCCGGAACCGGACACGCCGGTGACGGCGACCAGCCGGCGCAGCGGGATGGCGATGTCGATGTCGCGCAGGTTGTGCAGCCGGGCGCCCCGGAGGAGGAGCTGCTCCGGCGCTACGGCGTCGCGCCGCGCCTTCAGCGGATGCCGCATCGCGTGCAGCAGGTAGCGCCCGGTCAGCGAATCCTCGCTGGCCACCAGTTCCTGCGCCGTGCCGTGCGCGATCACGCGCCCGCCGCGCTTGCCCGCGCCCGGGCCGATGTCGATGATGTGGTCGGCCCGGCGGATGGTGTCCTCGTCGTGCTCCACCACCACCAGCGTGTTGCCCTTCTCGCCCAGCTTGTGCAGCGCGTCCAGCAGGATCTGGTTGTCGCGCGCGTGCAGGCCGATGGTGGGCTCGTCCAGCACGTAGCACACGCCCTGCAGGTTGGAGCCGAGCTGCGCCGCCAGCCGGATGCGCTGCGCCTCGCCGCCCGACAGGGTGGGCGCGCCGCGGTCCAGCGTCAGGTAGCCCAGCCCCACTTCCTCCAGGAACTCCAGCCGGCTGCGGATCTCCGGGATCAGGTCGCGCGCGATGCCCTGCTCGCGCTCGCTCAGGCCGCCCGCGCCCTGCAGGCGCTCGACCCAGCGCCGCACCTCGGTGACCGAGAGCGCGGCGATGTCGGCGATGCCGATGCCGTCGAACTTCACCGCACGCGCCTGCGCGTTCAGGCGCGTGCCCTGGCAGGCCGGGCAGCACTCGTCGGTGAGGTCTTCCACCTCGGGCTCGGCGAAGGTCTGCTCGCGGCCCTTGTTGTCGTCCACGCCGAGCACGGTGTCGTCGAAGGCCTTGCGCTGCTCGCGCGTCAGCCGCACGCCGGTGCCCACGCACTCGGGGCACCAGCCGTGCTTGCTGTTGTAGGAGAACAGGCGCGGGTCCAGCTCGGCGTAGCTGGTGCTGCACACCGGGCAGGCGCGCCGGGTGGAGAACACCTCGACCTGGCCGATGTGCCGGTGTTGCGCCTCGCCGTTGGCGAAGGCGTCGCGCAGCCCGTCCAGCGGCGCCAGCAGGTGCAGCACGCCCTTGCCGTGCTCCAGCGCCTCGGCCAGCTTGTCGCGCAGCAATGGCTCGTTCGCGGGCGTCACGTCCAGGTCGCACACCGGCAGTTCGATGGTGTGCTCCTTGAAGCGGTCGATGCGCGGGAAGCCGGTGGTGGGCAGGAAATTGCCGTCCACCCGCAGGTGGGTGTAGCGGCGCGCGCGCGCCCACTCGGCCAGCTCGGTGTAGACGCCCTTGCGGTTGACCACCAGCGGCGCCAGCAGGCCGACGTGCTGGCCGCGGTAGCGCCGCATGATCTGCGCGGCGATGCTGTCGGGCGTCTGCGGGCGCACCTCGGCGCCGTCGTTCACGCAGTGCTGCACGCCCAGCTTGACGTACAGCAGGCGCAGGAAGTGCCAGACCTCGGTGGTGGTGCCCACCGTGGACTTGCGGCCGCCGCGCGACAGGCGCTGCTCGATCGCCACCGTCGGCGGGATGCCGTACACCGCATCCACCTCGGGCCGGCCGGCCGGCTGCACGATGCTGCGCGCATAGGCGTTGAGCGACTCCAGGTAGCGGCGCTGGCCCTCGTTGAACAGGATGTCGAAGGCCAGCGTGGACTTGCCCGAGCCCGACACGCCGGTGATCACGCTGAAGCGGTTGTGCGGGATGTCGACCGACAGGTTCTTCAGGTTGTGCTCGTGGGCGTTGACGATCTGGATGGCCGATGCCGCGGCACCGTCGCGCGCCGCGCGCGGGCCGTTCCCGACCGGCAGGGACTCGGCAACCCCGATCGTCCCGTCGTACTCCCGCAGCGCCCTGGCCGTGTGCGAGGCCGGGTGCTTCTTCACTTCCTCCGGCGGCCCTTCGGCCACCAGCAGGCCGCCGCCCTCGCCGCCTTCCGGGCCCAGGTCCACCAGCCAGTCGGCGGCGCGGATCACGTCCAGGTTGTGCTCGATCACGACCAGCGAGTGGCCGGCCTCCAGCAGCTTGCGCAGCGCGCGCATCAGCTTGGCGATGTCGTCGAAGTGCAGGCCGGTGGTCGGCTCGTCGAACAGGAACAGCGTGCCCTTGCGCGCCAGGCCCTGGCGGCTGTTGCTGGCCGACTTGGCCGCCTCGGCCAGGAAGCCGGCCAGCTTCAGGCGCTGCGACTCGCCGCCCGACAGCGTGGGCACCGGCTGGCCCAGCTTCACGTACTCCAGGCCGACGTCGACGATCGGCTGCAGCGCGCGGATCACGTCGCGGTCGCCGGCGAACAGCGCGGCCGCCTCGCTCACGGTGAGTTCCAGCACGTCGGCCACGTTCAGCCGGCGCAAATGCGTATCCGACCCCGATTTCCGCTCGATGGTGACTTCGAGGATCTCGGGGCGGTAGCGGCGGCCGTCGCAGTCGGGGCAGCGCAGGTAGACGTCGGAGAGGAACTGCATCTCCACGTGCTCGAAGCCGGAGCCGCCGCAGGTGGGGCAGCGGCCGTCGCCGCTGTTGAAGCTGAACTTGGCGGCGGTATAGCTGCGCTGCCGCGCCATCGGCGAGTTGGCGAAGATTTCGCGGATGCAGTCCCAGGCGCCGACGTAGCTGACCGGGTTGGAGCGCGCCGTCTTGCCGATCGGCGACTGGTCGACGAACACCACGTCGCCCAGGTGGTCGGCGCCCAGCAGGCGCTCGTGGTGGCCGGGCGTCTCGGTGGCACGGCCGAAGTGGCGCAGCAGCGCCGGCGCCAGGATGTCCTGCACCAGCGTCGACTTGCCCGAACCGGACACGCCGGTCACGCACACCAGCCGCTGCAGCGGGAACTCCACCGACAGGTTCTTCAGGTTGTGCTCGCAGGCGCCCTCCATCACCAGGCGCGGCGTGGCGTCGGTGACGGCGCGCTTGAAGCCCATGCCGACCTGCTTGCGGCCGCCCAGGTAGGCACCGGTCAGGGTGTCGGCGCGGCGCAGTTCGTCGGTGGGCCCGTCGAACACGATCTGCCCGCCGCGCTCGCCCGGGCCCGGCCCCATGTCGATCATGCGATCGGCGGCCAGCATCACCGCGGGGTCGTGCTCCACCACCACCAGGGTGTTGCCGGCGTCGCGCAGCCGTTTCATCGCTTCGGTGATGCGGCCCATGTCGCGCGGGTGCAGGCCGATGCTGGGCTCGTCGAGCACGAACAGCGTGTTGACCAGCGAGGTGCCGAGCGCCGTGGTCAGGTTGATGCGCTGCACCTCGCCGCCGGAGAGCGTGCGGCTCTGGCGATCCAGCGTGAGATAGCCGATGCCGACGTCGACCAGGTACTTCAGCCGGGTGTTGATCTCCTCGAACAGCAGCTTCAGGGCCTGGTGCTCGCCGGCCGGCGCCCCGCTGTCCGCCTGCGGCTGCAGCCGCGCGAAGAACTTCCGCAGCCGATCGATCGGCAGCAGCATCAGGTCGTGCAGCGACAGCCCCGGCAGCGCCTCCAGCTGCCCGCGGGTCCAGTCCACCCCGACCGGCAGGAAGCGCTGGCCGGGCTCCAGTACCGCGTCGGCATCGTCCTGGCTGCCCAGGCGCCACAGCAGGCTGTCCAGCTTGAGGCGGGCGCCACCGCAGGCCTCGCAGGGCGTGTAGCTGCGGTACTTGGACAGCAGCACCCGGATGTGCATCTTGTAGGCCTTGCTCTCCAGGTACTCGAAGAAGCGCCGCACCCCGTACCACTGCTTGTTCCAGTTGCCCTCCTTGTAGTTGGGCGTGCCGTGGATCACCCAGTGCCGCTGCTCGGGCGTGAGCTTGTACCAGGGCGTGTCGCGCGGGATGCCGGCGCTTTCCGCGTGCCGCATCAGGTCGTCCTGGCACTCCTGCCAGGCCGGTGTCTGCATCGGCTTGATGGCGCCGGCGCGCAGCGTCAGCTTGTCGTTCGGGATCACCAGCCCGTAGTCGACCCCGATCACGCGGCCGAAGCCGCGGCAGGTCTCGCACGCGCCCACCGGCGAGTTGAACGAGAACATCGAGGGGATCGGGTCGGCGTAGCGCAGGTCGCTGTCGGGGCAGTGCAGGCCGGTGGAGAAGCGCCAGACCTCCGCCGGCTCCTCGCCGGCGGTTGCGTACACCGCCATCCGCCCCGCCCCGCGCTTGAGCGCCACCTCGATCGCCTCGATCGCGCGGATCTTCTCCACGCCCTGGATGCGGAAGCGGTCGGCCACCACGTCCAGGACCTTGCGCGGCCCGGTGGGCGTGGCCACTTCGCGCTCGGCCTGCACGCGGGTAAAGCCGCTGGCCGCCAGCCATTGCTCGACCTCTGCGGGCGTCGCGCTCGCCGGCAACTCCACCGGGAACGTCAGGACCAGGCGCGGGTCGAGACCGGCTCCCCCCGAAGCGCTTCGCGCCTCCCCCCTGAGGGGGGCGTCATCGCCTTGGGGCGGCCCGGCGGCGATGACCCGCGTGCGCGCCATCAGTTCCGCATAGACCGTCTCCGGCGTGTCGTGCCGCACCCGCTGGCCGGTCTTGCGGTCGAACAGCTCCGCCGCCCGCGCGAACAGCAGCTTGAGGTGGTCGTTCAACTCGGTCATCGTCCCGACCGTGGAGCGCGACGAGCGCACCGGGTTGGTCTGGTCGATCGCGATTGCCGGCGGCACGCCCTCGACCCGGTCCACCGCGGGCTTGTCCATGCGGTCCAGGAACTGGCGCGCATAGGCGGAGAAGGTCTCCACGTAGCGGCGCTGCCCCTCCGCATAGAGCGTGTCGAACACCAGGCTGGACTTGCCGGAGCCGCTGGGGCCGGTGACCACCGTCAGTTCGCCGGTGCGCAGGTCGAGGTCGAGGTTCTTGAGGTTGTGCTGCCTAGCGCCGCGGATGCGGATCAGACCCTGGGTCATACGGCCGTTCTTTTGCTTGAAGGCCGAACATTCTAGGGATTGCCCCTGCGCAGCGAGACCTGGAGGGGTATCGGGCACCCGCGCGGCAACTCCGTCCCGCGCGGATCCCGGCGCCGGCACGCCCGCCCTGGGCTATGCCTTGACGGCGCTCAGCGAGATGCTCTTGACCCCGAACTTCGCGGAGGCCTTGGCTGCATTGGCCGAGATGAAGCGGTACTCGGGGTTCTCGCGGTAGCGCAGGATGCGCAGTCCGGCGGCCTCGACGGCCGCCACGTACTCGCCGGACTGCATGGCGCCGCCGATGCATGCGGCCCACAAGGTCGCATCGCAGGTAATACCTTCGGGCAACTGCGTCTCGGTCACGATGTCCGCCAGCGCCAGCCGCCCGCCGGGCCGCAGGATGCGGGCAGCTTCCCGGAACACCTCGCGCTTGTCCGGCGCCAGGTTGATGACGCCGTTGCTGATCACCAGGTCGCAGCAGGCCTCGTCGAGCCCCGTGGCCTGGATGTAAGCCTTGCGAAACGACAGCTGCGGCCAGCCGCCGGACGCGGCCAGCCGGCGCGCCTTGGCCAACTGCTCGTCGGTCATGTCGATGCCGATCACCCGGCCGGACGGGCCCACGCGCAGGCCGGCGATGAAGCTGTCCATCCCCGAGCCGCTACCGAGATCCACCACGGCCTGGCCGGCCTTCGCCTCGGCGAGGTCGAAGTAGCAACCCACCCCCGCGAAGGAGCGGATGGCCTCCGCCGGAATGCGGTCCAGCTCGTCCGGCGCATAGCCCAGCCGCTGCGCGAGGGCCCGGCCCATCTCGAAATGGAATTCACCGTCCGGGTCCTCGGCAACGGCGCGGTACATGGCCTTGACCTTCTGCTCGAGCGCGGCGGTGTCGAGGGTGACGATCGTCGTCATGGCAGCTCCTTGGGATGGCAGTGGGTCTGTGCCGAGACGCCGGCGCCACCGGTTCGTCCCACGGGAAAACCCGGGGGCCCCCGGGTGCCGGATGGGCGGAACCGTTTGCGGGCGCCACGCGTCTTGTGGATTCCACAGGGGTGCACATGGCGATCGGCCGGGACGTGTTCGCACGGGAAGTGATGGCTTTGCTGCCCAGGCTGCTGGGCGTGGCACGCCGGCTCACCCGCAATGACGAGGACGCCGAGGACCTGGTGGCGGAAAGCGTCACGCGCGCCTGGCGTGCCCTGCCCACGCTCGAGTGCGATGCGGCCTTGCGCGGCTGGCTGTTCCGGATCCTGCACAACACCTTCATCAGCGAATGCCGCCGGAACCAGGCGCGCCCCGCGACCGAGCCGCTCGACCCGGACGCCGAAGACGACGACGAGCCGCCGTTCTGGCTGTTCGAACGGATGCACCAGCCGTTCCTGCTGTGGTTCAGCCATCCCGAGCAGGCCTTCCTGGACAAGCTCCTGCGGGAAGACATCGAGAACGCCCTGGCCGCGCTGCCGCCCCACCACCGCATGGTCGTGGTGCTGGCCGACGTGGAAGAGCTGGGCTACGCCGAGATTGCGCAGGCGCTGGACGTTCCGCTGGGAACCGTGCGCTCCCGCCTGGCGCGGGGCCGTGCCGCCTTGCAGAAGCTCTTGTGGCGGCAGGCGCAGGACGCCGGACTGGCCGCCGCCGCGGCCGCACGACCGGCAGCGTTCGGGACCGGAGGCGCCCATGACCCAGCATGACCTCGACTGTGAACAGGCCCTGAGCCGGCTGTTCGACTTCCTCGACCACGAGCTCGACGGCGACGAGCGCGACGCCATGCAGCGCCACCTGGCCACCTGCAGGAGTTGCTGGTCGCGGGCCGACTTCGAGCGGCGACTGAAGGCGAAGCTGCGCGAAACACGCCCGCTGGAGCCGGCCGCACGCGCCGTCGGCCGCATCCGCCGGCTGCTCCAGACCTTTTGAGGGCCGGGCGATGGTGGCCATCTTCTCCGACAGGAAGGACTTCATCTTCCGCGCCGTCACCGAGATGTACGGCCAGGTCGCCCAACACCCGGAGCGCACCTTCCACTTCCCGACCGGCCGGCTGGCCTGCCTGTTCGTCGGCTACCCGGCGGCGCAACTGGACCTGCTGCCGGTCGCCGCGGTGGAATCGTTCGCCGGTGTGGGCTATCCGTTCGGTGCCGCCGTCATCGGCGAGCGCGACGTCGTGCTGGACATCGGCTCCGGCTCCGGCACGGACACCCTGCTGGCCAGCACGATGGCGCCGCAGGGCACGGTCCATGCGATCGACATCACGGCGTCCATGCTGCTGAAGCTGCGCCGCAACGCCGCCGAGATGGGCCGCGGCAACGTGGAGGTGCTGGAAGGCAACGCGGAGGCTATCCCCTTGTCACCCGCCAGCGTCGACGTGGTCACCAGCAACGGCGTGCTCAACCTGGTCCCGGACAAGCCCTTGGCCTTCGCGGAAATCGCGCGCGTGCTGCGCCCGGGCGGCCGCCTGCAGGTCTCGGACATCGCGCTGGACAATCCCGCTTCCGACCGGTGCCGCAGCGACCCCAAGCTGTGGGCGGAGTGCGTGGTGGGGGCCGTCACCGAGGCGGACTACCTGCGCCTGCTGCGGGAAGCCGGCCTCGAGGCCGAGGTCATCGGGCGGCAGGACTACTTCAGCGGCAGCGCCAACCCGGACACCCGGCGCGCCGCGAAAGCGCTGGGTGCGCATGCCATCACGCTGCGGGGCCTGCGCATTGCCTGATCCCCAGCGCGACCCGCTGGCCGATCACATGCGCTATTTCGTCGCGCGCGGCGGCACCCTGTACGCCTGCACGCCCGGCGTCACGTCGACCCGGCCCAGACTAGGGCCTGGCCACCCGGCCCTGCCCCGGCGGCAGCTGGGCCACGGCCGGCCACTGCGTCTCGAACCAGCGGTCGCCTTCGAGATACGCACGCAGCATGGGCAGCGAATCGAAGCCCCAGAACAACTTGTCGTCCACCGCGAGGGTGGGCACGCCGAACAGGCCGCGCGCGATGGCGTCCTGGGTGGCCTGTTTCAGCTCGTTCTTCACGTCCTCGCTGCCAGGGTCGCGCGCCGGAGCCAGGTCCTTCTGCAGCGCCTGCAGCCGGCCGGCGTCGGCCGCATCGGCGCCACCGCGCCAGACGTGGCGGAACAGGGTTTCGCACACGAAGCGGTTCGGCCCGCAGGCCAGCGCCAGCCGCAACAGGCCGAGCGGATTGAAGGGGTGCGCCGACGGCATCTGCATCGGGATGCCGTTGGCATGCGCGAGCCAGAGGACCTGCCGGTAGGTCCATTCGCGCTTGCCGGCGATCTCGGCCGGACCCAGCTGGCCATGGTGCTTGAGCAGCCCGGCGAACAGTACCGGCCGGTACTCGACCTGGTAGCTCAGGCCTTCCAGCGCCTGCGGCAGCTGCTCGAAGGCGAGGTAGGCATACGGCGAGATGAAGTCGAGGTAGAAGGTGATGGCTTTCATGGCTTCGGTGCTCCCGCGTCCTGCGGCACCGCGGCGCCGGCCGCGCCGGCGCGTTCACCCAGGCGCGTCCAGACTTCGCGCTTGCCGGCGTCGCTCATCGACGTCCAGCCGGCGATCTCGTCGATCGTGCGCAGGCAGCCGTCGCACAGGCCGCTGCGCGGATCCACGCGGCAGATGCAGATGCAGGGCGAGGGCACCGGCTCGCCGGCGGGCAGCGCGGCGATGTCGCGCAGCTTGCGCCGCACCTGCCTGGCCGCGTACGACGTCACTCGGCCGGCTCCTGCACCACGTCGGCCACGGGCGCGCCGGTCAGGCGCTCCAGGTCCTGCGGCCGCAGCTTGAAGACGCCGTGCGGATGGCCGGCGGCGGCCCAGATCTCCGCGAAGCGGAACAGCTCGCGGTCGATCAGCGTGACCGGCGCGTGCGCATGGCCGACCGGCGACACGCCGCCGATCGAGTAGCCGGTGCGCGCCTTGACGAAGTCGGCGTCGGCGCGGCCGGTCTTGCCGACCAGCGCGTCGACCTTCCTCTCGTCCACCCGCCGGTCGCCCGAGGTGACCACCAGCACCGCCGCATCGTCGGACTTGCGCCGGAAGATGATGCTCTTGGCGATCTGGCCGACCGCGATACCCAGTGCATCGGCCGCCTGCTGCGCCGTGCGCGCGGCTTCGTCCAGCATCACGGGGGCGTGGGGGTGGCCCTGGTCCTGCAGGATGCGGGCGACGCGCTGCACGCCGTCGGGTAATGAACTCAATTCAGCTCCGCACATACGTTCTCGACTGGGCGCTTCGATGGTGTCGTGGCGGGCTCGCTCGGCCCGCCGTCCCGGGCCTGCGAACAGGCGCTGCGCGTGCCCGCACCGCGGGAGATGGATCCCGGCTTTCGCCGGGATGACTGAATCGGAGGCTCACCCGGCCCGCTTGTTGAGGATCGCCGTCGCCGCCCGCGAGTTCGGCTTGCGCTGCAGGAAGTCGCTGATGTACCGGCCCGCATCGACCAGCTGGTCCAGGTCGATGCCGGTCTCTATGCCCAGGCCGTGCAGCATGTAGACCACGTCTTCGGTGGCGACGTTGCCGGTGGCGCCCTTGGCGTACGGGCAGCCGCCCAGGCCGGCGCAGGAGGTGTCGAACTGCCAGACGCCCATTTCCAGGCAGGCCAGGGTGTTGCCCAGCGCCTGGCCGTAGGTGTCGTGGAAATGGCCGGAGACGTCGTCCAGGCCATAGTGCTTCAGCGCCGCTTCCATCGCCGCCTGCACCTTGCGCGGCGTGCCGACGCCGATGGTGTCGGCCACCCCGATGTGCTGCACGCCGATCTGCTTCATCAGCCGCGCCACCAGCTCGACCCGCTCCGGCGCCACCTCGCCCTCGTACGGGCAGCCGACCGCGGTGGAGATGGCGCCGCGCACATGGATGCCCTTGGCGCGCGCCGCCTCGACCACCGGCGCGAAGCGCTCGATGCTCTCGGCGATCGAGCAGTTGATGTTCTTCCGGCTGAAGGCCTCGCTGGCCGCGCCGAACACCACGATCTCGTCGGGGCGGCTGGGCAGCGCCGCCTCGAAGCCCTTCATGTTGGGCGTCAGCACCGAGTAGCGCACGTCGGGCCGGCGCTGGATGCCGGCCATCACCTCGGCCGCGTCGGCCATCTGCGGCACCCACTTGGGCGAGACGAAGCTGGTGACCTCGATCTCCTTCAGGCCGGCGTCCTGCAGGCGGTGGACGAGGCCGATCTTGACCTCGGCGGGCACGTGGCCCTTCTCGTTCTGCAGCCCGTCGCGCGGGCCGACGTCGACGATCTTGACTCGGGATGGCAGTTTCATGGCTTCACTCGCAAATCGGCATCAGTATCCCCGCTCCCGATCGACCACACCCGCCACGGGTTCACCGCGCTCCATCGCCCCGATCTTGCCGGCGATCTGGGCGATGCTCTCCTCGCGCAGCGTGCGCGCCGAGGTGTGCGGCGTCAGCGTGATCTTCGGGTGGCGCCAGAACGGGTGCTCCGGCGGCGGCGGCTCCTCGCGCAGCACGTCGAGGGTGGCGCCGGCCAGCTGCCCCTGTGCCAGCAGCGCCAGCAGGTCCTGCTCGACCAGGTGGCCGCCGCGCGCCACGTTGACCAGGTAGCCCCCGGGCATCAGCCGCCCGAGCGTGTCGCGGTTCAGGATGTCGGCGGTATCGGGCGTCAGCGGCAGCAGGCAGACCAGGATGCGGCTGGCGGCCAGGAAGGCATCCAGCTGTCCGCGGCCGGCGAAGCAGCGCACGCCCGCCAGCGCCTTCGGCGATCGGCTCCAGCCGTTGAGCGGAAAGTCGAAGCCCTGCAGTGCCCGCGCCACCCGCGTGCCGAGCACGCCCAGGCCCATGACGCCCACCGGCCATTCCCCGCGCAGGCGCGGCCGGCGGAACGACCACTTGCCGGCGCGCACGTCGGCCTCGTAGCCGTCGAGCTCGCGGAAGTGGCGGATGACGGCGTGGCAGACGAACTCGGCCATCTGCACCGACATGCCGGCATCGTCCAGCCGCACCAGCTGCGTGGCCGCGGGCAGGCGCAGCGGCATCAGCGCATCGACGCCGGCGCCCATGTTGAACAGGGCCTTGAGCCGGGGCTGCTCGTCGAGCAGCTGCTGGGGCGGGGCCCAGACCACCGCGTAGTCGGCCGGCGGCGCGCCGGGCACCCATTCGGCCACCTCGGCCTGCGGCAAGGCGGCCTCCAGGCCTTCGAGCCAGGGGGCCGGCTTGTGGCCGGCCGCATGGAACAGGATTCGCATCCGGCTATTGTCGGCGCCCCGCCTCAGGTCGCGTCCAGGCGCAGCAGTTCGGCGCCCTCGTCCACCGGGTCGCCGGGCGCGTACAGCAGTTCGGCCACGGTGCCGTCGGCCGGTGCGGCGATGGTGTGCTCCATCTTCATCGCTTCCAGCACGGCCAGCGGCTGGCCCTTCTTCACCGCATCGCCCGCCTTGACCGCGAAGGACACCACCTTGCCGGGCATGGGTGCCGTCAGCCGGCCGCCCTCGGTCTCCCCTTCGCCGGCGTGCGCCAGCGGGTCCATGGCGACGATCCGGGTGGCGCCGGCGGGCGTGAAGACGTGGTCGGTCTCGCCCTGCGCGTAGACCTGCACCGGGGTGCGCTGGCCGGCGAACTGCAGGTCGATGGCGCCGTCGGCGCCTGCACTGAATTGCAGCGGGCCGGCCAGGCCGTCGGCCGTCAGGTGCAGGGAGCCGTCGCGCCGGTAGACCAGCTCGGCCCCGCGCGGCTCGCCGCCGAACTCGAAGGCAAAGCGCCGGCTGGCTTCCCCGTACGCACGCCAGCCGTCGCGGCGGCTGAAGGGATCGGCGCCCTCGGCAGCCCGTTCGCGCAGCAGCGTGCTGGCCACGGCCGCCGCGGCCGCGACGGCGAAGCCGATCGGCTCCTGGCCGAACAGCGCCGCCTGCTCGCGCGGGATCAGCGCGGTGTCCAGGTCGGCCTGCGAGAAGGACCGGCTGCGGACCACCCGGCGCAGGAACTGCACGTTGGTGGCCAGGCCGACGATGTGCGTGCGCGACAGCGCCTCGTCCAGCCGCGCCAGGGCCTGCTCGCGCGTGTCGCCGTGCACGATCAGCTTGGCGATCATGGAGTCGTAGAAGGGAGTGATGGCATCGTCTTCGCGCACCCCGCCGTCGATGCGCGGCCGGCCCTGCGCGGCCGGCGTGAAGGCCACGCAGTCCGGCGTCCGGTACACCACCAGCTGGCCGGTGGCCGGCAGGAAGTTGTTCTCCGGGTTCTCGGCGCAGATGCGCGCCTCGATCGCGTGGCCGTGCATCCGCAGCCCGTCCTGCTTCAGCGGCAGCGGCTCGCCGGCGGCCACGCGCAACTGCCACTCGACCAGGTCCAGGCCGGTGATCGCCTCGGTCACCGGGTGCTCGACCTGCAGGCGGGTGTTCATCTCCATGAAGAAGAAGTCCATTTCGCCGCCGGGCCGCTGCTCGACGATGAACTCCACGGTTCCCGCGCCGACGTAGCCGACCGCACGGGCGGCGGCGACCGCGGCTTCGCCCATGCGCTGGCGCAGCTGCGGCGTCATGCCCGGGGCGGGCGCTTCCTCCAGCACCTTCTGGTGGCGGCGCTGCACCGAGCAGTCGCGCTCGAACAGCCAGACCAGGTTGCCCTGGGTGTCGCCGAACACCTGGATCTCGATGTGCCGCGGCCGCTGCACGTACTTCTCGATCAGCACGGCGTCGTCGCCGAAGCTGTTGCGCGCCTCGCGCTGGCAGGACGCCAGCGCCGCGTCGAAGTCCTCGGCCTTGTCGACCGCGCGCATGCCCTTGCCGCCGCCGCCCGCGCTGGCCTTGATCAGCACCGGGTAGCCGATGCGCGCCGCCTCGCGCCGCAGCAGGGCCGGATCCTGGTCGGCGCCGTGGTAGCCGGGCACCAGCGGCACGCCGGCCTGCTCCATCAGCCGCTTGGATTCGGCCTTCAGGCCCATCGCCTGGATCGCGGACGCGGGCGGGCCGATGAACACCAGCCCGGCCTCGGCGCAGGCGCGCGCGAAGTCCTCGTTCTCGCTGAGGAAGCCGTAGCCCGGGTGGATGGCCTGCGCGCCGGTGGCACGGGCCGCCTCGAGGATGCGCTCCCAGCGCAGGTAGCTGTCCTTGGGTGCGGCGGCGCCGATGGCGACCGCCTCGTCGCAGGCCGCGACGTGCTTGGCGTGGGCGTCGGCTTCGGAATACACCGCCACCGTCTTCACGCCCAGGCGGCGCGCGGTGGCGGCCACGCGGCAGGCAATCTCGCCGCGGTTGGCAATCAGGATCTTCTTGAACATTGCTTCCTCTTCAACTCTCCACCATGCATCGAAGCGCGCGCGACGCACGCAAGCGCACGGCCAAACCAAGTGCCACCGCGGATCCGGCTCCGCCGGTCCGCTGGTGGCGCCCCCTCGGGGGGGAGGCGCCGAAGGCGCTTCGGGGGTGGGTCATTTCGGCAGGCGGCGTCCGGCGAAAAAGTCACGCAACTCCCGCACCGCCGCCTGCAGGAACTTCACAAGCACCACCAGCAGCACGATGGCGGCGACCACGCTGGCGACCAGTACCACGGTGAAGATCGCGGGGTGGGTGGCCGACAGCCACAACAGGAACAGCACCCAGCCGTCCTCGAACAGCGACACGGCCACGTTGGAGAACGGCTCGGGCGACGTGTTGACCGCGGCGCGCGCGGTCATCTTGGTGGCATGGCTGGTGGCCGCCAGCCCGCCGCCGACCAGCGCGGCGATCCAGGCCATGGCGGTGCTGTCGGCGCCCAACGCCCCCGCCGCCAGCGCCGCGCCGGCCGGAATGCGGATCAGCGTGTGGGCCGCGTCCCAGACCGAGTCCACGTAGGGGATCTTGTCGGCGAAGAACTCCACGAACAGCATGAAGCCGCTGGCACCCAGCACCGCCGGGTGCTCGAGCACGTGCAGGCCGGCGGGCAGCTCGACCCAGCCCATGAAGCCGGCCAGGCCGGTGAAGAACACCGCCGCGTACAGCCGGAACCCGCTGGCGAAGCCCAGCGCCGCCGCCAGCGCCAGGAACTGCGGCGGATCGATGAGGGCGGGCAGGGAGTCCATCGGAAACCATCATGGGGTGCACGTCCGTCGCGCTCACCCCGGCGGCAGCAGCCAGTTGGGCTTGCGCTTTTCCAGGAACGAGCGCACGCCTTCGCGGCCCTCCTCGCTGGAGCGGATGTCCGCAATGCCCTCGACCGTGCGGCGGATCAGGCCGGCGCCGATCTCGCGGCCGGCCACGTCGTGCACCAGCTGCTTGCCGGCCTTGACCGCTTCCGGGCCGGCGCTGACCAGTGCGCGCGCGATCTCGGCCACCTTGGCGTCGAGCTGCGCCGCCGGCACCACCTCGTGCACGAAGCCGATGCGGTGCGCCTCGGCCGCCGAGAAGCGTTCGGCCGTGAGGAACCAGCGGTGCGCCGCGCGCGCGCCCATGGCGCGGATCACGTAGGGGCTGATGGTGGCGGGGATCAGGCCCAGCTTCACTTCGCTGAGGCAGAACTGCACGGGATCGGCCGCCACCGCGATGTCGCAGGCACTGACGAGCCCCATGCCGCCGGCGTAGGTGTCGCCATGCACGCGCGCCACGGTCGGCTTGGGCAGGCGGTAGAGGACTTCCAGCATGCGGGCCAGTCCGCCGGCGTCCTCCAGGTTCTGCTCGCGCGTGTAGCCGGCCACCCGCTTCATCCAGTTGAGGTCGGCGCCGGCGCAGAAGGCCGGGCCGTTGCCGGCCAGCACCACGCAGCGCACCTCGGGGCGCTGCCCGAGCTCGTGCAGCACCGCGGTCAGTTCCGTGATGACCTCGTCGTTGAAGGCATTGCGGACCTCGGGACGGTTCAGCGTCACGGTCGAGACGCCGGCCTCGTAGCGCAGTTCCAGGTTCTTCATCGTCGCTCCACGTTTTCAGTAGCGCTTGGCCACTTCTTCCAACATCTGCAGGGCGCGTCCTTCAGCCGCTGGACGGCAGCACGCCGGCATCGAGGCTGCGGCGCTCTGCAACGTCCACGCGCCGCCCATGCGCCTACATCCGGAACACGCCGAACTTCGGCTCGCCGATCGGCGCGTTGAACGCGGCCGACAGGCCCAGCGCCAGCACGCGGCGGGTGTCGGCCGGGTCGATCACGCCATCGTCCCACAGGCGGGCGGTGGCGTAGTAGGGGTGGCCCTGGAATTCGTACTGCTCGCGGATGGGCGCACGGAAGGCCTCTTCCTCGTCGGCGCTCCAGTGGCCGCCGCGCGACTCGATGCCGTCGCGCTTGACGGTGGCCAGCACGCTGGCGGCCTGCTCGCCGCCCATGACGGAGATGCGCGCGTTCGGCCAGATCCACAGGAAGCGCGGCGAGTAGGCGCGCCCGCACATGCCGTAGTTGCCGGCGCCGAAGCTGCCGCCGATGATCACCGTGAACTTGGGCACGCTGGCGGTCGCCACCGCGGTCACCATCTTGGCGCCGTGCCGGGCGATGCCCTCGTTCTCGTACTTGCGCCCGACCATGAAGCCGGTGATGTTCTGCAGGAACACCAGCGGCACCTTGCGCTGGCAGCACAGCTCGATGAAATGGGCGGCCTTCTGCGCGCTCTCGGAGAACAGGATGCCGTTGTTGGCGACGATGCCCACCGGCATGCCCTCGATGTGGGCGAAGCCGCACACCAGCGTGGTGCCGTAGCGCGCCTTGAACTCGTGGAACTCGGAGCCGTCGACGATGCGGGCGATGATCTCGCGCACGTCGTAGGGCTTGCGCGTGTCGCTGGGCACCACGCCGTGCAGTTCCTTTGGGTCGTACCTGGGCGGGCGCGGCTCGCGCGTTTGCGGCGGCAACGCCTTGTCGCGAGGCAGCGTGCCCACCACCTGGCGCGCCAGCGACAGCGCGTGCAGGTCGTCGTGGGCCAGGTGGTCGGCCACCCCGGACAGGCGCGTGTGCACGTCGCCGCCGCCCAGGTCCTCGGCCGAGACCACCTCGCCGATCGCGGCCTTCACCAGCGGCGGGCCGCCCAGGAAGATGGTGCCCTGGTTCTTCACGATGATGGCCTCGTCGCTCATGGCCGGCACGTAGGCGCCGCCGGCCGTGCACGAGCCCATCACCACGGCGATCTGCGCGATGCCCTGGGCCGACAGGTTGGCCTGGTTGTAGAAGATGCGGCCGAAGTGCTCGCGGTCGGGGAACACCTCGTCCTGGTTGGGCAGGTTGGCGCCGCCCGAGTCGACCAGGTAGATGCAGGGCAGCCGGTTCTGCTGCGCGATCTCCTGCGCGCGCAGGTGCTTCTTCACCGTCATCGGGTAGTAGGTGCCGCCCTTGACGGTGGCGTCGTTGCAGACGATCACCACCTCGCGGCCGCCCACCCGGCCGATGCCGGTGATCACGCCGGCGCTGGGGGCGGCTTCGTCGTACATGCCGTGCGCCGCCATCGGCGACAGCTCGAGGAAGGGCGTGCCGGGATCCAGCAGCATCTGCACCCGGTCGCGCGGCAGCAGCTTGCCGCGGGCGGTGTGCTTCGCGCGCGCGGCTTCGCCGCCGCCCAGGGCGTGCCGCCCGACCTGGGCCTGCAGGTCGGCCACCAGCTCGCGCATGGCTTGCGCATTGGCCTGGAACTCGGCGGAACGGGAATTGAGTTGGGTCTCCAGAACGGGCATGTGTCTCTCGCGTGGTCAGCCGCAGCTGGCCGGGAGGCTACGCCAGCGCGCCGCCGCCCGCCTGCCGCGTGGGTTGCAAATCGTGCCACACTCCCGGCATGCCAGCCGCTGCCGGCCAGGCGTCGGGCCAGGCCCCCGCCGCCGTCACGCCGATCGCCTTTGCCCGAGCCATCGCCGCCGCCTACCGGCGTTACGGGCAGGCGCCGGACGGGGCCCTGCAGGCGGCACAGATCGCGCCAGCGCAGCTGTGCGAGCCGAACGGCCGGATGACGTCCCGCCAGATGGAGCTGCTGTCGGCCGCCGCCATGCAGGAACTGGACGACGAGGGCCTGGGCGCGTTCAGCCGCAAGCTGCCCTGGGGCAGCTACGGCATGCTGGCGCGCGCTTCGCTCACCGCACCCGACCTGGGCGTGGCCCTGAGCCGCTGGTGCCGCCACCATGGCCTGCTGGTCCCCGACGTCCGGCTCGCGCTGGCCGCCGGCGGCGACCTCGCCACGATCAGCCTGCACGAGACGCGGCCGCTGCCGGCCGCCGCGCGCGAACTGTCGATCGCCTTCATCCTGCGCAACGTGCACGGGCTGGCCTGCTGGTTCGTCGATTCGCGCATCCCGCTGCAGGGGGCGAGCTTTCCGTTCGCCGCGCCGGCGCATGCCGATGCCTACTCGCACATGTTCCCCGGCGGGGCGCTGTCCTTCGGCGACGGCGGCGCGCCGGCCGCCATCCGCTTCGACGCCCGCTACCTGTCGCTGCCGCTGCGCCGCGACGAGAAGGCGCTGTCGCTGATGCTGCGCCAGCGCGCGCTCAGCCTCACGGTGCTGCAGTACCGGCGCGACCGGCTGCTGGTGCCGCAGGTGCGCCAGGCGCTGGCCGCCCAGCCCGGGCGCAGCCACAGCGCCGAGGCGGTGGCCGAGCTGCTGCACGTGTCGGCGCGCACCCTGCACCGGCAGCTGAAGGTCGAAGGGGCCAGCCTGCAGCAGCTGAAGGACGAGGTGCGTTTCGAGCGGGCGCGCGACCTGCTGTTGCGCACCGCGCGCCCGCTCAAGCAGGTGGCCGCGGCAGCGGGCTTTCGCAACGAGAAGAGCTTCGCGCGCGCCTTCAAGGCCCGCATGGGCGTGGCACCGGGCGAGTTCCGCGCCGGCGGCAGCGCCTGACGCCGGCGTCGAGGGCCTCGCTCCGGCGCGGCGCGCCGCTCAGATCCGGCGCGTCGCCGGCGGGATCAGCGGCGACGGTGGCGGCCAGGCGGCCTGTTCGCCGGCACCCTCGGGCGCGGCGCCCCGGGCCCCGCGCTGCAGGACCTTCAGCGCCAGTCCTCTCGGGCAGCACAGGGCCATGGCAGCCGTCACCCACCAGCGCCGGCCCGCGATGGCGCGAAAGGCTTCGGCCAGCAGGGTGAGGGCGGCGCCGCGGTGCCCGGCCGCGATCGCTTCGCGCGCCATGTTCAGGCTGAGCTGGTCGGCCAGCACCAGCGCGGAGCGGCGCCGCCGCGGATCGAAGCCGGCCGACTGCACGCGCCGGCGCATCCGCCCTACCCAGGGCGGCAGGCGCCAGGGCCGGGGCGCATCGGACAGGCTGCCCCGCACGCAGGCCCGGTAGGCCGCCAACGGCGCGTGCACCAGCGCGATCGGCGTGCGCTCGGAAATGCGGAACCACAGCTCGAGGTCCTCGCCGAAGCTCTCGCCGGGCTGGAAGCACGGCTGCAACTGCTCCAGCAGCCGGCGCCGCACGGCGATCGAGCCGGTGAACAGCGTGGGCCCGCGCATCCAGTGTGCGGCCAGGTCGTCGATCAGCTCGACGCGGGGCGGCCCGGGCGGCACCGGCCAGCGCGGCGGCGGCGAGCCGGTCGGGTCGGTGAACTCGACGAAGCGGGTGGCCACGCAGTCCGCCTGCGGGCAGGCGCGTTGGGTGGCGCGCAGCACCGCCAGCAGCTGCGGGTGCTGCCAGTCGTCGGCATCGAGGAACAGCACCCACTCCCCGCGCGCCATGGCGATGGCGGCATTGCGGGCCGCGGACACGCCGGCGTTGCGCTGGCGCACGACGCGCACCCGCGGGTCGCCCAGGGTTTCGGCCCGTTCGGCGCCGCCGTCGGTGGAGCCGTCATCCAGCACCAGCAGTTCGAAGCGGCCGAAGGTCTGTGCCAGCACCGAGCCGAGCGAACTGCGAACGAAGGGCGCCTTGTTGTAGAGCGGCACCACCACCGAGAACGGAAGGGCCGAGGGATCCGCCTGCGGCGCCACCGCCGACGGATCTACAGGGAGTGGGTCGGTCGCCGCAGCGGCACGCGTCGTTCTCGTGGCTCCCATGCAGCCATTCTGGTCCGCAAAGGCTGAGGCTGCGATAGCCCATTAGGGCCTCGAGCGGCGGCGCGCTGCCGCGGCGCTCGTACGGCGGCAGCGCGCCGCGATCAGTTTGCGGGATTCAGGCGCCGGAGCCGGGTGCCGAGGTGCGCAGCGTGCCGGGCTGCACGCTGCCGACGCCGGGGCCGCCCACGCGCAGTTCGCCGCCTTCGACGAACACCCGGGTGCCGACGGCCACCGGCTCCGGGCGGCGGATGGTGCGCACGCTGCCGTCTTCCATGCGCACCTGCACGTCGTAGGCGACGGTGGAGCGCGCGCGCTTTTCCACTTCGTGGCCGGCCAGGCCGCCGCCGACGGCGCCGATCACGGTCATGACCTTCTTGCCGTTGCCGCCGCCGACCTGGTTGCCGAGCAGGCCACCGACCACGGCACCGCCGACCGCGCCGAGGCCACTGCCCTGGCCTTTTTCCTTCACCTCGTGCACGGCCTGCACCGTGCCGCAGGTGACGCAGATGGCGGCGCGGGTGGCCTGGACCGGCACCGGCTGCGGGTAGGCCGGGGCCTGGGCGACGACCTGCGGCTGCTGGACCGGCTGGCGATGCGCCGAGCCGCTGGCCTGCTGCACCACCGGCCTGGGCGGCGCCGGGCGCGCGACCTTGGCCGGCGCAGGAGCCGGTGCCGGCTGCGCCACCGGGGCGGCCGGCTGGGCCGCCGCCTGCAACTGGGCCGGCGCGACCTGTTGCTGGCCGGCGACCTGGGTGGGAGCGACCTGCGAAGCCGTCGCCAGTTGCGGCGGCTCGGGGCTGTCGAGGGAGCGCATCACCAGCGCGCCCCCCAGGGCCGCGGTGGCCAGGGCCAGCACGCCGAGCGCCACCCACATGGCTCGCGGCACCGCGGCCAGGGAACTGGACGGGGCGCTGGGTTGCGGGGCGGTGGGATTCAGGGCTGCAGTCATGGAAGGGCTCGCGGGTTGTTGGTCCGTTTATAACGGCCGAGCTTGGGCGCGAGCACGTCGGCTGTGTTGAACTTTGTGTCGCTTCGTGTCGGAGCCGCTAGCTGTCGAGCCAGCGCGCGATCGGTGCCCACTGCGCCAGGTCGCGCTCGACGCGCGCCGGCGACAGGTCGAACAGGGTCAGGCCGCGGGCCGCCAGGTGCACGTAGTTCTGGGTCGGGCGCAACTCGCCGACGACGGGCAGGCCCAGGCCCTTGACGAAGGCGCGCAGCTGGTCGGCCGCCAGCGTGCGGTTGTCGACGCGGGTGCCGACGATGCCGATCGGGAGCCCGCGCGTCTTGTGGTGTCCGGCCAACTCATCCAGGAAGGCGCGGGTGGCGAAGATGTCGAACACGCTGGGCGCCAGCGGCACGATCACCTTGCTGGCCGGCAGCAGCAGGTCGCGCAGTTCCTTGCCGTGCAGCCCGGCGGGCGTGTCGACCACGACGTGGGTGGTGCCCTTGGGCGGGCGCGCGACCTGGCCCTCGCCTATCTCCCAGCCCCGGATGGGGCGCGCCGAGGGCGGCCGCAGGTTCAGCCACAGCCGGCTGGACTGCTGGCGGTCGGCGTCGCCGAGCATGACCGGATGGCCCTGGCTGGCGAAATGGCCCGCGATGTGGGTGGCGAGGGTGGACTTCCCGACACCGCCCTTGGGATTGGCAACGACCACGACCGGCATGGGCACCTCCGAAAGGGAGCGGTCCGATCCGGCAGGGCCGCTTGCGCCCTATGTTAGCTGCACGGATGAGCCCGGGCCACCGACCGCGATCAGCCGGCGCCGAAGCCGTCCCAGGTCAACTTGAGCCCGGTCAGCAGCATGCCCAGGTAGACCAGCCGGTAGAACAGCAGCGGCCGGATGCGGTGTGCCAGCTTCACCCCGATCACGACCCCGACCGGCGCCAGCGGCAGCAGGACGACGGAGGTCGCCATGTTGCGCAGGTCCAGCAGGCCCAGCCAGGCGTAGGGGATCCACTTGCTCAGGTTGACGGCGAAGAAGAAGACCGCCATCGAGGCCGTGTAGACCGTGGGCGCCAGCCGCATCGGCAGCACGTAGGCATTCACCGGCGGGCCGCCGGCATGGGCGATGAAGCTGGTGAAGCCGGAGGTGGTGGTCAGCACCGCGCCCAGCCAGGCCGGCGGCGCCGGGCTGTCCTTGCGCGGGGGGAAGAAGACCCGCTGGGCCAGGAACACCAGCGTGAAGAGGCCCACGATGCCGGCCACCAGGCGCGCGTCGAGCAGCTTGAACAGCACGGTGCCGACCCCCGTGCCGAGCAGGCCGAAGGGCAGCAGGAAGCGGATCAGCTTCCAGTCGAAGTGCCCGCGCCAGGCGCGCAGGCCCAGCACGTCCATCACGAACAGCAGCGGCATCAGGATGGCCGCGGCCTGCGGCACGGTGACCGACATCGCCATCAGCGGCACGGCGAGCGAGCCGAAGCCCGCGCCGAAGCCGCTCTTGCTGATCCCCAGCAGCAGGACCGCGGGAATCGCGACCGCGTAGAAACCGGCGTCGGTGATCAGCGGGAAGTTCAAACCCGCTCGAGGATCACCGCGATGCCCTGCCCGACCCCGATGCACATGGTGCACAGCGCGTAGCGCCCGCCGCTGCGGTGCAGCTGGTTCACCGCGGTGGTGGCCAGGCGCGCGCCCGACGCGCCGAGGGGGTGGCCCAGCGCGATGGCACCGCCGTTCGGGTTGACGCGCGGGTCGTCGTCGCGCAGCCCGAGTTGCCGCAGCACCGCCAGGCCCTGGGCGGCGAAGGCCTCGTTCAGCTCGATCACGTCGATCTGCTCCAGCTTCAGCCCGGTGAGCGCCAGCACCTTCTGCGTCGCCGGCGCCGGGCCCATGCCCATGATGCGCGGCGGCACGCCGGCGCTGGCCATGCCGACCACGCGGGCGCGCGGCGTGAGGCCGTGCCGGGCGGCCGTGCCTTCGTCGGCCAGCAGCAGGGCGCAGGCACCGTCGTTGACGCCGCTGGCGTTGCCGGCGGTCACGCTGCCGTCCGGCCGCACCACGCCCTTGAGCCTGGCGAGTGCCTCCATGGAGGTCTCGCGCGGGTGCTCGTCCTTCGCCACCACGACCGGCTCGCCCTTCTTCTGTGCAATGGTCACCGGGGTGATCTCGGCGTCGAAGAAGCCGGCCTTCTGCGCGGCCACCGCCTTGAGCTGGGAGGCCAGCGCCATGCGGTCCTGGGCCTCGCGCTCGATGCCGAATTCGGCCGCCACGTTCTCGGCCGTCTCCGGCATGGAGTCGATGCCGTAGCGCTCCTTCATCAGCCGGTTGACGAAGCGCCAGCCGATGGTGGTGTCGTACACCGCATTGGCGCGCGAGAACGCGGCCTCGGCCTTGGGCATCACGAACGGCGCCCGGCTCATGCTCTCCACGCCGCCGGCGATCACCAGCGAGGCTTCGCCGGCCTTGATGGCGCGCGCGGCGCTGCCGACCGCGTCCAGCCCCGAGCCGCACAGGCGGTTGAGGGTGGCGCCGGGCACTTCCACCGGCAAGCCGGCCAGCAGCGCGGCCATGCGGGCGACGTTGCGGTTGTCCTCGCCGGCCTGGTTGGCGCAGCCGTACAGCACGTCGTCGACCGCCTGCCAGTCGACCTTGGGATTGCGTGCCACCAGGGCCTTGATCGGCAGCGCGGCGAGGTCGTCGGTGCGCACCGGCGACAGGGCGCCGCCATAGCGGCCGAACGGGGTGCGGATGGCGTCGCAGATGAAGGCTTGCTGGCTCATGAATGCTCCGGAGGGCGCCGGCAGGTGCCGGCGCGAACGGGCGATTTTCGCCGACCCCCGCGGGTGTTAGCCTCGCCCCATGTTCAATCCCTCACAGCAGGACGTCCGGCGCTTCTTCTGCAGCGTCCACGCCAGGGCGCACGCCGGCCAGCCGCTGGATGCGCTGGAGACGCTGGCCAGCCAGTGGCTGCGGGAGCACCCGGAGTACGACCCCGACCTCGCGGACGCCGAGGCGGCGGTGGCCCGCGTCTACGACGGCAGCGACGGCCAGTCCAACCCCTTCCTGCACCTGTCCATGCACCTGTCGATCAGCGAGCAGTGCTCGATCGACCAGCCGCGCGGCATCCGCCAGGCCGTGGAGCTGCTGGCGGCGCGCCGCGGCTCGCTGCACGACGCCCACCACGAAGCCATGGAATGCCTGGGGCAGATGCTGTGGGAAAGCCAGCGCGCCGGCCGCCCGCCCGACGGCGACGACTACGTCGCCTGCGTGCAGCGGCGGGCGACCCGGGACTGAGCCCGGGCGGGAGGCCCGCCGGCGGCGCGACGTGTCATGGCGGCCGGCAACGGTGTCATTGCGGCCGGCAAGGGTGTCATTGCGGCCTTGAGCCGCAATCCATCACCCGGCGCCGGAACAGCGCACGACCGCATACCAGGGCCGGGAGATGGATCCCGGCGTTCGCCGGGATGACATGCAGTTGTCGGCGCCGCATGCAGTCGTCGGCGCCGCATGCAGTTGTCGGCGCCGCGGGTGTCAGTGCGGCCGGCGGCCAGTCCTACTTGAACCGGCTTTCCGGCACCGTCTCCAGCTCGCCCTGCAGGCTGCCGATGTAGTCGGCCATGGCCCGGAGTTCGGCGTTGCTGAACTGCTTGGCGATGCCGCCCATGATGGCATTGCCCCGGCCCACCAGGCCCGAAGGATCGGCCTTGTACGACTTCAGCGCCACGAACAGGTAGTCCTTGTGCTGGCCCGCGATCTTGGGGTAGTTGGGCGCGATCGGCTTGGAGAAGTTGGCGCCGTGGCAGGAGACGCAGGCCGCCTTCTGCAGCAGGGCCGCCACCTGCGGGCTGGGCTCGCGGCTCGGCTTCTCGGCCACCGGCTCGTTGGTGCCGAGGCCGGCGTAGTAGGCCGCGACGTCCTTCATGTCCTGCTCGGACAGCGACTCGGCGATGCTGCGCATGGTCGGGTGCCGGCGCTCACCGGTCTTGTAGGCAGCCAGCGCGGCCTCGATGTAGGCGGCGCCCTGGCCGGCGATCATCGGGACCTTGTGCACTTCGGGGAAGCTGGCCTGGTAGCCGGGGATGTTGTGGCAACCCAGGCACATGGCGATCTTGGCCTGCAGGGCCGCCGGGCTGGCGGACGCTGCCGCCGCCGGCGCGGCAGCCGCGCCCGGCGCCGACGCGGCCTGCGCGTGTGCAAACCCGGTCGCAGAAGCGACAACGAGGGCCATGAGCGTGGTCAACAACTGATTCATTTTGAGCGCACAATCGAAGAGCGTCTGATCCAGATCAACGGACGATTATAGGGGTCACCTCAACAGCCCCGATGATTCCCCTCCTATGAAGTTCCAAGGCTCACAGAACTACGTCGCCACGCAGGATTTGATGCTGGCGGTCAATGCATCCATCACGCTCAAGCGGCCGCTGCTGGTCAAGGGCGAGCCGGGCACCGGCAAGACCATGCTGGCCGAGGAGGTGGCGCAGGCGCTGGGCATGCCGCTGCTGCAATGGCACATCAAGTCCACCACCAAGGCGCAGCAGGGCCTGTACGAGTACGACGCGGTCTCGCGCCTGCGCGATTCGCAGCTCGGTGACGAAAAGGTCAGGGACATCCACAACTACATCGTCAAGGGCGTGCTGTGGCAGGCCTTCAGCGCCGACCAGCCGGTCGCGTTGCTGATCGACGAGATCGACAAGGCCGACATCGAATTCCCCAACGACCTGCTGCGCGAGCTGGACCGGATGGAGTTCTACGTCTACGAGACGCGCGAGCTGGTCAGGGCGAAGCACCGGCCGCTGGTGTTCATCACCTCCAACAACGAGAAGGAGCTGCCCGACGCCTTCCTGCGCCGCTGCTTCTTCCACTACATCAAGTTCCCCGACGCCGACACGATGAAGAAGATCGTGGAGGTGCACTTCCCCGGCCTGAAGCAGGAGCTGCTGTCGGCCGCGATGAAGACCTTCTACGACGTGCGCAACCTGCCGGGCCTGAAGAAGAAGCCCAGCACCTCGGAGCTGCTCGACTGGCTCAAGCTGCTGGTGGCCGAGGACATCCCGCCCGAGGCGCTGCACGCCAAGGACGACAAGGTCGCCGTGCCCCCGCTGGTGGGCGCGCTGCTCAAGAACGAGCAGGACGTGACGCTGTTCGAGAAACTGGTCTTCATGCAGCGGCACAACCGATAGTGGCCCACCCCGAAGCGCCTGTGGCGCCTCCCGCCGAGGGGCGCCACCAGCGGCCCGGCAAAGCCGGTTCCGCGGTGGCGCCGGACCAGGCGCCGCGCTTTTAGTCGTTTGCGCGCCAGGAGGCGCACCGTGGAAACTTGAGATGCGCAAGCCCGAGCCCGTCAGCCTCGAAGGCCGCCGCGTGCGGCTGGTGCCGATGGCGCGCGAACACGCGCAGGCGCTGGCCGCCGCTGCGCGCGACGGCGAGCTGTGGAAGCTGCGCGTCACGTCGGTGCCGGCGCCCGGCGAGGAGGCGGCATACGTCGAGACCGCCCTCGCCGGCCAGGCCGCCGGCCACATGCTGCCGTTCGTTGTGCTGGACGCCGCGGGCGAGGTAGTCGGCAGCACCCGCTACCACGACATCGTGCCCGCGGTGGAGCGCCTGGAGATCGGCTACACCTGGTACGCCGCCCGCTGCCAGCGCACCCACGTCAACACCAGCTGCAAGCTGCTGCTGATGACGCATGCCTTCGAGGCGCTGGGCGCGCGGCTGGTGGGCTGGCGCACCGACAACGACAACTTCGCCAGCCAGCGCGCGATCGAGCGCCTGGGCGCCCGCAAGGACGGCGTGCTGCGCCACCATGCGTTGCGGCGCGACGGCACCGTTCGTGATACGGTCATGTACAGCCTCGCGGCCGGCGAGTGGCCGCAGGTCAAGGCCCACCTGCAGTACCAGCTGGAGCGCCCGCGCGCCTGAGCCGGAGGTCCCCGATGCTGATCGACTTCTTCTACACCCTGCGCAGCGCCAAGCTGCCCGTGTCCGTCAAGGAATACCTGGTCCTGCTCGAAGCGCTGAAGGAAGGCGTGGTCGGCCCGACCAGCGAGGACGGCTACTCGGTCGACGACTTCTACTACCTGGCGCGCACCACGCTGGTCAAGGACGAGAAGCACTACGACAAGTTCGACCGCGCCTTCGCCGCCTACTTCAAGGGCGTGGAGCTGCTGGCCGACTTCACCCGGGACGTCCCGCTGGAGTGGCTGCGCAAGAACCTGGAGCTCGAGCTGTCGCCGGAGGACAAGGCGAAGATCGAGAAGATGGGCTGGGACGAGCTCATGGAGACGCTGAAGAAGCGCTTCGAGGAGCAGAAGGAGCGCCACGAGGGCGGCAGCAAGTGGATCGGCACCGGTGGCACCTCGCCGTTCGGCGCCTACGGCTTCAACCCGCAGGGCATCCGCATCGGCCAGGACAAGGGCCGCAACCGCAGTGCCGTGAAGGTCTGGGACCAGCGCGCCTACAAGGACTACGACGACAGCCAGGAACTGGGCACGCGCAACATCAAGGTCGCGTTGCGCCGGCTGCGCAAGTTCGCGCGCGAAGGAGCCGAGGAGGAACTGGACCTGGACGACACCATCCGGTCCACCGCGGCCAACGCCGGCTGGCTGGACATCAAGATGGTGCCGGAGCGGCACAACAACGTGAAGGTGCTGCTGCTGATGGACGTGGGCGGCACCATGGACGAGCACATCCACCGCGTCGAGGAGCTGTTCTCGGCGGCCAAGGCCGAGTTCAAGCACCTGGAGTTCTATTACTTCCACAACTGCGTCTACGACTTCATGTGGAAGAACAACCGCCGCCGCTTCTCGGAGAAGTTCCCGACCTGGGACATCATCCGCAAGTACAACAAGGACTACAAGCTGGTCTTCGTGGGCGACGCCACCATGAGCCCGTACGAGATCCTGCAGCCGGGCGGCAGCGTCGAATACAACAACGAGGAAGCCGGCGCCGAGTGGCTGCAGCGCCTGACCAGCGCCTTCCCCAAGTTCGCCTGGATCAACCCCGAGCCGCAGGGCGTGTGGCAGTACCGCCAGAGCATCTCGGTCATCCAGCAGCTGATGAACCGGCGCATGTACCCGCTGACGATCAACGGCCTCGAAGAAGCCATGCGCCTGCTGTCCAAGTGACTTCGCGAACGCAGTGAGCGAAGTCATCCCCGCGAGCGCAGCGAAAGCAGGGATCCAGGCTTCCTTGCGCAGCGAGCGAAGTCTCCCCGCGAAGGCGGGGATCCGATTCTCCGCCCCCTGGCGCCCCCGGCAGGAATCGAACCTGCATCTAGCGCTTAGGAGGCGCTCGTTCTATCCATTGAACTACGGCGGCGACGGCGCGCCATTGTAGGCGCGCCGTCGCCGCCGTCGGGCTTTACCTCCCCGCGGTGGCGTCCTACAGACAGGCCGGCGTCGGCCGATAAGCTGTGTGGCAGCCGACATCCGAGGCAGGCCGGGTCCCCCAACAAGAACAACCTCGTGCCCGCGCCGCCCTCAGGACGCACCAGCAAGACAAACGAGACAGAGAGGATCTCCATGACTTCCGCGGATTACCGCATCGAGAGCAGTTCCCCCATCGCGAGCTGCCTGCTTCCCGTGTCCGGCGCCCAGCAGTATTTCGTCAGCGACCGCGCCCTGGCGGTCACGGTCGCTGCCAAGAGCACCACCCGTCCGGGTGGCCAGGAGATCCGCGTGGTGCACGTGCCCACCGGCGAAATCGTCTTCCGCAAACAGAGCCGCAAACGCGCCGAGGGGCCGGACGAAGCCTGACTCCGGGCGGGCCGCCGCCCGCTCACTTCCCAAGCTGACCGGTTGCGTTGCAGGCGCCGCTCAGCGCGAGCGCAGCGCCCGGCTGAGCAGGATCACCGGCAGCAGCCCCACCAGCACCAGCGCCAGCGACGGCAGCGCCGCCTCGCCCAGGCGCTCGTCGCGGGCCAGCTGGTAGGCCACCACCGCCAGCGTGTCGCTGTTGAAGGGCCGCAGCAGCAGCGTGGCCGGCAGTTCCTTCATCACGTCGACGAACACCAGCAGCGCCGCGGCGGCCGCCGAGCGCCGCAACAGCGGCCAGTGCACCCGCGCCAGCAGCGCCAGCCGGCCGGTGCCCAGCATGCGCGCCGAGTCGTCGAAGCTGGCCGGGATGCGCGCATAGCCGCTCTGCATCGACTGCAGCGCCACCGACATGAAGCGCACCAGGTAGGCCCAGACGATGCCCAGCGCCGTGCCGGTCACCCAGTAGACGGTGGGCGTGTCGGGCGCGGTCCGCTGCAGCCAGCCCACCGGCAGCAGCAGCCCCACCACGATCACGGCACCGGGGATCGCGTAGCCCAGCCCGGCCAGCCGGACCACGCCGCGCGTCACCGCGTCGCCGCTGCGGCGCAGGCTGTAGGCCAGCAGCATGGCGATGGCGACGGCCAGCACCGCGCTGATCCCGCCCAGCCGCACGCTGTTGCCGGCCCATAGCAGGAAGCGGTCCCACGGCAGCGCCGACCAGTCGGCCAGCAGCGGCCGCAGCATGAACAGCACCGGCAGCACGAAGCCCATGAGCACCGGCAGCGAACAGACGGCGATGGCGGCCCCGGCGCGCCGCCCCGCCAGCGGCACCGGCTGCGCCTCGCCCGAGCCGGCGCGGCCGCCGCGCGCGGCGGAAAAGCGCATGCGCCGCTGGGCCCGGTGCTCCAGCGCCAGCAGGACGACGACCACGAGCAGCAGGGTGGTCGAGAGCTGGGCCGCGGCGACGCGGTTGTCCATGGCCAGCCAGGCCTTGTAGATGCCGGTGGTGAAGGTCGTGATGCCGAAATAGCTGGCCACGCCGAAATCGGCCAGGGTCTCCATCAGCGCCAGCGCGACTCCGGCGGCGACCGCCGGGCGCGCCAGCGGCAGCGCCACCCGCAGCACCCGCGTGCGCAGCGGCGCACCGAGCAGGCGCGCCGCCTCCATCAGCTGGGTGGCGCGCTCGGCCAGCGCGGTGCGCGCCAGCAGGTAGACGTAGGGGTAGAGCGTGAAGACGAACACCACCGTGGCGCCCGTGACGTTGCGGATTTCCGGGAACACCCGGCCTTCCAGCCCGAAGCTGGCGCGCAGCCAGGACTGCAGCGGTCCGCTGAACTGCAGGAAGTCGGTGTACGCATAGGCCACCACGTACGAAGGCACCGCCAGCGGCAGCAGCAGCGCCCACTCGAAGAACCGGCGCCCGGGGAAGTCGAACAGGGTGACCGCGGCCGCCGAGGCCATGCCGACCACGGCCACCCCCGCGCCCACGGCGACGCACAGTCCCAGGCTGGTGAAGGTGTAGCCGGGCAGCACCGTGTCCGCCATCTCGCGCAGGATGGCGGCGCTCTGGGCGTCCCACTGCAGCCAGGAGCCGACCACGGCCGCCACGGGCAGCACGATCAGGGTGGCCAGGCCGAGCAGCAGGAAATCTTGCAGCCGCGCGAAGGTCATGGATGGGATTGGGCGGGCGCCGCCCCCGGCCGCGCTTGATCTGCACCAACGCAAATGAGAATTGTACTCATCTAAAATCGGGCTCATGCACGTCGAACTGTCGCGAGTGAGCGTCCGGTACCGCGGCCAGGAAAGGCCCGCCGTGGACGAGGTCTCGCTCGGGCTGCCCGACGGGGGCATCGGCGTGCTGATCGGGCCGTCCGGCTGCGGCAAGACCACCCTGCTGCGCGCGGTCGCCGGCCTGGAGCGGGCCAGCGGCGGCGAGATCCGCCTGTCCGGCCAGGTGGTCGAGAGTCCGCAGGTGCACCTCGCGCCGGAGGCGCGCCGCATCGGCATGGTGTTCCAGGACTACGCGCTGTTCCCGCACCTGGACGTGGGCCGCAACGTCGGCTTCGGCCTGGGCGGCCTGCCGCGCGCGGCGCGCGCGCCGCGCGTCGCCGAGGTGCTGGCGCTGGTGGGCCTGGCCGGGATCGAGCGGCGCATGCCGCACGAGCTGTCGGGCGGCCAGCAGCAGCGCGTGGCGCTGGCCCGCGCGCTGGCGCCCAGGCCCCAGCTGCTGCTGCTGGACGAGCCCTTCTCCAACCTGGACGTCGAGCTGCGCGAGCGGCTGGCGCACGAGATCCGCGGCATCCTGAAGGCGGCGCGCACCACGGCGCTGTTCGTCACCCACGACCAGCTGGAGGCCTTCGCCATCGGCGACACGATCGGCGTGATGCACCAGGGCCGGCTGCACCAGTGGGACGATGCGTACACGCTGTACCACCGCCCGGCCACGCGTTTCGTGGCCGACTTCATCGGCCATGGCGTGTTCGCCCCGGCGACGCTGCGCGAGGTCGGCGGCCAGGTGGTGGTCGACACCCCGCTGGGCTCGCTGACCGACGTGGCCGAGTGCCCGCTGCCCACCGCCTTCGGCGCCGGCCTGTGCGAGGTGCTGCTGCGCGCCGACGACATCGTGCACGACGACCATGCCCCGGTGAAGGCGCAGATCCTGCGCAAGGCCTTCCGCGGCTCGGAATTCCTCTACACCCTGCGGCTGCGCAGCGGCGAGACCGTACTGGCCCACGTGCCCAGCCACCACGACCACAAGGTCGGCGAGTGGATCGGCATCCGTGCCGAGGTGGACCACGTGGTCACCTTCGAGCGCGGCTCCGGCGCGGGCGCGCCGCCCATGCCCTACGCGTCCTGACGCAGGCGCTGCACGGCGGCGCGCAGGTCCGCGGCCCACGCGCGGCGGTCGCGGCTGCCGGCGTGCTGGGGGGCACCGAAGGCCACCACCGCGGTGATCGGCGGCCCCGACAGCGTGCGCCAGAGCGATGCGACCAGGCTGTCGTCGCCGATGTAGCAGGGCGACAGGCTCATGCGCCCGCTGTGGGTCTCGATGAACTGCAGCGCCACCGGCTGGGCCGGACTGTGCGCCGAGATCGCGGCCTGCACCAGGTTGGCATGGAAGGGCAGCAGGTCGATGCCGTCGCTGGTGGTGCCCTCCGGGAACACCGCCAGGATGTCGCCCGACTGCAGGCTGGCGGCCATGTGGTGCACCACCCGCATGGCGTCGCGGCGCGACTCGCGCTCGATGTACAGCGTGCCGGCGCCGGTGGCCAGCGCGCCGACCAGCGGCCAGCGCTTCACCTCGGCCTTGGACACGAAGCGGCAGTGGCGCGCGGCGTGCAGCACCAGGATGTCGAGCCAGGAGATGTGGTTGGACACCAGCAGCACGGGGCCGCGCAGCGGCGGCTGGCCGCGCACCTGCAGCGCGATGCCTAGCACCTGCAGCATGCGACGGGCCCAGGCCTGCACCCGCTGGTGGCGCTGCTCCTCGGACAGCCGCGCAAAAACGAAGCGGATGGTCGCCAGCCCGCGCAGCGCATGCAGCAGCGCCCGCAGCAGCCGCCACGCGGCGCGCAGCGATCCCATCGTCAGTCGGTTGCGACCGGGCCGGCATCCCAGGCGACCTGGCCGGCGGCGATGGTCCAGCGCACCCGTCCCGGCAGCTCGTGGCCGGAGAAGGGCGTGTACTTGCCCTGGCTGCGCAGCGCGCCGGGCTCGACCGTCCAGTGCACCTGCGGATCGAACACGCACAGGTCGGCCACGCCGCCTTCGGCGAGCCGGCCGCAGCTGGCCTGCAGCGTGCCCAGCGCCGGCCCGAGCACGCGCGCCGGCTCGCTGCTCAGCACCGCCAGGGCGCGGGCCAGGCCGACGCCGCTTTCCTGCCCCCACTGGAGCGCCAGCGACAGCAGCAGCTCCAGCCCGGTGGCGCCCGGCTCCGCTTCCGCGAAGGGCAGCGTCTTGGCGTCCTCGTCCACCGGCGTGTGGTCGGACACCACCGCATCGATCGTGCCGTCGGCTAGGCCCTCGCGCAGCGCGTCGCGGTCGCGCAGCTGGCGCAGCGGCGGCGACAGCCGCATGCGGCTGTCGAAATAGCCGATGTCGGCGTCGGTCAGGTGCAGCGAGTTGATGCTCACGTCGCAGGTGACCGGCAGTGCCTGGTCCCTGGCCTGCCGCACCAGTTCGACGCCGGCCGCGCTGCTGATGCGGCACAGGTGCACCCGGGCGCCAGTGGCCTTGACCAGCTCGAAGATCGTGTGCAGCGCGATCGTCTCGGCCGCCACCGGCACGCCGGGCAGCCCCAGCCGCGTCGCCAGCGGCCCGCTGGCGGCCACGCCCTTGCCCAGGTGCAGCTCCTGCGGGCGCAGCCAGACCGTGTAGCCGAAGGTCGCTGCGTACTGCAGCGCGCGCTGCAGTACCTGGGTGTTGGCAAGGCTCACCTCGGCCTGGCTGAAGCCGACGCAGCCGGCTTCGGTCAGTTCGGCCATCTCGGTCAGCACCTCGCCCGCCAGCCCGCGCGTCAGCGCCCCGAGCGGGAACACGCGCGCCTGGTGCAGCTTCTCGGCGCGCATGCGCAGCATCTCCACCAGCCCGGGCTCGTCCAGCACCGGGTCGGTGTCGGGCGGGCAGACCAGGCTGGTGACGCCGCCGGCCACGGCCGCGGCCATCTCCGACTCCAGCATGCCCTCGTGCTCGTGGCCGGGCTCGCGCAGCCGCACCGCCAGGTCCACCAGCCCGGGCGCCACGATGCAGCCGCGCGCGTCGAGGACCCGGCTCGGGCTGAAGCCGGCCGGCGTGCCGCCGATCGCGACGATGCGCCCCGCCGCCAGCGCGACGTCGGCGATCTCGTCGCGGTTGCTGGCCGGGTCGATCACCCGGCCGTTCCTGATCAGGATCTTCATCTTGTTCCGCTCAAGCTTCGTTCCCCGCCACGATGCTCATGACGGCCATGCGCACCGCGATGCCAAAAGTGACCTGCGGCAGGATCACGCTCTGGCGGCCATCGACCACGGCGGAGTCGATCTCCACGCCGCGGTTGATCGGCCCCGGGTGCATCACGATCGCGTCCGGCTTGGCCAGCCGCAGCTTCTCGGGCGTGAGGCCGAAGCTCTTGAAGAACTCCTGCGACGAGGGCAGCAGCGCGCCGCTCATGCGCTCGTTCTGCAGCCGCAGCATGATCACCACGTCGCAGTCGCGGATGCCCTCCTCCAGCGTGTGGCACACCCGCACGCCCATCGGCGCCATGTCGCCCGGCACCAGCGTCTTGGGGCCGACCACCCGCACCTCGGCGCAGCCCAGCGTGTTGAGCGCGTGGATGTCCGAGCGCGCCACCCGCGAATGCAGCACGTCGCCGACGATCGCCACCGTCAGGTTGGAGAAGTCCTTCTTGTAGTGGCGGATGGTGTACATGTCGAGCAGCCCCTGGGTCGGGTGCGCGTGCCGCCCGTCGCCGGCGTTGATCACGTGCACGTGCGGTGCCACGTGCTGGGCGATCAGGTAGGGCGCGCCCGACTCGCCGTGCCGCACCACGAACAGGTCGGCCGCCATCGCCGACAGGTTGGCGATGGTGTCCAGCAGCGACTCGCCCTTGCTGGCCGAGGAGCGGGCAATGTCCAGGTTGATCACGTCGGCCGAGAGGCGCGTCGCCGCGATCTCGAAGGTGGTGCGGGTGCGCGTGCTGTTCTCGAAGAACAGGTTGAACACGCTCTTGCCGCGCAGCAGCGGCACCTTCTTGACCTCGCGGTCGCTGACGCCGACGAACTTCTGCGCGGTGTCCAGGATGTGGGTCACGATCTCGCGCGGCAGCCCTTCCACCGACAGCAGGTGGATCAGCTCGCCGTTGCGGTTCAACTGCGGATTGCGTCGGTACGGCATCAATTCACCTGGAAGCTGAAGCGGCCCTGGTCGTCGCGCGCGAGCTGCAGCGACTGGTCCCCGGGCAGGGCCACGCGGGCGGCGGCGAAGTCGGCCTGCACCGGCAGCTCGCGGCCGCCGCGATCCACCAGCACGGCCAGCTTCACGCTGGCCGGCCGGCCGTAGTCGAACAGCTCGTTGAGCACGGCGCGCAGCGTGCGCCCGGTGTACAGCACGTCGTCGAGCAGCACGATGTGCGCGCCCTCGACGTCGAACGGCAGCGAGGTCTGCGCCCCGGAGGCGGACAGGCCGCGCTGCGCGAAGTCGTCGCGGTGCATGGAAGAAGAGATGGTGCCGGCCTCCCCATGGAGCCCCAGGTCCTGCTGCAGGCGCTGCGCCAGCCAGGCGCCGCCGGAGGTGATGCCCACCAGCCGCCCGGCCGGGCCGCGCAGCGCCGGCACGCCGCGCAGCAGCTCGCGGTACAGCGCCTCGGCGTCCAGCCGCAAATCGCTCATTCGATGCTCCTCAGGAATTGCTCCAGGATGACGCAGGCCGCACCGGCATCGGCGTCGGCGGCGCCGGCCGCCAGCGCCTCGGTGGTGCTGTAACGCTCGTCGACCTCGTACACGTCCAGCCGGGCGCGGGCCGCCAGCTGGCGGCCGAACCGGCGCGCCCGGGCCGTATTTTCGTGCGGCGTGCCGTCGGGGTGGAACGGCACGCCCACGACCAGGGCATCGGGTTGCCACTGGCGCACCCGTTGCTCGGCGGCGTCCAGGCGGGCCCGCCCCTCGGCGCGGATGGTGGGCTGCGGCGTGGCGCTGCGCAGCAGGCGATTGCCCACGGCGACGCCGGTGCGGCGCACCCCGTAGTCGAAAGCAAGAAAAGTGGTGAAGTGGCGGGGAACGTCGGGGCGCGGCGGCACGCTCATGCGTGACCGGCCTCGGGCGACAGCATCCAGGCCTGCAGGCCCAGCAGCGACAGCGCCTTGTCGTAGCGCTGCTCGACCGGCGTGTCGAAGATCACCTGCGGGTCGGCGGCGACGGTCAGCCAGCTGTTCTCGGCCAGTTCCGATTCGAGTTGGCCCTCGCCCCAGGCCGAGTAGCCGAGCGAGACCAGCACCTTGCGCGGCCCGGCGCCGGTGGACATGGCCTCGAGCACGTCCTTGGAGGTGGTCATCTCCAGCCCGCCGGGGATGGTCATGGTGGATGCGTACACCGGTTCGTCGGGCTGGGCCTGGTCGGCCAGCACGGCCTCGTGCAGCACGAAACCGCGCTCGGTCTGCACCGGGCCGCCCTGGAACACCGGCGCGCCGGCCAGGTCGTCGCGCGTGAGCGGCAGGTCGACTTTCTCGAACAGGTTCTTCAGCTTGATGTCGCTGGGCTTGTTGATCACCAGCCCCAGCGCGCCGCGCGAGCTGTGCTCGCACAGGTAGACCACGCTGCCGGCGAACGACTCGTCCTCCAGCCCCGGCATCGCGATCAGGAAGTGATGCGTCAGGTTCATGGGCGTGGCTTCGGCCGGCATGGCCGGATTCTAGCCAAGGGGGGCCCGCGCGGGCACCCGGCTGGGCGAAATCTCCCGCCTGCCGACGCCGCTCAGGCCGGTGCCGCCGCCGTCGCTGCCGTGCAGTAGTGCCTGACCAGGCTGAGCAGTTCCTCTTCCGAGTACGGCTTGCCCAGGTAGTGGTTGACGCCCAGCTCGCGGGCGTGCTCGCGGTGCTTTTCGGCGATGCGCGAGGTGATCATCACGATCGGCAGGCTGGCCCAGCGCGCATCGGAGCGGATGTTGCGCGCCAGGTCGAAGCCGTCCATGCGCGGCATCTCGATGTCGGACAGCACCACCGCCGGCCGCTCCTCGGCCAGCCGCTCGAGCGCCTGCAGGCCGTCGGCGGCCAGCGCCACCCGGTAGCCCTCGCGCTGCAGCAGCCGCTGCGTCACCCGGCGCACCGTGATCGAGTCGTCCACCACCAGCACCAGCGGGACCTGCGGCGCGGCCGGCACCAGCTCGGCCACCGCCGCGGCGCCGCCGGCCTGCTCCAGGACTTCGGGCTGGGCCCGGTCGGCGCTCAGGCGGCGGGCCTGCTCGCCGTAGACCGCCGAGAGCGCCACCGGGTTGTAGATCAGGACCACGGCGCCGGAGGCCAGCACCGTCATGCCGGCCAGGCCGGGCAGGCGGGCCAGCTGCGGCCCCAGGTTCTTCACCACGACTTCCTGGTTGCCCAGCACTTCGTCCACGTGCACGGCCACCCGCTGAGCCGCGCTGCGGAAGACCACCACCGGCAGCGTCCGCGCCTGGGGCTCGTTGCTGCGCGCCGAGGACTGCAGCAGCGCACCCGACCAGAAGAACGGGACCGGCTCGCCGGCCAGCTCGTAGCTGCCGCTGTTGTAGGCCTGCTGGATCTCCTTGGCACTGGCGCGGCGCACGATTTCCACCAGGTTGGCCGGCACGCCGACCGACAGGCTGCCGCTGCGCACCATGACCACCTGCGTCACCGCCGTGGTCAGGGGCAGCACCAGCTTGAAGCGGGTGCCCTGGCCGCGGGCGGTGCTGGTTTCGATGCGGCCGCCGAGCGCATTCACTTCGGAGCGCACCACGTCCATGCCGATGCCGCGGCCGGCCAGCTCGGTCACCTGGGCGGCGGTGGAGAAACCGGGCATGAAGATCAGGTTGGCGGCCTCGGCATCGCTCAGCTGCTGCGCGGGCGAGACCAGGCCTTGCTGCAGCGCCTTGTCGCGGATGCGTGCCAGGTCCAGGCCGGCGCCATCGTCGCGGAACTCCACCGACACGTCGTTGCCTTCCTGGCGCACGTCGATCACGATCGTGCCGGCGGCATCCTTGCCGGCCGCCTGGCGCGCTTCGGTGGCCTCGATGCCGTGGGCCACGCAGTTGCGCAGCAGGTGCTCGAAGGCCGGCGTCATGCGATCGAGCACGCCGCGGTCCATCTCGATGGAGCCGCCGGTGATGTCCAGCTTGACCTGCTTGCCGGTTTCCTTGGACGCCAGGCGCACCACGCGGTACAGGCGGTCGGAGATGCCGTCGAACTCCATCATGCGCGTGCGCAGCAGGTCGCGTTGCAGCTCGCGGGTCTGGCGGGCCTGCGCGATCAGGTCGTCTTCGGTGGCCTCCACCGTGCGCTGCAGGTTGCGCTGCACGGTGGCCACGTCGTTGACCGACTCGGCCATCATGCGGGTGAGCTCCTGCACCCGCGTGAAGCGGTCGAATTCCAGCGGGTCGAAGCCGGCCGAGTCCTTGGCCTGCGCCAGCCGCGACTGCATCTGCGTCTCGGCCTGCAGTTCGATGTCGCGCAACTGCGTGCGCAGCCGGTCGAGGTTGCCGGTGAGGTCGTGCAACGAGCCGCGCAGGTTGCGCAGCTCGTTTTCCAGGCGCGAACGGGTGATGATCACCTCGCCGGCCTGGTTCATCAGGCGGTCCAGCAGTTGCGAGCGCACGCGCACGGCCTGGCCGGCGGCGGCACGCTGCGGCGCCAGCTGGGTGGTGACCGGGGCCGCCAGCACGGCGCGGCTGGGACTGGGCGCGGCGGCCGTGGCAGCCTCGCCTTGCTGCTGGACGGGTGGCGCCGCGCCGTCCGGCGCTTCCGCTGGCGTTGCACCGGCAGGCTCCCCGGCGCCGGCACGCAGCGCGTCGAAGCGCGCCTGCAGGCTGTCGAAGCGGTGCAGCAGCGGTTCCAGCTCGGCCGGCGCGGCCTCGGCGGCGACGGCTTCGACGCTGGACTCCATCCGGTGGGCCAGTTCGCCCAGCCGCAGCGCGCCGGCCAGGCGGGCGCTGCCCTTGAGCGTGTGCAAGGCGCGCAGCACCTCGTCGCGGCCGGCGCGCTGGCCGTGCTGCGCCCACTGGCGCAGGGCGGCGCCCATGCGCGGCAGCAATTCGAGCGCTTCGTCCTCGAAGATCGGGAACAGGTCGGGGTCGATGGCGTCGGCGACGTCGAAGTCTTCCTCGCCCTCGCCCTCGAAGCGCTGCGGCGTGACGGCGGGCGCGGTGGCTGGCAGCGGTTCCGGCCGCGCCACCGGCGCCTGGGCGGCGGGCGCCGCGGCGACCGGCGCCATGGACTCGTCGAACCCGAGGTCGTCGTCCAGCCCCAGCCGGCCGCTGTCGGGCAGGTCGGTGCGGCGCGGGACGTCCAGTTGTTCCAGCGCGGCAAGCGCCTCGATGACGGCGGGATCGGCCTCCTTCAGGAACCCGGCCGCGAACTGGTGCAGCAGCCGGCGGATCTCGGCGGTCGCCCGCACGAAGGTGCGGCCATGCTGCTGGGTGCCCCAGGCCAGCATCTGCGCACGCTGCAGCGCGTTTTCCAGCGCGCGCGCGACTTCGGACAGGGCCTCGAAGCCGACCGTGGCGGAACTGCCGCCCAGCGCATGCGCCAGGCCGACCACCGCGTCGGGAACCGGCTCGCCGACCTGCAGCGCCCATTCGCCCAGGTCGTGTTCGAGCCGGCGCGACCACTCGTCGGCCTCGTTCAGGTAGACGTTGTAGAGCGGGATGCCGATGCGCAGCGTCCCTATCACCTTGGTCTGGTCGTCCAGCGGCATGGCGGCCGAGTCCGCCGCGAGTTCGCCCTCCGGTGGGGCTTCGGGCGGCGGGTCGGACGCGGTGACTTCGATCACTTCCACGTCGGCGGCGTCGAGCCCGGCGGGCCACTCCGCAGCGGCCGTTTCGGGCGCCGGCTCGGCCGCAGCGGCTTCGGCGAACGCAGCCTCGCCCGGCTGGGGTTCGGCCGGCGTCGGCGCGCCATCGGCCGGTGCCGGTCCAGGCGCAGCTTCGACCTCCGGGGCCACCGGCCAGTCGAAGACCGGCAGCGCATCGATCGCGTCGGTCGATGCCACCGGTGCCGGCGCGGGGCCGGACAGGTCGGCCAGGCTGGCGAAGTCGATCGCTTCGATCTCGGCCGGGGCCCCCGGGGGACGGGCGGGCTCGGCCGGCGGGGCGGCCTCGCCGAGGTCCAGTTCGAAGTCGGCCGGCAACTCGGGCTCGACCGGCTCCTGTGGCGGCGGCGTGACCCGCACATGGAGCGTCTGCGTGGTGGCAAACCGTGGATCGTCGGCGATCTCCGGCGGCACCTCGGGCGCCGCGGTGTCGAGCCCGGACTCCCATCCGGAAGCAGGCGTGCGTGGCGGCGTTCCGGTCGCGGGAGGCGCACTCGGCGGCAGCTCGATGGCCGGCAGCTCGATGGCCGGCAGCTCGAAGCGCAACTCCGCCAGCTCGGGCACCCCGGGCAGCTCGGGGAGCATCGCCTCGGCAGCGGCGGCAAGGTCCGGTGCATCGAATTCGAAGGCGGCGGGCGCCGGCTCCGCAGCCGGTGCCGGCGGCAAGGCCGTTTCGATGCTTCCGGCCGCCGCGGGGGCACCGGGGAGGGTCAGGGCCAGCAGGCGCCCTTCGGTGCGCAGCGCATCGGCCGGGCCGCGGAACAGGGCCGACTTCCAGGTGGCATCGCTGCGCGCGGCAATGTCGTCGATCCAGCGGCCGAAGCCGCGCAAGGCCTCGGCCGAGAGCGTGCGCAGGTCGTCCGAGGCCGGTTTCTGGTCGGCCAGCCAGGTGTTGAGCACCTGCTCCATCGCCCAGCCGGCTTCGCCGAATTCGTTCAGGCCCACCATGCGCGAGCTGCCCTTGAGCGTGTGGAAGGCCCGCCGCAGGGTGGTGAGCTCGCCGAGGTCGCCCGGGTTGGCCGCCAGCACCTCGATGGCCGCCAGCCCATTGCCGACCACCTCGCGCGCTTCCTCCAGGAAGATCTCGCGCAGTTCGCCGTCGTCCTCGTCCTCGGCCGGTGCGGCCGGAGCCGTTGGCCGCGCGGCCGCCGCCTGGGCAACGGCGGGGCCGGTCGCCGGCGCGGGTGCCGGTGCCGGTGACCCGGAGGCAACCCCGGATGCCGGGGCGGCGGGCGCGGCCGCCCGCGGTTCGGCGGCGGAAGCGTGGACCGATGCCGGATCCGGCGCGGCCGCGGCCGTGCGCCCCATCAGGGGCCGCAACTCGCCGTTGGCTTCGTCGTAGACGAACAGCTTCTTGGCCAGCGCCGGCTGGTAGTTGAGCATGTCGATCAGGAAGCCGAGCGCGCCCAGGTTGTTGCCCAGCCGGTCGAAGGTGCCGGCCTTGTGCGCCATCGCCTCGTCGACTTCGGCGAGGATGATCTCCTCCACCGCCTCGCGCATGCGGGCCACCGCGTGGCCGGCCTGGTCCAGGCCCAGTACGGACAGCACGCCGCGCATCTGCAGCAGGTGGCTGGGGGCGTTGGCGAGCGGCGCCTTGTCCTGCGGGTTGCGGAAGAAGGCATCGAGCAGCTTTTCCAGCTCGGCCAGGGTGCCGCGCAACTCGCCCACCACGCTGCCCATCGTCTGGCGGTCGCTGACGCGGCGGTACAGCTCCTCCATCCAGGTCTCCAGGGCCGGAGCCTGCCCTCCCTGCCGGACCTGCTGCAAGCGCTCGGCCAGGCGCGCCGTGCGCCGCTCGAGCTGGGAGTCGGTCGGATCCAGGTCCTGGAAGGCCGCTTCCAGGTACAGCACGGCGGTGGCCACTTCCATCGCCAGTTCGGGTTGCGGCGCGCGGCCCGAGCGTGCCACCGCCTCGACGCAGGTGACCAGGGCCTGCGCCAGCGGCGCGCTGGGCGGGTGCAGCCGGGTGAGCACCTCGCCGAGCTGGCCGAACGGATCGGCGACGGACTTGAGCTTGCCGAGGTCGCCGCCGGAAACGGCCGACCAGCTTTCCTTGGCGGCGCCGATGCGCTTGCGCACCTGGCCCAGCAGCAGGGGATCGAAGCGGCCGAACTTCGCCGTGTGGTAGTCGACCGGCGTGTAGCGGGCCAGGCCCCAGGCGCTGCGCACCGCGGCCAGCGCGGGCGCCTGCGCCTCGGCGGGCGGCACCGCCTGCGCGCAGTAGAACAGCAGGTCCTGCGCCAGCCGGTCGGACACGCCCGGGTCCCCCTTGGCCAGCGTGGCGTACTGCAGCAGCACGCGCGAGCCGCCCCGCTTGACGTAGACATCGGCCGGCAGCAGGCCGAGCGCCATCGCCTCGAAGTAGCCGGCGCACAGCTTCCAGAAGATGCGCGGCTGCCGCTCGTCCTGCCCGGCGGCCAGGCCCAGGCCGATGTCGGCCAACTCGCGCGCGGCCGTGGCGTCGGCCGCCTTGACGATGCGCAGCACGGCCTGGTCCATGCGCGCGCGCACCGCCGGGTCGTAGACCAGCCGGGCGGGCGGCGCCGGGGATTGCGGCTCCTGCCAGCGCCAGTCGATCACCCACAGGTCGGCCGGGTGCACGCGATCGCCGCCGGCCAGCTCCTGCACCTCCCTGTACTGCGGGAACAGGGCCACCGGCGAAAGCGGCTTGCCGAGCAGCACGGCCTCGAGGTATTCGGTGAGCGCGAAGCCGGCGCGCTCGACCTTGGCGGCGGCGGCCTCGCTGCACAGCTCGGGCCGCTCGACGAACTTCTGCACCGCGGCTTCCATGGCGCGCAGGATCAGCGCCGGGGCGGCCAGGCCCACCATCTCGAGCGCGCCGACCGCCTGGTGCAGTTGCTGGCGGGCGATGCGCAGCTGGCCGTCGTCGACCGAGGCCATGTCCTGGCCGCGCGCCAGCGCCGCGTCGCGCACGAAGCGCCGCAGGGCCGCGGACGCGGACTCGAGCGACTTGCGCAGCTCGTCGAGCACCCAGGCCAGCGGCCCGAGGTCATGGGTCGACAGGTCGATGTCGGTTGCTGCTTGCATGCTCGTTTCCATGACGAATGCCTTCGCTGCGCTCAAGGACGGATGACGAACCGGTCGCTCGCCATCGCGCCGTCCGTCATGCGATCTTGAATCGCGCCACCGACTGCCGCAGTTCCTCGGCCATGCGCGAGAGCTCGCGCACCTGCTGCGCCGTCGAACGCGTGCCCTCGCCGGTCTGCTCGGTCACCGCGAAGATGTGCTGGATGTTGCCGGCCACCACGTTGGCGGACTCGGCCTCCTTGGACGCCGAGGCGGAAATCTGCTCGATCAGCTCGGCGAGGCGGCGCGACACCTGGTCGATCTTGGTCAGCGCGGTGCCGGCGTTGTCGGACAGCTTGGCCCCTTCCACCACGCCCTGGGTGGAGCGCTCCATGGCGGCCACCGCGTCCTGGGTGTCGGTCTGGATCGCCTTCACCAGCGCCGAGATCTGGCGCGTGGCGTCGGCGGAGCGCTCGGCCAGCCGCTGCACTTCCTCGGCCACCACCGAGAAGCCGCGGCCCGCCTCGCCGGCCGACGCGGCCTGGATGGCGGCGTTCAGGGCCAGCACGTTGGTCTGTTCGGTGATGTCGGAGATCAGTTCGGTGATCTCGCCGATCTCCTGCGAGGATTCGCCCAGCCGCTTGATCCGCTTGGAGGTCTCCTGGATCTGGTCGCGGATCGAGTTCATGCCGCCGATGGCGTTCTGCACGGCCTGCAGGCCCGACTCGGCCGCCTGCAGCGACTGGCGCGCCACCTGCGCCGACTCCTGCGCCTGGCCCGACACCTGGTTGATTCGCCCGGCCATGTCGAGCACCGACTGGCCGGTCTCGCGGATCTCGCGCAGCTGCTCGGTCGACGCCGCCAGCAGCTCGGTGGAGGTGTTTTCCACCTGTGCCGTGGTCTGCGCCACCTTGGTGGCCGTGTTCTGCACGTTGCCCACCAGCTGGCGCAGTTCCTCCACCGTGTAGTTCACCGAGTCGGCGATGGCGCCCGTGATGTCCTCGGTCACCGTGGCTTCCTGCGTCAGGTCGCCTTCGGCCACCGTCTGCAGCTCGTTCATCAGGCGAAGAATGGCCGCCTGGTTGGCGTCGTTGACGCGCTTGGCCTCCTGCTCCTGGCGCTCGGCCTCCTGGCGCTGCCCCTCGGCCACTTCCTGGCGCTTGCGGCTGTCCTGCAGCTGCACGTAGGCCAGCCCGATCGAGCACAGGATGGCGAAGGCGGCGGCCAGCGCCAGCGCGGCGATGGCGCCGACGCCCAGGCCGGTCTGCAGCGACAGCTTGCCCTGCAGCTCTTCCATCGAGCGGCGCAGCGGCTCCGAGTCCGCGATGATCGCGGCCTGTGCCTCGCGCGCGGACACCAGGCCCTGCAGGTTGCCCAGGATGGCGCTGGCCTGGCTGCGCGTTTCCTCATAGACCTTGAGCAGCGACTCCAGCCGCTCGCGGGTCTGCGCGTCCCGGGTGCCGCCCAGCCGCAGCTCGGGGCTGCCTTCCAGCAGGCCCTGCGCGATCTCCTTGAACGAGTTGAGGTCCTTGCCCAGCAGGAACACCGCCTCGGGCGACAGGCCCTCGCTGGCGGTCATGAACTCGTTGGCCGACTTGCCGATGCGCTGGGTCAGCATCACCAGCTGGCCGGCGGCCGAGATCTCGGCCGCCGACGCGTTCTGCTGCAGCTTGAGCGAGGACACCGTCTCGGCGATCTCCAGCAGGTCGGACGACTGGCGGTTGATGGTGCGCAGCGCGGCGCCCACCTGGGTCAGGATCTTCTGCTGGCCCAGCACGACCCCGGCGTTCTTCTCGGCGCGCTCCATCAGCGGCAGGATCTTGTCCATGTCCTCCTGGAACTCGATGGCGACCGGGTCCAGGCGCAGGCCGGCGTCGCCGGACCTGAGGCCGCGCACCGAGCGGGCCAGCACGTTGGCGCTGTCGCGCACCTCGACGAAGGCCTGCTCGCTGCCCACCAGCGCCTGTGCGACCGACTTGGCCAGGCGCTGCGACTGCGTCAGCGAGTCGCCGGTGTTCTTCACCTGCTGGGCGACCTTGTCGCCCTGGTTGACCGCGAACACCGCCACCGAGCCCAGCACCAGCAGCGCGAAGGCCAGCAGCGTGAACAGGATGCGCTGGTGGGTGGCGATGGTGCGCCGCCCCAGCAGCGGGACGCTGACCCGCTCGCCCTCGGCGGCCAGTTCGGCCGCATCGAGCGAGTCGGGGGAATCGACGCTGTCGGGATCGATTTCGGACAGCACCTCGCCGGCCTCGATCGTGCTGCCGCCCAGCGGGTCGGCGGAGGCCTGCTCGACCGCGGCACCGCCGCCGGCGCCGTCCTCCTGGGCGGGGGATTTCTTCTTCCTGGCGAAGAGGTTCTTCAGGGGGTCGACGACGGACATGGTTGCAAAGCCTTCCGGAAGTGCTTCAAGCGCTGATGCTGAGGAACTGGGGTTGCTGGGACAGGGCCTGCAGGTTGATTTCCTGCCATCGGGCGCCGCCCGCATCGGTGTAGCCGCTGCCGAACCAGGGCGGCGAGCCTTCGGGAGGGTCGCTGGAGGAGGCGAAGGCCTCCAGGTTGCGCAGGCCCGCCAGCCGGTCGACCAGCAGCGCGCAGTTGACTTCCAGCGCGGCGTTCAGGGCCACCAGGCGCGACTCGGCGCGGCCGGCCTCGGTGCGCGCCGCGGGCGGGCGGCCGCTGGCAAAGCCGGCCAGGTCGACCACGCCGTACAGGCCGCCGCGCAGGTTGGCCACGCCCAGGAACCAGGGCTGCGTGTAGGGCACCGGCTGCGGCTGGGCGAACGGGAAGATCTCGCCGGACTGCGCCAGCGGGAACAGGTAGCGGGCGCCGGCCGCCTCGACCGCCAGCCACGAAGCCTGCAGGCCCTCGGCGCGCGCCGCCTGCAGGCGGGCGGCCAGGCGGGTCTGGAGTTCGCGCAGCGCTTCGCGGTTGGCCATGGGCGGCGTCGGGCGGGGCTCAGCCCAGCGCCTTGATCTTGGCCATCAGCTCGCTGGCGTCGACCGGCTTGGTGATGTAGTCGCGCGCGCCCTGGCGCATGCCCCAGACCCGGTCGGTCTCCTGGTTCTTGCTGGTGCACATGATGATGGGCACGTCGGCATAGAGCGGGTCGCGCGTGATCGCGCGGGTGAGCTGGAAGCCGTTCTGGCCGGGCATCACCACGTCCATCAGGATCAGGTCGGGCTTCTCCTCGGCCAGCCGGCGGAAGGCATCCTCGGCGTTCTCGGCCGTCTTGACCGAAAGGCCGTTCTTCTGCAACAGGTCGGTCATGAACATCAGCTCGGTCTTGGAATCGTCCACCACGAGCACTTTCCGGATCGACATCGCGTACTCCTCTTTCCTCTGGGTCTTCTTACTGCGCCGGCTGCGATGCGGCGCCGAACTGCTGCACGGTCTGCAGCAACTGGTCTTTGGTGAAGGGCTTGGTCAGGTAGTCCTGCGAGCCGACCATGCGCCCGCGCGCCTTGTCGAACACGCCGTCCTTGGAGGACAGCATGACCACCGGCACCGAGGCGAATTTCGCGTTGCGCTTGATGATGGCGCAGGTCTGGTAGCCGTCCAGGCGCGGCATCAGGATGTCGCAGAAGATCAGGTGCGGCTGGTAGTCGTTGACCTTGGACAGGGCGTCGAATCCGTCCTCGGCCAGCAGGACCTCGTGGCCACCCTGCTTCAGGAAGATCTCGGCGCTGCGCCGGATGGTGTTGCTGTCGTCGATCACCAGCACCTTGAACCCAGTCGTGCTCAATTGACGCCGCTCCTCATTCGTAACTTCCGCGGGGCTGCACCGCCATCGGGTATGTATCCGGGTCGCCCCCCTAGACCTGCACCATCTCGAAGTCTTCCTTGCGGGCGCCGCACTCGGGGCAGGTCCAGTTCATGGGGATCTGCTCCCAGGGGGTGCCGGGGGGAATTCCGTGATCCGGTGCGCCGGCGGCCTCGTCATAGATCCAGCCGCAGATCAGACACATCCAGGTTCTCGCTTCAGTCACAGCTTAAGGGGCCTTCGAATAGAATGCAACGATTGTATCGAGGGCACCTGCGCAGAAACGTCACGGTGCCGATGCCTGGAAGATTCAGGCTCATGACAAACCCCGACCCCACCAGCGCCGGCACGCAGGACGACGACGACGCAGGTCCCGCATGCGTGATGGCGTTCAACGCCAGCGACCCCAGCGGGGCCGGCGGGCTGGCGGCGGACGTCACCGCCATCGCCTCGGTCGGGGCCCACGCGCTGCCGGTCGTCACGGGGGCCTATGCGCGCGACACGGCCGAAATCCACGACCACTTCGCCTTCGACGAGGACGCCATCGGCGAGCAGGCGCGCGCCATCCTGGAGGACACGCCGGCGCAGGTGTTCAAGGTCGGCTTCCTAGGCAGCCCCGAGGCGGTCGGCACCGTGGCCGCCATTGCCGCCGACTATGCCGACGTGCCGGTGATCGCCTACATGCCGAACCTGGCCTGGTGGGACGAGTCGCAGGCCGACCTGTACCTGGACGCCTTCCGCGAGCTGATGCTGCCGCAGGTCACGGTGCTGGTGGGCAGCCACAGCACCCTGTGGCGCTGGCTGCTGCCCGACTGGAGCGGCGACCGCAGCCCCGGCGCGCGCGAGATCGCCAAGGCCGCCTCGGACATGGGGGTGCCCTACACCCTGGTCACCGGCATCCCGCTGCCCGACCAGTACCTGGACAACGTGCTGGCCACGCCGCAGTCGGTGCTGGGCAGCGAGAAGTTCGAGCGCTTCGAGGCCGTGTTCTCCGGCGCCGGCGACACCCTGTCGGCCGCGCTGGCCGCGCTGGTGGCCAGCGGCACCGACCTGGCAGCGGCCACCACCGAGGCGCTCGCCTACCTGGACCGGTGCCTCGATGCCGGGTTCCGGCCCGGCATGGGCAACGTGGTGCCCGACCGGCTGTTCTGGGCCCAGCCCGAAGGCGATCCCGGCGAGCTCACCACGGAGGAAGCCCAGGCCCTGCAGGTCCTGGACATGCCGGCCCATGACACCAAACACTGAAAACCCGCCCCCGAAGCGGCCCACGGCCGCTCCTCGCCCGAGGGGGCGCCACCTGCGGTCCGGCAAAGCCGGCCCTGCGGTGGTCGCTTGAAACCGGACACATGGACCGCAACGAAGAACTCTTTGAACGCGCCCGCCGCATCATTCCCGGCGGCGTCAACTCGCCGGTGCGCGCCTTCCGCGCGGTCGGCGGCACCCCGCGCTTCGTCTCGCGCGCACAGGGGCCCTTCTTCTGGGACGCCGACGGCCGCCGCTACATCGACTACATCGGCTCCTGGGGCCCGATGATCCTGGGGCATGGCCACCCGGCGGTGGTCGAGGCCGTGCAGCGCGCCGTGCGGGACGGCTTCTCGTTCGGCGCGCCGACCGAGCGCGAGATCGAGCTGGCCGAGGCCATCGCGGCCGTGATGCCGGGACTGGAGATGGTGCGGCTGGTCAGCTCCGGCACCGAAGCTGCCATGAGCGCGATCCGGCTGGCGCGCGGCGCCACCGGGCGCAGCAAGCTGGTCAAGTTCGAGGGTTGCTACCACGGACACGCCGATTCCCTGCTGGTCAAGGCCGGCTCCGGGCTGGCCACCTTCGGCAACCCCACCAGCGCCGGCGTGCCGGCCGAGGTGGTGCAGCACACGCTGGTGCTCGAATACAACAACCTCGCACAACTGGAGGAAGCATTCGCGCTGCACGGGCCCGACATCGCCTGCCTGATGATCGAGCCGATCGCCGGCAACATGAACTTCGTGCGCGCCGGCGTCGACTTCATGCGGCGCTGCCGCGAGCTGTGCACGCAGCATGGCGCGCTGCTGGTGTTCGACGAGGTGATGACGGGCTTCCGGGTCGGCCTGGGCGGCGCCCAGGCGCACTACGCGCAGCGGATTCCCGGCTTCCGCCCCGACCTGACGGTGCTGGGCAAGGTGATCGGCGGCGGCATGCCGCTGGCGGCCTTCGGCGGCCCGCGCGCAATCATGGAACAGCTCGCGCCGCTGGGGCCGGTCTACCAGGCCGGCACGCTGTCGGGCAATCCGGTGGCCACCGCCTGCGGGCTGGCGACGCTGCAGCAAGTCGGCAAGCCCGGTTTCTACGAGTCGCTCGGTGCGAAGACGCGCGGCCTGATGGAGCAGCTGGCCGCTGCCGCGCAACAGGCCGGCGTGCCCTTCTGCGCCGACAGCGAAGGCGGCATGTTCGGCTTCTTCCTGCTGCCGCAGCTGCCACGCAACTACGGCGAGGTGATGAAAACCGACGGCGCCCGCTTCAACCAGCTGTTCCACGGCCTGCTGGACCGGGGCGTATACATCGCCCCGGCGCTGTACGAGGCCGGCTTCGTCAGCGCGGCGCATGGCGAGCCGGAGATCGCCGAGACGGTTGCGGCGGCGCGCGAGGTGTTCGCTTCCCTGCGGGCCTGACCCCGGAGTATGTCTTTGCGGGCTTGACCCGCAATCCATGGGCGCGACCCGGCGCGGCGCGGCCTGCCGCCCTCAGTGCCGGAAGTGCCGGACCCCCGTGAACACCATCGCGACGCCGCGCTCGTTGGCCGCCGCGATCACTTCCTCGTCGCGCATGCTGCCGCCCGGCTGGATCACGCAGCCGGCGCCCGCGTCCACCACCACGTCCAGGCCGTCGCGGAACGGGAAGAAGGCGTCGCTCGCCACCACGGTGTCCTTCAGCGACAGCTTCGCGTGCTCGGCCTTGATGCTGGCGATGCGGGCCGAATCGAGCCGGCTCATCTGGCCGGCGCCCACGCCCATGGTCATGCCGTCCTTGCAGAACACGATGGCGTTGGACTTGACGAACCGGGCCACCTTCCAGGCGAACAGCAGGTCCTGCAGCTGCTGCGGCGACGGCTGCTTCGCGGTCACCACCTTCAGCTCCGCCACGCCCAGCTCGCGGTTGTCGGCCGTCTGCATCAGCAGGCCCGAGCCGACGCGCTTGATGTCCATGAGGTTGCGGCCGTTGGCCCAGTCGGTGTCGCCGCCCGGCGGCAGCTCGATCTGCAGCAGGCGCACGTTGGCCTTGGCCTTGAACACGGCCAGCGCCTCGGGCGAGAAGCCCGGCGCCATCAGCACCTCGACGAACTGCTTCGAGACCGCCTGGGCCGCGGCGCCGTCCAGCGGCCGGTTGAAGGCGATGATGCCGCCGAACGCCGAGGTCGGGTCGGTCTGGAAGGCCTTGGCGTAGGCCTGCTGCGGGTCGCGGCCCAGCGCCACCCCGCACGGGTTGGCGTGCTTGACGATCACGCAGGCCGGCCCGTCGAAGCTCTTGACGCATTCCCAGGCCGCGTCGGCATCGGCGATGTTGTTGTAGGAGAGCTCCTTGCCCTGCAACTGCCGGGCCGTCACCAGCGAGCCCGGGGCCGGGTGCAGGTCGCGGTAGAACGCGGCCTGCTGGTGCGGGTTCTCGCCGTAGCGCAGGTCCTGCACCTTGACGAAGCGGCCGTTGGCCTGGCCGCCGAACAGGGCGAGGACAGGGGCCTGCCCCGGGCTGGACCCGGAAAACTGGACACGCGACAGCCAGTCGCTGATCGCGCCGTCGTAGTCGCTGACCCGGTTGAACGCGGCGACGGAAAGCGCAAAGCGCGTCTCGTCCGACAGCTTGCCGGCCGAGCGCAGTTCGGCCAGCACCGGCCCGTACTGCGCGGCGTCGGTCAGCACGCCCACGTCCTTCCAGTTCTTGGCCGCGCTGCGCACCATGGCCGGGCCGCCGATGTCGATGTTCTCGATCGCGTCCTCCAGCGTGCAGCCCGGCCGCGCGACCGTCTGCTCGAAGGGATAGAGGTTCACCACCAGCAGGTCGATGGTGCCGATGCCGTGCGCCTCGAGCGCCGCCATGTGCGCCGGCCGGTCGCGGCGCGCCAGCAGGGCGCCGTGCACCATCGGGTGCAGCGTCTTGACGCGGCCGTCCAGCATCTCCGGAAACCCGGTCAGTTCGGCCACTTCGGTGACGGGCAGCCCCTCGCCGGCCAGCAGCCGGGCGGTGCCGCCGGTGGAAACGAGCCGGATGCCCAGCGCGTGCAAGCCGCGGGCGAGTTCGACGATCCCGGTCTTGTCCGAGACGGAAAGGAGTGCGTTCATGGTGGTCAGGGCGTCAGCCCGCGAAGATGGAAATCACTTGAGAAGCTTGTGCTCGACCAGCTTCTTGCGCAGGGTGTTGCGGTTCAGCCCCAGCCACTCGGCGGCGCGCGACTGGTTCTGCTCGGCCTTGGCCATCACCACTTCCAGCAGCGGCTTTTCGACGACCTTGACCAGCATCTCGTAGATGCCGTCCGGCTCGGTGCCGCGCAGGTCGCGGAAATAGCCTTCCAGGCTGTTGCGCACGCACTCCTCGATCTGTTTCTTGCTCATGCTTCCTGTCGCGCCGTCCGTTCCCGGTCGTTCTGTTGTCCCGCAGCCGGCAGCCGGTCGCCCTGCCCGCCGAGCTCGTCGAAGTACGCGGCGACCGCCTGCAGCTGCGCCGCGCAGTCCTCGATGCCGTTCATGCACTCGCGGAAAGCTTCGCCGCCGGGCAGGCCGCGCACGTACCAGCCGATGTGCTTGCGCGCGCTGCGCACGCCGGTGTACTCGCCATACAGGCCGTAGTGGTCCTGCAGGTGCTCGAGCAGCAGCCGCTTGACTTCCGCCACCAGCGGCGGAGCCAGCAGCTCGCCCGTGGCCAGGAAATGCGCAACCTCGCGGAAGATCCACGGCCGGCCCTGGGCCGCGCGGCCGATCATCAGCGCGTCGGCGCCCGTGATCGCCAGCACCTCGCGCGCCTTGGCCGGCGAATCGATGTCGCCGTTGGCCACCACCGGGATGCGCACCGCCTGCTTGACGGCTGCCACCGTCTCGTATTCCGCCTCGCCCTTGTAGCCCTGCTCGCGCGTGCGCCCGTGCACCGCCAGCATGCGGATGCCGGCGCCTTCGAACGCGCGCGCCAGCCGCACCGCGTTGCGATGGGCGGCGCTCCAGCCGGTGCGCATCTTCAGCGTGACGGGCACGCCGTGCGGCTCGCAGGCCCGCACCACCGCCTGTGCTATCGCCAGCGCCAGCGGCTCGTCCTGCATCAGCGCCGAGCCGGCCCACTTGTTGCAGACCTTCTTGGCCGGGCAGCCCATGTTGATGTCGATGATCTGCGCGCCGCGGTCGATGTTGTAGGCCGCGGCCTCGGCCATCATGGCGGCATCGGTGCCGGCGACCTGCACCGCGACCGGGCCGGGCTCGCCCTCGTGGTTGGCGCGGCGCGAGGTCTTCAGGCTGTTCCACAGCTCGCGCCGCGAGGTCACCATCTCGCTGACGGCATGGCCCGCGCCCAGGCGCCGGCACAGCTGGCGGAACGGGCGGTCCGTCACACCGGCCATGGGTGCGACGAACAGCTTGTTCGCCAGTTGGTGCGGGCCGATGTGCATGGAAGGGAACGAGGGCGGGTTCGCTGCTGAAAAATGAGGCACGATTGTATGCCCGGCCCGCCCCGGCCCCGAGGGGCCACGGCCGGCGCAGCGATCCGGATCGCCCGCGTCGGCGCGCATCGCGTGCCGTAACATGCGCGCGAATGCACCCGTGGCTCGAGTCCCTGCTGGCGCTGCTCGCGCTGCCCCGCTTCGGGCTCTCGACGCTCTTCCTTGTCGCGTTCGTTTCGGCCACCTTGCTGCCGCTCGGCTCCGAGCCGGCCCTGTTCGGCCTGCTCAAGCTCAATCCGGAACTGTTCTGGCCGGCGGTGCTGGTGGCCACCGCCGGCAACACGCTGGGCGGCATGGTCGACTGGTGGATGGGCTATGGCGCGCACCACGTGGCCGACAAGTGGGGGCACTCGGCGTCGCACGTGAAGGCGCTGGAGTGGCTGCGCAAGCTCGGGCCCAAGGCCTGCATCCTGTCCTTCCTGCCGGTGGTCGGCGACCCGCTGTGCGCGGTGGCCGGCTGGCTGCGGCTTCCGTTCTGGCCCTGCGCCGGCTGGATGCTGGTGGGCAAGTTCGGGCGCTACGTGGTCATGACCACCGCACTGCTGGAGGCCTTCCCGGGCGCCCTGCCCGCCGCAGGAGGCTGACCCCTGCTCAGACGTTGTCGCGACACCCGCAGCCCCGGGAAGCACACCGGACGGCCGGTCGACATTCAGGGCGATCCGCACCGCAAGCCCGGCGAACCGGGAGCGGCGCGGCCCGGGTACCGCTTCAGCCCAGTGGAGCGGCCGCGCGCAAGGCTTCGTCCCTGTCCATCACCGCCGCGTACTTCTGCTGCATGTCGAACAGGTTGGCCTCATGGGGCGCAAGGGCGCGGTCGCCGACGCAATCCGACACCACCACCGGCCGGAAGCCGTGGCACATGGCATCGACCACGCTAGCGCGGACGCACCCGCTGGTAGTGGAGCCGGCCACCATCAGCGTCTTGACGCCTTGCTGCGTCAGCCAGGCCGCCAGCGTGGTGCCGAAGAAGCCGGACGGCGCGGTCTTGCGCACGACCAGTTCTCCAGGGGCGGGCGCCAATTCCGGGACGATGGCGCTGCCCGGGGCATCCTCGGTCAGGCCCAGCAGGCTGGGCACCTTCAGTGCGAACACGTTCCGGTCGGCGGCATCGTCGGCATAGACGATGCGCGTGTGCGCCACCGGCCACTTGTGCTCGCGCGCGAACTGCAGCAGGCCCACGGTCCGGTCGATCGCGCTGCGGATGTTGCCGCCGCCGAACGCGTCGGGGTCGGCGAACCCGTTGACGAAGTCGATGATCAGCAGCCCCACGGGCGCGAGCATCTGGAGGGGCGCGCCGAAGCCCTGGCGCCGGTAGGTGAGGATGTCTTGATTCTTGATGGTCGTCATGATTTGGATGCCGAGCTTGGGTTCCAGGCGGCGGTCCGCCGCTCCAGGAGGCCGACGCACCAGTCGAAGGCGAGCGCGATGGCCAGGACGAACAGGATGGCGGCGAACACGTGCGCCCCGTCCAGCATGGTGCGGTAGGTCGTGATCACGAAGCCCAGGCCTTCGGTGGACACCAGCATCTGCGCCAGCACCACGCCGACGATCGCCAGCGCCCCACCGATGCGGATGCCGTTGAGCACGGAAGGAATGGCGGCGGGCAGCACCACGTGCACGATGCGCTGGCCCAGCGTGGCGCCCATGCTGCGGGCCGTCAGCGACAGCTGCGGGTCGATGCTCTGGATGCCGGCGGCCGTCGCCAGTGCCGCGGGGATGATTCCGTACAGCCCGGCGAAGGCGATCTGCGAGCTCGCGCCGATGCCGAACCAGGCCGCCATCAGCGGGTACAGCACCACCAGCGGGATGGCGTAGGCGCTGGACAGCAGCGGCGTCATCGAGCGCCGCAGGCCGGGCACGCTGCCGATCAGCGCGCCCAGGGCGATGCCGCCGCCGCACGCGATCGCCAGGGCCGCCAGGATCTGCCACAGGGTCACCACCGTGTTCTCCAGGTACATCGGCCAGCTGCGCCAGGCGGCCTGCAGCGCATCGGTCAGCGGCGGCAGGAACAGCGTGTGGATCAGGCCGAGCCGGGGCGCCGCCTCCCAGGCCACCAGCAGGGCGCCCAGCAGGATCCAGCGGGCAGTGGTCGGTGACATGCGCATCACGCCCTCATGCGTTCTGGATCAGTTTCCAGATCCGGCCGCGCAGTTGCCCGAACTGCTCGGTCGACATCATCTCCATGGTGCGCGGCCGCGCCAGCGGGATCTGCAGGCGCTCGGCGATCCGCCCGGGCCGCGCCGACATGACGATGATCTCGTCGGCCAGGTAGACCGCCTCGGTGAGGCTGTGCGTGACGAACACCAGGGTCTGCCCGGTGCGCTGCCAGATGCGCAGCAGCTCGTCGCCCATCGTCAGGCGGGTCTGCTCGTCGAGGGCGGCGAACGGCTCGTCCATCAGCAGCACGCTCGGGTGGTGCACCAGCCCGCGGGCGATCGAGACGCGCTGCTTCATGCCGCCCGACAGCTCGTGCGGGTAGCTGTTGGCGAACTTGGCCAGCCCCACCAGCTCCAGCGCCTCCCGCGCGAGTTGGCTGCGCTCGGCCTGCGGCGTCTTGCGCAGCATCAGCGGAAACTCCACGTTCTTCTGCGCGGTGAGCCAGGGGTAGAGGTTGGCCTCCTGGAACACGACGCCGACGCGATCCGGGTCGGGCCCGGCGATCGGCGTGCCCATGCAGCGGATGACGCCCTGGGTCGGCTGGCGCAGGCCCGCCATCATCATCAGCAGCGACGACTTGCCGCAGCCGCTCGGGCCGATCAGGACCACGAACTTGCCGGCCTCGATCGAGCACGACACCCGGTCCAGGGCGACCACCTGCTGGCCGCTGCCGGACGTGTAGGTGAGGCTGACCTCCTGCACGTCGATGGCGGTGGCGGCCGCCTTCGCGCCTAGCGGAGCTGCGCCCCCACCCGATTCCAGATTCCTCATGTTCATTGTCTCCAGTGTCCGTACTTCGTTTCGATGACACGGATCGACTCGTTGAACAGCACGGCAGCCGCCGACACCAGCAGGATGCCGGCCAGCAGCTGGGGCAACTGGTAGTTCTCGCCCCAGGTACCGATAAGCTTGCCGATGCCCACCTGCGAGACGTACATCTCCGCCAGGATGACGCCGGTGAAGTTGAAGATCATTCCCAGCCGGACGGTCTCCAGCAACGCCGGCAGCATGCTGGGCAGGTAGACGTGCCGGAACACCTGCGCGCGCGTGGCGCCGTAGCAGCGCGCCACCAGCAGGTGGCTGCCGCGCACGCTCTCCACCGCGGCGCTCATGCTGATGACCACGATGAAGATCATGGAGAACACGCCATAGGCGATCTTCTGCGGAATGCCGATCCCGATGGCCAGGATGAACATCGGCAGGAAGACCGACTTAGGGATGCTGAACAGGAACTGGAAGACCGGCCTGAACACGGCGCCCCAGAACCGGCTCTCGCTCAACGCCAGCCCGATCGCCACGCCCAGCGGCAGCGCGATCGCGAAGGCGGCGAGCACCTCGCCCGCGGTGACCGCGATGGCCATCCACACGGTGGGCCGCTGCAGCAGCTCGACCAGGACGCCGATGACCGCCGTCAGCGGCGGCAGGAGCGCGGCGGCCACCAAGCCGGTACGCGCCACCGCCTCCCACGCACCGAAGAAGAGCGCGACGACGAACAGCGGGTGCTGCGCGAAACGGGCCAGCGTGCGCATCACGGGCGGGTGGGCACGGGCTTGAATTTCTGGATGAAGGTGTCCTGGGCGGGGGCCAAGTTGGCCAGGCCGCCCGCCTTGCCCAGTTCGACCGAGCGTTCCGCCGTCTTCGGGTCGATGGCGCCGTCGCTCGAAGCGGACAGGATCGACGATTCGTATTCCTTGGCGGCCACGTCCTTCGGAATGTCATTGACCTCGGCAATCAGGTCGATCGCGTAGGCGCGGTTCTGCTTGAGGTACTGGATCGCACCGTACAGCGCGTTCAGCGTGCCCTGCACGGCCTGCGGCCGCTTGGCAATGATCTCGTCGGTCGCGATCCAGCCGGCGTTCAGGTCCTCCTGCACCGCATCGGCGAAGTTCAGGATGCTGCGCGCCGTGCCGTCCTGCATGATCTTGTAGCTCACCGGGCTCCAGATCACCATCGCGTCGACGTTGCCCGAAGCCAGGCTGGGGACCATGCCGCCCGCGCCCAGCGGCACGCGCGTGAACTTCACGTTGCGGTTGGCCATCGTCCACAGCGAGAGGAAGTCGGAAATCGAGCCGTTGGCGGAAATGCCCACCTTCTTGCCGGCCAGTTCGGCCGGCGACTTGATCGGCGAATTGCCCTTGACCACCAGGTGCCAGCCGGCGTACTTGGTCCCGGCGGTGGCCACGATGCGCGAGTTCACGCCCTTGCCGCGGCCCAGGGCGACCAGGTACGCGCCGTTGACGTTGAAGTCGGCGGCACCGGCGGCCATTGCCTCGAACGACGGCGCACCGCCCTTGTAGACGGTGACCTCGGCGTTGATGCCTTCCTTCTCGAACAGCTTGAGCCGTTGCGCGGCGACCCCGACCGTGGTGGGCCACCAGGACTGGACCATCGCCAGCCGCACGGTCTCCGCGGCCCAGGCGGTGCCGGTGGGCAGCAGCGCGAGGCAGCCGGCCCCGGCGATCAGGGAGCGGCGCGTGGATTGGAACTGGATGGAGGACCGGGGCTGGTTCATCGCGGGCTTTCAAAGAAGAGTTGTCGGCGCGGCGGATGTTCTCCGCGTCCATCGATAATGACAAATACTGAATCACGATCGATCCAGACGATCGCCCGATGGATCGCCAGCGCACCCATGGAGTTACGCCAGTTCCGCTACTTCTGCGCCGTGGCCGAGGAGCTCAGTTTCACCCGGGCCGCGGCCCGGTTGAACGTGTCGCAACCGCCGCTGAGCCAGCAGATCGCCAACCTGGAACAGGAGCTCGGGGTGCGGCTGTTCGAGCGGACCAGCCGCAGCGTGGAACTGACCGAGGCCGGCAAGGCCTTCCTGCTGCACGCCCAGGCCGTCCTGCAGCGCGTGGAGGAAGCGCGCGTTCAGGTGTTGCGCGTCGCCGATGGCATCGAGGGCCGGGTCAACATCGGGCTGAGCGGTTCGCACTTCCTCGGCCCGTTCCCGCGGTTCATCAAGCACTACCGCGAGATGCGGCCCGGCGTCGACGTGGTCCTGCACGAAATGCCGCCGGCGCAGCAGCTCGCCGGGCTGCGCGAAGGCCGCCTGGACCTGACCTTCGAGCGCGGGCTGCCCACGCAGGAGGACCTGGTCGGGCAGCTGCTGTGGCAAGACCCGGCCGTGGTGGCCATGCCCCTGGACCACGCACTGGCGGGCCGGCCGAGCGTGCGGCTGGCGGAGCTGAAGGACGAGGACTTCGTGTCCTTCCGCTTCGGCTCGTCGAACTTCCAGACCAAGGTCTACAACGCCTGCGTCACCGCGGGTTTCCAGCCGCGGGTCGTACAGCAGGTGGTGGAGGTGTCGGCAGTGCTGAACCTGGTGGCCGCGGGTCTGGGCATCTCGGTCGTGCCCGGATCACTGGCCGGGCTGCGCGCCGACGCCGTCGCTTCCTGCAGCCTAGAGATGCCGCCGAACCTGCCGCCGGTCACCGGCGACGTCTACCTGATGAGAAGGCGCGACGAGCAGCGGCGGGTGGTCATCCAGTTCTCGGAGGCGCTGCGCGAGTGGTCCTGTTCGCGCGCGCTGGCCGCAAGCTAGAAGCGGCCGCTGACGGCGCGCCACGCCGGTGCGAGTGCGACGTTGCGGGCACAATGGCCCGGACTCTCATGAACCTGCATCGCCTGGACCTGGTTTCCCTGTCGCTGTTCACGCGGGTGGCGCGCACCGGCAGCATCAGCAAGGGGGCCGAGCTGTCAAGCCTCGCGGTGGGTGCCGCCAGCAAGCGCATGTCGGACCTGGAGGCCGCGGTGGGGGTACCGCTGCTGGAGCGGCATTCGCGCGGCGTATCCCTCACGGCCGCCGGGGAGGCGCTGCAGCGCCACGCACAGCGCATCCTGGGCGCCGTCGACCAGCTCGCCGCCGACCTCTCGGACCATGCCAAGGGCCTGCTGGGCGTGGTCCGGCTGTGGGCCAACACCTCCGCCGTCACTCAGTTCCTGCCGGGCGACCTGTCCGCCTTCGCGGCCGTCCAGCCGGGCATCCGGATCGAACTCAACGAGGCCGACAGCCACGAAGTGGTGCTGGCGGTCGCCGAGGGGCGGGCCGACCTGGGCATCTTCGCCGAACGCACGCCCGCGCTGGGCCTGCAGACGCTGCCTTACCGCAGCGATCGCCTGGCGCTGGTCGTGCCCGCCGGGCACCCGCTGGCAGGCCGGCAACGCGTCGCGTTCACCGAGGCAATGGAGCACGACTTCGTCAGCCTCACGGTCGACACCTCGCTCGCCCAGCTGCTCGCGAAGGAGAGCGGCGCGCTGGACAAGCCACTGCGCATCCGCATCCGGGTCCGCAGCTTCGACGCCATGTGCCAGATGGTGGCGGCCGGGCTGGGCATCGCGGTGCTGCCGGACACCGCCGCGGATGCGCTGGTAGCGGCGCTCGGCCTGCGCAAGCTCGAACTCACCGACGAGTGGGTGCGCCGGGAGCTGCTCCTCGGGATGCGCAATGCAGCGGCGTTGCCGCGCCCCACGCGCAGCCTGCTGGACCACTTCACGCGCAGCCGCCGGGCCGGCGTACCCGACTGACCCGCCTGCCGTTTTCGCGAACAGCGAAAGCAGCGTTGCCCGATCGGCCATTCCGCCGGCGCGCCAGGGTTCCTAGACTGGGCCGCTTCCCGACTGCCGATCCCCAGCTCCCGTGCCCGCACCCCTGACTTTGTTCGACAAACTCTGGCAGCGACACCTGGTGGACCAGACCGAGGACGGCGAAGCCCTGCTCTACGTCGACCGGCACCTGGTGTACGAGGTGACCAGCCCGCAGGCCTTCGAAGGTCTGCGCCTGAGCGGCCGCAAGCCATGGCGCCCCGAGACCGTGCTCGCGACCGCCGATCACAACGTGCCGACCACGCCCGAGCACCGCCAGGGCCTGGACAGCATCGCCGACCCGCTGTCGCGCGCGCAGGTGCGCCAGCTCGACGAGAACTGCCGCGAGTTCGGCATCACGCAGTTCGGCCTGGGCGACCGCCGGCAGGGGATCATCCACGTGGTCGGCCCGGAACAGGGCGCCACGCTGCCCGGCATGACCGTGGTGGCCGGCGATTCGCACACCAGCACCCATGGCGCCTTCGCGGCACTGGCCTTCGGCGTCGGCACCTCGGACGTGGAGCACGTGCTGGCCACCCAGTGCCTGGTGCTGCGGCCGATGCAGCGCATGCTGGTGCAGGTGGAAGGCCCCCTGGGCGCGGGCGTGAGCGCGAAGGACCTGGTGCTGCACATCATCGGCCTGCTGGGCACGGCCGGCGCCACCGGGCATGCGATCGAGTTCGGCGGCAGCACCATCCGGGCGCTGTCGATGGAAGGCCGCATGACCCTGTGCAACATGGCCATCGAGGCCGGTGCCCGGGTCGGCCTGGTCGGCGTGGACGAGGTCACGCTGGCCTACCTGAAGGACCGGCCCTACGCCCCGCGCGGCGCGCAATGGGAGGCAGCGGTCGCCGACTGGAGCGGCCTGCACAGCGACCCCGGAGCGGCCTTCGACGCGACGGTACGCATCGATGCGGGTGAGGTCCGGCCGATGGTGACGTGGGGCACGTCGCCCGAGATGGTGGTTCCGCTCGACGGCCGCGTGCCCGATCCCGCGCAGGAACCCGACCCCGTGAAGCGGGCCGGAATGACGGCGGCCCTGGCCTACATGGGCTTGCAGCCCGGCACGCCGATGGGCGACATCGCCATCGACAAGGTGTTCATCGGCTCCTGCACCAACGCCCGCATCGAGGACCTTCGCGCCGCCGCCGTCGTCGTGCGGGGCCGCCGGGTTGCCGCCACCGTGCGGCAGGCACTGGTGGTGCCGGGCTCGGGGCTGGTCAAGGCGCAGGCGGAGGTCGAGGGGCTGGATCGCGTCTTCGTCGAAGCCGGCTTCGAATGGCGTGAACCGGGCTGCTCGATGTGCCTGGGGATGAACGACGATCGCCTGGCACCGGGCGAGCGCTGCGCCTCCACCTCCAACCGCAATTTCGAGGGCCGGCAAGGCCCCGGCGGCCGCAGCCACCTGGTCAGCCCCGCCACGGCCGCCGCGGCCGCCATCGCCGGCCGCTTCGCCGATCCGGCCGCGCCGCTGCCGCCGGCCGTCCCCGCCTCGGGAGTGCATTGATGCAAGCCTTCGAAACGCTCGAGTCGCTGGTGGTGCCGCTGGACCGGGCCAACGTCGACACCGACGCGCTCATTCCCAAGCAATTCATGAAGTCGATCCGGCGCACCGGTTTCGGCGACAACCTGTTCGACGAATGGCGCTACCTGGACCGGGGCCAGCCCGGGCAGAACATCCGCCGGCGGCCGCTCAACCCGGACTTTCCGCTGAACCAGGCCCGCTACGGCGGCGCGCGCATCCTGCTGGCGCGCGAGAACTTCGGCTGCGGCTCCAGCCGGGAGCACGCCGTGTGGGCCCTGCGCGATTTCGGCATCCGCGCGCTGATCGCGCCCTCGTTCGCCGACATCTTCTACGGCAACTGCTTCAAGAACGGGCTGCTGCCGATCGTGCTGCCCGCCGCGCGGGTGGACACGCTGTTCGCCGAGGTGGCGGCCACGCCCGGCTACACCCTGCGGATCGACCTGGCCTCGCAGTCGATCAGGCCGGCGAGTGGCGCGCCCATCGCCTTCGGGATCGAGCCAGCACGCAAGCACCGCCTCCTGCACGGCCTCGACGACATCGCCCTCACGCTGCAGCGCGCCGAGCGCATCCGGACGTTCGAGGCGCGCCGCCGCGCCAGCGAGCCCTGGCTTTTCAACTGACCCGAACGCCCGTACCCGCGGGATCCGACGCATGACGACGACCCACCATCGTGAGCCCGCAGCCGACCGTCCGCAGCAAGGCCGGCTGGGCGGCGCCACCGCCGCGCTCGCCGGCCTGCGTGTCGTCGAGATGGGACAACTCATCGCGGGGCCGTTCGCCGGCAAGACTCTGGGCGAGTTCGGCGCCGACGTGGTCAAGATCGAGGCACCGGGCTCCGGCGACCCCTTGCGCAACTGGCGCCTGCTCCAGGACGGCACGTCCGTCTGGTGGCAGGTGCAGTCACGCAACAAGCGCTCCATCGCGCTGGACCTGCGCTGTGAGGAAGGCCAGGCGATCGCGCGCCGGCTGATCGCCCAGGCCGACGTGCTGATCGAGAACTTCCGGCCCGGCACGCTCGAAGGCTGGGGCATGTCGTACGAGGCGCTCTCGCGCGACAACCCGGGCCTGATCATGCTGCGCATCTCGGGCTACGGGCAGACCGGCCCCTACCGCGACCTGCCGGGCTTCGGCGCGATCGGCGAGGCCATGGGGGGCCTGCGCCACCTCACCGGCGAGCCCGGCCGGGTGCCGGTGCGCTGCGGCATCTCCATCGGCGACACCTTGGCCGCGCTGCACGGCACCATCGGCGTGCTGACCGCGCTGCACCACCGCAGGGCCAACGGCGGCAAGGGCCAGGTGATCGACGTCGCGCTGCACGAGGCGGTATTCAACGTGATGGAAAGCCTGATACCCGAGTACAGCGCCTTCGGCGTGGTGCGCGAGCCGGCCGGCTCGGCGTTGCCGGGCATCGCGCCGTCCAATGCCTACCGCTGCGCCGACGGCGTGGTGCTGATCGCGGGCAACGGCGACAGCATCTTCAAGCGCCTGATGCAGGCCATCGGCCGCGCCGACCTGGCGGGCGACCCATCGCTGGCCGACAACGCGGGGCGCGTGGCCCGGGTCGCGGAGCTGGACGGCGCGATCGAGGCCTGGACGCTGCAGCACGGCGTCACCGAGGCGCTGCAGGTGCTGGCCGAGGCGAGGGTGCCGGCCGGCCGGGTCTACACCGCCCGGGACATCGTCGAGGATCCGCACTACCGAGCGCGCGACATGATCCTGAACCAGCGCACGCGCGACGGCCGCGAGCTCGAAGTGCCCGGCATCGTCCCCAAGCTGCTCGGCACGCCCGGCACCGTCCGCAGTCCGGCGCCCAAGCTCGGCGACGACACCGATGCGGTGCTCGCCGAACTGGGGTGCTCGCCGCAGGACATCGCGGCGCTGCGCGAACGCAAGGTGGTGGCATGAGACACCCTGTGTCAACCCCCCGCTGTTTGAAGCAGCAGTTTGGCCCCGCCGTGGCGTGCCGGATCGTAGGGTTTGTGGTCCTGCCAGGCGCGCCAGATCACGCGCAGCCATGCTC
>NZ_JAKFCM010000075.1:0-37697 GCF_036676645.1 Ramlibacter sp.
CCGGGTCGGCATGGCGGGCTGGCACCTGCCATGTCATTGCGGCCTCGAGCCGCAATCCATCTCCTGTCGTCCGAACACGTGCTGTGGCACACCGACGTCGGGAGATGGATCCCGGCTTGCGCCGGGATGACAAGTTGCGCGCCGGCATGGCATGGCGGGATGACGCCTGGCATGTCATTGCGGCTTCGAGCTGCTTCGAGCCGCAATCCATCTCCCGCGCGATGCTCGGGCCCGGAAGGTGGATCCCGGCTCCGCCCGGCTTCCGCCGGGGGTGACCTCCGGGAATGCTCCGCACCACAGCGGCGCGTAAAACTTCCGTGTCGGTGCGCAACTTTGACGTGGCGCAGGGACGGCGACGTGGATGAGCGACAATATGCGTTTCCCGCATCCGATCCATACCAACCGTCATGAAGTACGCGAGCAGTCATGAATTCCTGGCCCAGGTGGCCACGCGCAACCCGGGTCAACCCGAATTCCTGCAGGCGGTGACCGAGGTCATCGAAAGCCTCTGGCCGTTCATCGAGCGCAACCCGCGCTATTCCGAGCACGGCCTGCTCGACCGGCTGGTGGAGCCCGAGCGCATCATCCAGTTCCGCGTGTCCTGGGTCGATGACCATGGCGACGTGCAGGTCAACCGGGCGTTCCGCATCCAGCACAGCTCGGCCATCGGCCCCTACAAGGGCGGCCTGCGCTTCCACCCCTCGGTGAACCAGTCGATCCTGAAGTTCCTGGCCTTCGAGCAGACCTTCAAGAACGCGCTGACCACCCTGCCCATGGGCGGCGGCAAGGGCGGCTCCGACTTCGACCCCAAGGGCAAGAGCCCTGGTGAAGTCATGCGCTTCTGCCAGGCGTTCATGACCGAGCTGTTCCGCCACGTGGGCTCGGACACCGACGTGCCGGCCGGCGACATCGGCGTGGGCGGCCGCGAAGTCGGCTTCCTGGCCGGCATGATGAAGAAGCTGTCCAACCGGGCCGACTGCGTCTTCACCGGCAAGGGCCTGTCGTTCGGCGGCTCGCTGATCCGCCCCGAGGCCACCGGCTACGGCACGGTCTACTTCGCCGCGGAGATGCTCAAGCAGCGCGGCCTGGACTTCCAGGGCCTGCGCGTCAGCGTCTCGGGCTCGGGCAACGTGGCCCAGTACGCGGTCGAGAAGGCCATGGCGCTGGGCGCCAGGGTGGTGACGGTGTCCGACTCCAGCGGCACCATCGTCGACCAGGACGGCTTCACGCCGGGCAAGCTGGCCGAGCTGATGGAGGTGAAGAACCACCTGTACGGTCGCGTCAGCGACTACGCCGAGCGCACCCGCACCCAGTTCCACCCGGGCAAGTCGCCCTGGTCGGTGCCGGTGGACGTGGCCCTGCCCTGCGCCACCCAGAACGAGCTGTCCGGCGACGACGCCCGCACGCTGGTCAAGAACGGCGTGCTGTGCGTGGCCGAGGGCGCCAACATGCCGTCCACGCTGGAAGCGGTGCATGTGTTCGAGCAGGCGAACGTGCTGTTCGCACCCGGCAAGGCCAGCAACGCCGGCGGCGTGGCCACCTCCGGCCTGGAGATGAGCCAGAACGCGATGCGCCTGTCCTGGCCGCGCGAGGAGGTCGACAACCGGCTGCTGTGCATCATGCAGGGCATCCATGCGGCGTGCGTGGAGCACGGCAGCCGACCGGACGGCAGCGTCAACTACGTCGACGGCGCCAACATCGCCGGCTTCGTGAAGGTGGCCGAGGCCATGCTGGCCCAGGGCGTGATCTGACGGATTGGTTCGCGGCCTCGGGCCGCCAGCCGATCAGCAATTCCGGCCTGGATCCCGGCTTTTCGCCGGGATGACACGAAGAAGGCGCGGGCTTTTCCGGATGACCTGAAGCCGGGGCGGCCTGCGCCGGGACGGCATGGAATCCGGCGCCCGTCCGCGCCAGAATGGGCGCCCCGGAACACACCCCGGAGGCGCCCATGCTGTTCCTGTCCCGTCGCTGGCTGATCCAGGCCGGCGCCCTGCTCCCGCTGGCGGCCGTGCTGCCGGCCGGGGCGGCTTCGGGCCGGCTGAAAAGCTGGAAGCTCGCCACGCCGCGCCGCACCGGCATCCATGACGTGGCGCCGGCACCGGACGGCGGCGTGTGGTTCAGCGCGCAGGCCAGCGGTCACCTGGGCTGGTTCGACCCGCGCAGCGGCCGCACCGAACAGGTCGCGCTGGGCAGCGGCTCCTCGCCGCACGGCGTGATCCAGGGCCCCGACAAGGCGGCCTGGCTCACCGACGGCGGCCAGAACGCCATCGTCCGCGTGGGCTGGCCCGACCGCCAGGTGCAGGTCTTCCCGCTGCCGGCCGGCACCCCCTACGCCAACCTCAACACCTGCGCGTTCGACGGCGACGGCGACCTGTGGTTCACGGGGCAGTCCGGCTGGCTGGGCAAGGTCGCGGTCCGCACCGGCGAGGTGACGGCGATGCCGTCCCCGCGTGGGCGCGGACCCTACGGCATCTGCGCGACCCCGGCGGGCGACATCTGGTGGTGCTCGCTGGCGGGATCCTTCATCGCGCGCATCGATCGGCGCACCGGCGAGTCGCAGATCGTCGAGCCGCCCACCCGGGACCAGGGCGCGCGCCGCGTCTGGAGTGACAGCCGGGGCCGCATCTGGGTCAGCGAATGGAACAGCGGCCAGTTGTCGATGCACGACCCGCGCACCGGCGCCTGGCGCGCATGGAAGCCGCCGGGCGCCCACACGCGCGTCTACGCGGTGTACGTGGACGACCGCGACCAGGTGTGGATCAGCGAATGGAGCGGCAACGCCGTGTACTCGTTCGATCCCGATGCCGAGCGCTTCGAGCGCTACGCCCTGCCGCGCGAGGGTGCCGGCATCCGCCAGATCCTGGGCCGGCCGGGCGAGGTCTGGCTGCCGGAGAGCGGAACGGAGCACATCACGGTGATCCGCACCTAGGCCATCGCGCCCCGCTTCACCCCACCACGCCGCGCGCACGCAGCGCGGCGATCTCGCCGGGGCCGTACCCCAATCCACCCAGCAATTCGTCGGTGTGCTCCCCCCGGCGCGGCGGATCGAGCCGCACGCCGGGCCGCTCGCCGCCGAGCGTGATGGGCAGCAGGGTGACCCGGGCCGACTCGCCCGCCTTCGGCCCGTCGGCCAGCTTCACGTCGGCGAGGCCGCCGGTGGCGACGAGGTGCGGATCTTCGAACAGTTCCTCGGGCTTGCGGATCGGGGCGAACGGCAGGCCCTGCCGCTCGAAGATCGCCGCCAGTTCGGCTGCCGTCCTGTGCGCGAGCCGCTCGCGCAGCAGCGGCAGCAAGCGGACCCGCGCCCGCACCCGGTCATTGTTGGTGGCGAACGCCGGATCGGCGAGCAGGTCCTCGAATCCGAGCGCCCGGCAGAACAGCTGCCATTGCCCGTCGCTCACCGCGGCCAGGAAGATCTGCTCGCCGCCCTGGACGGTGAACACGTCGTACACGCCCCAGGCCGAGATGCGGTTGGGCATGGGCGCAGCCGGCTCGCCGGTGATCGCGTACTGCAGCATGTGCTGGCCGACCAGCAGCACGTTGTTCTCGAACAGCGCGCTCTGCACTTCCTGTCCGCGCCCGGTGATGCCGCGCTGCACCAGCGCGGCCAGCACGCCGATGGCGCCGAACATCCCGCCCATGATGTCGTTGACGCTGCTGCCGGCGCGCAGCGGGTCACCCGGCCGGCCGGTCATGTAGGCCAGCCCGCCCATCATCTGCACCACCTCGTCGAGCGCGGTGCGGTGCTCGTACGGGCCGGGCAGGAAACCCTTGAGGCTGGCGTAGACCAGGCGCGGGTGGTCCGGCGCCAGGCTGGCGTAGTCGAGGCCGTACCGCGCCATGGTGCCGGGCTTGAAGTTCTCGGCCACCACGTCGGCGCTGCCGCACAGCCGCCGCGCGATGCCGGCCCCCTCGGCACTGCGCAGGTCCAGCGAGAGGCTCTTCTTGTTGCGGTTGAACATCGGGAAGAAACCGGCGCCCGACCCCAGCAGGTGGCGGGTGCGATCGCCTTCGAGGGGCTCGACCTTGATGGTTTCCGCGCCCAGGTCGGCCAGCACCATGCCGCAGGTGGGGCCCATGACCATGTGGGTGAATTCGACCACGCGCAATCCCGACAGCGGCTGCGCCGCGGGGCCCTCGGCCGGCACGGACATGGGGTTCATGCGGCGCAGTGTAGGTCCGCCGCGCGGCGCCAGGCGGATGCGATGAGCTTGAAGTCCTCCGGCCGGCCGCCTACCTTGCAGGCCCCCAAATCAGGAGACTGCCATGGCAACGTACTTTGCATTGGTCACGTTCACCGACCAGGGCCTGCGCAGCGTGAAGGACACCGTCAAGCGCGCCGACGCGGCGAAGGAACTGGCCAGCCGCTTCGGTGTGCAGATGACCGGGATCCACTGGACGCTGGGTGCCTGCGACCTGGTGGTGCAGTGCGAGGCGCAGGACGAGGCCTCCATCATCGCCTTCAACCTGGCGCTGTGCTCGGCCGGCAACGTGCGCACGCAGTCGCTGCGGGCGTTCTCGCGCGACGAGATGGCGGCCGTGCTGGGCAAGCTGCCGTAGTTCATCCGACACCTTGGGCCGCCAGGCCGCCCCGCCGCTCGCGCTTGCGGCCGAGCGGCGGCTGGCGCATCTGCATCTGCCGCACAGCGGCTCAGCCGGGCGCCAGCGGGAGCGTGAAGTGGAACGCACTGCCCTCGCCCGGCGTGCTCTCGACCCACAGCCGTCCGCCGTGCGCCGCGACGATGCCCTGGGCGATGAACAGGCCGAGCCCCGAGCCGATCCGGGCATGCTCCCGGGCCGACCAGTACGGATCGAACAGGTGGGCGAGCGCCTCGGCCGCAATACCGGGGCCGCTGTCGACGACCGAGTAGCGGACCATGGTGCCTCCCGCGCGGCCAGCAGCCACACGCTGTCGCCCTCACCGCAGAACTTGAGGGCGTTGCCGACCAAATTGGCGAATACCTGCTGGATCCGTCCGTGGTCGCAGCAGACGGACTCGCCGTGCAGATCGATCCGCGCCTGCAATCCGATGCCCTTCTCCTTCGCAAGCGGCTCATGCGCCTCCAGCGCCTCGCTCACCAAAGCCTGCGCGTCGCCGGGCTCCCGTCGCACCGCCAGGCGCCCCGCGCGGGTGTTGGCCATGTCCAGCAGATCTCCGATCAGCTGCCTCATCCGGCCGCTGGCGCGCAGGATGGTGTCCACCGGCCTGCGGCTGCGCACGCTGCCGCTGGCATCGGCCTCGCGTGCCAGCAGCTCGGCCGCCAGGCTGATCGTGCCCAGGGGGCTGCGCAGGTCGTGGGAGACGATGGCGAGCAGATCGTCGCGCGTGCGCACCGCCTGCTCGAGCTCCCGCAGGAGCCGCTCGCGCTCGACTTCGGCGTGCTTGCGCTCGGTGTTGTCCGCGACCACGCCGATGAAGCGCCGCGGGCGTCCCGCGCGATCGAACAGCACCTGCCCGCGTTCACCCACCCAGCGCTCGGGGCTGCCGTCGGCGGGCAGGACGCGGTACTCGGCCCGGTACGCGCCTCCGCTGGCCGGCTCCGAAGCCGCCGCAAAGAGCTCCAGCGCGTGCTCGCGGTCGTCGGGGTGGATGAGCGCGGCCCGCTTCTCGGCGGTGACCGGCACGTCCTGCGGAACGCCGAAAACCTCGCGGACCTTGCCCGACCAGCGGATCAGGCCAGCCGGCAGGTCCCAGTCGTAGGTGCCGAGATCGGCCACTTCCAGGGCCAGCCGCAAGCGCTCCTCGCTCTCCTGGATCGATCGCCGAACGGGCATTGCGAGGTCACCCGGCGCCGGCACCCATCCGGCGCGACGCCAGGCTAGTGGTTGTGCTGCTGCGGGGTGACTTCCCAGTGCTGCAGCACCCGCTCGTGGTTGTCCACGCTCTCCAGCCGCACCCGGAAACCCCACAGCCGGGCGACGTGCTTGACCACCTCTTCCGCACTGTTGTCGAGCGGGCGGTCGTTCTGGCGGGTGTGGCGCAGCGTCAGTGAGCGGTCGCCGCGCAGGTTGACGTTCCAGACCTGGATGTTGGGCTCGCGCCAGTTCAGGTCGTACTGCTTCGACAGCGCTTCGCGCACGTGCCGGTAGCCCATGTCGTCGTGGATGGCCGAAACCTCCAGTTCGCGCTGGGCGGCATCGTCGACGATGGAGAACAGGCGGAACTCGCGCATCAGCCGCGGCGACAGGTACTGGCCGATGAAGCTCTCGTCCTTGAAGTGGCGCATGGCGTAGTCCAGCGTCCTGAGCCAGTCGCCGTTGCCGGCGATGTCGGGGAACCACTCCCGGTCCTCGTCGCTCGGCTCCATGCAGATGCGCTTGAGGTCGCTGAACATGCCGAACCCCAGCGCATAGGGGTTGATGCCCGAATAGCGCGGGTCGGTCACCGGCGGCTGGAACACCACGTTGGTGTGCGAGGACAGGCACTCGATCATGAAGCCGTCGCCCAGCCGCCCCTGGTCGTACAGCGTGTTGAGCAGCGTGTAGTGCCAGAACGTGGCCCAGCCCTCGTTCATCACCTGGGTCTGGCGCTGCGGGTAGAAGTACTGCGCCACCTTGCGCACGATGCGCACGACCTCGCGCTGCCAGGGCTCCAGCAGGGGCGCGTTCTTCTCGATGAAGTAGAGCAGGTTCTCCTGCGGCTCCTCGGGAAAGCGCCGGTGCTCCTTCTTGGCCTGCTTGCCGGGCTGGCGCGGCAGCGTGCGCCACAGGTCGTTGACCTGCTGCTGCAGGTAGGCCTCGCGCTCCTTGCGGCGCTGCTCTTCTTCCACCAGGCTGATCTTCTGCGGCCGGCGATAGCGGTCGACGCCGTAGTTCATCAGCGCATGGCAGGCGTCCAGCACCTCCTCGACGGCATCGAGCCCGTGGCGCTCCTCGCACTCGGCGATGTAGCCCTTGGCATAGACCAGGTAGTCGATGATGGACGAGGCGTCGGTCCACATCCGGAACAGGTAGTTGCCCTTGAAGAAGGAGTTGTGGCCGAAGCAGGCGTGCGCCATCACCAGCGCCTGCATGGGCAGCGTGTTCTCCTCCATCAGGTAGGCGATGCAGGGATCGGAGTTGATGACGATCTCGTAGGCCAGGCCCATGTGGCCGCGGCGGTAGTTCTTCTCGCTGGCGATGAACTGCTTGCCGTAGGACCAGTGGCGGTAGTTGACCGGCATGCCGACCGAGGCGTAGGCGTCCAGCATCTGCTCGGCCGAGATCACCTCCAGCTGCACCGGGTAGGTGTCGAGCCGGAAGCTCTCGGCCGTGCGGCGGATCGCGTCGAAGTACTCTTCGATCAGCTCGAAGGTCCAGTCGGACGCCTGCGGCAGCCGGTCGGCGCCGCGCACCGAATCGAACACCGCGATCATGGCGTCGCTCCGGCCGGGTTCTTGCGGAACAGGTCGCGGAACACCGGGAAGATCTGCGCCGGCGTGACGATCTTCTGCATGGCGAAGTTGACGTTGCCCTCGAGCACCCGGGTGTACTCCTCCCACAGGTTCTGGTCCTCGTCGGCGACCTGCACGTAGGCGAAGTAGCGGCACAGCGGCAGCAGCTTGCCCTCCAGCAGCTCGCGGCACTTGGACGAATCCTGCTGCCAGTTGTCGCCGTCCGACGCCTGGGCGCCGTAGATGTTCCACTCGCTGCCCATGTAGCGCTCGCGGATGATGTCGTTCATCAGGGTCAGTGCGCTCGAAACCACCGTGCCGCCCGACTCGGTGGCGTGGAAGAACTCGTCTTCCGTCACCTCGGCCGCCTGCGTGTGGTGGCGGATGAAGATCACGTCGGTCTGCTTGTAGTGCCGGGTCAGGAACAGGTACAGCAGGATGAAGAAGCGCTTGGCCAGGTCCTTGCGCGACTCGTCCATGGAGCCCGACACGTCCATCAGGCAGAACATCACGGCCTTGCTGGTGGGCAGCGGCTCGCGCACGCGGTGGCGGTAGCGCAGGTCGAACGGATCGAGGAAGGGCACGCGCTTGAGCCGCTGGCGCAGGTCCTCGATCTCGGCCTGGAGCGCGTCGATTTCCGCGCGCGGCGTATCCGCGCGCGATTCGATCAACGCCAGGTGCTCCTCGGCCCGGCGCAGCTGCCGGCGTGCATCCCCGCCCATGGCGATGCGGCGCGCCAACCCCACGCGCATGGAGCGCACCACGTGCAGGCTGGTCGGGTTGCCCTGCGAGACGAAGCCGGCCCGGCGGGTCTTCCACTCCGGCGCATCGGCCAGCAGCTGCGTGCGGATGAGCCGCGGCAGCGCCAGGTCGTCGAAGAAGTAGTTCATGAACTCCTCCCGCGTGATGCGGAAGGTGAAGTCGTCTTCGCCGGTGCCGTCGGGCGATGCGTTGCCGCCGCCCCCACCCGCCCCGCCGCGCGGGCGCGGGATGCGGTCGCCGCGCACGTACTCCTGGTTGCCGGGATGCACCATCTCGCGGCTGCCGCCGGACCCGTGGCTGAACACCGGCTCGTTCACGTCGCGGCGCGGCAGGCTGATGTCGGCGCCGTCCTCGATGTTGTGGATGCTGCGGTCGCCCACCGCCTTGCGCACCGCGTCGCGGATCTGCTCGCGGTAGCGGCGCAGGAAGCGCTCGCGGTTGCCGATGGACTTGTTCTTGCCCGACAGCCGCCGGTCGATCACCTGGTGGAGCGCGGCTCGCTCCGGTCGCTGGTTGGATGCCACGGACAGGGGTTCCAGTTTGTCATCACCGCACCACGGCGGCGGTCCCCTTCAAGGGGCCACCGCGGAACCGGCTTGGCCGGGCCGCTGGTGGCGCCCCCTGGGGGGAGGCGCCGAAGGCGCTTCGGGGGGGACCAGGTTCATGAGCTCTTGCGCACTCTCAGGTACCACTCGCACAGCAGCCGCACCTGCCGGTGCGTGTAGCCCTTCTCGACCATCCGGTTGACGAAGTCCTCGTGCTTCTTCTGCTCGTCCGCGCTGGCCTTGGCGTTGAAGCTGATCACGGGCAGCAGGTCCTCGGTGTTGGAGAACATCTTCTTCTCGATCACCGTGCGCAGCTTCTCGTAGCTGGTCCACACCGGGTTCTTGCCGGCGTTGTTGGCACGCGCGCGCAGCACGAAGTTGACGATCTCGTTGCGGAAGTCCTTGGGGTTGGACAGCCCGGCCGGCTTCTCGATCTTCTCGAGCTCGGCGTTGAGCGCGCCGCGGTCGAAGATCTCGCCGGTGTCGGTGTCGCGGTACTCCTGGTCCTGGATCCAGAAGTCCGCATAGGTCACGTAGCGGTCGAAGATGTTCTGGCCGTACTCGGAGTACGACTCCAGGTAGGCGGTCTGGATCTCCTTGCCGATGAACTCGGCATACCGCTGCGACAGGTGCTCCTTGATGTACGACAGGTACTTCTGCTCGACCTCGGGCGGGAACTGCTCGCGCTCGATCTGCTGCTCCAGCACGTACATCAGGTGCACCGGGTTGGCCGCGATCTCGTTGCTGTCGAAGTTGAACACCTTGGACAGGATCTTGAAGGCGAAGCGGGTGGAGATGCCCGTCATGCCCTCGTCGACGCCCGCGTAGTCGCGGTACTCCTGGTAGCTCTTGGCCTTGGGGTCGGTGTCCTTGAGGTTCTCGCCGTCGTAGATCAGCATCTTGGAGAAGATGCTGGAGTTCTCCGGTTCCTTCAGGCGCGTGAGCACCGAGAACTGCGCCATCATCTTCAGCGTGCCCGGGGCGCACACCGCCTCCTTGAGCGAGGAGTTGCGCAGCAGCTTCTCGTAGATCTTCATCTCCTCGGTGACGCGCAGGCAGTACGGCACCTTGACGATGTAGATGCGGTCCAGGAAGGCCTCGTTGTTCCTGTTGTTCTTGAACGCCTTCCACTCGCTCTCGTTGGAGTGGGCCATGACGATGCCGTCGAACGGGATCGCGCCAAAGCCCTCGGTGCCCTTGAAGTTGCCTTCCTGCGTGGCGGTCAGCAGCGGGTGCAGCACCTTGATGGGGGCCTTGAACATCTCGACGAACTCCAGCAGCCCCTGGTTGGCCAGGCACAGGCCGCCGGAATAGCTGTAGGCGTCGGGGTCGTCCTGAGCGTAGGTTTCCAGCTTGCGGATGTCGATCTTGCCGACCAGCGAGGAGATGTCCTGGTTGTTCTCGTCGCCCGGCTCGGTCTTGGCGATGGCGATCTGCTTGAGCACCGAGGGGTAGCGCTTGACCACGCGGAACTTGCGGATGTCGCCGCCGAACTCTTCCAGCCGCTTGACCGCCCAGGGCGACATGATGCGCTGGGTGTAGCGCCGAGCGATGCCGTACTGCTGCTCCAGGATGGGTGCGTCCTCCTCGTTGTTGAACAGGCCCAGCGGCGACTCGTTCACCGGCGAACCCTTGATCGCGTAGAAGGGCACCTGCTCCATCAGCTGCTTGAGCCGCTCGGCAATGGACGACTTGCCGCCGCCGACCGGGCCCAGCAGGTACAGGATCTGCTTTTTCTCCTCCAGGCCCTGCGCCGCGTGGCGGAAGCACGCCACCACCTGCTCGATCGGCTCCTCCAGCCCGTAGAAGTCCTTGAAGGCCGGGTAGATGCGGATCATCTTGTTGCCGAAGATGCGCGACAGGCGCGGATCGTGGCGGGTGTCTATGACCTCGGGCTCGCCGATCGCCGCCAGCATGCGCTCGGCGGCGGTGGCGTAGACCAGCTTGTCCTTCCTGCACGCCTCGAGGTAGTCCTCGAGCGACATTTCTTCCTCGCGCGTCTGCTCGTAGCGTGCCAGGAAATTGCGAACCACATCCATTGGGAGAACCTCCTTCGGTTTCGCTCTCTGCGCCAGCCCCTGACTGCATCCGGTGTCGGCAGCCACTTTAGCGCGGAACCCTTGTTGAGGTACACACACCCTGTAGGTGGACACCGGACTTCACTGTAGGTGAACCGTAGAGAAAATCTACGCCCCGAAAGTTTCTCGGGGAATGCCCTGTCCACACTTGCGTGAGGGGTGCGCAACAGGGTGCGCTGCGCGCGTAAAGTCGCTTGCGCATCGCTGCGTTTTGCGGCAGCGGCAAGCGCGCATGCGCGGCGCGATCACTGATCGCCGTCAACCACGGACCGGCAGGCGGGCCCTAGAGTCGGCTCACGTGCGGCCCTGCACCGGCAGCGGCACGCGCGCCGACCCCCCATGAAGAACATCCAAGTCGCCTTCGGGTTCGTCCTGCTGGCACTCACCGGGCTCTGGCTGCTGGCCGACACCCTGCTGCCGCAGCCCTTCACCTGGTTTTCCTTCCGCTCGGTGTTCGTCCAGTACACCGGCGTCCTCGCCATCGGGACGATGAGCGTCGCCATGCTGCTGGCATTGCGGCCGAGCTGGCTGGAGCAGCGCCTGTACGGGCTGGACAAGATGTACCGGCTGCACAAGTGGCTGGGCATTGCCGCGCTGGGGCTGTCCGTGCTGCACTGGTGGTGGGCGCAGGGTACCAAGTGGATGGTGGGCTGGGGCTGGCTGGAGCGGCCGGCCCGGCGCGGCGCCCCCGCCGGAGGCAGCGGCGCCGGCGACCTGGCGCAGTGGCTCGCCGGCCAGCGCGGCGTCGCCGAAGGCCTGGGCGAGTGGGCGTTCTACGTGGCGGCCATCCTGATCGGGGTGGCGCTGGTGAAGAAGGTGCCCTACCGGTGGTTCCGCAAGACGCACGCGCTGCTCGCCATCGCCTATGGCGTGCTGGCATGGCACAGCGTGGTGCTGCTCAAGCCCGCTTACTGGGCGCAGCCGGTGGGCTGGGCGGTGGCGCTGCTGCTAGCCACGGGTCTGGTCGCCGCCGTGCTGTCGCTGGCCGGCCGCATCGGCGCCGACCGGCGCGTGGGCGGCGTCGTGCAGTCGCTCACCTACTATCCGGCCCTGCGCGTGCTGGAGGGAGCCGTGCTGCTGGATCCGGGCTGGCCGGGCCACAGGGCCGGCCAGTTCGCCTTCGTCACCGGTGATCCGCGCGAAGGCCCGCACCCCTACACCATCGCGTCATCCTGGCACCCGCAGGAGCGCCGGCATGTCTTCATCGTCAAGGAACTGGGCGACCACACCGCGCACCTGCACGAGACGGTGGCGGTGGGCGACCGGGTGACGGTGGAGGGCCCGTACGGGCGCTTCGACTTCGACGACGACAAGCCGCGCCAGGTCTGGGTCGGCGCGGGCATCGGCATCACCCCGTTCATTGCGCGCATGAAGCAGCTGGCGCAGGCGCCGGCGCCGGCGCGGCAGGCCATCGACCTGTTCCATCCCACCCGCGACTACGAGCAGGCCGCGATCGACAAGCTGACCGCCGACGCGAAGGCCGCCAACGTCAACCTGCACGTGCTGGTGAGCCCGCGCGACGGCCACCTCAGCGCCGAGCAGATCCGGGCGGCGGTGCCGGACTGGCGCTCGGCCAGCGTCTGGTTCTGCGGGCCTGCCGGCTTCGGCGATGCCCTGCGCCGCGACTTCCGCGCCCACGGGCTGCCGGCGCGCGACTTCCACCAGGAACTGTTCGAGTTCCGGTAGCGGCGCGTCAGGCCAGCCCGAGCAGCCGGACCGCGTTGCCCTTCAGGATGCCGGGCATCACCTCCGGCTTGAACCCGGCTTCCTCGAAGTCCTTCATCCAGCGGTCGGGCGTGATCAGCGGGTAGTCGCTGCCGAACAGCACGCGGTCCTTCAGCAGCGTGTTGGCGTACTGCACGAGCTGCTTCGGAAAGTACTTCGGGCTCCAGCCCGACAGGTCGATCCAGACGTTGGGCTTGTGGGTGGCGACCGAGAGCGCCTCGTCCTGCCACGGGAAGCTGGGGTGGGCCATCACGATCTGCATGTCGGGGAAGTCGATGGCGACGTCGTCTAGGTGCATCGGGTTGCTGTACTCCAGCCGCAGCCCGCCACCGCAGCGCATGCCCGAACCGATGCCGCTGTGTCCGGTGTGGAAGATGGCCGGCAGCTTGTGCGCGGCGATCACCTCGTAGATCGGCCAGGCCATGCGGTCGTACGGGTGGTAGCCCTGCACCGTGGGGTGGAACTTGAAGCCCTTCACCCCTTCCTCCCGGATCAGGCGCTCGGCCTCGCGCGCGCCCATCTTTCCCTTGTGCGGATCGATGCTGGCGAAGCACACCATCATTTCGGCGTTCTCGCGCGCCGCCTGGGCGATCTCCTCGTTCGGGATGCGCCGGCGGCCGAGCTGGGACTCGCTGTCCACCGTGAACATCACCAGCCCGATCTTGCGCTCGCGGTAGTAGGCGATCGTTTCGGCGATCGTCGGGCGCCGGTTCGAGCGGAAGTACTTGTCGGCGGCGCGGTCGTACTCCTCGCCGTAGTTGTCGAACGGGTTCCAGCAGCTGACTTCGGCGTGCGTGTGCACGTCGATCGCGATGAGGTTGGCGTGGTCCATGGTGCGCAAGTCCTAAGGGTTTTCACCCGGATTCTGGGTCTTGTTTTGATTATTGTCCATAACCAATAATGCGCGCTTCACGCCCCCACGCCATGACCTCCCAGGACCTCCAGATCGAGCAGCGCGGCGCCATCGCCGTGCTGCGCCTCAACCGCGCCGGCAAGCGCAACGCGCTCAGCGACGGCCTCGTGCTCGCGATCCGCGACGCGTTCCAGAACCTGCCCGAGGGCACCCGCGCCGCCGTCATCCACGGCGACGGCGAGCACTTCTGCGCCGGCCTCGACCTGTCGGAGCTGCAGGAGCGCGACGCCGGCGCCGGCCTGCTGCACTCGCGCATGTGGCACGCGGCGCTGGAGCAGGTGCAGTTCGGCCCGGTGCCGGTGGTCGCCGCCCTGCATGGCGCGGTGGTCGGCGGCGGCCTGGAGCTGGCCGCGGCCTGCCACGTGCGCGTGGCCGACGAGACCGCCTTCTACGCGCTGCCCGAGGGCTCGCGCGGCATCTTCGTGGGCGGCGGCGGCTCGGTGCGCATCCCGCGCCTGATCGGCGTGGCGCGCATGACCGACATGATGCTCACCGGCCGCGTCTACGACGCACAGGAAGGCGAGCGCGCCGGTTTCGCCCAGTACCGGGTGCCGCAGGGCCAGGCGCTGGACAAGGCGCTGGAGCTGGCTGGGCGCATCGCGCAGAACGCCCCGCTGACCAACTACGCGCTGATGCACGCACTGCCGCGCATCGCCGAGCAGCCGGCCGACCAGGGCTACCTGACCGAGGCGCTGATGGCGGCCATCGCCCAGAGCGCGCCGGAAGCCAAGGAGCGCGTGCGCGCCTTCCTCGAAGGCCGGGCGGGTAAGGTCGGCAAGGGCTAGGGCCATGGATGCCACGACCACCCGTTCCGCGCCGCGCTACCGCCCGCTGGAGTTCGGCGTCACGCGCGCCCGGCTGCGCGAAGGCGCGAACGGCGTGCAGTACCTGCGCGCCGACCAGGACCTGCAGCCCTGCGCAGAGCGCATGACCGACCGGCTGCTGCACTGGGCGCAGACCGATCCCGACCGCACCTTCATCGCGCGGCGCCGCCGCCTGGCCGATGGCAGCACCGGCGACTGGATCCGCATCAGCTACGCCCAGGCGCTGGACAGCGCCCGCCGCGTCGGCCAGGCGCTGCTCGACCGCGGCCTGGATGCCGAGCGGCCGGTCGCCATCCTGTGCGAGAACGGCCTGGAGCACGCGACCCTCGCGCTCGGCTGCCTGTATGCCGGCATTCCCTATTCGCCGGTGTCGTCGGCCTACTCCACCATCAGCCAGGACTACGACAAGCTGCGCCACGTGCTGCAGACGCTCACGCCCGGCCTGGTGTACGCGACGGACGCGCGCTATGCGAGGGCGATCGCGGCGACGGTCCCCGAAGCGGTGGAAGTGGTGCTGGGCGAGCTGTTCCCGGCCGTCCCCGGGCAGGACCAGCTGCCCGGCCGCACCGTCACGCCGCTGGGCGCGCTGCTCGCCACCGAAGCGACCCCGGCCGTCGACGCCGCCCGCGCGGCCACCGGCCCCGGCACGATCACCAAATTCCTGTTCACCTCGGGTTCGACCAAGCTGCCCAAGGCGGTGATCAACACCCACGGCATGTGGTGCGCCAACCAGCAGCAGATGCGCCAGTCGATGCCGGTGCTGGCCGAGGAGCCGCCAGTGCTGGTGGACTGGCTGCCCTGGAACCACACCTTCGGGGGCAACCACAACGTCGGGCTGACGCTCTACAACGGCGGCACCCTGTACATCGACGACGGCAAGCCCACGCCCGCGCTGATCGGCGAGACGCTGCGCAACCTGCGCGAGATCGCGCCCACGGTGTACTTCAACGTGCCCACCGGCTTCGAGGCGATCGCGCAGGCCATGAAGACGGACGCCGACCTGCGCCGCAACCTGCTGTCGCGCGTGCGGATGTTCTTCTACGCCGGCGCCGCGCTGGGGCAGCCGGTCTGGGACCTGCTGCACGAGGTGCAGGAAGCCGAGATCGGCGAGCGCATCGTGATGGGCACCGGCCTGGGCATGACCGAGTCGTCGCCCTTCGCCATCTTCATCACCAGCCCCGACGTCAGGTCCGGCTACCTGGGCCTGCCCACGCCGGGCATGGAACTCAAGCTGGTCCCCACCGAAGGCAAGGTGGAGGTGCGCTACCGCGGCCCCAACGTCACGCCCGGCTACTGGCGCGCGCCGCAGGAAACGGCGGAGAACTTCGACGAGGAAGGGTTCTTCCGCACCGGCGACGCCGTGCAGTGGATCGACGAGCAGGACCGCCACAAGGGCCTGAAGTTCGACGGCCGCATCGCCGAGGACTTCAAGCTGGCCACCGGCACCTTCGTCAGCGTGGGGCCGCTGCGCGCCAAGATCATCGCGGCGGGCGCGCCCTACGTGCAGGATGCGGTGATCACGGGCCTGAACCGCCGCGAAGTCGGCGCGTTGCTGCTGGCCACCCCGGCGGTGCGCCAGCTGGCCGGCCTGCCGGCCGACGCGCCGCTGAAGGACGTGCTGGAAAGCGCGCCGGTGCAGGCGCACTTCCAGCAAGTGCTGGACCAGCTGGCAGCTTCGGCCACCGGCAGCGCCAACCGGGTCGCGCGCCTGCACCTGATGCACGAGCCGCCCTCCATCGACAAGGGCGAGGTCACCGACAAGGGCTCGATCAACCAGCGCGCCGTGCTCAAGCACCGCGACGCGCTGATCCAGGCCTTCCACGACGACGCCCTGCCCTTTACCCTCAAGCCCCGCGCATGAGGAGAGCCGCCCCATGAAGATCGAAGGACAAGCCGCGCTGGTCACCGGGGGCGCATCCGGCCTCGGCGAAGCCACGGCGCGCGAGTTGGCGCGCCTGGGCGCCCGGGTGGCCGTGCTGGACGTCAACCTCGAGCAGGCGCAGAAGGTCGCCGGCGAGATCGGCGGCATCGCCGCGACCTGCGACATCACCCGCACCGACAGCCTGCAGGCGGCGCTGGCCACGGCCTCGGCGGCGCACGGCCCGGCCCGCATCCTGATGAACATCGCCGGCATCGGCACCGCGAAGCGGGTGGTGCAGAAGGACGGCAGCCCGGCCCCGCTGGACGATTTCGCCCGCGTGATCAACGTCAACCTGGTCGGCAGCTACAACGCCAGCCGCCTGTTCGCGGCCGAGTGCGCGAAGCTGCCGGCGCTGGACGACGGCGAGCGCGGCGTGATGCTGTTCACCGCCTCGGTCGCCGCCTTCGACGGCCAGGTCGGCCAGCAGGCCTACAGCGCGTCCAAGGGCGGGCTGGTGGGCATGACGCTGCCGATGGCGCGCGACCTGGCGCAATACGGCATCCGCGTCTGCACCATCGCGCCCGGCCTGTTCTCGACCCCTCTGATGCGCCAGCTGCCCGAAGCCGTGCAGCAGTCGCTGGCGGCGTCCATCCCGTTCCCGCCCAGGCTGGGCAAACCCGAAGAGTTCGCGCAGCTCGCCTGCCATATCGTCACCAACACGCACCTCAACGGCGAGGTGATCCGGCTCGATGGCGCGCTGCGCATGGCGCCGCGCTGAACCGGCCTCTTTCCCACTGACCCAGGAGACATCCATGAAACTTGCCCGCACCCTGATCGCCGCCGCCGCCATGGTGGCCGCGTCGACCGCCGCGCTGGCCGACATCAACGTCGGCGTGGTGCTGTCGCTCACCGGCCCCGGCTCCGGCCTGGGCATCCCGATGCAGAAGCAGCTGCAGCTGTTTCCCAAGGAGATCGCCGGCGAGAAGATCAACCTGATCGTCCTGGACGACGCGTCCGATCCGGGCAAGGGCGTCAGCAACACCCGTCGCCTGGTGACGGAGGACAAGGTCGACGTGATCCTGGGCTCCTGCCTCACGCCGGTGGCCGGCGCGATGGCGCCGGTGGCCGCGGAAGCCAAGACGGTGCAGATCGCCGGCTCGCCGGTGGGCACGCCGCCCGGACAGGACCAGTGGCTGTTCCGCCTGCCGCAAAGCAACAACGTCATGGCGCACGCGATGGTCGAGCACATGAAGAAGCAAGGCATCAAGACCATCGGCTTCCTCGGCTACACCGACGCCTACGGCGAACTGTGGATCAAGGCGCTGGAGCCCGAAGCGGCGAAGAACGGCATGAAGATCGTCGCCGTCGAGCGCTTCGCCCGCAGCGACACCAGCGTCACCCCGCAGGCGCTGAAGCTGACCTCGGCCAATCCCGATGCGATCGTGGTGGTGGCTTCCGGCTCGGGCGCGGCGATGCCGCAGATGGGCCTGGTCGACCGTGGCTACAAGGGCAAGATCTACCAGACCCACGCGGCCGCCACGGCCGACCTGATGCGCATCGGCGGCGCCAAGGTCGAGAACACCTTCGTGGTGTCCGGCCCGGCCGTGGTCGGCGAACAGCTGCCCGATTCGCACCCCTCCAAGAAGGCGGCCATGGACTTCTACAGCAACTACGAGAAGGCCTTCGGCCCGCCCAACCAGTTCGCCGGCCACTCGTACGACTTCGAGATCGTGATGAAGAAGGTGGTGCCGGTGGCGCTGAAGAAGGCCAAGCCCGGCACCCCCGAGTTCCGTGCCGCGCTGCGCGACTCGCTGGAGACCATGGGCCGCACCATCTTCGCCCACGGCGTGATGAACTGGACCAAGGACGACCACTGGGGCTACACCAACGAGACGGGGGTGATGCTGAAGGTGGTGGGCGGCAAGTTCGTGGTGGAGAAGTGACATTGCAGTGCCCGGCGCCAGCCGGGCGCGCGATGTCATCCCGGCGAAAGCCGGGATCCAGGAACGACCCCGACTCGTCAACCCCGGCGGGCGCCAGGATCCACGAAAAGACTCCGCCAACCCACTTGCGCACGTAGATCCCGCCCCCCGCTCGCGGGGGCCCGAATTCCGCGGGAATGACGGTTTCCTGAAGAACCCATGGACCTCTCCATCGCCGGCATCCTCGCCATCGACGGCCTGACCAACGGCGCCGTGTACGCGCTGCTCGCGCTGGCCACGGTGCTGCTGTTCGCCGTGACGCGCGTCATCTTCATCCCGCAGGGCGAGTTCGTCGCCTTCGGCGCCCTCACGCTGGCCATCATGCAGACCGGCAAGGTCCCGGGCACCGTGTGGTTCCTGCTGGTGCTGGCCGGCGCCGCCGCCATCGCCGACGTCTACGAAGGCCTGCGCCACCGGCAGCCCCCCATCCGCGTGGCCCGGCAACTGGCGCGCACGCTGGCCGTGCCGGTGCTCGTGTCGCTCCTGGCCATCTGGGCCGCGCCCAGGGGCTTTCCGCTGGTGGTGCAGGCCCTGATCGCGCTGGCCCTGGTCACGCCCTTCGGCAACCTGATCTACCGGCTGGCCTACGAGCGCCTGGCCGACGCCAGCGTGCTGGTCCTGCTGATCGTCTCGGTTGGCGTCCACTTCGCGCTGGTGGGGCTGGGCCTGTTCTTCTTCGGGGCCGAGGGCTTCCGCAACCCCAGCTTCTGGGATGCGCGCTTTTCGGCCGGAGCGCTCGCGCTCACCGGCCAGGCGCTGATCATCTTCCTGGCCACGCTGGCGCTGATCGTGATGCTGTGGCTGTACTTCGAGCGCACGCTGTCCGGCAAGGCGCTGCGCGCCACCGCCGTCAACCGGGTCGGCGCCCGGCTGATGGGCATCTCGTCCAACTCGGCCGGCCGGCTGGCCTTCACCATGGCCGCGTTCATAGGCGCCCTGTCCGGCCTGCTGATCGGGCCGACCACGACGATCTTCTTCGACAGCGGCTTCATCATCGGCCTCAAGGGCTTCGTGGCCGCCGTCTTCGCGGGGCTTTCCAGCTACCCGCTGGCGATGGTCGGGGCGCTGCTCGTCGGCCTGCTGGAGAGCTTCGGCTCGTTCTGGGCCAGCGCCTTCAAGGAGGTGATCGTGTTCTCCTCCATCCTGCCGGTGCTGCTGTGGCGGTCACTGCGCGATCCGCACTCAGAGGAACACTGATGTCCACCGGACAAGACACGGTCCTCGCGCCGGCGCGCGCCGGCAAAGGCAATGCCATGGCCATCGTGAGGCGCCTTGCGTTCCCCGCCTTCGCCGTGCTGATGCTGGTGCTGCCGGCGCTGCCGGTGCCCGACTTCTGGATCACCCAGAGCAACTACATCGGCATGTACTCGCTGGTGGCGCTGGGCCTGGTGCTGCTGACCGGCGTGGCCGGCCTGATCTCCTTCGGCCAGGCCGCGTTCGTCGGCGTGGGCGCGTACTCGGCCGCCTTCCTGGCGGTGAAGCTGTCGGCCTCCCCCTGGCTGGCGCTGGCGGTGGGCATTGCCCTGGCCATTGCCGCCGCACTGGTGCTGGGCGCCATCACCCTGCGCATGTCGGGCCACTACCTGCCGCTGGCCACCATCGCCTGGGGCCTGGCCCTGAACTACACCATGGCCAACATGGAGTGGCTGGGCAAGTACGACGGCATCCTGGGCATTCCAGAGCTCACCGTGTTCGGCTGGCAGCTGGGGTCCGGCCGCGGCCTGCACGTGCTGATCTGGTCGATCGCGCTGGTGGCGGCGCTGGGCGCCCGGCACCTGCTCGATTCGCGCCCGGGCCGCGCCATCCGCGCGCTGAACGGCGGCTCGACCATGGCCGAGGCCATGGGCATTTCCACCTTCCGCGCCAAGCTCACGGTGTTCGTCATCGCCGCCGTGCTGGCGGCGATTTCCGGCTGGCTGTTCGCCTACTTCCAGCGCTCGGTGAGCCCCAGTCCGTTCTCGATCGGCAAGGGCATCGAGTACCTGTTCATGGCGGTGCTGGGCGGCGTCGGCCATGTCTGGGGTGCCTTCATCGGCGCCGGCGTGGTCAAGATCGTCGAGGACCGGTTGCAGGTGCTGCTGCCCGAGCTGATCGGCACCACCGGCAACTTCGAGACCATCGTGTTCGGCATCGTGCTGGTCGTGGTCCTGAAGTACGCGCCGAACGGCCTGTGGAGCTTCGTCGCCCGCTGGCTGCCGCGGGTGGACCGGGTGCGCGACTGGGACGGCGCCGCCCCGCTGCCGGCCCGCGACAAGCCCACGCCCGGGCAGTCGCTGCTGCAGGTCGAAGCCGTGCGCAAGGAGTTCGGCGGCCTGGTTGCCGTCAACGACGTCAGCTTCGAGGTGCACGCCGGCGAGATCGTCGGCCTGATCGGCCCGAACGGCGCCGGCAAGTCCACCACCTTCAACCTGATCACCGGCGTGCTGTCCACCACGTCCGGCCGGGTGCAGTACCGCGGCGAGGACATCACCGGCCTGCCCTCGCGCCAGATCGCGCGGCGCGGCATCTCGCGCACCTTCCAGCACGTGAAGATGATTCCGGACATGACCGTGCTGGAGAACGTCGCGCTGGGCGGCTACCTGCGCGGCAGCGCCGGCACCCTGCGCGCCATGCTGCGGCTCGATCGCGCCGAGGAGCGCCGCCTGTTCGCCGAAGCCGAGCGGCAGCTGGCGCGCATCGGCATGGCCGAGCGCATGCACGAGCTGGCCGGCAACCTGGCGTTGGGCCCGCAACGGCTGCTGGAGATCGCCCGCGCGCTGTGCAGCGACCCGGCGCTGCTGCTGCTGGACGAGCCCGCCGCCGGCCTGCGCCACAAGGAAAAGCAGGCGCTGGCCGGCGTGCTGCGCCAGCTCAAGGGCGAAGGCATGAGCCTGCTGCTGGTGGAGCACGACATGGACTTCGTCATGGGCCTGACCGACCGCATCGTGGTCATGGAATTCGGCACCCGGCTGATGGAAGGCACGCCCGCCGAAGTGCAGGCCAGCCCCGCCGTGCGCGCCGCCTACCTGGGGACGGAACACTGATGGCCGAGCTGCTGCAAGTGGCCGGCCTGCACGCCGGCTACGGCCGGGCCGAGGTGCTGGCCGGGCTCGATTTCGAACTGGCGCCGGGGCAGGTGGTGACGGTCATCGGCCCCAACGGCGCCGGCAAGTCCACCACGCTGAACGCCCTGATGGGCATGCTGCCCTGCCGCGGTACCCTGCGCTTCGACGGCCAGGACATCGCCGACGCCACGCTGGAAGAGCGCGTGATGCGGGGCCTGGCGCTGGTGCCGGAAAAGCGCGAGCTGTTCGGCACCATGGCGGTGGAAGACAACCTGGTGCTGGGCGGCTACCGCTCGATGAAGCTGCGGGTGCCGAACTGGAAAGGCGAACTGGAGCGCGTCTACGAGCTGTTCCCGCGCCTGAAGGAGCGGCGCGCGCAGCTGGCCGGCACGCTCTCGGGCGGCGAGCGCCAGATGCTGGCGGTCGGCCGCGCGCTGATGTCGCGCCCCAAGCTGCTGATGCTGGACGAACCCAGCCTCGGGCTGGCGCCGCTGATCGTCAAGGAGATCTTCCGCATCATCGAGCGGCTGCGCGAGCAGGGCGTCTCCATCCTGCTGGTGGAGCAGAACGCGCGGGCCGCGCTGGAAGTGGCCGACTACGGCTACGTGCTGGAAACCGGCGAGATCCGGCTGCAGGGCGCCGCACGCGAACTCGCCGGCGACCCGCGCGTGATCGAGACCTACCTCGGGGCCGGCCGCAGCAACGCGGCGGCGGCCGCCACCCCGGCCTGAGCCCGCCGCGGATGGACTACCGACCCGACGCCGCCGACGCCTGCTACCTGCTCGAGCAGGTGCTGGATGCGCCGGCCCAACTGCGCGCGCTGGCACCTTTCGCTGAAATCGACTCCGACCTGATGGGCCAGGTCCTGGAGGAAGCGGCCCGGTTCGCGGGCGAGGTGGTCGCCCCGCTGAACGCCGTGGGCGACGCGGTCGGTGCGCAGTTCCATGATGGCAAAGTCACCATGCCGCCCGGCTTCGCCGATGCGTATCGCGCGTTCCGCCAGGCCGGCTGGCCCGCGCTGGCCTGCGCGCCGGAGGACGGCGGCCAGGGCCTGCCCTGGGTGTTGGAGGGCGTGCTGTACGAATGGCTCACCGGCGCCAACCACGGCTGGACCATGGCGCCCGGCCTGCTGCACGGCGCCTACGAATGCCTCAGGCACCACGCCAGCGAGGAGCTCAAGGCGCGCTACCTGGGCCGGATCGCCAGCGGCGAGTGGCTGGCCACCATGTGCCTGACCGAGCCGCAGGCCGGCAGCGACCTCGGGCTGGTGCGCACCCGGGCCGTGCCGCAGGCCGACGGCAGCCATCGCCTCGCGGGCACCAAGATCTTCATCTCCGGCGGCGAGCACGACCTGACCGACAACATCGTGCACCTGGTGCTGGCGCGCGAGCCCGGCGCGCCGCCCGGGCCGAAGGGCCTGTCGCTGTTCCTGGCGCCCAAGTTCCTCGTACCCCCTCCGGGCGAGGGCCGGAACACAGACCTCCCTCCTCCTCCGGGGGAGGGCTGGGGTGGGGGCACGCGCAACGCCATCGTGTGCGAGCGCATCGAGGAGAAGATGGGCCTGCACGGCAGCCCCACCTGCGTGCTGCGCTTCGACGACGCCATCGCCTGGCGCGTCGGCGAGCCGGGCCGCGGCCTGTCCGCCATGTTCGTGATGATGAACGCGGCCCGCCTGCACGTCGCGCTGCAGGGCGTGGGCCTGCTCGATGCCGCCTGGCAGAAGGCCCATGCGTACGCGCAGGAGCGCCTGCAGATGCGCGCACCCGGCGGCACGCTGGGCGCCGGCGAGGCCGATCCGATCATCCGCCACCCCGCCGTGCAGCGGACCCTGGACACCGAGCGCGCCTGGATCGACGGGCTGCGGGTGCTGGCGTACCACACGGGCGTGCAGCTCGACATCGCCCGCCACCATGCGGACCCCGCGCAACGGCAGTCCGCGCAGCAGTGGTGCAGCCTGGTCACGCCGGTGCTCAAGTCGCTGTGCACCGAGCAGGGCTCGGGCGGGGCCGGCCGGCTGCTGCAGGTGTTCGGCGGCCACGGCTACGTGCGCGAGTGGGGCATCGAGCAGCACGTGCGCGATGCCCGCATCACCCTGATCTACGAGGGCACCAACGAGATCCAGGCCATCGACCTGCTGGCGCGCAAGGTGCTGCCGGACGGCGGAGCCGGCATCGAATCGATGCTGCAGCAGCTGGCGCTCGGGGTGGACACGGCCGCGGCCGATGGCCCCGAGACCTCGGCGCGGCTGCAGGATGCCGTCCGCCTGACGCAGGAACTGGTGCAGGCCAGCCGCGCGCAGGCCGGCCTGGCCTTCGAGGCGGCCGACGACTACCTGCGCGCGATCGGCCTGGCGCTGCTGGGCTGGGCCTGGCACCGCATCGACCGGTCGCAGCATGCACGGCAGGCCCGCTGGGCCGCACCGCATCGCGCGCTGCGCCTGCGCGTGCTGCCCGAGTACGAGATGCGCGCCGGGATCCTTCGCACGCAATGCCGTGCCGCCGCCGCGGCCGTGCAGGCCGCCTGACCACCGCCATGCCGCGCCCTGCTGCATCCCGCGCCCTCCCCACCGCCGACGAGACGCCGGTGGTCGACCAGGTCGACACCAGCTTCCTGGAGACCCTGCTCGGCTACAACGCGCGCCGCGCCGCGCTGGCCGTGATCGAGGTGTTCCTGGAGCGCATGGCGCCCTACCGCCTGCGGCCGGTGGACTTCTCCGTGCTGTCGCTGGTGGTGCACAACGCGGGCATCACCTCGCGCCAGCTGTGCTCGGCGCTGGGCATCCTGCCGCCCAACCTGGTGCCGCTGGTCGGCACGCTGGAAAAGCGCGGGCTGATCGAGCGCAAGCCGCACCCCCGCGATGGACGCGCCACCGGCCTGCACCCGACGGCCGCCGGCCGCAAGCTGATGGGAGAAGCCGAGAAGGCGGCCGCCAGGCTGGAAAGCGAGATGGCCGCGCACCTCACGCCGGGCGAGCACAAGACGCTGCTGCGCCTGCTGCGCAAGATCTACCAGCGCCCTTGAGGGCGTGTCCTACAGACGGGCCGCGGCAGCCGCGGTGAGATGGGGCCATCGACACGATGGACGAATCGCCATGGCTCAATCGAACGACACGCCTGCCAGCACCCGCACCCGCTACCGTTTCTACGCGGCCGGGGACCGGCTGTACGCCCGCAACGTCGCGGGCAAGGTGGTGGATCTCGGGCGGCTCACCCGCCATGCCGACGGCAGCTGGCACTATTTCCTGGACGGCAACAAGCTCGCCGGCGGCGGCACGCCCACGCCGGAGACCGCGATGGCGGACGCGGCCCGGCGCATGGGCTTCCTGTACCTCGACGGGCAGTTCACCGCGGTGGAGGATGCGCGCACGCACCCCGGACTGGACCTCGACAAGGCACCGGCCGTGGAGGTGACGATGGACGAACTGCAGCCGGGCGAGCGCATGGAGGATGCGCGGATGTAGAGGGGAATGTCATTCCGACGCAAGTGTCATTCCGGCGGAAGCCGGAATCCATCTCCCGCGGCCTGGACACGCGCCGTGGTCATTCCGGCTTCCGGTGTTGGATTGCGGCTCGAGACCGCAATGACACCATTTCGCCAGGACCCGCACGGCGGTCGTTCCGGCTTCCGGCGATGGATTGCGCTTGCCTCGAGGCCGCAATGACACCGTCCGACCCCAGAGCACGGCGCGGGGCCGGCGCGCGGATGCGCTACCCTCCCTCCTGAGATCGACAGGAGAGCCCATGAGCAAGACCCGCTATCCCGCCCCCACCCTCGAGCAGGTGCCCGAGGACATCCGCGCCCGCATCCTGGAGGTGCAGGAGAAGTCCGGCTTCGTGCCCAACGTGTTCCTCGCGCTGGCGCGCCGGCCGGCCGAGTGGCGCGCCTTCTTCGCCTACCACGACGCCCTGATGGTGCCGGAGACCGCCGGCCGGGAGAGCGGCCTGAGCAAGGGCGACCGCGAGATGATCGTCACGGCCACCAGCGCCGCCAACGACTGCCTGTACTGCGTGGTGGCGCACGGCGCGATCCTGCGCATCTACGAGAAGAAGCCGCTGGTGGCCGACCAGGTCGCGGTGAACTACCGCAAGGCCGACATCACGCCGCGCCAGCGCGCCATGCTGGATTTCGCGATGAAGGTCTGCCTGCGCGCGCAGGAGATCGAGGACGCCGACTTCGAGGCCCTGCACGCGCACGGCTTCTCCGACGAGGACGCCTGGGACATCGCCAGCATCACCGCCTTCTTCGGCCTGTCGAACCGGGTGGCGAACTTCTCCAGCATGATGCCGAATCCGGAGTTCTACCTGATGGGGCGGGTGCCCAGGCAGAAGTGACGACGCGGTCGTCGCCGCAACGCGTCGACGACCAGCGTCGCCATCCTGGCGAAAGCCGGGATCCGTTCCGGCGGAAGACGGATCCATCACCCGTCGCCCAAACACGCGCAGGGATCGTCAGGCGTCCGGTGACGGATTGCGGGTCAAGCCCGCAATGACACCCTTCCTGCGGGCAAGCCCGCACTCAACTCCTCTCGCTCCAGCCACGAGCGCTGGCCTACAGCCGCCGCGGATCCACCTCCAGCAGCGCCTCGCACATCGCCCGCAGGTCCCTGCGCAGCACCTGCGCCGACGGCAGCATCTCGAAGGTGCCTTCGTCCATGTACAGCTTGCGGTTGACCTCCAGCTGCAGGCTGTGGCGCTGCCGCGCGGGCTCGCCGAAGCGGCGCACCAGCTCCACGCCCTTGTACGGGAAGTTCACCTCCACGTCGTAGCCGCGGCCCCGCAGGAACTCGGCCAGCCAGGCGGTGAGCCGCGGGTACGCGGTGGAGCCCTCGCGGTCGCCGATCACGAAATCGGCATGCGCGAGCCCGGGGTAGTCGGTGGCATGGCTGCCGGCGATCGCCGGCATGGAATGGCAGTTGATGTGGATGCTGTAGCCGTGCCGCGCATGGGCCTGCTCGATCGCGCCCGCCACCGCCTCGTAGTACGGCCGCCAGCAGCGCTCGATGCGCGCCGCCACTTCCTGCGGCTTGAGCTTGCGCCCGTACATGGGCACGCCATGGTCGGTGTTGCGCCAGATCAGGCCCTTGCCCAGCCGTACCTTGGACAGCGCCGTGGGATCGGTGACCAGCTCGCCCGGCCATTCGCCGTCCAGCATGTCGACGTCGATCTCGCGCTCGCTGCGGTTCGCGTCCAGGTAGCTGCGCGGGAACAGCGCCTCGATCCAGGCGATGCCGAGGGCGGGCGCGAAGTCGTACAGCTTCTCCACGTGCGTGTCCTCGGCCGTACGCAAGGCGGCCAGCTCGCAGACGTAGTCGAAGTCCTCGGGGTAGCGGGTGCCGCTGTGCGGCGAGTCGAGCACCAGCGGCGTGCGGCCGGGTGCGGTGCGGATGCAGGGTTCGGCCGTTGCTGCGGCCGCTTGCGGATCGGAAGCCATGGGGCGACTCTAACGCGCCACAAGGGCGCGACGGGTGAACCCGGCACTGCTGCGCCGGCACTGGAAATGTCCCGCGCGGCCGGCGCCCTTCACCCCAGCCGCAGCCGCAGGTGGGTCTGGTCGCCGCCCGGCAGCACCTCGAAGCCGACCCGCGCCGCCAGCGACGCCATCGCCGAGTTCTCCGGCAGGCAGGTGCCGACCACCTCGCGGGTGCCGCGTTCGCGCAGGTGCCGGATCAGCTTGTCCAGCAGCCGCCGGCCCAGCCCCTTGCCCTGCCATTCGCGCGCGACCTGGATGGCGAACTCCGCCACCTCGTTGTCGGGGTCGCAGATCGCGCGCACCTCACCCGCCAGGGTGTCGCTGCCATCGTCGGGCAGCGCGACGAAGGTCATCTCGCGGTCGTAGTCGATCTGGCTGAAGCGGGCCAGCTCCGAATGCGGCACCTCGCGCCGCATCATGAAGAAGCGCAGCCGCAGGTCGCCCGGCGTGGCCGCGTCGTAGAAGGCGTGCAGGCGCGCGCCGTCTTCCGGGCGGATCGGCCGCACCTGCAGGCGCCTGCCGGCGATCTCGACCGTTTCCTCCAGCTCCTGCGGATACGGCCGGATCGCCAGCGGCAGGGCCGGCGTGCCGGCGGCGCGCAGCCGCACCCGCGCATCCAGTGCCACGGCGCCCTGCGCATCCACCAGCAGCGGGTTGATGTCGAGCTCGGCCACCCCGTCCAGGTCGCAGGCCAGTTGCGACACCTTCACCAGCGCATCGAGCAGCGCCGCCCGGTCGGCGGCCGGCCGGTTGCGCCAGGCGCGCAGCAGGGGCTCCAGGCCGCTGCGATCGACCAGCTCCTGCGCCAGTGCCAGGTTCAGGGGCGGCAGGGCCAGCGCGTGCCGGCGATGCAGTTCGACCTCGGTGCCACCCACCCCGCACAGGAGCACCGGACCGAACACCGGATCGGTGCTCAGCCCGACGATCAGCTCGCGCGCACCGGGCCGGCGCACCATCTCCTGCACCGCGAAGCCCTGGATGCGGGCGTCGGGCCGGGCCTGCGCCACCCGCTGCAGCATCCGCCCGGCCGCCTCCCGCACCTCGTCGGCCGAGCCCAGGTTCAGCGCCACGCCGCCGACGTCGGACTTGTGCACGATCTGCGGGGAAAGGATCTTGAGCGCCACCGGCAAGCCGATCGCCTGCGCCGCGGCGACCGCTTCGTCCACGCCCGTTGCCGCCTCGGTGCGCACCACCGGCAGGCCGTAGGCGGCCAGCAGGCGCTTGGCCGCCACTTCGTCCAGCCATTCCAGGCCCTCGGCAGCAGCGCCTTGCAGCAGTGCCGCGGCAGCGGCGCGGTCCGGGGTGAACTCGGCCACGGCCGCCGGCGCGATCTCCTGCAGCGCGCGCTGGTTGCGCGCATGGGTGGCCATCTGCAGCCACGCGGCCACCGCGCGCTCGGGCGTCGAGTACGAAGGCAATCCGGCCTGCGCGGTGGCCGCACGGGCTTCGGCCACGGCCGGCCCGCCCAGCCAGCAGGTCAGCACCGGCTTGCGGCTGGCCTGCAGCACGGGCGCGCAGGCCCGAGCGATGTCCAGTGCCGGCACCAGGGCGGTGGGCGCATGCACGAACAGCACGGCATCGACTTCCGGCGCCTGCAGCAGCACGCGCATCGCATCCACGTAGCGCGCCACCGGCGCGTCGCCGATGACGTCCACCGGATTGCCGCGCGACCAGGTGGCCGGCAGCACCGCATCGAGTGCAGCCAGGGTGTCGGGAGCCAGCTCGCCCATCGTCCCGCCGCGCAGCGACAGCGCATCGGCCGCCAGCACGCCGGCGCCGCCGCCGTTGGTGAGGATCACGACCCGCTCGCCGAGCACCGGCCGCGCATGGGCCAGCGTCTCGGCGGCATCGAACAGGTCCTCCAGCGTGTCCACCCGCAGCATGCCGGCGCGGCGCACCGCGGCGTCGAACACCCCGTCCGATCCGGCCAGCGCGCCGGTGTGCGAGGCCGCCGCGCGGGCCCCTTCGGGTGCGCGGCCCGCCTTCACCACGATCACCGGCTTGTTGCGCGCGGCGGCGCGCGCCGCCGACATGAACTTGCGCGCCGCCTTCACCGACTCGGCATACATCAGGATGGCCCGCGTGCGGCTCTCGCTGCCCAGGTAGTCCAGCACGTCGCCGAAATCCACGTCGGCGCTGTCGCCCAGGGAGATGAAGTGCGAGAAGCCGATGCCGCGCCCGCGCGCCCAGTCCAGCATGGCAGTGGCCAGCGCGCCCGATTGCGTGACGAAGGCCAGCGGGCCGGTCAGCGCCTGCCCCGGCGCGAAGCTGGCGTTGAGCCCCAGGCCGGGCAGCAGCAGGCCGATGCAGTTGGGCCCCAGGATGCGCATCAGCCAGGGGCGCGCCGCCTGCAGCATCTGCAGCTCGTAGCTCGGCCCGCCCGGCGCTGCACGCTGCTTCAGGCCCGCGCTCAGCACCACGGCGGCGCGGGTGCCCCTGCGCCCGAGCGCCTCGATCAGCTGCGGCACGGTGGGCGCCGGCGTGCAGATCACGGCCAGGTCGGGTGCCGACGGCAGGCTGGCGACGTCGCGCCAGGCCCGCTCGCCCGCCACGATGTCGCGATTGGCATTGACCGGCCAGACCGGCCCGCGGAAGCCGCCCTGCTTGAGGTTGCGGAACACGACGGCGCCCACGCTGCCCTCGCGATCGGAGGCGCCGATCAGCGCGACGGAGGCCGGGCGGAACAGGTACTCGAGGTTGCGCACGCTCATGCCGGCATCATCACCCGGAAGGAGCCGGGCACCTTGAGGACCCTCAACGAGGCCCTCGCCACCCTGCGCTAGAGTGGCCACGCCACGCGCCTTGCCATGAACGAGCCCGCCCCGCCAGCGGACCTGCCGGTCCTGCGTGCCGAATCGCTCAGCCGCACCTACGGCAGCGGCAACACGGCCGTGCATGCCCTGCGCGACGTCGATCTGGAAATCCGCAGCGGCGAGTTCATCGTGCTGCTGGGTGCGTCCGGATCGGGCAAGTCCACCCTGCTCAACATCCTGGGCGGGCTGGACCGCCCCACCGGCGGCGAGCTCTGGTTCCGCGGGCAGCGCCTGAGCGACGCCAGCGACGACGAGCTGACCACCTACCGGCGCGAGCACGTGGGCTTCGTGTTCCAGTTCTACAACCTGATCCCCAGCCTGACCGTGCGCGAGAACGTGGGCCTGGTGACCGACATCGCCAGGGACCCGATGCCGGTGGACGAAGCGGTGGACCGGGTGGCGCTGACGCCGCGGCGCGACCACTTCCCCTCGCAGCTGTCGGGCGGCGAGCAGCAGCGCGTGGCGATCGCCCGCGCCATCGTCAAGCGCCCGCAGCTGCTGCTGTGCGACGAGCCGACCGGCGCGCTCGACTACCAGACCGGCAAGCTGGTGCTGGAGACCATCGCGCACATCAACACCGAACTGGGCACGACCGCGATCGTGATCACCCACAACGCCGCCATCGCGGGCATGGCCGATCGCGTGGTGCGGCTGGCCGACGGCCGGGTGGCCGGCGTGGAAGTGCCCGAGCGGCGGCTGACCCCGGCGCAGCTGTCCTGGTGATGCGATGAAGGCGCTCGACCGCAAGGTGCTGCGCGACCTGCGCCTGCTGTGGAGCCAGGCGCTGACCATCGCGCTGGTGGTGGCCAGCGGCATCTCCGCCTTCGTCGCCACCCTGTCGGCGGTGGAGTCGCTGGCGCTGGCGCGCGACGGCTTCTACACGGCGGCCCGCTTTGCCGACGTGTTCGCCAGCGCGCGCCGCGCGCCCGATTCGCTGGCCGCCCGGCTGCGCGCCATCGAGGGCGTGGTGGACGCCCAGACCACGGTCGAGTCGGCCGCGCGGGTCACGGTGCCCGGCAGCAGCGATCCGGTGATCGGGCAGCTGATCGGGCTGCCGGCCCGGGCGGCCCAGCGCCTGAACCTCGTCAGCCTGCGCAACGGCCGCTTTCCGCAGCCGGGGGCGCGCGGGTCCGGCGAGCTGGAGGCGGCGGTGTCCGAGGGATTTGCGCTCGCGCACCGGCTGCGGCCGGGCGACCACGTCGAGGCGCTGGTCAACGGCAAGCTGCGCCGGCTGCGCATCACCGGGCTGGCGCTGTCGCCCGAGTACGTGTTCGCCGGCCTGTGGGGCATGCCGGACCTGCGCGCCTTCGGTGTGTTCTGGGTCGACGAGGACGAGCTGGCGGCGGCGCTGGACATGCGCGGCGCCTTCAACCGGGTGGCGCTCAAGCTGCAGCCGCAGGCCTCGCAGGCGGCAGTGGTCGATGCCGCCACCCGCTTGCTCGCGCCATACGGCGGCCAGCTGGCGCGCGGCCGGTCCGAGCAGGTCTCGGATGCGATGCTGAACGACGAGATCCGCAGCCAGCAGGTGATCGGCACGCTGCTGCCGGCCATCTTCCTGGGCGTCGCCGCCTTCCTGCTGCACGTGGTCGCGGCCCGGCTGGTATCCACCCAGCGCGAGCAGGTGGCGGCGCTCAAGGCGCTCGGCTACCGCAACCGGGCCATCGCCCTGCACTACCTCGAGCTGGTGGCGCCGATGGTGCTGGCGGGCTTCCTGCTCGGGCTGGCGGTGGGCAAGTGGATGGGCGTGCAGCTGATGGGCCTGTACACCGAGGTGTTCCGGTTCCCGGTGCTGGTGCACACGATCCCGCCCGGCCTGGTGGCGGCCAGCCTGGGCATCGTCGCGCTCACCGCGATGGCCGGCACGCTGACGGCCATCGCCGGCACGGTGCGCCTGCAGCCGGCCGAAGCCATGCGGCCGCCGGCGCCCGGGCGCTACCGGCGCTCGCTGCTGGAGCGCCTGCCGCGCCTGCGCACCGGACCCGCGCTGCGCATGATCCTGCGCAACGTCGAGCGCCGTCCGCTGCGCGCGGCCGTCACCGTGGGCGGCATCGCCTTCGCCGTGGCCATCGTGGTGCTGGGCAACTTCTTCCGCGACGCGGTCGCGGTGATCATCGACGCCAATTTCACGCTGGCCATGCGCGGCGACGTCGCCGTGTGGACGGTGGACCCCGTGCCGGCCGGCGAGGCGCGCGCGCTGGCCCGCATCCCCGGCGTGCAGCAGGTGGAGGTGGGGCGGCGGGTCGAAGTGCGCTTCGTCAAGGGCCACCGCAGCGAATCCGGGCAGATCCAGGGCCGGCCCACCGACGGGCAGCTGCAGCGGGTGATCGACGTCGACCGGCGGGCGGTGCCGATCCCGCAGGACGGCCTGCTGATGGGCGAGCGACTCGCGGCCAAGCTCGGCGTGCAGCCCGGCGACAGCGTGACGGTGGAGTTCCGCGAGGGCCGCCGACACGTGCGCGAGGTGCGGGTCGAGCGCACCGTGCGCGACATGATGGGCCTGAACGCCTGGCTGGAGCGGCGCGCGCTCAACCGCCTGCTGGGCGAGGGCGACGTGGCGTCCGAGTTCACGCTCGGCATCGAGCCCGGCCGCGGCCCCGAGGTGCTGCAGGCCACGCAGGCGATCCGCGGCGTGGCCGGCGCCTTCAGCAAGGCCAGCATGCTGCGCAACATGCAGGACGTGACCGCCCGCAACATCCTGATCACGAGCACCATCCTGACGATATTCGCGGCGGTGATCGCCGTCGGCGTGGTCTACAACAACGCGCGCATCGCGCTGGCCGAGCGCAGCTGGGAGCTGGCCAGCCTGCGGGTGCTGGGCTTCACCCGGGCCGAAGTCTCGCTGCTGCTGCTGGGCGAACTGGCGCTGGGCATCGCCGTGGCGCTGCCGCTGGGCATGCTCACCGGCTGGGGGCTGGTGCACCTGCTGGTCGGGATGATGCAGACCGACCAGTTCCTGTTCCCGGTGGTGATCAGCCCGCGCACCTACGCCTGGGCGGCCCTGTGCGTCGTGGCCGCGGGCGTGGGCAGCGCGCTGGTGGTGCGGCGGCGGGTCGACCGGCTGGACATGGTGGCGGCGCTCAAGACGAGGGAATGAGAACGATGAAGGCGAATCGCACGACCCTGTACGGCCTGCTGGGCGCGGTGCTCGCGGCCGGCGCCCTGGCCTGGGCCTTCGCGCCGCGGCCGGCGCCGGTGGAAGCCGCGACGGCACGGCAGGCGCCCTTCGAGCAGTGGATCGAGGAGGACGGCCAGACCCGGCTGCGCGACCGCTACACCATCTCCGCGCCGGTCGCTGCGCGGGTCGCGCGCAGCACGCTGCGCGAGGGCGACACGGTTGCCGCGGGCGACGTGGTCGCGGTGCTCACGCCGGTGATGTCGTCCATGGTGGACGAGCGCAGCGCGCGCAAAGCGGCGGCGCGCCTGCGCGCCGCGTCGGCCGGCGTCGAGCGCGCCGGCGCCCGGGTCGAGCGCGCCCGCATCGCGCTGGAGGAAGCGCGGCTGGCACTGCAGCGCGACGAGCGGCTCGCGGTGGACGGCTACGTCTCGGCCTCCCGGCTGGACAGCTCGCGGCTGGCGCTCGGGGCCGCGCAACGCGAGCTGGAAGCGGCGCGCGCCGAGCGCGAGGTCGCGACCCAGGAGCGGGCCCAGGCTGCCGCGGTGCTGCAGCCGGCGCGGCCCGGCGCAGCGGCGGGCGAGCCGCTCGCGGTGCGCTCGCCGGTGGCGGGCGTGGTGCTGCGCCTGCCGCTGCAGAGCGAGAACACGGTGGCGCCCGGCACCGCGCTGCTGGACGTGGGCGATCCGAACCAGATGGAAGTGGTGGCCGAGCTGCTGACCACCGATGCCGTGCAGGCCAGCCCCGGCACCCGCGTGTCGATCGAGCGCTGGGGCGGCCCGCCGCTGGAAGGCCGGGTGCGCCGGGTCGAGCCGGCGGCCTTCACCAAGGTCTCGGCGCTGGGCATCGAGGAGCAGCGCGTGAAGGTGCTGATCGACCCGGTCGATCCGCCGGCCGAGTGGCGCCGGCTGGGCGACGGCTTCCGGGTGACCGTGCGCGTCATCACCAACTCGGCGGCCGATGCGCTGCAGGTCCCGGTCGGGGCCTTGTTCCCGAACGGCGAAGGCTTCGCCGTCTACCGCCTCGACGAGGGGCGCGCACGCCTGCAGCCGGTGGACGTGGCCGGGCGCAACGGCAGCATGGCCTGGGTCGAGGCCGGGCTGGTGTCGCAGCAGCAGGTGATCCTGTACCCGCCGGCGACCGTGCGCGATGGGGCCCGGGTGGAGGTGCGGCGGCCCTGAAGGCCGGCCTTCCCGTTCCCGCCTCCGCCGGGAGCGGCCGCCTGCGCGGGCAGGACGGGAGCAAGCGGCGATAAAGTCCTGCCCTGCACCTTCCCACCCGCATGAACCCGAATCCCACCCCCCACCCGGCCCGCTGGCAGTTCTGGATCGACCGCGGCGGCACCTTCACCGACATCGTCGCGCGCCGCCCCGACGGCTCGCTGCTCACCCACAAGCTGCTGTCGGACAACCCCGAGCAGTACCGCGACGCGGCCGTGGCCGGCATCCGCCACCTGCTGGGCCTGCGGCACGGCGAGACCATCGGCCCCGATCTCGTCGAGAGCGTGAAGATGGGCACCACGGTGGCCACCAACGCGCTGCTGGAGCGCAAGGGCGAGCCGACGCTGCTGGTCACCACGCGCGGCTTCCGCGACGCCCTGCGCATCGCCTACCAGAACCGCCCGCGCCTGTTCGACCGCCAGATCGTGCTGCCCGAGCTGCTGTACAGCCGGGTGATCGAGGCGCACGAGCGCGTCGGCGCGCAGGGCGAGGTGCTGCAGGCGCTGGACGAGGCCCACCTGCGCGAGCAGCTGGCGGCTGCCCACGCCGCCGGGCTGCGCAGCGCGGCCATCGTGTTCCTGCACGGCTGGCGCTTCACCGCGCACGAAGCGGCCGCCGGGCGGCTGGCGCGCGAAGCCGGCTTCGAGCAGGTCAGCACCTCGCACGGCACCAGCCCGATGATGAAGTTCGTCAGCCGCGGCGACACCACCGTGGTCGATGCCTACCTGTCCCCGATCCTGCGCCGCTACGTCGAGCAGGTCGCCGCCGAGATGCCGGGCGTGAAGCTGTTCTTCATGCAGTCCTCCGGCGGCCTGACCGACGCCCACGCCTTCCAGGGCAAGGACGCGATCCTGTCGGGGCCGGCCGGCGGCATCGTCGGCATGGCGCGCACGGCCCAGCTCGCCGGCCAGCCCAAGGTGATCGGCTTCGACATGGGCGGCACCTCCACCGACGTGTCGCACTTCGCCGGCGAGTTCGAGCGCGAGTTCGAGACCCAGGTGGCCGGCGTGCGCATGCGCGCGCCCATGATGAGCATCCACACGGTGGCGGCCGGCGGCGGCTCCATCCTGGAGTTCGACGGTGCCCGCTTTCGCGTAGGGCCGCAGAGCGCCGGCGCCAACCCGGGGCCCGCCAGCTACCGCCGCGGCGGCCCGCTGGCGGTGACCGACGCGAACGTGATGGTCGGCAAGATCCAGCCGCGCTACTTTCCCCGGGTGTTCGGCCCCCGCGCCGACGAGCCGCTCAGCCACGAGGCGGCGGCGCAGCAGTTCGCGCAGATCGCCGCCAGCACCGGCCGCAGCGCCGAAGACGTCGCCGAGGGCTTCATCGCCATCGCCGTGCAGCAGATGGCCAACGCGATCAAGAAGATCTCGGTGGCGCGCGGCTACGACGTCACCCGCTACACGCTGCAGTGCTTCGGCGGCGCCGGCGGCCAGCACGCCTGCCTGGTGGCCGATGCGCTGGGCATGTCGCGCGTGCTGGTGCACCCGCTGGCCGGCGTGCTGTCGGCGTATGGCATGGGCCTGGCGGACCAGAACGTGATCCGCGAGCAGGCGGTCGAGCTGCCGCTGGATGCGGCTTCGCTGCCCAAGGTCGACGCGACGCTGGACGGGCTGGCCGACGCCGCCCGCGCCGAGCTGGAGAAGCAGGGCGTGGGGACCGGCGCGGTGCGCATCGCGCGCCGGGTGCACGTGCGCTACCAGGGCACCGATTCGGCGCTGGTGGTGCCGCACGGGGGGCTGCCGGCCATCGTCGCCGCGTTCGAGGCCGCGTACCGGCAGCGCTTCTCCTTCCTGATGCAGGGCAAGGCGCTGGTGGTCGAGGCCGTGTCGGTGGAAGCCGTGGTGGCCGGCGATGCGCCGGCCGAACAGCGCCGGCAACTGCAGCCCGCGCGCGAGGTGCCGCGGCGCGAGACCGTGCGCATGTACTCCGGCGCGCAATGGCTGAATGCCGCCCTGGTGGTGCGCGAGGACCTGCGCCCGGGCGACGCCATTGCCGGCCCGGCCATCATTGCCGAGAAGAACGCCACCACGGTGGTCGAGCCCGGCTGGGAGGCGCGCATCACCGAGCTGGACCACATCCTGCTGGAGCGCCGCGTGCCGCGCGAGAGCCGCTTCGCGGCCGGCACGCACGTGGATCCGGTGCTGCTGGAGGTGTTCAACAACCTGTTCATGAACATCGCCGAGCAGATGGGGCTGCAGCTGCAGAACACCGCCTATTCGGTGAACATCAAGGAACGGCTGGACTTCTCCTGCGCGCTGTTCGACGCCGAGGGCAACCTGATCGCCAATGCCCCGCACATGCCCGTGCACCTGGGCAGCATGGGCGAGAGCATCAAGACGGTGATCCGCCAGAACCGCGGCACCATGGCGCCGGGGGATGTCTATGTGCTGAACGATCCCTACCACGGCGGCACGCACCTGCCGGACGTGACGGTGATCACGCCGGTGTACCTGGATGCGGGCGACGACGCCCGCCCGCTGTTCTACGTCGGCTCCCGTGGCCACCACGCCGACATCGGCGGCACCACGCCGGGCTCGATGCCGCCGTTCTCGACGCGCATCGAGGAGGAAGGCGTGCAGATCGACAACTTCAAGCTGGTCGACCGCGGCGTGCTGCGCGAGCGCGAGATACTGGACCTGCTGCGCAGCGGGGCCTACCCGAGCCGCAACCCCGAACAGAACCTGGCCGACCTGAAGGCGCAGATCGCCGCCAACGAGAAGGGCGTGCAGGAGCTGCGCCGCATGGTCGACCAGTTCGGGCTGGAGGTGGTGCAGGCCTACATGCGCCACGTGCAGGACAACGCCGAGGAGTCGGTGCGCCGGGTGATCACGCGGCTGAAGGACGGGCAGTTCACCCTGCCGCTGGACAACGGCGCCGAGATCCGGGTGGCGATCCGCGTGGACGCGCAGGCGCGCAGCGCCGAGATCGACTTCAGCGGCACCTCGCCCCAGCAGACCAACAACTTCAACGCGCCCACCGCGGTGTGCATGGCGGCGGTGCTGTACGTGTTCCGCACGCTGGTGGACGACGACATCCCGCTGAACGCCGGCTGCCTCAAGCCGCTGGAGGTGATCATCCCGCCGGGCTCCATGCTCAACCCGGATCCGCCGGCCTCGGTGGTGGCCGGCAACGTCGAGACCTCGACCTGCATCACCAACGCCCTGTTCGGCGCGCTGGGGCTGATGGCGTCCGGCCCCTGCACGATGAGCAACTTCACCTTCGGCAACGCCCGCCACCAGTACTACGAAACGATCTCCGGCGGCTCCGGCGCGGGCGGCGTGTTCGATGCCGACGGCCGGCTCTCCGGCGGATTCGACGGCACCAGCGTCGTGCAGACGCACATGACCAACTCGCGCATGACCGACCCCGAGGTGCTGGAGTTCCGCTTTCCGGTCCGGCTGGAGAGCTACGCGATCCGGCAGGGATCGGGGGGCAAGGGCCGCTGGACCGGCGGCGATGGCGGCATCCGGCGCGTGCGCTTCCTCGAACCCATGACCGCCAGCATCCTGTCCAACGGCCGCAAGGTGCCCGCCTTCGGCATGGCCGGGGGCGAGCCCGGGCAAGTGGGCATCAATCGCGTCGTGCGGCAGGACGGCCGCGTGGAAGACCTGGGCCACATCGGGTCGGCGCAGATGGAGGCCGGCGATATCTTCGAGATCCACACGCCGGGCGGCGGCGGCTTCGGCAAGCCGGCGGCAACATCGCGGGGATGACACCGCTCTGTGTCATTGCGGGCTCGACCCGCAATCCATCACCCGGCCGCCGAACACGCGCGTCGGCTGCTCGAAGGGCGGGAGATGGTTCCCGGCGTTCGCCGGGATGACACGGTTGGGTGTCATTGCGGGCTCGACCCAGTAGTGTCCGGAGATCCATTCTCATTTGCGTCGTAAGTTGTTGATACGCTTGAGAAAAGAGCCCCTCCCCCGCGAAATCTATATCGATCGGCGTTGAGCGGGCTCGCACACTCGCTTCC
>NZ_JAKFCM010000076.1:0-4801 GCF_036676645.1 Ramlibacter sp.
TTCTGACCCTTCACGATCCCTGACGCCACGTCGGTCCCTGTGGACGTGGCCTTGTCCCCGCCCGACCCCCGGTCCGGCGGGATTTTTTTGATCTGTGTTCAGGCGGCTTCGGCGCCACTTCTGACGGCGCAGAGTGCTGGCGAGCGCCACACCACCAGACCGTAGGGACTGGAGCAGATCGGGTGGTCGGGCGCCGCGCGGTGCAGCCATGCGGCCTGCCCCCAGGGCGTGCGCTGCACGCGGTCCAGCAGGATGGACACACCCTGGCAGCCCATGGCCGCTGCGTTGTCCAGCGCCAGCAGCCATTCGGCGGCGTCGGGGTAGAAGGGCGACAGACTGCTCGCGCGGGTTTCGTCATCGCCGGCCCAGTCCAGGGCGCGGTTCAGCAGGTCCATCGACTCGCTCGCGCCCGGGATTCCCTCCAGCCCGGTCACGCTCAGCAGCGCCAGCACATTGGTGATCACGGTGCAGTCGACCATGTCCTGTCCCCCGGCCGAACGGCTCCAGGTCGCGAACACGCCCGCGCGCAGCCACGGCGGGCGCAGGACGGGCAGGCGGGCGATGCGCCGCGTGCCGACGCGCTGACAGGCGATGCGCCGTGTCTCGGTCCGGGTCAGACGCCCGGCCAGATACAGCTCCAGCGCCATGATGGCGGTGTCGTCGGCGTCGTCCGGCAGCGGTGGCGCCCAGTGCGGGCGCAGGCCCTGCGGCCAGAACCCGAAACCGCCCTGCGCCGAGCGGCAGCGTTCGAGCACGGCCAGCAGGGAGGGTGGCGCTGTGTGGCCCTGCTGTCGCAGGGAGCGCACCGCCAGGGCGGTGGCGAAGCCGTTGCAGTCGGGCCGCCGCTGTGCGCGGGCGTGCATCTCGCTGGCGATCAGGCCGGGCATCGGTGCGGGGTCCGCAGTCATGTGGGGCGCAGGCCGCACTGCAGCCAGTGGGATGCACTGGCGTCGACGCCAGCGCCCACCATGCCGTGCCGCCAGCGGCCATCGGGGGGGGCAGCGCTGAGGGCAGCATAGATCTCGGCAGGCGCACCGCTCACGGCGCAGAGCAGGGTCTGGCGGACCTGTTCGTCGTCGCGGAACACCGCCTTGGCGAAACAGAACCAGGTCAGGGCGCGGGGCCGCAGGTCGCCGTCGAAGACCACGCTCAGGCCGGAAGGCCGCGGCAGGTCCTGTCCGCCGCAGAGCAGATCCAGGTGCCGGGACAAAGCGGTGCCGGGTGCGGGCGTTCCAAAGAACCCCTGGCAAAGATCCAGCAGCCGGTGCCGGTCGAGGTCGGCGCTCTGCGCGTACAGCTCCAGGCTCCGGTCGGCGTTCAGGCCGGCCATGCGCCAGTGCAGGCTGGGGCTGCGCAGCCAGGGGTGCGCAGCGACCAGCGCCGAGGGCTGGGCCGCACCGGGCGGCACGTCGATGTACAGCTTGGTGGCCCGACCGGCGGACGAAAAACGCGCCCCCAGCCAGGCGCCAAAGCGCAGGGTCTGGTCCTGCTGCAGTGCCTGCCAGGGCGCGAGCGCGGGCTGCGGGTCGTGCGGCCAGTCGAGTTGCCGAGCGGCCAGGTGCAGGCGCTCCGGGTCGGGGGCCTCGGGCGGCGCCACCTCCACCGTGTAGCGCAGCGCCGTCTCGCGCGAAGACCAGGCGAACTCGATCGGCAGGCCGGTGTTGGTGAGCCGGCTGAAGCGCCACGCCACCTCCGGCCAGACCGAGCGGCCGACCGGGCCCAGCTGCGACACCAGTGCCACGCGGGCGGCCGCCACTGCCTCGGGCAGCCACGGTGCCAGGCGGTCCAGCGTGGCCTCCACCGCGGCTGGGATCGCGGGAGAGCGCTCGGCGGGTCTTGTGGCGGTTGCCTCAGCCGGGATCATGTCGCCGCCTCACAGGCTCACCGGCTGGATTTCTTCTGCCGTGTCCACCCAGGCGCGCTGCTGGAACAGGTTCGGACCGATGAAGGTCAGGCGGAAGCGGTACTGGCGCAGGTTCTTGTCGCGCAAGGCCATGCGCAGCTTGACGGAGTCGGTCGCGGTGCCCGGGATTTCCAGCCGTTCGATGCGTTCGTACTGGTTGGCCGTGTCGCGGTACTCGACGTCGACCAGCACCCGGTTCACGACGGCCGGATTGACCGCCGGGATGAACTCGATCCGCAGCGCACCCACGAACAGGTCGTGCACCACGATCTGCGACACCGCCAGATCGGTGGCGGGCAGGCGCGTGACGCTGCCGTCCTTGAGGTGTTGCACCAGCTCCATCTCGACCCCGCGGTCGGCGGGCGCCGGCTTGGCCCCGCGCAGGCGCCAGATCTGCGGTGCGCTGTCGCGGCGCAGCGTGAGCACGGTGCGGGGTTCCGGGCTGGCGTATCCGCGGGCCTTCAGGTTGAGCTCCATGGACTCGACCACCTCCCAGTCGATGTCGCCGGCGATCGCGCTGATCTCGCGGAACTCGATGTGCTCGTAGGGGTTCACGAACAGTGTGCGGTCCAGCGTGGGCCGGGCCGGGATGTCGTAGGAATGCCGGTCGGCGGCCCAGCCCGACTGCGGATCGAAGTGGAACTGGAAGCCGGCCTGGTAGTCGATGTCGCGCGTGCTGTTGAGAAACACCTTGAAGGTCTCGACCTTGTTGTCACCCGGCAGGAACACGAAGTCGGCGTGTTTGTGGTCCTGGGGTTTGGCCGGATCGCCGTAGTCCAGTGCGACCTGGGCCGACGCCAGGCCGATGGGCGCGAAGTCGATCGGCATGCTGGCCTCGACCTTGAACTCGCGGAAGAACGGATCGTCGAGATCGATCTCCTTGAAGTAGCGGGACTTGTCGCGCAGGTCGCCCAGCATGAGGCCGAAGAAGCCCTGTGGCGCATAGGTGCGGCGTGTCGCTTCGGCGCGGTTGTAGCGCAGGGTGAGCTTCTTGCGCTCCTCCTGGCGCACGAACTTCAGCTTGAAGCTCGCCACCACCGGCAGCGAGCTGCCGCCCTGGGCCGGCGGGGGAGGAGGAGGCGGCGGTGGTGGGGGCGGAGGAGGAGGCGGCGGTGGGGGCGGTGGAGGCACCGTCGACGCCGGCCGTCGCAGCACGCCGCGCCAGCGCGAGGGTGTGGTGCCGGTGCTGCGGCCGATGATGTGCGCCACCCGGTTGTCGGGGTCGCCCCCCATCGGCGAGTGGGTGCCGGGGCGGCTGGAGGCGGGGTGGTCGCCGCTGGCGGTGCCGCCGCTGACCGTGCCGCCGGCGCGCTGCACGATGGCCAGGGCCACGTCGCGGCGCCGGGTGGACAGACGCAGGTTGTAGGCCTCCCGCTGGGTCTCGGGGACGCCGGCTGCGTGTTCATGGCTGGCGTAGGCTTCCACGCGCACGTTGCGTGGGGCGGGCAGGCGCTGTATCCACGCGCGCAGCCGTTCGGCACCGCGCTCCGGTCCGCTCCAGTTGCCGTCGCCTTCGATGCGCAGCGTCCCCGACGCGTTCTGGAACCGCGGGTCGGTGGTGCTGTTGTCCACGTAGGCGCGGTACTCGGGCGAGGGCGGGTTGACCCGCCAGTTGGCTTCGGCGGGCTTGTCGAAGTCGAAGAACAGGCCGAAGGTTTCCTCGGTGGTCTGTGCGGGCCACTCCACCTCGATGGTCTTCTGCGCCGCCGGGTTCACCGTCACGGTGATGCGCCCGGCGGCATCGGGCGTGACCGGCTGACCGTCCACGCGCACCGTGGCGCCGGCCCCCGTGATGCTCAGGGTCTCCGCCAGGCCGCTGGTCGCGGGCGTGTGCGTGACGCCTTGACCCGCCGGCAGCGGCGTCGGGCTTTGCTGCTCCACGGTGAGCGTGGCGGGCTGTGTCTCGCTGGCGCTGGTGCCCTGGCCTGGGTTGGTGTTCGTGCCGGTGTTGTTGCCGGTTCCCGTGCCCGTGGCCGGATTGGTGTTGGTGTTGTTGGCGTCACGCAGCAGGTCGCGCCCGACGGAGATCACATCGCTCAACGGGTCGCTGGTGGCCTGTTGGGCGGCGAGCTGGCCCGGCGTCAGGGTGGGCTCGAACCACTTGGACAGGAGATCGTCCTTGAAGAAATCCAGCGCCCATTTCTCCTGTTCGCGCTCGTCGGCTTCGTCGGTGAAGTTCAGCACCTTGATCTGGATCGCGCCGCTTTGCACCAGCGACTCGAACGCGGCGTCGATGCCGCCCCGCACGAACTGGTACTGGGCTTCGATGCTGGCGCTGAAGTGGTTGAAGATGCGTTCGAAGTCGGCGGTGATCTCGACGTCGATCGACGGCCGCATCGCCAGGTACTTCATGTTGTAGATCACGCCGATCGGCGCCATGCCGTCGCCAAAGGCCTGCTCCAGGATGGTCGCGCCCTCCTTGGACAGCGACAGGCTGAACGCCGCGCCGTTCTCGCTGTCCATCGACGGCACCGACGCGCCGAGGATCAGCTCGACGGCGTTGAAGGCTCCCTCGGGTGGCGCGGTCGCGGCGGTGCCGCCCGAACCCTGCAGGTTCAGTGCCAGGCACTGCACCGTACCTTCTTCAAACGGCGCAGCCGCCAGGCGCACCGGTGGCGTCACGCCCGGTTCGGCGTTGATGCGGCCCACGATGCGCGACTCGAACTGCGGCGTGAGCTTGAGCGTGGTCTTGAACATGAGAAAACCGCCACCGGTCTTCCCCACGTCCACGCTCGCGGCCTTGTATTTCAGGAAGCTGAATTCGGCGAGGTTGTCCGGGCCCACGCGGCGCGCCAGGCCGACCGGTCCGGGCAGGTACCAGAACTGATTCACATCGGCATGGTCGCGGTAGACGGTGATGCCGTCGACGGTGAGCGGCTTTTCGAGGCTGAGCATGGG
>NZ_JAKFCM010000077.1:0-14755 GCF_036676645.1 Ramlibacter sp.
GGCCAGCTTTCCAGCGGCTCCAGAGCTCCGCCTGCTGCCACCGAGTCAGCCCTCGCGACTTCGCCTTCTCCATCCCGATCTCCAACAGTTTCGATACTGTTGCATTGACCGGTTGAACTCACCGGGATCCATCTCCGGACGCCCGATCGGCAGCTGCGCGTGTCCGGAGGCCAGGTGATGGATTGCGGGTCAAGCCCGCAATGACACCGGGAGCGGGTCAAGCCCGCAATGGCACCGCCTGCGGCTAGCGGTTCGCGGCCTTGTCGCGCCTGCCGACCCCGTCAGCTCGAAAGCAGCCCGTGCGTGCGCGCGAAGTGGATCGTCTGCGTGCGGCTCTTGACCCCCAGCCGCCGGAACAGCCGCCACAGGTGCACCTTGACGGTGTGCTCGCTGATGCCCAGCTCGTCGGCGATCTCGCGGTTGGACAGGCCGCGGTCCAGCATCACGATCAGCTGCTTCTGCCGCTTGGACAGCTTGTTGTCGGTGGGCGCCAGCTCCTCGAAGCTGCCGTCGGTGTTCAGCAGCGCCCGCAGCGCATTGCCGATCTCCTGGGCCCCGGCCGACTTCTCGATGTAGATGTCGGCGCCGGCCTCGATGCACGCTTCCTCCGCGTCGGCGGCCGGCGAGGCCGACAACACGGCCAGCGGCGCGTCCGGGAACTGGTTCTTCATCTCGTGCACGCCCGAGGTGCCGGTGGTGTCCGGCAGCTTGAGGTCCAGGCAGATCAGGTCCGGGAAGCCGTTCTCGCGCACGGCCGATTCCATGCCCCCGATGCGATCGAGTTCGATCACGCGCGCGCCCGGCCGCATCCGGCGAAGCAGCATCACCACGGCCTCCCGCATCAGCGGGTGGTCGTCGATCACGTACAGGATGGTGGGGTTGGGATTGGCTTTCATCTCGGACTGCAAGGATAGCGCCAAGGCGGGGCCGGCTCAGCCGGCGGCCAGCTGGGCCAGTGCGGCCCCCACCTGTTCCTCGGTCACGCCCTCGGCGCGGCGCGCGGAGTCGCCCAGGGCCGCCAGGCCCTCCTGCTTGAGCCGCGCCACGGCCCGGCCCGCCTCCTGGGGCGAGGCGAAACCCACGCTTTGCAGCAACAGCGCGCCGGCGGCGTCGACCAGCTTGAAGTAGTGCCGGCCGTCGCTTTCCCGGTACTGCTTGAACGAAGGCAGGGCGGCCCTGGTCCTGGCCTTGCCGGCGGACTGCGGCTGCGCAGCGAGGTTGCGCAGGCCCACGGCCTCGCGCAGCCTGGCCATGAACGGCGTGGCGATGGCGCGGGCCTTCCCGGCGCCGGCCTTGAGGATCTTCTCCAGCTCGGCCGGGTGGCCCACCAGCGCCTCGTAGCGCTCGCGCATGGGCGCGATCTCGCGGTCGATCCGCTCGAACAGCAGCTGCTTGGCGTCGGACCAGGCGATGCCCTCGGCATACGCCTTGCGCAGCGCCTGCGTCTCGCCCTCGTCGGCGAAGGCCTGGTAGATCTGGAACAGGGCCGAGCCTTCGACCTCCTTGGGCTCGCCGGGCGCGCGCGAGTCGGTGACGATCGAGAAGATCTGCCTGCGCATCTGCTCGCGCGGGCCGAACAGGGCGATCACGTTGTCGTAGCTCTTGCTCATCTTGCGCCCGTCCAGCCCCGGCAGCGTGGCCACGGCCTCGTCGACCTGCGCCTCGGGCAGCGTGAAGTGCTCACCGTACAGGTGGTTGAAGCTGGAGGCCATGTCGCGCGCCATTTCCAGGTGCTGGACCTGGTCGCGGCCGACCGGCACCTTGTGCGCGTTGAACATGACGATGTCGGCGGCCATCAGCACCGGGTACATGAACAGGCCGGCGGTGACGTCCGAGTCGGGGTCGACGCCGGCGGCGTTGTTCTTGTCCACCTGGGCCTTGTAGGCGTGGGCCCGGTTGAGCAGGCCCTTGCCGGTCACGCAGGTCAGCAGCCAGGTCAGCTCGGGGATCTCGGGGATGTCCGACTGCCGGTAGAAGTAGACGTGCTCCGGGTCCAGCCCCGCCGCCAGCCAGCAGGCCGCGATTTCCAGCGTGGAGCGCTGGATGCGCGCGGGCTCGTCGCACTTGATCAGGGCGTGGTAGTCGGCCAGGAAGTAGAAGTTCTGGGTGCCGGGCCGGCGGCTGGCCTGCACGGTGGGCCGGATGGCGCCGACGTAGTTGCCCAGGTGCGGGGTGCCGGTGGTGGTGATGCCGGTGAGGTAGCGGACGGGAGCAGTCATTGTCAGGTCAGGAGAGCAGGGCGTTGAGCGGCGACAGCAGCACGCCCAGCACGCCGTAGCCCAGGGTGATCAGCGGGCGCAGCCAGAAGCTGCCGACAATGCCGGCGATCACCAGGCCCATGACGATGAAGAAGCCCCAGGGCTCGATGCGGCTGAGGGTCCAGGCCGCGCGCGGCGGCAGCAGGCCGGCGAGGATGCGACCGCCGTCCAGCGGCGGCAGCGGGAACAGGTTGAAGGCCCACATCACCAGGTTGACCAGCACGCCGGCCTTGGCCATCTCCAGGAAGAAGCGTTCGTTCAGGCCCATGCCCGCCAGCACGGTGAAGAGCAGGGCCCAGAGGATGGCCTGCACGAAGTTGGACGCGGGGCCCGCCAGCGCCACCCAGACCATGTCCCGCTTGGGATGGCGCAGCCGCCCGAAGTCCACCGGCACCGGCTTGGCGTAGCCGAACAGGAAGGCGCCCGAGGTGGCGAAGTACAGCAGCACCGGCATGGCGATGGTGCCGATCGGGTCGATGTGCGGGATCGGGTTGAGGGTCACCCGCCCCATCGCATAGGCGGTGTTGTCCCCGAAGTAGCGCGCCACGTAGCCGTGCGCGGCTTCGTGGACGGTGATGGAGAAGAGGACGGGCAGCGCGAAGATCAGCACCGTCTGGATGGTGTTTTCCATGGAAGCGGGGGATTGTCTCAGACCCGCCCGTCATCGCCGCTCTCCTGTTCGTCCGCCCCGCGCTCGATGTTCGCGCGCGCGGGCAGGCTTCGCGGGGCCGGCGGATTCAAAGCCCCAGCTGCTCCGCCTCGCCTCGCCCCTGGCGCAGGATCACCGCTTCGCCGCCGGTCCCCATCGGGGTGAGGTCGACCACCGTGGTGGGCTCGTGCGGGCAGGCGCCGGCGTCGATCACGCCGGCGATCAGGCGCTCGTAGCGCTCCCGGATGTGCTCGGCGTCGTTCAGCGGCTCGGTCTCCCGGGGCGGGATCAGCGTGGTGCCCAGCAGCGGTTCGGCCATCAGCTCCAGCAGCTGCTGCAGCACCTGGTGGTCCGGCACGCGCAGGCCGATGGTCTTGCGCTGCGGATGGCTGACCCGGCGCGGCACCTCGCGCGTGGCCTCCAGGATGAAGGTGAACGGCCCCGGCGTGGCCAGCTTCAGCAGCCGGTACTGCCGGTTGTCCACCCGCGCGAAGTTCGACAGCTGGCTCAGGTCGCGGCACAGCAGGGTCAGGTGGTGCTTCTCGTCCACGCCGCGCACCTGCCGCAGGCGATCGACCGCCGACTTGTCGTCGAGCCGGCACACCAGCGCATAGCTGGAGTCGGTGGGGACGGCCAGCAGGCCGCCCTGCTGCAGCAGCCCCACGGCCTGCTTGAGCAGCCGCACCTGCGGGTTGGCCGGGTGGAGTTCGAAATACTGGGCCATGGCGGGTCGTCAGGCCTCGGCCAGCCGCAGGCGCAGGCGCGACTCGTGCACGGTGAGCCAGGCACCGGCGGCGCCGCACAGCGCGATCAGCGCCATGCCGAACAGCGACGCGCCGTCCGGAATGTGCGAGAACACCAGCCAGCCGCCCAGCATCGCGAAGCCGATCTGCGAATACAGGTACGGGGTCAGCGTGGACGCGGCCGTGTCGCGGTAGGCCAGGATCAGCAGGAAGTGCCCCACCGTGGCGCTCAGGCCCATCAGCAGCAGGCCGGCCCACAGCCAGGGGCTGGCGAGGTCGGATTGCCAGGCCCAGGGCAGCGCCAGCGAGGCCAGCAGCGCACCCACCCAGCCGGTGTACAGGTGCATGGTGAACGGGTCCTCGGTGCGCGCGAGCTGGCTGGTGAGGGCCTGGAACCAGGCGTTGCTGGCCACCAGCCCCAGCGGCAGCAGCATCGCCCAGCTGAAGCTCTCGCCGCCGGGGCGGACGATGACCAGCGTGCCGGCGAAGCCGCCGGCCACCAGCGTCCAGCGCAGCGCGGACACCGGCTCGTGCATGAAGGTGGCGGCCAGCAGCGTCACCACCAGCGGCGCGATCATCACGATGGCGGTGAACTCGCCCACCGGCAGGTAGCGCAGGCTCAGGAACGCGAACATGCTGCTGGTCAGCAGCAGCACGCCGCGCAGGACGTGGAACGGCAGTCGCCGCGTGCGCAGCACGGCCAGGCCGCGCTGCGGCAGCACGGCGGCCGTGGTCGCGACGGCCTGGAAGGCGTAGCGGAACCACAGCGCCATCAGCATCGGCACCGAGACGCTGACCACCTTGGTGGTGGTGTCCAGCGCGGCGAAGCAGGCGCAGGCGCCCAGCACCAGGGCGATGCCGGCCAGCTCGGCGGCGGCGCTGCGCGACCGCGGGAGGGCCGCGGCGCTCACTGGATGCGGTCCGCCAGCAGGTCCCACACCGGCGTCAGGCCCTCGGGCAAGGGCGGCAGCCGGCCCAGGTCGGTGTGGCTCTCGCCCGGGCTGTGGAAGTCGCTGCCGCGCGAGGCGGCCAGCCCGAACTCCTGCGCCGCCTGCGCATACCTTTGCGCTTCGGCGGCGGTGTGGCTGCCCGTCACCACCTCCACCGCCCGCCCGCCGTGCGCCTTGAGCTCGGTGAAGAGCGCGTACTCCTCGTTGGCGGTGAACCGGTAGCGCGCCGGGTGGGCGATGACGGCCACGCCGCCGCCCTCGGTGATCCAGCGCACGGCATCCTTCAGCGTGGCCCAGCGGTGCGGCACGAAGCCCGGCTTGCCCTCGGTCAGGTACTTGCGGAAGACCTCGGCGGTGTCCTTGCAGACGCCCGCTTCCACCAGGTAGCGCGCGAAGTGGGTGCGCGAGACCAGCTCGGGGTTGCCCACGTACCGGAGCGCGCCTTCGTAGGCGCCGGGAATGCCGGCCTGGGCGAGCTGGGCAGCCATCTCCCGGGCGCGCTCGCCGCGGCCGCCGCGGGTGGCCGACAGGCCCTGGCGCATGCGCGGGTCCTGCGCGTCGAAACCCAGCCCGACGATGTGCACGGTTTCGCCGGCGAAGGTCACCGAGATTTCGGTGCCGGTCAGGTACTTCAGGCCCTGGGCGCGGGCGGCCGCGGCAGCGCGCTGCTGGCCCCCGACCTCGTCATGGTCGGTCAGCGCCCACAGCTCGACCCCGTTGGCCTTGGCGCGCGCGGCCAGTTCCTCGGGTGTGAGGGTGCCGTCGGACACGACCGAGTGGCAGTGGAGGTCGGCGTTGAGGATGGCCACCTGCCGATTCTAGGAGTGTGGCTTTTCCGGCGCCGGGGCCGCCACCGATGACCCTCAGCCCAGCGAGCCGGCCTGCAGGCGGATGTCGGAGCCGGTGCGCAACGCGCAGCGCAGGGCCAGCTCCAGCCCGGACACCAGTTGCTCCAGGGTCATCGACGGATGGCCCTGCTCGGGCAGCCAGGGCACGTGCACGAAGCCGCCGCGCATGCCGGCGCAGGCCGGATCGGTGGCCAGGCGGTGCATCAGGCCGTAGAACACATGGTTGCAGACGAAGGTGCCGGCCGTCTGCGACACCTCGGCGCGGAACCCCCCGGCCAGCAGCGCCGCCAGCATGGCCTTGATCGGCAGCGTGCTGAAGTAGGCCGCGGGCCCGCCGGCGCGCACCGGCGTGTCGATCGGCTGGGCACCGGCGTTGTCCGGGATGCGCGCGTCGTCGATGTTGATCGCCACCCGCTCCAGCGAGACGGCGGCCCGCCCGCCGGCCTGGCCGGTGCACAGCACCAGGGCCGGGCGATGGGCCGTGATGAGCTCGTCCAGCACGCGCAGGCACGAGTCGAACTGCGTGGGCAGCCGCGCCGCGACGACGCGGTGCCCCTCCATCTGCAGGCCGTCCAGGGCCTGCACGGCCGCCCAGCTCGGGTTGACCGGCGCACCGCCGAACGGGTCGAAACCGGTGACGAGGATGCGGCGCAGGCCGACATCGGCCCCCGGTGCGGTACCTAGCATCGAGTGACTGTACTGCAGGGGCCGCACATGCGCTGGGAAGGCAACCGGGAATCGGGCAACGTCGAGGACATGCGCCACGGCGGCGGCTTCGGCCTGGGCGGCCGGACCATCGGGATCGGCACCCTCGTGATCGCACTGGTGGGCGGCGCCATCTTCGGCATCAACCCCCTGACCCTGCTGGGCATCCTCAGCGGCGCACCGGTGGCCGAGCAGCAGGGCCAGCCGCAGCCGATCCCGGCCAACGACACCCTGGCCCGCTTCGTCTCCACCGTGCTGGCCGACACCGAGGACGTCTGGACCCAGCTCTTCCAGCAGGGCGGCGCCCGGTACGACCAGCCCCGGCTGGTGCTGTTCCGCGGCGCGATCGCCACCGCCTGCGGGCAGGGGCAATCCGCCATGGGCCCGTTCTATTGCCCGGCGGACGAAAAGGTCTATATCGACCTGGATTTCTACGAGACGCTGAAGAGCCGGCTGGGCGCGCCGGGCGACTTCGCCCAGGCCTACGTGATCGCGCACGAGGTGGGGCACCACGTGCAGCAGGAGCTGGGCATCACCGAACGGGTGGAGGGCCTGCGCGGGCGCGCCGGCCCGGCCGAGCAGAACGCCCTGAGCGTGCGGCTGGAACTGCAGGCCGACTGCTTCGCCGGCGTCTGGGCGCATCACGCGCAGAACGCCCGCCAGGTCCTCGAACAGGGCGACGTCGAGGAGGCGATGAATGCCGCGGCACGCATCGGCGACGACGCCCTGCAGCGCTCGTCCGGCCGCGCGGTGGTGCCGGAGAGCTTCACCCACGGCACCAGCGAGCAGCGCCAGCGCTGGTTCGCCACCGGGCTGCGCACCGGCAGCGTGAAGGCCTGCGACACGTTCGGCGCCCGGGCGCTCTGAGCCGCCCGGCCGGCGCAATAACCGCGCGCCAAGCCCATCCATGCCCGGGTGCGACAATCCCGGGTTGATGACTGCTTCCTTCTCCAAGCTTTCCCTGGCCGAGCCGCTGGCGCGGGCCGTGGCCGACATGGGCTACGAGCAGATGACGCCGATCCAGGCCCAGGCCATTCCGGTGGTGCTGACCGGCCAGGACGTGATGGGCGCCGCCCAGACCGGCACCGGCAAGACCGCCGCCTTCTCGCTGCCGCTGCTGCAGCGCCTGCTCAAGCACGAGAACACGTCCACCTCGCCGGCCCGCCACCCGGTGCGCGCGCTGGTGCTGCTGCCCACGCGCGAGCTGGCCGACCAGGTCGCCCAGCAGGTCAAGCTGTACGCGAAGTACACCCACCTGCGCAGCACGGTGGTGTTCGGCGGCATCGACATGAAGCCGCAGACCGCCGAGCTGAAGAAGGGGGTGGAGGTGCTGGTGGCCACGCCAGGGCGCCTGCTGGACCACATCGAGGCGAAGAACGCGGTGCTCAACCAGGTCGAGTACGTGGTGCTGGACGAGGCCGACCGCATGCTGGACATCGGCTTCCTGCCTGACCTGCAGCGCATCCTGTCGTACCTGCCCAAGCAGCGCACCACGCTGCTGTTCTCGGCCACCTTCTCGCCCGAGATCCGCCGGCTGGCCAACAGCTACCTGAAGGACCCGGTCACCATCGAGGTGTCGCGCCCCAACGCCACGGCCTCGACGGTCGAGCAGCACTTCTACAGCGTGACGGACGACGACAAGCGGCGCGCCGTCAAGCAGATCGTGCGCCAGCGCGGGATCGGCCAGGCCTTCGTGTTCGTCAACAGCAAGCTGGGCTGCGCGCGGCTGGCGCGGGCCCTGGAGCGCGACGGGCTCAAGACCACCGCCCTGCACGGCGACAAGAGCCAGGACGAGCGGCTGAAGGCGCTGGCTGCGTTCAAGGCCGGCGAGGTCGACCTGCTGGTGGCCACGGACGTGGCCGCGCGCGGGCTGGACATCAAGGACGTGCCCGCCGTCTTCAACTTCGACGTGCCGTTCAACCCCGAGGACTACGTGCACCGGATCGGCCGCACCGGCCGCGCCGGCGCGTCGGGGCTGGCCGTGACGCTGGTGTCGCCGGGCGACAACCGGCTGGTGGCCGACCTGGAGAAGCTGCTGAAGAAGAAGGTCGAGCTCGAAGCCCTCGAGTTCGAGGACGAGCGCCCGCGCGGGCGCATCAACGACGGCCGCCGCACCTGGCGCGAGCGCGGGGAGCTGGGCGATCCGCGCGATGCGCTGGAGCCGGCGCGCGAGCGCTTCGCCCGTGCACCGCGCACGCCGCAGGCGCCGCGCGATCCCTTCTTCGAGCAACCCTACCAGCCCCCGGCCGAGGACGTGAAGCCCGCCTGGGAAAGCGCCGCCCGGCCGGCGGTCAGCCGCGTGTCGGCCAACATCAAGACCCGGCGCAAGGTCGCGGCGCTGTTCAGGCAGCCGGTGGCGGAGCAGTAGAGGCAGGTCCGTCCGCGCGGGCTCCCGTCCTGGCGGCATCGCACCTGCGCATCCAGGCCGCGGGAGCTGGATCCCGGCTTTCGCCGGGATGACTGCGGGGGGGCTACGTCCGCGTCGCCTGCGCTTCACCGGCACCTGCACTTCGCCGGTGCCTGCGGCTTCAGTTCCCCCGGTGCCTGCGCCTTCACATCCCCGGCGCCTGCGCCTGTTCGCACTTCACCTGCAGCACCTCCCGTGAACCCGTCGCCGGATCCCAGCGCAGCGCGCTGAGGCAGCCGCCCCAGACGCAGCCGGTGTCCAGCGCGATCACATCGTCGCGCAGCAGCAGGCCCAGCTGCGACCAGTGCCCGAAGGCGATGGTCGTGCCGGCCGTGCGGCGGCCGGGCACGTCGAACCAGGGCAGGGTCCCCGGCGGCGCCTGGTCGATGCGGCCGCCGGCCGTCAGGCGCATCACGCCCTGCGGCGTGCAGAAGCGAAGCCGGGTGAGCGCATTGACGATCACGCGCAGGCGATCGGCGCCGGCCAGCGCGTCGTCCCAGCGCGCGGGTTCGTTGCCGTACATCTGCGCCAGGAAGTCCGGCAGCCCCGGCCCGCGCAGCACCGCCTCCACCTCCGCTGCCAGCGCCAGCACCTGCGCCACGTCCCACTGCGGCAGCACCCCGCCGTGCACCATCAGCAGGCCGTGCGCATGCAGCGCCATGCGCTGGTGCCGCAGCCAGTCCAGCATCGCCTCGCGGTCGGGTGCCAGCAGCACCGAATCCATGGTGTCGTTGCGATGCGGCGCGCTCAGGCCGTGCGCAACGGCCAGCAGGCTCAGGTCGTGGTTGCCCAGCAGGCAGGTGGCGGACGTGCCCAGCGCCATCAGGCGCCGCAGCACCGCCGCCGATGCCGGCCCCCGGTTGACCAGGTCGCCCAGCATGATGGCGTGGTCGCGGCTCGGGGAGAACCCGATCCGGTCGAACAGGCGGCCCAGGGCGTCGTCGCAGCCCTGCACATCCCCGATCAGATAAAGTCGCCCCATCGTGTCCGAATCCCCTCGCGAGCCGTGGATTTTCTGCTGATCGCGCTGTTGACGCTGTTCAACGGCGTGTTCGCGATGTCCGAGATGGCGCTGGCGACCAGCCGCAAGGCCCGCTTGCTGGCCCTGGCCGAGGAGGGCGACGCGGGCGCGGCTGCCGCGCTGCGCCTGCTGGAACACCCGACCCAGTTCCTGTCCACCGTGCAGGTGGGCATCACCTCGATCAGCATGCTGACCGGCATCATCGGCGAGGCCGCGTTCAGTGCCGGCCTGGCGCGCTGGATGCAGGGCCTGGGCGCATCCGCCGCCGTCGCCGGCATCGCCGCCACCGCGGCGGTGGTGGCCATCATCACCTTCATCAGCATCGTGTTCGGCGAGCTGGTGCCCAAGCGCATCGGACAACTCTACCCGGAGAACGTCTCGCGCCTGGTGTCGCGGCCGATGGCGTGGCTGGCGCGCATCGCCTCGCCGTTCGTGCGGCTGCTGGCGGCCACGACGCAGGTGGCGCTGAAGCTGCTGCGCATCGACACCACCCAGGTGCGCGGCATGACCGAGGAGGAGATCGCGCACAGCCTGGAGGAGGGCGTGGGTGCCGGCGTGATCGAGGCCCAGGAACACCAGATGGTGCGCAACGTGTTCCACCTGGACGACCGCCCGCTCACCTCGATGATGGTGCCGCGCTCGGACATCGAGTGGATGGAGGGCTCCGCTTCGGTGGCCGAGGGCCTGCGCCAGGCCGGCCAGGAAGGCGCGCACTCGTGGTACCCGGTCTGCCGGGGCGGGCTCGACGACGTGCAGGGCATCGTCAGCGTCGCCCGCCTGCTGGCGCTGGGGCCGGACCACCCGGGCCGGATCGAGGCGCAGGCCGTGCCCGCCGCCTTCGTGCCCGAGACGCTGTCGGGCATGGAACTGCTGGAGCAGTTCCGCCGCCAGTCGCACCGCATCGTCTTCGTGGTCGACGAATACGGCGTGGTCCAGGGCATGCTGACCCCGCGGGACCTGCTGGAGGCGATCACCGGCGAGCTCAGCCCGGAGGCGGTCGACGAAGCCTGGGCGACACCCCGCGGCGACGGCTCCTGGCTGCTGGACGGCCTGATGCCGGTGGCCGAGCTCAAGGCCCGGCTGGACATCCGCGAGCTGCCCGAGGAGGAGCGGGGTCGCTACAACACCGTGGCGGGCCTGCTGATGTCGGTGTCCGGCCACCTGCCGGAGGTCGGCGAGCGGATAGAGTGCGGGGCCTGGACCTTCGAGGTGGTGGACCTGGACGGCAAGCGCATCGACAAGGTGCTGGCCCTGCCCGGGACATCGCAGGCGCAAGAGGAGTGAGGATGGCGCAGACGCTGTATTACGAGAAGCCGGTGCTGCTCAACCGCGAGAAGCACCGCCACCGCAGGATCCGCCCGGGCCGCGGCTTCGGCTTCGCGCGCCGGGCCAACTCGATGTACCTCGCGGGGGTGGAGTTCACCGAGGCCTGCAAGGAGTACGCGATCGTCTTCACGCGGCAGGCGGGCGACAGGCTCGCGCCGGTCGTGGTGCTGGGCCTGCGCAGCGGCGAGAACCTGTTCGTCGACGCGCAGGACCGCTGGACCGCCGCCTACATCCCGGCCTTCGTGCGCCGCTATCCCTTCGTGCTGGCCGAACTGCCCGGCCAGCAGATGGGCGCGTGCATCGACGAGGCCTTCCCCGGCCTGAACGACCAGGATGGCGAGGCGCTGTTCGACGACGCGGGCGGCAACACCGCCTACCTGCAGAACGCGCTGGACTTCCTGCAGCGCTACCAGGCCGAGTACCTGCGCACGGAATCCTTCTGCCGCAAGCTCGCCGATGCGGGCCTGCTGGTGGAGATGAGCGCCCGGGCCGACCTGGTCGACGGCCGCAGCTTCAAGCTGGCCGGCCTGATGGTGGTCGACGAGAACCGGCTGCGCGAGCTGCCCGACGACAAGGTCCTGTCGCTGTTCCGCAGCGGCGAACTGCACCTGCTGTCCATGCACCTGCTGTCGCTGTCCAACCTGCGCCGGCTGGTCGACCGGATGGCGCAGCGGGGCGGGGGTGAAGCGCCGGCCGGGGCCGGGGAAAGTGCCGGTGCCGCGGCGCAGGCCAAGCCCGCTGCGGCTGCCGGCGAAGCGGCCCGGGCGGGGGCGGCCGGCAGCGCTTGATGCCGGCCGCAAGCGAGGCTTCCGCGCCACTGGCCGGGCTCTCTCCGGCCAACTTCGCGATCGTCATGGCCACCGGCATGCTCGGCGTTGCCGCCCACCAGCAGGGACACCCGGCCATCGCCCGATCGATGCTCGTGGTGTGCGCGGTGTCGTGGCCGCTGCTGGCCGTCCTCTTCCTGGCGCGCCTGGCGCGGCATCGCGATCGCATGCTGGCCGACCTGTGCGACCACCAGCGCGCGCCCGGCTTCCTCACCGCCGTGGCCGGCACCTGCGTCCTGGGCAGCCTGCTGCTGGTGCTGGGTTTCCCCACCGGCCCCTCGATGGTGCTGGGGGCCATCGGCGCCACGCTGTGGCTGGTGCTCACCTACGCCATCCTGATGGCGCTGACGGTGGGCCGGAACAAGCCGCTGCTGGCCGGCGGCATCAGCGGCGCCTGGCTGCTGACGGTGGTCGCCACCCAGTCGATGGCCGTGCTGGCGGCGCTGCTGGCGCCGCACACCGCCCAGCCGGCGCGGCTGGCGCTGAACTTCGGCGCGCTCGCCGCCTGGCTGTGCGGCGGCATGCTGTACGTGTGGGTGATCTCGCTGATCTTCTACCGGCTGGCGTTCTTCGGCTTCGCGCCGCAGGACCTGACGCCGACCTACTGGATCAACATGGGCGCCATGGCGATCTCGGCGCTGGCCGGCGGGCTGCTGGTGGACGATGCGGCCGGCGCGCCCTTCCTGCAAGGGCTGCTGCCCTTCGTGAAGGGCGGCACCGTCCTGTACTGGGCGGTGGGCACCTGGTGGATCCCGCTGCTGCTGGCGCTGATCGCCTGGCGCCTGCGGCACGGCCCCGATCCCTGGCGCTACGACGTGGCGTACTGGGGCGCGGTGTTCCCGCTGGGCATGTATTCCGCGGCCACGTACCAGATGTCGCTGGTGCTGGACCTGCCCTTCCTGCTGCCGCTGGCGCGTGGGTTCTTCTGGCTGGCGGTGGCGGCCTGGGTGCTGACGGCGGTGGGCCTGGCGCGGCACCTGATGCGGGTGCGCGAGGGCCGGCGCGAAGCGGCGGCCTGAGGCGGGTGCGGCGCGCCTGCCCGGGTCTTCCAGCCAGGCCTGCGCGCGCGCATGAACGGTGTTCAAATCCGGCCTGACCCGTCCGACAGGAGCCTGCATGAACGCCGCCCTCGATCCCGTCGCACCGACTCGCGTCGACCTGATGTCCGGCGACCAGTACCGTGAGTCGCTGCGCCGGTACCAGCCCCACGTGTTCGTCGACGGCCGCCAGGTCGCCAGCGTGGCGGACGAGCCGGCGTTGCGGCCCGGCGTCAATGCGCTGGCGTTCACCTATGACTTCGCCCGGCGCGAGGAACTGCAGCCGATCGCGCTGGCCACGCAGGCGTCGCGCGGCCGCGTGGTGAGCCGGATGCTGCACGTCGACGAGTCGGCGGGCGACCTGCTGAACAAGCTGGAGGCGGTGCGCGTCCTGTGCCAGGAGACCGGCTGCGCCCAGCGCTACCTGGCCCACGACGCGCTCAATGGCCTGGCCCAGGCGGTGGCGCGGATCGACGATGCGAAGGGCTCCACCGAACACCGCGCGCGCTTCGACGCCTACCTGGCCCGGGTGCAGGACGAGGACCTCTCGATCGGCGTCGCCATGACGGATGCCAAGGGCGACCGCAGCAGGAAGCCGCACCAGCAGGCCCATGCGGACACCTACGTGCACGTGGTGGAGCGCAATGCCCGGGGCATCGTCATCAGCGGGACCAAGGCGATCGTGACGGGCGCCCCCTACATGCACGAGCTGCTGGTCATGCCCAGCCGCAACATGGGCCCGGAGGACGAGGCCTTCGCGGTGTGCTGCGCGGTGCGCGTCGACGAACCCGGCATCACCATCGTCTCGCGCCCGGCCGGCCGGCCGGGCGAGAAGCTGGAGCACGGCGACGCGCCCTTCTCGCGCAAGTACGGCCAGGCGACCGCGGTCGTCATGTTCGACCGTGTCTTCGTGCCCTGGGAGAGCGTCTTCTACGCCGGCGAGTGGGAGCACAGCCACGTGCTCACCTACAGCTATGCCACGCACCACCGCCACAGTTGCATCGCGGCGCGCGCCGGATTCGGCGACCTGCTCATAGGCGCCGGCGCCCTGATGTGCGAGGCGAACGGCCTCGACCCGTCCACCAAGGCCAACCTGCGCGAGCCGATGGTCGAGCTGATCAAGATCACCGAGGGTTTCTATGCCTGCGGCGTGGCGGCCAGCGTGTACGCCACCCGCGACGAGTACAGCGGCACGTTCATGCCGGACCCGGTGTTCAGCAACATCGGCAAGCTGCTGCTGGCCACGCAGATCTACGACATGCACCGCCTCGCCCACGAGGTGTCCGGCGGCCTGATCGTCGCCCTGCCGGGGCCGGACGAGGACCACAACCCCGCCACTGCGGCCCGGCTCTCCGAGGTGCTGCAGGCCAGCCCCGACATCCCGTACGACAAGCGCATCCAGACCGCACGCTTCATCGAAGACCTGACCGCGTCCTACCAGGGTGGCTGGTATTCCCTCATCAGCCTGCACGGCGGCGGCTCGCCGGCCGCCATGAAGCAGGAGATCTGGCGCAACTACCCGGTGGGCTCGAAGGTCGAACTGGTGGAGCGGCTGCTGGAGCGCGGCGTGCTGCACGACGGCAAGCGCGCCATCACGGCCAACCGCCAGCCGGGCCGCTGCTGCGACACCGGCTGCACCACGCCGGGGCAACCGGTGATGGTGCCGCTGCCGGCCAGCCGCAAGGGCCCAGCACCTTGACATCGCCGACCGCCTTGCGGGCCCCGCGGGCATCGAAGGCCGCCGCGGGGTGGCCGGCGCCCTGAGCACGGCGCAGACCCACGCCAGCGGGGCCGGTCAGGCGCGCTGCGGTCGAGCCGGGCTGCTGGCGCGGCCGACGGTGCCGGTCACTCTTCGTCGTGCGGCCACAGGCCGGCGCCGGCCAGCAGCTTCGCGTCGGCGATCCGGATCGAGCGTTGCCGCACCTCCAGGGCGCCGCGGCTTTCCAGCCGGGCGAAGCAGCGGCTGACGGTCTCCAGCGCCAGC
>NZ_JAKFCM010000078.1:0-1908 GCF_036676645.1 Ramlibacter sp.
CCTGGGCGCGGACGGCATCCGGGTCAACTCGGTGTCGCCGGGGCAGATCCTCACGCCGATGGTGGCGCCGATAGTCGCGGCCCATCCGGGCATGTTCGAGCGGCGCATCCTGCTCGGCCGCGTTGGCCAGCCGGAGGAACTGGGCCGGGTGGTGCGCTTCCTGCTGTCGGACGAAGCCAGCTATATCAACGCCGCCGAGATCGTCGTCGACGGCGGCAATATCTCATCGCAGCGCTAAGCGGAGTGCCCATGAACGAGCAGAGCCTGCAGGCCCGCCTGGATCGTCTGGAATCGCTGGAGCAGATCCGCATGCTGCCGGCCAAGTACGCCCTGGCCCTGGATATGCGCGACCTGGACGCCTGGGTCGGGCTGTTCCCCGAGGACATCAAGGTCGGCCAGGACCAGGTCGGCCGCGCCCACCTCAAGCGCTGGATCGACGCCACCCTGCGCAACCAGTTCAGCACCACCAGTCACCATATCGGCGGCCATATCATCGAGTTCAAGGATGCCGACCACGCCTGCGGCGTGGTCTATTCGAAGAACGAGCATGAGACCGGCCCCGAGTGGGTGATCATGCAGATGCTCTACTGGGACGACTACCAGCGCATCGACGGGCGCTGGTACTTCCGCCGCCGCCTGCCTTGCTATATGTACGCGACCGACCTGAACAAGCCGCCGATCGGCGACAAGAAGATGCGCTGGCCCGGCCGCGAACCCTACGACGGCGGCTGGAACCAGCTGTGGCCGAGCTGGCAGGAGTTCTGGGCCAACAAGCCGGACGACCTGCTGCCCGAGGTGGCCGAGCCGGCAGCGCTGGACGCCTTCCTCGCCAGCATGCGTCGCGGCTCGGCCGCGCCGCGGGTGAGGGTGCGCTGATGGCTGCCTTGTCCCGTCTGTTCGAACCGCTGCAGCTCGGCGAGCTGCAGCTGGCCAACCGCATGGTCATGGCGCCGATGACGCGCAGCCGCGCCAATGCCGATGACGCCCCCGATGCCTTGCACGTCGCCTACTACGGGCAGCGCGCCAGCGCCGGGCTGATCATCGCCGAGGGCACCTATCCCTGTGCCGACGGCAAGGGCTATTGCCGCACGCCGGGTATCGCCACGCTGCGCCAGGTCGAGGCCTGGCGTGCGGTCACCACGGCGGTGCGGGCCAACGGCGGCGCCAGCCAGGTGCTGCAGCTGATGCACGTCGGCCGGGTGGCCAGCCGCCACAACAAGGCGGCCACGGCCCTGACCCTGGCGCCCTCGGCACTGGCCGCGCGCGGCAGCCTGTTTACCGACAGCCAGGGCATGGCGCCGCTGGAAGTGCCCCAGGCAATGAGCGCGGCGCAGATCGTCGCGACCATCGAGGCCTATCGCCAGGCGGCGCTGAACGCCCGCGCGGCCGGCTTCGACGGGGTGGAGCTGCACTGTTCCAGCGGCTACCTGCCGATGCAGTTCCTCCTGGCCTGCAGCAACCAGCGCCGTGACGGCTACGGCGGCAGCCTGCGCGCCCGCGTGCGTTTCGCTGTGGAGTGCCTGGAGGCCATGGCCGGTGCCATAGGGGCCGGTCGCGTCGGCCTGCGCATCATCCCCGGTAACCCCTACAACGACATGCACGATGATGATCCAGTCGCCACCTACGGCGCCTTGCTCGATGCCGTGGACCCGCTCGGCCTGGCCTATGTCCAGGTCAGCCGTTCGCCGCAGCCCGGGCTGGATGCCTTCGCCCTGGTACGCCGGCATTTTCGTGGCGGGGTGATCATCAACGACGGCTTCGACGGCCCCAGTGCCGCCCGCGCGTTGGAGCAAGGGCAAGGCGAGGCGGTGTCCTTCGCCCGCCACTTCATTGCCAACCCTGACCTGGTGCAGCGCCTGGGCAAGCAGCTCGCGCTTGCCGAGTTCGACCGTTCCACCCTCTACACAC
>NZ_JAKFCM010000079.1:0-3470 GCF_036676645.1 Ramlibacter sp.
TCAAAGCCGCCCTGCACGGCCCGCAGTTCCAGGTCAGGCTGGCCGTTGACGGCGCGCACCGCCTGGGAAAACTCGCTGAGCGCCGAGGCATTGATCAGGTGCACCGAAAACGCCAGGGCCACGCCCAGCATGACGGCGACCACGGCGGCGCCATTGCGCCAGGGGTGGTAGCGCAGTTCCTTCCAGGAAAAGGTTTGCAAAAGGGCGAACACGGTTCCTGCATTGTGAGGGATGCGCCGCCGCGTGATGGCCCGATGATGACCGGACGGTGGCGGGGCGCGCTCCGGCGCACCATTGCCGCAGTCACTGCCGTTGTCACTGGCACTGCGGCGCTGCCGGCAGCGCCGGGACGGTGGCTCAGGCTTTGTCCGCCTTGCCGGCTGCCGCGGCGAAGCGCGACAGCATCACGTCGGGCAGGAAGGGGCGCCGACCGCTGTCTTCGGCGGCTTCCTTGCGCCGTATGGCGTTGCGCACCATCAGCGAGCCGACATAGCGGATCGGCTCCGGTGGAAAACGGCCGAGCGGTCCGCGAAGGAGCGGGCTGCGCGTCCATTCGTTGTCCAGTCCCAGCGCCAGCGAGGACAGCAGCTCGCCGCCCATGCGGCTGGGGCCGACGCCGTTGCCCGAGTAGCCGAAGCCGTAGAACACGTCGGGGCGGCCGCGCAGGCAGCCGAAGAAGGGCAGGCCGGTGACCGAACGGTCGGAGGCGCCGTTCCAGCTGGCGGCAATCGGCGTGCCGGCCAGTTCCGGGATGAAGCCCCGCAGGCGTCCGGCCAGTTCCTCGCGGTAGGGCGAAGGCTGGTTGAACACCGGCAGCATGCGTCCGCCATAGGCAAAGGTGTTGCCGCCCTTGCCAAACATCAGCCGGCCGTCCGGCGTGCTGCGGTAGTAGTGCACAAAGATGCGCGAGTCGAGCACCGAGATGCCGCCGTCCAGTCCCGAGGCAGCCAGCGCGGCCGCAGCCGGCTCGGTGATCACCATGTCGCTCGACACAATGGCAATGCTGCGCTCGAACTCGCGGAAGCTGCTGGCCATCCAGGCATTGATCGCAATCACCACGCGGTCGGCCGTGACCTTGCCGTGCGGCGTCCGAACGACCGGGGGCGAGCCCTCTTCCAGGCCCCGCATCGGCGTTCCTTCATGCAGCTGCACGCCCAGGCCCAGCGCCACCCTGCGCAGCCCGCGCACCAGCTTGCCGGGCTGTACGCTGGCGGCCACGGGCGAGTACCAGCCCTCCAGGTGGGCGCGGGATCCGGCGCGGCGCTGCAGCTCGTGCGGGGGCATCTTCTGCCAGGAATTGATGCCGTGCGCTTCAAGCGCGGCCACCACCGCATCGGACGCCCCGAGCTGCGCTTGCGATGTGGCGGTGAACAGCGTGCCGTGGCGCCGCCATTCGCAATCGATGCTGTGTTCGGCGCAAAACGCCTCGATGTCCAGCAGCGCCTGCTCGGAAGCGCGCACCAGGCGCACGGCTTCGGCGTCACCGAACAGCCGCTGCAGGGTGAAGAACTTCGTCGACCAGGTCAGCGCGCAGCCGCCATTGCGTCCGCTGGCGCCGCCGCCGCAGACATCGGCTTCGAGCACGAGCACATCGAGGTCGGGCCTGGCCTGCTTGGCGAGGATGGCGGTCCACAGGCCGGTGAAGCCGCCGCCGATGATGCACAGCTGGGCGCGCGTGTCGCTCACCAGCGCCGGGGCCGGGTCGCCATCGTCGGTAGCGAGCGCCTGCCATAGCCAGTAGGGGCGTTGCTCCATCGTTCAGGCTGCCAGCAGGGTCTGCGGGGCATGGTAGACGTAGCGCAGGTCATTGGCCACCTCCAGGCAGGTGACCTTGCCGTCAGCGACGTTGAGGCCGTTGCGCAGGTGCGCGTCGTCCTTCAGCGCCTGCCGCCACCCTTTGTTCGCCAGGGCCAGCACAAAGGGCAGGGTGGCGTTGTTCAGCGCGTAGGTGGAGGTGCGCGGCACGCCGCCCGGCATGTTGGCTACGCAGTAATGCACGACGCCGTCCACCACGTAGGTGGGGTCGGCGTGGGTGGTGGCGCGCGAGGTTTCGAAGCAGCCGCCCTGGTCGATCGCCACATCCACCACCACCGAGCCCGGTTTCATGCGCGACAGCAGCTCGCGCGACACGAGCTTGGGTGCGGCCGCGCCGGGAATCAGCACGCCGCCGATCACTGCGTCGGCCGACAGCACCTGCTCCTCGATGTTGTCCCGGTTCGAGAACAGCGTGATCACGCGCGCGCCCAGCAGGCGGTCCATACGGCGCAGCGCATCGAGGCTGCGGTCTATCACCACCACCTGGGCACCGGTGCCCACGGCGATCTGTGCTGCGTTGGAGCCGACAACGCCCGCGCCGAGGATGACGATTTTGGCCGGCGCCACGCCGGGTACGCCTCCCAGCAATATGCCGCGGCCGCCATGGGCCCGCTCCAGGCTGTGCGCGGCCGCCTGCACCGACATGCGGCCGGCGACTTCGGACATCGGCGCCAGCAAGGGCAGGCCGCCCCCGGCCTGGGTCACGGTTTCGTAGGCGATGCAGACCGCGCCGCTGTCGACCAGTTCCTTGCATTGCTGCGGGTCGGGCGCCAGGTGCAGGTAAGTGAACAGCAACTGGCCCGGCCGCAGCTGCGCGCGCTCCGCGGTCTGCGGCTCCTTGACCTTCACCACCATGTCGGCGCTCGCAAATACTTCATCAGCCCCCTGGACAATGCCGGCGCCGGCTTTTTCGTACTCGGCGTCGCTGGCACCGATGCCGGAGCCAGCGTTGTGCTCCACGATCACGCGGTGGCCGGCCGCCGCCAGCTCACGCACGGACGACGGTGTCAGGCCGACGCGGTATTCGTGGTTCTTGATTTCCCTGGGAATTCCGATGAGCATGGTGTTTGTCTCCTGGATCAATGAAGTCAATGAAGTAATAAGCCAATAAAAGCAATAAAGCAAGCAGGGGCTAAAAGATCGGACCTAAAGAAGGGACTGCCGGAAGGGGTAACGAAAGGGATAAGCGGCGACTGCGGCTTAGCAGGGCAGCGAATAGTCCTGGTGTTGAAAAAACTCTTCACCAGGGCCTGGTTCGCCGCGAACAGCATCACATCGGAGGCGCGGCCGACTTCATGCTGCGTGTCCTTTAGGCACTGGCCCGATTCCAGCGTGATCAGGCGTGCAATCCAATCTCGTCGCGGCGATGGGCGACCGGCTCGCCGGCTTTCGTCAGGATGCGATAGCGGTCGTGGCGGGTCAGCGTGGAACGGTAGTCGCGCGCCATGCGCAAGGCGCGCCGGACATCGTCCAGCGTGGCCTTGGGCAGGGTCGCGACGATCTTGCCGCGAATGTAGGGATGTTTCACCTCGATGACGCGGTCGCACGAGACGCAGCCCGGAGGGGATTTCAGGTATTTGGCGGAACGGAGCTGCCGCGAAATCTCAATGCGGTCTTACGGTGGAAACTTCACCGCTTTTGCCTTAAGAGCCGCT
>NZ_JAKFCM010000080.1:0-2219 GCF_036676645.1 Ramlibacter sp.
GCCGCGCCCAGGCTGGCGAAGGTGGCGCCCGACGGCGGCACCACGGCGCCGTCCACCCCGGCGATGGTGAGGAACACGCCGCGCGCGGGGCCGGCGGGAATCCACAGCGCGTGGGCCTTGTCGATGCCGGCGAAGGCGCGCGCGAAGCTGGCGTAGTCGGTGATCGAGACCGCGCGCTCCAGCGTCAGCACGGTCAGCGGGGCGTTTTCGCGCGCGCGCTCCAGCAGCTCGCCGTCTTCGCCGCCGGTGGCGGGCTCGGGGTTCACCACCTCGCTGACGCCGAGCGGGCGCGACAGCAGCGTGGTGAGCTGGCCCGCGGCCACGTTGCCGGCCACGCCCAGGCCCTTGCGGTAGCGCGCGCGCACATTGCTCTGCCCGCTGGGCAGGCGCGCGCCTTCCACGCCGTCGCCAAACTCCACCGTGGTCAGGCCGTCGTCGTCCTGGCGCGTCTGGTAGACGCGGGCGGCGGGGCTGGCCTGGTAGAGCGTGGGCGCCTCGGTCCACAACACGTCGGCCACGCGCAGCTCCAGCGTGGACGCGCCGCCGCTGGGCGTGGGGGCGCTCACGTAGGTCAGCGGCGCCTGGTTCAGCACGAAGCGCTGGCCCGCGCTGCCCGCGTCGCCGTTGCCCAGCAGCGCCTCGACCGTTTCGCCGTGCGTGGCGGGCGCCACGTTGCCGTTGACCCGGACGCTGGCGCGTTCGTAGACGTGGCGCAGCGCGGCGTCGAGCTTGAGTTGCGTGTGGTCGCGCGCCAGCAGCACGGCCTGCTCGGTGTCGGCGATGTGGGCGATCTCGCGCACCAGCGGGTCGTCCTTGCGCGCTGGCGCCAGCCGCAGCTCGTGGCCTTTGGCCACCAGCGTGCCGCTGCGGCCGTCGCGGTCCATCAGGGCGAGCCGCAGCCGGGCCGACGCTTGGCCGAGCAGCGCGGTGAAGGCCTCGGCGCCGAGCGTGATGGCCGTGAAGAACAGCAGGCGGCTGGCCGGCGCGGTCATGAAGAGTTCGTCGCCCTCGGTCAGCGCCACGCTGCCGCCCTGCGTGAGCTGCAGCGACAGGCCCTTGGCGCCCGCGGCGATGGCGATGCGCTGCCGGGTGCCCGAGACCGCCAGCGCCTGGCCGGGCAGCAGGCCTTCCACGCGCTGGCCCAGGGTAAGCGCGTCGCCCTGCACCGGGTGGAACAGCGGCGTGTCCACCGTGGCCAGGCGCTCGCTCTGCGCGAGCACCAGGGTGTTGCGCAGGCCGAAGCGGGCCGCGCTCAGGTTTTCGGTGGTGTCGGGCGTGATGCGGGTGGTCTTGCCCGAGACGCCGAAGTCGTTGCGGCTGAGCTGGCTCACGCTCTGGGCGCGGTAGAGCTCGGTGTAGCCCGGCAGATCGGCGCTGCCCAGGCCGGCCTCGTTGGACACCAGCGCGAACCAGGTGCCGGCGGTGATCTTGGGGTTGGCGCTCTCCAGGTCCACCGTGGTCTCGTTGATGTGGAACTGCTTCCATGTCCAGTTCGAGGGCGTGCTCTTGTCGATCTTCTGCGCCAGGTTGGAGCCGCGACCGCTGAGCAGGTTGGGGTCGGGCGCGTTGTGGCCGAAGAGCGCCGTGCGCTGGCGAAACGCGTGCACCTCCACGCCCACGCCGGCCGGGCTCATGGGCGGGAACGCGCTGCCCAGGGGGTGCTGCCACACCACGCGGGTGCGGGCGTTGGCGTTGTCGGGCAGCACCGCGCTGAGCACGCGCACGTCCCAGTGTTCGCCGCCGGGGTCGCTGATGCGGTCGCTGCCCACGATGAGGATCGCATCACCCGGCTGCAGCTGCGTGGCCAGGCCGTCGAGCCACAGCTCGGTGTCGCCCGACTGGGGCCGCCAGGGCACCCGGGTCTGCACCGGCATGGCGTTCCACTGCACCCGTGCGGGAACCTCGGCCACGGTCTCGAAACTCTGCGCCGTCTCGTCCTGGCCGGGCACGCTCTGCACCCGCGTGCCCACCGGAATCTGGATCGGCTCGGGCGGCGCGGCGCCCGGCGCCTCCAGCAGCTTGAACGCCAGGTGGGTGCTGGCGGCCACGCCGGACGCGAGCCGGTAGCCGATCAGACGCGCCATCTCGCGCACCGAGAGGCGCTCGGTGGCGGTGCGCAGGTAGTGTTCCTGCGCGTAGCGTTCGGTGTAGAAGCTCAGCACGTCGAGCGAGGTGGCCATGGCGTCGGCCAGCGCCAGGCTGAAGTCGCTCATCTCGCG
>NZ_JAKFCM010000081.1:0-59691 GCF_036676645.1 Ramlibacter sp.
GCCCCGCGTCAGCGCCCGCGCCGCATCGCCGCCCGCTGCCGCGCCTGGCTCAGACCGTCGCTCGCCGACGAGCCGCCGTAGTGGGCGGCCAACGCAGCGACCGTAGGGAAGCGGAACACGTCCAGTGCATTGGCCGCGATCCCGCAGCGTTCACCGAGTTGCCGGCTCAACTGGATGGCCTTGAGCGAGGTGCCTCCAAGGTCGAAGAAGTTGCTGCCGTGGGGAACCTCGGCGAGCGACAGCACTTCGCGCATGGCGTCGGCGATGCCGGATGCGAGCGTCCCGCCATTCACGGGTGAACCGGTACTTGCCGCGATCGCGGCGGCTCGGGGCTCGTCGGCCGCCGCGGCCATCGTGCCGGTGCCGGACGCCTGCACCAGCGTGGCCGGCACGCCCAGCGCGGTGGCGCCGGCGGGCACGTCGCAGACAACCAGTGTGTTGGCGGCAATGGTGGCCCCGGCGCCGATGCGCAAGTCCGGCAGGATGCTGGCGTTCGAGCCCACATACACCCGGTCTTCCAGGACCACGCGCGCGTTGATCACCGCATTGGGCGCCACCACGCAGCCCCGGCCCACCTGGGATCCATGGCCCACCACGGCGCCCACCAGCACCACGCTCGACCGGTCCACCGAAGCGGCGGCGCCGATGGTGGCGTGCTCGTAGATGCTGACTTCACCGGCCAGCTGGGCGCCGAGCAGGTCGACGCCCGGGTGCACCAGCGAAGCGAAGGGAATGCGAAAAGCGGCGATGCGCTCGCGTGCGCGGGCACGGCCGGCGGTGGTGCGGGTGACCAGGTTCACCACTTCGTCGAGTGCCGGGTCGGCCTGGCGCAGCAGGTCGAAGGAGCCGGCCACCGGCAAACCCAGGCGGGTGCTGCCGTGCTTGTCGGCGTCGTCGTCGAGCAGCACGATGCGACGCCAGCGCTCGGTGGCGCGGTTGACCTGCAGCGCCAGGCGGATGCCTTCCCCATTGCCCACGCCGCACAGATAGAGCGTCCTCATTTGGCCGCCACCGCATTCAGCCGTTGCCAGGTGGGTTCGACCGGGACAGCGTCGGCTTCGGGCCGCACGCGTTCCGCGGCGCCGGTCATCCAGTCGGTGCACTTGTGGCAGCGCTCCGGAAGCTCGTCGAACCTGCGCTCCAGGTGCAGTTCGCGGTACCGTCCCAGCTTCGCCCACAGGTTCGCCAGGCTGTCGTGCCAGGCATTGCCGGCGCCTTCTTCGCCCTCGGTGTCGCCGGGGCAGCGCGGCACCCGGCCGTCCCAGAACACGTGCATCATGGTCACGGCCCATGGGCAGGGGATGCGCTCGTCGTTCGAGATGCCCAGGCCGGTCTCGAACTGGCCGCCCCAGCTGAGCTGGCGGCGCACCTTCACGACGGCGTTGCGCGCCAGCCAGTGGGCCTTGTAGTCGTCGACCTCGTGGGCGTTGTCTTCCATGGTGATGAACTGCACCTGGATCGCCAGCTTCGAGCCGATTTCGTCGCGCCGCGACAGCAGGCGTTCGACGTTGGCATAGACCACGTCTCGGTTGGCCTTCACGCGGTACTTCTCGAACGAGGCCTTGGAGAAACCATCGACGCCGAAGACGACGAGGTGCGCGCCCGAACCGAGGATCGCATCGTCGAGGTCGGGCGTGAGCAGCATGCCGTTGGTGTTGATGTTCAGGGACTTCAGGCCCACCGATCGGCCATAGGCCAGGCATCTCAGCAGCAGCTCGGGCTCCAGCAGGGGCTCGCCGCAGAAGGAGAACCAGCATTCGGTCCGCGGCGAGACGGCTGCGATCTCGTCGGCACACTTCTGCCACAGCGGAAAAGGCATGGTGCCCTTCGGCCGCTTCATCGAGGGGTGGTGGCACATCGAGCAGGCGAGGTTGCATTCGGCGCAGATCTCGACGGCGAATTTCCGCGGGAAGGCGAACTTGCCCAGGGTGGCGGCAATGTTTTCGAGTTCGACGGCAGCCATGAATGCATCTCCATGAAAAGGTGGAAGGCAACGCCCTGGCGCCGGAGGAAATCCGGATCCACGCCGGCGGCACGAATCAGGCTAATCAATTCGGCGATTGCGGTGGGGTCGTGGCACACCGCCGTCGGACCGGGTGTTTGATCTCCATCATCGATTCGTCGCGCGAGCCCGAACTGCACAACCCAGCAGTGCAACTCATGCGCGGCCGCCGTGGCCGCTGATGTGTTTAGGTGGAAGTGCGCGGACGATGGGCGTGGCCCGCAGGCGCGCGGCGCCGGCTTGCTAACCCGTCTTGCTTTCGCTCACCACGCTGGGCGCGGGGTGGCGCTGGTCACGCAACGAAGCGGCGCGCACAATGCGTGAGGACTTTCTCCCGATTGCACGCCATGAACCGGTTCTGGGCGCGTTTCACGCCACTGCTGCTGGAGTCGGAGCCATTGGCCGCCGGCATCGCAGGGGCGGCGCTCCTGCTCGTCATCTGGTGGTCCGGGTACTGACGCGAAGGCGTCAGCCCTTTTCAGCCACGGGCTGTGCCGCGGCCGGGTGCATCAGTTTGCGCGTGGCGTGGACCAGCCAGGCGACGGCCACGATGGCACAGCCCGCGATCAATCCCTGCCCGACGCGGACCTGGTCGTCCAGCAGGTAGGCGTTGCACACGCGCAGGGGCGAGTCGATGAACAGCTGCCCCGCCATTGCCGTCATGGGCAGGACGTTCCCGAGGAAGAAGAACTGGCCGAGCAGCCCCGACTTGGTCCATGAGAGCCGCAGCGCGGCACCGGTGGCGAGCAGGGCGATCCACTTGGCCGCTTCGATCCGCGTGTCCACCAAAGCCAGGTCCAGCAGGCGCGGGATCATCAGCAAGGCCAGCAACAAGGCGGCCGCCAGCAGGCCGGTGAGGCCGTAGGCGTTCCAGCGCTGCAGCCGCTCGCGCACCCCCGGCTGCAGCGCCCCCGCCAGCACGAATCCGGCCAGCGCGACCAGCGGAAACTGCAGCAGCATGTGCAGTGCCATGCTGCCCTCCAGCAACGGTCGCAGCGGCGGCAGCGCGAGCACCACCAGCAGGCCGGCAGCCAAGGCGGGTGCCCTGCCGCGCAGCAGTGCCATCGGACGATTCCTCACAGCTGCCCGCCCGCCGCCAGGTGACGCGCATAGTCCAGCGCCATCTGCTGCTCGGCCAGGTCGAAGATGCGCACCAGCCGGCCCTGCGCATCGACCACCAGCAGCGCGGCGTTGTGCTGGAAGTCGCCGCGGCCGTCCGGCACCACCACCAGCTGGAAGCGCTCCAGCAGCTGCCGTGTGTCGACCGCATCCGGCACGCGCACGAAGCGCCACAGCGCCGGATCGGCCTTCATCAGCTTCGTCGCATACCAGTCCAGCCGCTGCACCGAATCGCGCTCCGGATCGAAGGTCACGGACAGCAGGCGCACGCCGGCATCGCCGGGCTCGGCCTGCAGCACCGCCTGCATCTGCTGGAAGGTGTTGCCCAGCACCAGGCACAGGCTCTCGCAGTGGGTGTAGACGAATTCGACGATGGTGACGTGGCCGCTGTCGGCCAGCAGCTGGCGCAGGTCGCGCTGCGCGACCTGCGGCCCTTCGACCGGAACGGCGGGCACGGGAACGGGCTGCTGCACCACCTCCAGCCGTCGCGCGCCTTCGGCGGTCCACACCTGGAAGTCGTGCGTAAGCCAGCCGGCGCCGAACCAGGCGCCCAGCGCCAGCACGGCACAGGCGACGGCGGTGCGCAGCATCAGCGCACCTCGGCCTTGGCCGGCCTGTGGACGTGGACGCGCCGCGGCGCCCCTGGCGCCGGTGGCAGCACGTCGGCCAGGGTGTGCGAATCCAGGTGGTCCATGAACCGGTGCAGCGCGCCGTCCATGATGCCGGTCAGTTCGCAGCTGCCCGTGAGCGAACAGGTATTCCCCGTGGAGAAGCATTCCACGATGAAGAAGTCCGGCTCCATGGTGCGCACCACGTCGCCCAGGCGGATCTGCTCCGGCGGGCGCGCCAGCCGGATGCCGCCGCCCTTGCCGCGCGCGGTCTCGAGCCAGCCCGCCAGCGCGAGCTGGTGGGTGATCTTCATCAGGTGGGTCTCGGAAATCCGGTAGGCATTCGCGACCTCGGCAATGTGGCAGCGCCGCTCGGGGTGCTGCGCCACGTAGATCAGCAGGCGCACCGCATAGTCGGTCATGTGCGCAAGCCGCATCGCGCCGCCTTCGCTCAGTTGCTGCCGCCGGCCAGCGCCTTCAGACCGGCCTCGCCCTCGAACGGTTTGTCGCGGGTGGACGCCTTGCGCTCGCCGGCGATCAGCGCGGCGTCCAGCGGCTCGGCCTTGTTCGACCAGCTCGAACGCACGTAGCTCGCCACCGCGGCCAGCTCCGCGTCGCCCAGCTGCGCAAACGCCGGCATCGCGCCCTGGTAGGTGGCGCCCTTGACCGTCAACTCGCCGGTGACGCCGTGCAGCAGGATGTTGGCCAGCACGCGCGGCTCGCCGGTGACCCATTCGGAGCCGTCCAGCGGCGGGAACACGTTCGGCAGGCCGGCGCCGGTGGCCTGGTGGCAGGCCACGCAGTTGGCCGTGTAGACCTGCTTGCCGTCGATGGCCACGCCGGCGGGCGGGCCGGCGAGGTCGGCCACCGTGCGCTGGTCGCCCAGCGCCGGTGCGCCGAAGGGCTCGGACAACAGGATGTAGCCGACGCCGGCCAGCACCATGGCCAGCGTGACGCCGGCCACGATCAGCGGAATCGGCTGGGTGCGTTCGGTCGGTTCCGCCTCCTCGCGCAGCTGCGCCGGAGTGGGCGGGGGGGCTTGGGTCGCCATGCAATGCCTCCTTCGATCAGCGCGCGGCGGCTGCCGCCGGGGCGGGCAGCACCGGGTAGGTGTGGTCCAGGCCCTGCATGTACTTCACCAGGTCCAGCGCCTCGGGCGTGGGCACCACCACCTGGCCGACCTGCGGCCCGTAGCCGGGCGGCAGCAGGACCGGCTGGTCGCCTTCGCGCTTGGCCTCTTCCGCGTCCTTGATGCGGAAGAGGTAGGGATAGGCCGGCATGATCGATTCCTTCACGTAGGCGCGCGGCTGGTACAGGTGGCCCAGGTGCCAGTCCTTGCTCGGCTGGCGCGCGCCGATGTTGAACAGGTCGGGGCCGGTGCGCATGCTGCCCAGCAGGTGCGGCTTGTCGTAGTAGTAGTCGCCCGGCACGGCAGCGCGCCCCCAGCCGCGCTGCAGGTCCGGCCCGAGGCCGCGGTCGCGCGGCTGCTGGCTGTGGCAGTACACGCAGCCGTTGGCGATGTAGACCGCGCGGCCGCGCAGCTGGGCATCGGTATAGGGCTTGAGCTTGGGCGGCGGAGCGATGTCGCGCGCCTGCACGTAGGGCAGCACCACCAGTGCGGCGGTGGCGACGCCCAGCGCCACCATCGCACCGGCGGCCAGCTTGATTTCATTTTCCATACGCGGGTTCCATGTGGTGGCGGGCGCCGAACAGCGCGGCACCGGTGCGCATCGGGCCGAAACGCAGCGCCATGGCCATGAAGTGGCCGACGAACACCAGGTGCGCCAGCACCAGCAGGCCGCCGCCGACCGAACGCCACTGCAGGTAGGGGATGGTCAGGGTGACCGACTCCATGAAGGCGCGCGCCGGGTCCAGCATCGCCAGGCCCTGCAGCCAGCCGCCGATCGTCAGCGAGGTGAAGTAGATGCCGATGCCCACGGCCGACAGCCAGAAGTGCACCGTGATCAGCTTCGGGAACGGCCACTCCCAGTTCAGCACGCGCGGCATCATGAAATAGATGGCGCCGAACAGCACCATGCTGACGAAGCCGTACGCACCCAGGTGCGCGTGGCCGACGGTGTAGTGGGTGAAGTGGGCGACGGCGTTGACGCTGCGCAGCGCCTCCATCGAGCCTTGCAGCGAGGAGGCCATGTACATCAGCCCGCCGAACATCATGAAGCGCAGCGTCGGCGACCAGCGCGCCAGGTGCATGCGCCCCTGCAGCGTCAGCCCCATGTTGATGGTGAAGGCGATCACCGGGATCACCATCATCAGGCTCTGCACGATCGACAGCGTGATCAGCCAGCCGGGCACCGGCCCGCCGATCAGGTGGTGGCCGCCGACCTGGCCGTAGAAGAAGGCCAGCGTCCAGAAGCCCAGGATCGACAGGTTGTACGAGCGCACCGGCCGGCCGATGATCTTGGGCAGGAAGTAGTAGATCGCGCCGACGCTGACCGGCGTGAACCACAGGCCCAGCACGTTGTGGCCGAACCACCAGTTCATGGTGGCCTGCTGCACGCCGGTGTGCACGCCGGGCAGCTTGGCCACCAGGTACAGCAGCGTGATCCACAGCAGCCCCGCCACCATGTACCAGGCGCTCACGTACAGGTGCTCGGTCTTGCGGTTCACCACGGTGTAGAGCACCGGCAGGATGATCATCGCGAAGCCGGCCACGATGAACAGGCCGACCTGCCAGGGGATCTCCAGGTACTCCATGCCGTCGCTCCAGCCGGCCGCGATGGCGCCGATGCCGGCGGCGATGCCGGTATTGATCAGGGCGCCGCCCAGCAGCGTCCAGACGGCCCCGTGCAGGTGGGTGCGCAGCAGCCGCGGCAGCAGCCACAGGATCATGCCGAGCGCGGCGTTGGTGATCCAGCCGTACAGCACCCCCTGCAGGTGCACCGTGCGGACGCGGCCGAAGGTGAGCCAGGGCTGCTGCACCAACCAGTCGGGCGCGTGCAGCTTGATGGAAGCCGTCAGGCCCGCCATCGAGCCCAGCAGCAGCCAGAAGCAGGCGAAGGCCGCGAACATGAACACCGGGAAGGCGGTCGACTGGTCCGCCACCACCCGCGCCTGCAGGTCGGTGGGATCGGTGTGCGGCAGCGGCTCGGGGTGCGCCGCTTGCTGCAACTCGCGCTGGCCTTCTTCGCGCAGCGCCGGGTCGTCCACCCGGCCGACTTCGCCGCGCGCGAAGATCACCGACGCGGCCGTCGGGTTCTCCACCAGCAGGCCCTTGCGCAGCGACCAGATGAAGACGAACAGTCCGATGATGGACAGCAGGAAGGCCCCGAGCAGGCTGATGACGGCGCTGTCCATCACACCAGCCCCTCGGCGACGTCCATGCCGCGGCTGATCCGCCAGCCGTACCACAGGCTGTCGGCGATCCGGTGCGCGAGCACGTCGGCCCGCTCCTTCATGGCCGGGTTGCCCAGCGCGGCGGTGGTGGCGCCGAACAGCGCCAGCCAGCGCTGGAACAGGGCTTCGCTCAGGCCGGGCAGCGCCACGTGCTTGGGCATGGGCGTTCCGCGGAACCGCGCGGTACCGCGCAGCGCCGAGGACCAGAAGTCCACCATCTTGGACAGGTGCGGGTCCCAGTCACGGATGTGGGCGTCGAACACGGGCCCGAGATCGGGGTCCAGCCGGACCTTGGCATAGAAGCCGTGGACCAGGCGATGCACTTCTTCCTCGGTGCAGAGATCGGGAGTGGGCATATACGGGTTTCCTCGGGGCTGGATTTTAAGATTCGTCAAAGATTCATCTTCTAAGAGGCCTCTCCCCAAGCACGGGCATTCCGGGAATTCGGGGTATTCCGGCCGGCGCCGGGCTTTCCGGGGCGGGGTGTGGCAGGCGGGCACCGCGCGCGCCCAACCGGACCGGAGCAGGGCATTGAAGAAGGCCTACGGCCGGCGGCTGTGCTCGCCTACTCTCCCGGCCGGCGGATCCTGCGAAGTTCCCGGAAGGTCCAGTCGCAGCGGGAGGCATCCATGGAGCAGGTACGTGCAGTCCCCCGTCGCCGGTGGGCCGATGCCGGGGCGCCGCCCCCGGGCGGGCCGTGGGGCATGGCCGATCGCTGGCCCCTGCTCGTGTCCGTGCTGGCGGATGAACAGGCCGGCCTGCTGCGCGCCGTGCAGGAACATCTCGAATCCACGGACGGGCTCCCGCCGCGCGAGGTGGAGGCGCTGCTGCAAGCGTCCGACCGCCTGCGGCAAGCCAGCCGGCGCGCCCAGCAGATCACCCGGCTGGCGGGCGGCCGCGTGAGGCAGTTCCGTGAGCGCATCGATTTGCGCGAAGTGGTGCTGGCGGTGCTGGCCGACCTCGCGCTCGACCCGCTCGGCGGCGGTGCGATCGCCGAACTCGACCTGGCGCCCTGCGAGGCCTTCATGGATGCGCCGTCGGCCTACACCGTGGTCGAATGCCTGCTGGCCTGGCTGCGCACGCATGGCAGCGGGCTCGTGTTGAAGACCGAGCCGGGCAGGCGCGCCGCCGGCCCGGTCCTGAGCGCGTTCGGCCCGCGTGCCAGGCCGGATGCAGGCGCCGGCGTGGACCCGCCGCGCCGGCGCCTGGACGACGGGCTGGACCTGTTGCTGCTGCAGCAAGCGGTATGGGCCAACGGACTGACCCTGCGCCTCCTGGCCGGCGGCGACATCAGTGTCCGGGTCGGCTTTCCGCCGCGCAGTGCGGACGTCCTCGGCCCGCTCGAGTCGCCGGCGCCGCACCCGGGCAGCGACGGCCGGTGCTGATCCCTCAGCGGGCAGCCTCCGCCTCGACCGCCGTTCCGGCCGCTGCCCGCGGCCACCACAGGTTGATCGCCAGCCCGCCGATCACCAGGGCCGCCGCGGCCAGTTTCCAGGCCGGCAGCGGCTCGCCCAGCCAGACGGCGGAGGCGCCCATGCCGAACACCGGGATCAGCAGCGCCAGCGGCGTGACGGTCGCTGCCGGATAGCGCGAGAGCAGCCAGTTCCAGGCGGCATAGCCGAACAGCGAATTGGCCCACGACTGCCAGGCCACCGCCACCCACACGCCCGCTGTCGCCTGGCGCACCCCGCCCACGATCGCATCCCAGCCTTCCATCGCGAGCGACAGCGCGAACAGCACCGGCACGGCAAAGGCGGACGACCAGACCACGTAGGCCACCATGTTGATGCTGCCGGCACGCTTGGTCAGGATGTTGCCGCCGGCCCAGGTGGCTGCGGCGCCCAGCACCAGCAGCAAGCCGGTGGCGGTGGTGGTGGCATCGGTGTGCCAGCCAACCACCGCCAGCCCGGCGGCGGACACCAGCACGGCCACGGCCTGGAAGGCGCGCAGGCGCTCGCCGGTCAGCCACATCGCCAGCCCGATGGTGAAGAACACCTGGGTCTGCACCACCAGCGAGGCCAGTCCGGGCGAGATCTGGCCGTTCATCGCGATGTACAGCAGGCCGAACTGGCCGGCGCCGATCAGCAGCCCGTATCCCGCCAGGTTCGACAGCGCGACCCGTGGCCGGGGCAGGAACAGGAACGCCGGTGCCAGTGCCAGGGAGAAGCGCAGCGTCGCCAGCAGCAGCGGCGGCAGCGCATCCAGCGCCACCCGGATCACGACGAAGTTGGTGCCCCAGACGGCGACGACGACGAGCGCCAGCAGCGCGTGGGCAGGCGAGATCCGGGACATCGGCGCAGAGCATACGGCCTGCGCCCGGCCGGATTGATGAAAAGCGGGCCTCCCACTGATGCGGATCGCGCCAGCGTGCCCGACCCGAACGCCGGCGACCGGGTCGAGCGCAACTCCGCGCTGCCTGGCGGGGTGGCAGCGAATGCAATCGCGGCTGCGCCGTCAGTCGCGCGTGACGCGCAGCACTTCGGCCTGCGAGGTGATGCCTTCGCGCACCAGCCGCTCGCCGTCCTCCCGCATCTGGGTCATGCCGGCGGCCATGGCCGCCTCGCGAATCCGGGATTCCGGAGCCCGGTTGTGGATCAGGGCCCGGATGGCGTCGTCGGCCAGCATCAGCTCGAACACGCCGGTGCGGCCCTGGTAGCCGCTCTGCCCGCACTCGCCGCAGCCGCGTCCGTGGCAGTGCGGGCACAGCTTGCGCACCAGCCGCTGCGCCAGCACGCCCAGCAGCGACGAACTGAGCAGGAACGGTTCCACGCCCATGTCGGTCAGGCGCGTGACGGCGCTGGGCGCGTCGTTGGTGTGCAGGGTGGCCAGCACCAGGTGGCCGGTGAGCGAGGCCTGGATGGCGATCTGCGCGGTCTCGTAGTCGCGGATCTCGCCGATCATGATCACGTCCGGGTCCTGCCGCAGGATCGCCCGCAGCGCCTTGGCGAAATCGAGGTCGATCTTGGCATTGACCTGGGTCTGGCCGATGCCGGGCAGCTCGTACTCGATCGGATCCTCCACCGTCATGATGTTGCTGCTGGCGGCGTCCAGCCGCGACAGCGCCGCATAGAGGGTGGTGGTCTTGCCCGAGCCGGTGGGCCCGGTCACCAGGATGATGCCGTGCGGCTGGGTGATCAGGCCCAGGAAGCGCTGCAGGGTGTCGCCGGTCATGCCGACCGACTCGAGGCTGAGCTTGCTCTCGCTCTTGTCCAGCAGGCGCAGCACGGCGCGCTCGCCGTGCGCGCTGGGCAGGGTGGACACGCGCACGTCCACCGCGCGGGTGCCGATGCGCAGCGAGATGCGGCCGTCCTGCGGCAGGCGCTTCTCGGCGATGTCCAGGTCGGCCATGATCTTCAGGCGCGAGATCAGCGCGGCGTGCAGCGCGCGATTGGGCTGCACCACTTCGCGCAGCGTGCCGTCGACCCTGAAGCGCACCGACGAGTGGCGCTCGTAGGGCTCGATGTGGATGTCGCTGGCGCCGTCGCGCGCCGCCTGGGTCAGCAGCGCGTTGAGCATGCGGATGATGGGCGCGTCGTCGCTGGTCTCCAGCAGGTCCTCGACCGCCGGGAGTTCCTGCATCATGCGCGAGAGGTCGGCGTCGTTCTGCACTTCGCTGACCACCGTGGCCGCGCTCGATTCGCCCTGCGCGTAGGCGGCGGAGATGCGCTGGGCCAGGGCGGTCGGATCCAGCTGCTGGAGCGAACGCACCGGGAACTTGCGCATCACCTCGCTCCACGCGCCCGCCGCCGGGCTGGCCCCGTGCCACAGCGTGAGGGCCTGGCCGTCGTCCTCCAGCAGCAGCTGCTGGGTGCGGGCGAAGCTGTAGGGCAGCGGGTAGCGGGCGGGCATCAGCGGGTCGGGGCAGGCTCGACCGGCGCGGGCGGCAGCGGCGCCGGGGCGTCGGCGGGTGCGGCGGGCACCGGTGTTCCGGGCGGAGCGGCATTCAGCATGCCCGCGGGTTCGGCGGGGGAGGCCGGCGGCACCCGCGCAGCGGGCGCCGGCAGCACCGGCCCGGCATTGACCGGAACCACGGCGCTGGGGACCGGCTGCCCGGCCTCCTGCTTCAGGCGCATCAGGTCATAGCGGTCCAGCGACAACTCGTCGGTCTGGGCGGAGTCCCGCACCACCACCGGACGCAGGAACACCATCAGGTTGGTCTTCTTGCGCGAGCGCGCCTCGCTGCGGAACAGGTGGCCGAGTACCGGCACGTCGCCCAGGCCGGGCACCTTCTCCTGGCTGCCGGCGTACTCGTCCTGCAGCAGCCCGCCCAGCACGACGATGGCACCGTCGTCCACCAGCACGTTGGACTCGATCGAGCGCTTGTTGGTGATCAGTCCGGTGGGCGAATTGATCGACGCCGGCTGCACGCTGGAGACCTCCTGGAAGATCTGCAGCTTCACCGTGCCGTTCTCGCTGATCTGCGGCTTGACGCGCAGGGTCAGGCCGACGTCCTTGCGTTCGATGGTCTGGAACGGGTTGACGGCGCCGTTGGTGGCGCCGGTGTTGGTGAACTGGCCGGTGACGAAGGGCACGTTCTGGCCGATGACGATGCGGGCTTCCTCGTTGTCCAGGGTCAGCAGGTTCGGCGTCGACAGGATGTTGGCGTCGGCATTCGATTCCAGGAAGCGCGCCAGCGCCCCCAGGATGTAGGTGCCGTTGATGTTGCGCAGCAGGCCCAGGTTGATGCCGGTCGACGGCGCGCTGAGGTTGCCGGTGGCGGCGCCCAGCTGCAGGTTGATGATGTTGGCGCCGCCGACGCCGAAGTTGGTGCCCAGCACGCCGATGTTCTTGTCGCCGCGGTTGCCGAAGGCGTTCTGCCACTGGATGCCGAATTCGGCCGCCTTGTCGGCGTTGACCTCGGCGATCAGGCTCTCCACGAAGACCTGCGCGCGGCGCGAGTCCAGCCGGTCGATCACCGCGCGCAACTGGCGGTACTGCGGCTCGGCGGCGGTGATGATCAGCGAGTTGGTGGCCGGGTCGGCCTGGATCTGCCCGCCGGTGGACGGTTGCGCCAGCGGCTGGGCCGCCGCGGTCGCCGGGCTGGCGGCGCCGGCCGCGGTCGACGCCGGGGTGGCGGCGGTGGTCATGCCCGCCGGCGTCGCGAGGCCCGTCGTGGTGGTGGTGGCGGCGCCATTGGTCATGCCCGCCATCGCTGCGCGCAGCGTGGTCGCCAGGCGCACCGCGTCCGCGTTCTTCAGGTAGACGACGTAGATGTTGCCGGTGGGGTTCTGGGCGGCCGGCTGGTCCAGCCGTTCGATGATGGTGCGCACCAGGTTCATGCGCGCGGGGTTGGCGGCGCGCACGATCAGGCTGTTGCTGCGCGGCTCGGCGATCACCGCGGTACGGAAGGACGTGTCGGCCTGCCCCTGGGCGGCCGCGGGCACCGGGCCGCCGCCGCTGTCGACCAGCCGCTGCACCACCGGGGCCAGGTCGGGCGCCAGCGCGTGCTGCAGCACGATGACCTCGACGCCGGTGGCGTTGGGGATGTCCAGCGCCGAGATGATGCGGCCGATGCGCTGCAGGTTGTCGGCGTAGTCCGTGATCACCAGCGAGTTGTTGCCTGGGTTCACGTTGATCGTGTTGTTCGGGCTGATCAGCGGCCGCAGGATGGGCACCAGGTTGTTGGCCGTCTCGTGGTTCAGGCGGAAGATCTGGGTCACGATCTGCGCGCCGCCCGGCGGCGACCCGACGGAGACGGCGCCGCCCTGCAGCTTGGCGTCGGCCTCCGGCACCACCTTGAGCAGGCCGCCCGACTCCACCACCGTGTAGCCCGACAGCCGCAACGTGGAGACGAACTGGTTGAAGGCCGTCTGCGGCGGCACCGGCCGCTCGGTGGACAGGGACATCGTGCCCTTGACGCGCGGATCCACCACGATGTTGCGGCCGGTGATCGCCGCCATGGTGCGGGCCACGGCATCGATCTCCGCGTTGACGAAGTTCAGCGTCACGGGGTCCCGGGCGCTCTGCGCTTGCACGGCGGCAGCGGCAGCAGCCAGCATCACGAAGGCGGCCAGGGTGGCGAGGGCTCTTTGGAGTTTCATGATGGTCAGCCTAGGGTGATGATGGATCGGGAGCCGCTGCGGCGGCCGATGATGTTCAGCAGGTTGGCCAGGGCCGCTTCGCGCTCGGGCGCGGCGCTCGCCTCGCCGTTGAAGCGCAGCCGCGAGGCCACCCACTGCCCCGTGCCCGACAGGCGCAGCGGACCGTCCAGCGTGGAGAGCTGCAGCATGGGGACGTCGCCGCCCGACAGCACCAGCCGGTAGCTGCCCATGGGCCGCAGCGTGGTCAGGCGAGAGCCCATGCGCTCGGCCGTCAGCTCGGCCTGGCCGGCCACCGACAGGCGGCCCTGGGCCCACTGCAGCAGCAGCGAATCGGTGCGCAGCGCCAGCTCGCCCTCGAGCTGCAAGGTGTTCCAGGGCGTGCCCAATCCGGTCAGCAGCGAGGCGGGCCACTGCGAACGCCCGTCGGACAGTCGCAGCGAGCGGCTGTTCCAGCCGAGACGCCAGTCCAACGCCAGCGGCTCGGGGGTGCAGCAGTCGGTCGCCAACACGGCGTGCACGCCGCCGGGCGCCGGGCGCAGGCGCCATTGCACGCGCGAAGGCAGGGCGGCCGCGTCGCTGCTGCCGGGTCCGCCGGTCAGCACCAGCTGGGCCGAGCCGTTCCAAACCGTGCCGCGGGCATCCTGCAGCAGCACCTGCCCGCCGGTGGCAGCGGACACGCGCGCGGCCAGCCAGCGCGCGGGCGCGAACAGGACCAGCGCAAGCGCCAGGCCGAGCAGCAGCCCGGCGCCGGCCCAACGCCAGGGCGCGGCGGGAGCCGAAGCCAGTCGGTTGCGCGCCACCTGCCGCCGCCTTCCTCAGCGCGGCGGCAGGGACAGCACCAGCGTGCCCTCCCAGCCTCCGGCGGCCGCGCGGGTCAGGCGCGCTTCGTTCGGTACGGCGCGGGCGTTCACCCGCGCCTGCGACAGCCAGCCGGCCAGCGCGTCGGCCGGCGTGCCGGCCAGCGTCAGGGTCACGCGGTCGCCGGCCACCGTCATGCGCGCCGTGGTGCCCAGGCGCTCGCGCACCGACGTCTCCAGCAGCCGCAGCGATTCCTCGTAGCCCTGCTTGGGCTGGGCCTGCAGCGCCTGCGCCTGCTGCTGCAGCGCGCGCATGCGGGCCAGCTGCGTGTCGATCTCGCGGTGCTGGGCAGCGGCCGATCGCGCGACCGACAGCGCGGGCGCGACCGCCAGTCCCCACAGCAAGGCCAGCAGCAGCAGCGCGGCTGCGCCGGCGATCAGCAACTTCTCGCGCGGCGCCAGCGGCTCCCACGCGGCCCGCCACTGCGCCGGCAGCTTCATGGCTGCGCCTCCGGCCGCACCACCAGCGTCTCGCCCTGCACGGTGGCGGCATAGCCGCGGCTGCGCAGGCCCTGCACGATCGGCTGGGCCTCGGCCTCGTTGGCGGCCAGCCCGCGCACGCGCAGTTCGCTGCCGTTGTATTCCAGCCCGGTCGCCACCCGTCCGGCCGGCGCGGCGGCGGCCACGGCACCCAGCATCGATTCCAGGTCACGCGCGGACGGCGCCCCGGTGAGCTGGCGCAAGGCGGCCACTTCGCGATCCATCTGCACCGGCGCGTCGACCACCGCACGCACCTGCGGGAACGTCTGGGTCAGGATCGAGCGCGCGGTCTCGCGCTTGTCGGCCAGGGCCGAGCGCTCCTTCCAGGCCCAGGCGTTCAGGCCCACCAGCTGCACCGCCACCAGCAGCGCCGCGCCCCAGCGCGCCGGTCGCCACTGCGGCGCGCGCGCCAGTTCGGCCCAGCCGGCCGACAGCTTCTTGAAGGTGCGGGCCCGCCCGGAACTGGCGAACTCCAGCTGCGCCAGGTCCCAGCGGCCGCGGGCGGCGGCCAGCAGGCGCTCGGCCGGCTGCTGCAGCTGGGGGGTGTGCCGCAGCAACTGCTCGGCCTGCGCTGCCACGGCAGGCTCGGCCACGAAGGGCGTGGTCTCGGGCAGCGAGGGCAGCAGCGCCAGCGAGGTGGCGGCCAGCGGCAGCGCGAACACGCCCTCGGCGCCGGCGCAGACGATCCTCGCGGCCTCCGGTTCGCCGACGGCATACAGCACCGTTTCGCCTTCCGGCGCAAACTCCGGCACCACGCGCGTGACCGGCCGCTGCGCCGACTCGAACAGCTGCAGCGCGTCCCTCAGCCAGGTGCGATCGCAAGCCGCGATCCAGGAGGGGCCTGCGGCGGGTGGTGAGGGCTCGAGCGCGAAGTGCAGGTGCTCGGGCTCGTCCAGCAGCCGGTCTTCCAGCAGGCCTTCGAGCACCGCGCGCAGTCGCGGCGACCGCGGGCCCGCGCCCTTGGGCAGTTCCGTGCGGTGCCACGACAGCGCCGATGCGGGTGCGATCAGCACCACTTCGCTGCCTGCACCGCTGGCCGGCGGCAGCAGGGCGACTTGCGCGCTGCCGTGGCGGGCGATGCTGCGGCCATCGGGCGACAGCACGTAAGCGAGCTCGGTCTGCGCCGTGACGGGCGATGCCGGGAGCAGGACGTAGATCGAACTCATGGGAGTGCAGGGATTGTAGGGACGGCAGCAACTCTGCCGTTGCCCTGCGGGCCTTCAGCGTGCGGCGAACGGCAGTCCGGGCGCGGACGGCGGCTCCAGCACGCCGCGTTGGCGCCGCAGCGTGCGCACGTCCAGGCCCTCGCGCTGCACCAGCGAGCGCTCTTCCACCACCAGCGCGTCCAGGCGCAAGCGGCCGCGCACTTCGAAGAAGCGGGACGACACGCTCACGGTGCCTTCGGTGAAGCTGCTGGCGTGCTGGGGCATGAGCCGGGCCACGTCGGTGATGCCGCGGAACGGGGACTGCGAGCGCCGCGCCACCAGTTCCTGGGCGTCGGCCAGGGTGATGCTGCCCACGGCCGCATAGATGACTTCGGGTGCGGCCGTGTTCAGGTTGACCGGCGTGCGCGCGGGCAGCAGCGTCACGTAGGGCTTGAGCGTGTCCACGGTGGCGGGCGGCAGGCCGAGCCAGCCCAGCTGGTCGACCTCCTGCGGCATCAAGGGCGCCTGCGATGCCGAGCGGTTGTCGGTGCTGATGTCGGAGGCGAAGCGCAGGTTCTCCGCCAGCCGGTTGAGCTGGGCCGCCGGCAGCCCCAGCAGTTCGAACAGCCGCTGGAAGCTGCGATAGCCGGTCTCGGAGACGCGGCCGGCTTCGACCAGGTTGTTGACGTTGAGCAGCGCCTGCTGGTCGGTGATCTGTCCGGACAGGAAGACGTTGTCCGCATCGGTGAGGGCCTCGCCGGCGCCGGTGCTGTCGGCGGCCAGGAAGGTGGACAGCCGCGCTTCCTTGAGCGGCACCGACCAGGGCTCGGCCAGGTGGTCGGCGCCGCCGGCGCGCGCGTCCTCGCGCAGGATCAGCCGCGACCAGTCCAGCGCGCCGGTCAGGATCCAGGCCGCCTGCAGCCGCGCGCGCGTGGCGGCCTCGACCTCGACCGCGCGCCACTGCTGCCACAAGGCGGCAGCCGCGAAGCTGGCCACCAGCGTGACGGTGAGCATGGCCGTCAGGATGGCCGCGCCACGCTGGGCGAAGCGGCTCATGAGGACTTGCCTCCGCCGACCGTGGGCCGGACCCAGTCGTCCACCAGGTCGCCGCTGATCGCCTGTCCCGGCGCAAGCGTCAGGACGATGCGCACGCCATCGGGCAACTGGGCGGTGCGGTTGCCGGGCGGCGGCGCGCGGCCGGCCGGTGCGGCGGGCGGTTCCTGCGTCGCATCGCTGGACAGCGGGTTGGTCCAGGCGTTGCCGCGGTAGAAGAAGACCTGCCAGTCCTGCAGGCCGGTGAGCGCGACGGCGCTGCCGTTGTCGCCGCCGGCCTGTTCCTGCGCCCAGGCGTCGGCACGCGCCCAGGCTTCCTCGACCTGCCCGCGGGTGGTCAGCGGCGGCGATTGCCAGCGCATCCAGCGGCTGGCGCCCGCCTCGCTGCGCCGGCTCCAGCCGACCACGACCACGCCCTCCGCCTGCGAGGTCGCCGACAGCCGCGTCAGGCGCAGTACGCGCCCGTTCCATTCCAGCGCCGTGAGCTGCGGCAACTGCACCAGCGCGTCCAGGTCGGTGCGCCATTGGGCCAGGCCGACCTGGAGCGAATGCACGTCGTCCGCGCGCGCCTCGGTCTGCTGCTGGGCGCGCACCATGCCGTCCAGGCCGCGCCAGCTCAGCACCGCGATCAGCGACAACGCAAACAGGGCCACCAGCAGTTCCACCAGGGTGAAGCCGCGGGCCGCGGCCGGCACGCGCATCGTCAGAACCTCCCGACCACGGTGGACAGGCGCAGCACCGGTGCGGCCGCCTCGAACACCTGGGCGTCCACCCGCAGGAAGTTCGGGTTGGGTGTCGGCGCCACCGTGACCGCCACCTCGAAGTCGACGTTGCCCTGCCGGCAGGCGCTGCGGCGCGTGCCTATGCCGGGCATCTGGCGCGCCAGGCGCACCGCCACCAGCTCGTTCTCCGCGCACAGCTGCGCCAGCAGCACGCTGGACTGCCGCTGGGCATTGGAGGTGAGCGCTGCAGTGGCCTGCAAGCCCGCCACCAGGGCGATCGCCACGATGCCGAGCGCCACCAGCACCTCGATCAGCGTGAAGCCGCCGCAGCGTCCCCGCTTCATGGTGTGCCCGGGTCCTGGATCGCGAACGCGCGGACGCCGTCGGTGGCGATGCGCAGGGTGCGCCCGGGCAGGGCGGTGGAGCCGATCAGCACCTCCTGGCGGCCGATGATGGGTTCGGGTCCGAGCACCACCCGCGTGCCGCCGTGCACCACGGTGGCGTTGTCCAGCCAGTGGTCCGGCAGCGTGCCTTCGGGCAGTCCCTCGAAGCGAAAGCCCCCCTGGACGGCATGCCAGACCACGGGGCGCCCGCTGCTGCGCGACTGCGCGCGGGCCGACTCGAACAGCGCCGAGAGCCGCCGCGCCTCGCGCTCGAGCTGGGCGCCGGAGTTGTCGCGAAAGGCCAGGCTGACGCCGGCGGTGGCGGCGGCGATGATCGCCACCACCACCAGCAGCTCGATCAGCGTGAAGCCGCCGGCGCGCGCCGCGGCGGCCCGGGAACGGTCGCCGGCCTTATTGCCAGGAGCCGATATCCGCATCCTTGCCCTCGCCGCCCGGCTGTCCGTCGGCGCCGTAGGACATCACGTCGATCTCGCCCTTGATGCCGGGATTGAGGAACTGGTAGGGCCGGCCCCAGGGATCGTTGGGCAGGCGCTCGAGATAGGGCTTCCAGTTGGCCGGCGCCGGGCCCGCGGAGGGCCGGGCCACCAGGGCCTGCAGCCCCTGCTCGGCGGTGGGGTAGCGCTGGTTGTCGAGGCGATAGAGCTTGAGCGCCTGCATCAGGTTGTTGACGTCGGTGCGCGCCGCGGTGACGCGCGCATCGTCGGCGCGATCCAGCACGTTGGGCACGATCAGCGCCGCCAGCACGCCGATGATGACCAGCACGACCATCAGCTCGATCAGCGTGAAGCCGCGCTGCAGCTGGCGGCGCGAAGCGGTGAACAGCGTTGTCATCGAAGGTCCAGTCACGAATCGCTTGCCATGATAATGGCCGCATGGTGAGCAAGGGCGCGGCCAACCGGACAGTCAAGGGCGTGACCTTGCTCGTGTGGGCGGCCGCGGCTGCGAGTGCGGCCTACTGGGGGCTCAAGGTTTCCGGCCAGGGCGCCTCCGGCCCCGTCGCCGCGGCCGGCTTGCGCCAGCCTGCACCGGCCGACCCGGCGGCCATCGCGCGCCTGCTGGGTTCGAGCGCAGGGGCCGCGGCAGCGCCGGCGGCCGGCCCGCAGCCCAGTGCCGCGAGCCGCTTCCAGCTGGTCGGCGTGGTGGCCGACAAGTCGCAGCACGGTGCCGCACTGATCGTGGTGGACGGCAAGCCGGCCAAGCCGTACCGGGTCGGCGCGCGGGTCGACGAAGGCCTGGTGCTGCAGTCGGTGCAGCCGCGTCGTGCCGTGCTGGCGCCGTCCATGCAGGGGGAGCCGGCGATCACGCTGGAGCTGCCAGTCCCGCGCTGAAGTCCGCAGCGGCGGGTCGCCCCCTCAGGAGCGCAGGAACAGGCGGTAGGCCGGGTTGGCGGTTTCCTCCACGTACGGATAGCCCAGCGTCTCCAGGAAGGCCTGGAACGCGGCGTCGTCCGCCTGCGGCACCTGCAGGCCGACCAGGATGTGGCCATAGTCGGCGCCCTGGTTGCGGTAGTGGAACAGCGAGATGTTCCAGCTTGGCCGCATGTGCGACAGGAATCGCAGCAGGGCGCCGGGCCGCTCGGGGAACTCGAAGCGCAGCAGGCGCTCGTCGTGCGCCAGTCCCGAATGGCCGCCGACCATGTGGCGAAGGTGCTCCTTCGCCAGTTCGTCATGCGTCAGGTCGAGCGCCTGGAAGCCGTTGCGGGTGAAGGCCGCGGCGATGCGCGCCGACTCGCCCTTGCCGTGGGTGGCGAGGCCGACGAAGACATGGGCGGAGGCGGCGTCGCTGATGCGGTAATTGAACTCGGTGACGTTGCGCGGCCCGCCCGGCAGCGCGCCGATCAGCTCGCAGAAGCGCCGGAAGCTGCCGCGCTCCTCCGGCATGGTGACGGCCAGCAGGGCTTCGCGCTCCTCGCCGACCTCGGCGCGCTCGGCCACGAAGCGCAGCCGGTCGAAGTTCATGTTGGCGCCGCACAGGATGGCGGCGTAGGTCTCGCCGCGGGTCTTGTTCTGCGCCACGTACTGCTTGATGGCGGCCACCGCCATCGCGCCGGCCGGCTCGACGATGCTGCGGGTATCGACGAACACGTCCTTGATGGCGGCGCAGACGGCATCGGTATCGACCGTGATGAACTCGTCGACCAGCTCGCGCGCGAGCCGGAAGGTCTCCTCGCCCACCAGCTTGACCGCGGTGCCGTCCGAGAACAGGCCGACGTCGGCCAGGTTCACGCGCCGGCAGGCCTGCACCGACCGCATCATTGCGTCCGAATCGTCCATCTGCACGCCGATCACCTTGACCTCGGGCCGCACCGCCTTGATGTACGAGGCCACGCCGGAGACCAGGCCGCCGCCGCCGATCGCCACGAACACGGCGTGCAGCGGGCCCTGGTGCTGGCGCAGGATCTCCATGCCGATGGTGCCCTGGCCGGCGATCACGTCGGGGTCGTCGAACGGGTGGATGAAGGTCAGCCCTTCCCGCTCGCACAGCGTGACGGCGTGGCCGTAGGCGTCCGAGTAGCTGTCGCCGTGCAGCACGACTTCGCCGCCCAGCGCCTTGACGCCTTCGATCTTCAGTTGCGGGGTGGTGACCGGCATCACGATCACTGCGCGCGTGCCCAACCGGTGGGCGGCCATGGCGACGCCTTGCGCGTGGTTGCCGGCCGAAGCGCAGATCACGCCGCGCCGCAGTTCTTCCGGCGCCAGCTGCACCATCTTGTTGTAGGCGCCGCGCAGCTTGAAGCTGAAAACCGCCTGCTGGTCCTCGCGCTTGAGCAGCACCTTGTTGTGCAGCCGGCGGCTCAGGGCCTTGGCCGGCTCCAGCGCCGACTCCACGGCCACATCGTAGACACGCGCCGTCAGGATCTTCTTGAGGTAATCCGCCGGCTTCAGGGGCATGTTCATGAGCTGATCATAGGAGCGGGACGGCCAGGCCCCCGTTGCCGTCCCGGGTTTCCGGCCCGTGACGGGCGCCGAGAAAAAAGCCCCCGGCGCCTTGCGGTCCGGGGGCCAAGTCCACCAAACGAGAGGTGGAGGAGACAAGCGTCCGCACAACGCGATTCGTTATGCTTGGCCTCGAGTATAGCTGGACCATGCTGCGATGCAGCAACCCGGCTCGTCAGCACGACTATCGATCGCGACCGTGTCGCGGCAGGAACACATCCATGGAATGCATCGTCACATGGACCGGCGCCACGGGCACCCGGTCCGGCATGGGATTCATCGCGGAAACCGGCAGCGGCCACGTGCTGGCGATGGACGGCGCCCCCGACGAGGCAAGGCCCGAGAACGGTGGCCGCAACCTGGCGCCGCGGCCCATGGAAACCGTGCTGGCCGGCACCGGCGGCTGCACTGCCTACGACGTGGTCCTCATCCTGAAGCGCGGCCGGCACGCAGTGAGCGGTTGCTCCGTGGAATTGAAAGCCGAACGGGCGGACGCCGACCCCAAGGTCTTCACGAGCATCCACATGCACTTCAAGGTGCGCGGCAGGGGCCTGCCCGCAGCTGCCGTGGAGAGAGCGATCGCCATGAGCCACGAAAAGTACTGCTCCGCCAGCGCCATGCTGGCGAAGACCGCTGCGATCACCACCAGCTTCGAGCTGATCGAGGGCTGATCAGACGTAGTGCGCGGTGGTCGTCATCACCCGGGCGGCCGCGCGCATCAGCCCCTTGGCGAGCGGATGCAGCTCCGCCGCGCCTGCTTCGGCCGCTTGCGCGGCGTGGCCGGCCTCGTCCTCCTTCATCTGGGCGACGATGGCGCGGGAAGCGTGGTCCGACGCCGGCAGACGCTCCAGATGGCTGGCCAGGTGGGCCTCGACCTGGCGCTCCGTTTCGACCACGAAGCCCAGGCTGATGGGGTCGCCCAGGCGCCCCGCCACCAGCCCCAGGGCGAATGCGCCGGCGTACCAGAGCGGGTTGAGCAGCGAGGGCCGGGAGCCCAGTTCGTCCAGGCGTGACCGGGTCCACGCCAGATGGTCGGTCTCCTCTCGCGCGGCGCGCTCGAAGTGCTGGCGCAGCGCGGGATTGTCGGTGGCGGCGGCTTGTGCGGTGTAGAGCGCCTGCGCGCACACCTCGCCGACGTGGTTCACCCGCATCAACGCAGCCGCTTCGCGGCGCTGCGGCAAAGTGAGCGCTGTCTCATCCCCTGCCACGGTGGGGCACGGGCGAACCGCCCGATGGTGGGCGAAGAGGGTGCGAAGCGCGCTGTCGGCAGCGCCCAGGAGTCGGTCCATCGGGCGAGTTTAGGGCCGCGTCGGGCGGGTGCGGGGTTGCGAACTTTTCACGCACCGACAGGGCCTTCGGCAAGCTTGTGTTGCGTTCTTTCAACTGGTCCGGAAGCCCATGTTGTCAGGGTGCAACGAAACGTCCGCTCACGGGCTAAATACTTTGCGAAAGAAAAGCCGCTCTGGTGCAATAGCGCCAACTTCCCAAAAGGAGGTTGGCCCGGGGATCCGGCGGGAGCACGCGAGTGCCTGCATGAGCTGAGCCCTTCGAACCGGAGCCCTATGTTTAACCTTGGAGAAACTTGCATGAAAAAGTCCCTGATCGCCCTGGCCGTGCTGGCTGCCGCCGGCACCGCTTCGGCTCAGTCGTCTGTCACGCTGTTCGGCATCGTTGACGCGACGGTCCAGCGCATTTCCAACAGCGGTGGCGCCAGCGTCACCCACCTGACCGACTCGGGCTACAACAGCTCGCGCCTGGGCTTCCGTGGCACGGAAGACCTCGGCGGCGGCATGTCCGCTTCGTTCTGGCTGGAAGCCGGCGTCAACAACGACAACGGCACCGGCGATGCCACCAGCACCAACAACCAAGCTGTTGGCGCGTTCGTCCCCGGAACCGGCGCCAACGCCCCGGTCCGCGCGGGTACGCAAGGCCTGACGTTCAACCGCCGTTCCACCGTCAGCCTGGCCGGCGGCTGGGGTGAACTGCGCCTGGGCCGTGACTACACGCCCCAGTTCTTCAACCTGACCGTGTTCGATCCGTTCGGCACCAACGGTGTGGGCACCACCCAGACCCTGAACAGCATCATCACCGGCTCGACCGCCGTCCGTGCTTCCAACAGCATCGGCTACCTGCTGCCGGCCAAGCTCGGCGGCTTCTACGGCCAGCTGCAGTACTACATGGGCGAGAACCTCGACAACGTCGCCAACGAAGACGACGGCACCGGTGTCGGCGCCCGCGTCGGCTACGCTGCCGGTCCGTTCAACGTCGCGCTGTCCCTGAGCCGTACCGACAACCTGGGCGCGGACATCCAGCAGAACAACATCGGTGGCCAGTGGGATTTCGGCATGGCCAAGCTGATGGGTCACTACAGCTGGGATGAGGTGGGTGCCGTTGAAGGCAAGGGCTGGCTGATCGGCGGTCTGGTGCCGGTCGGCGCCGGCGAGATCCGCCTGGCCTTCTCGCAGTACGAGACCGATCTGGGCCTCGGCGGTGCGGATCCCAAGGCCCGCAAGCTGGCCCTGGGCTACGTGCACAACCTGTCCAAGCGGACGGCCCTGTATGCCACGTACGCTCGCGTGCGCAACAGCAACGGTTCCGCCGCCGCCGTCGCGGCTGGCGCCGGCGCCCCGGCTGTCAACGCCTCGTCCAGCGGCTTCGACCTGGGCCTGCGTCACAGCTTCTAAATCGATGGCTGGGCAACCAGCCTGAGAAAATAAGAAACTTGAAAAGCCGCCTTCGGGCGGCTTTTTTTTTTGCCCGGGTCCGGGCCAAGAGGGCGGAGAGCCGGTGGAAACCCCTTTGACGAGTCGGGGATGGCTCCTCATAGTCGCGCGTTCCCAGACAACCCCTCAAGAGGACCCATGAATTTCAAGCCCGCATTCCTGTGCATCGCGGTGGCGGCCGCGCTCGCAGGCGCTCCGGCACTGCACGCCAAGCCCTTCAAGTGGAGCAGTGCCAGCGACATTCCGACGCTGGACATCCATTCGCAGAACAACGCGCTGGGCAACGGCGTGCACGCAGCCATCTACGACTCGCTGGTGTACTACAACAGCCAGACTTTCAAGCCGGAGCCGCAGCTGGCTGAATCCTGGCGCCAGGTCACGCCCACGCAGGTGCGTTTCAACCTGCGCCAGGGCGTGAAGTTCAGCGACGGCACGCCGTTCACCGCGGACGATGTGGTGTTCTCCATCCACCGCGCCATGGCCAGGACCTCCAACTATCAGGTCTACACGCAGGGCATCGACAAGGTGGTGAAGGTCAACGACAACACCGTCGACTTCATGATGAAGGGGCCCAACCCGGTGCTGCTCAACCAGCTCACCGAACTGCGCATGATGAGCAAGGCATGGGCCGAGAAGAACAAGTCGGCCGAGCCCAAGGACATCCGCACCAAGGACGAGACCTTCGCGCACCGCAACGCGATGGGCACCGGCCAGTACATGGTCAAGGAATGGCAGCCCGACCAGCGCCTGGTGCTGGTGAAGAACCCCAATTACTGGGGCAAGACCGACAGCAACGTCACCGAGATCATCTACACCCCGATCAAGGCCGAGGCGACCCGGGTCGCGGCCCTGTTGTCCGGCGAGGTCGACTTCGTCCTCGATCCCAGCCCGCAGGACCTCGCCCGGATGCGGGCGCACCCGAACCTGAAGGTGATCGACGGCGTCGAGAACCGCACCATCTTCTTCGGCATGGACCAGCACCGCGATGAGCTGCCGGGCTCCAACATCAAGGGCAAGAATCCGCTGAAGGACCAGCGGGTGCGGCGCGCGCTGTACCAGGCCATCGACAGCGATGCCCTGCATCGTGTCACCATGCGCGGCCTGTCGCAGCCCACCGGCACCCTGGTCGCGCCGCAGGTGGCCGGCTGGACCGAGGCGGTGCACAAGCGCATGCCTTACGACGGCGAAGGCGCGAAGAAGCTGCTGGCCGAGGCCGGCTATCCGCAGGGCTTCGAAGTGGATTTCGCCTGTCCGAACAACCGCTACATCAACGACGAGGAAATCTGCCAGGCGGTCACCGCGATGTGGTCGCGCATCGGCGTCAAGGCCAAGCTGCGCACGCTGCCGCTGGTGACCTACTTCCCCATGATCCAGCGCCACGAGGCCAGCATCTACATGCTGGGGTGGGGCGTACCGACCTTTGATGCGCTGTACAGCCTGCAGTCGCTCACGCGCACCGTCGGCACGGGCGGCGACGGCAACTACAACGTGGGGCGCTACAGCAACCAGCGCATGGACTACGTGGTCGACCGGATCAAGGTGGAGACCGACCTGCCGGTGCGCAACCGGCTGCTGACCGAAGGACTGCAGCTGAGCAATGACACCGTCTCGCACATCCCGCTGCACAACCAGATCATTCCGTGGGCGATGAAGAAGTCCGTGGAGGTGGTGCACCGCGCCGACAACCGCCTCGACTGGCGTGTCGTCAAGGTGAATTGAGGCTGGAAAGGCCGGCGCAAGCCGGCCGTCCAGCCTCATCCCGGCGAAAGCCGGGATCCACGGCGGCGAAAGCCGAGATCCACTCTGGCGAAAGCCGGGAACCACGCCCAGGCGCGAACTGCTGGTCGTCAGACCGGCCCTCGCCCCGCTCGTTTCCACCCGTGGCGCGGGTGCGCGGCTCTGCTAGCATCCCTGCGCCTTCCGTATTAGCGATGCTCGCCTTCATCCTTCGCCGCCTGCTGCAGGCCGTGGTCGTCATGGTCACCGTGGCCTTCATCGCGTTCCTGCTGTTCCAGTACGTCGGCGACCCGGTCGTTTTCCTGCTGGGCCAGGACGCGACGCCGCAGCAGATCCGCGAATTGCGCGCCGACCTCGGCCTGGACCAGCCCTTCTTCGTGCAATTCGGGCACTTCCTGGTCAATGCGGTGCAAGGGGAGTTCGGGCTCAGCCTGCGCCAGGGCGCCAAGGTCTCGCGCCTGATCGCCGAGCGCTTTCCGGCGACGCTGGAACTGTCGCTGGTGGCCGCCTTCCTGGCGCTGGTGGTCGGCATTCCGATGGGCGTCTATTCGGCGCTGCGCCGGGGCACCTTCCTCAGCCAGACGTTCATGACCGTGTCGCTGCTGGGCGTGTCGCTGCCGACCTTCCTGATCGGCATCCTGCTGATCCTGGTGTTCTCCGTCACGCTCGGCTGGTTTCCCAGCTTCGGCCGCGGCGAAACGGTGCAGATCGGCTGGTGGTCGTCGGGCCTGCTGACCTCCAAGGGCTGGCACCACATCGTGCTGCCCGGCATCACCCTGGCCATCTTCCAGCTGACCCTGATCATGCGGCTGGTGCGGGCCGAGATGCTGGAGGTGCTGCGCACCGACTACATCAAGTTCGCGCGCGCGCGCGGCCTGCCTAGCCGAGCCATCCATTTCGGCCACGCGCTGAAGAACACGCTGGTTCCGGTGATGACCATCACCGGCCTGCAGCTGGGCGGCCTGATCGCCTTCGCCATCATCACCGAGACCGTGTTCCAGTGGCCCGGGATGGGGCTGCTGTTCATCCAGGCCGTGACCTTCGCCGACATCCCGGTGATGGCCGCCTACCTGTGCCTGATCGCGCTGATCTTCGTGGTGATCAACCTGGTGGTGGACCTGCTGTATTTCGCCGTCGATCCGCGCCTGCGCGTGGGCGGCGCCAAGGGGCACTGATGCTGGCGCCGGCCATCGCCACACCGCGCCTGAAGGCCAACGGCCGCGCCTTCGCGCACATCGCGCAGTTCCACCCGGAGCTGGTGGCGTTGCGGCGCGACCTGCACGCGCACCCCGAGCTCGGCTTCGAGGAGGTCTACACCGCCGCCCGGGTGCAGGAAGCCCTGCGGGTGTGCGGTGTCGACGAGATCCACACCGGCATCGGCAAGACCGGCGTGGTGGGGCTGGTCCACGGCCGTGGCCGGGGCAGCGGCCGCATGATCGGCCTGCGCGCGGACATGGACGCCCTGACCATGACGGAGCACAACGAGTTCGCCTGGAAGTCCACCCGCAGCGGCATGATGCACGGCTGCGGCCACGACGGGCACACCGCCATGCTGGTGGGCGCCGCGCGCTACCTGGCCGAGACGCGCGACTTCGACGGCACGGCGGTGCTGATCTTCCAGCCGGGCGAGGAGGGTTTCGCCGGCGCGCGCGCCATGATCGAGGACGGCCTGTTCGAGCGTTTCCCGGTCGAGGCGGTCTACGGCATGCACAACTGGCCCGGCCTGCGGCCCGGCAAGATCGGCCTGACGCCGGGGCCGATGATGGCGGCGGCCGACAAGATCACGATCGAGATCACCGGCAAGGGCGGGCACGGCGCCCATGCCTACCTGGCCACCGACCCGGTGCTGGTGGCCGCCCACATCATCACCGCGGTCCAGAGCATCGTGGCGCGCAACGTGCGGCCGCTGGACAGCGCCGTGATCAGCCTTTGCGCGATGCAGGCCGGCGACGTCCACGCGATGAGCGTGATCCCGGGCAAGGCCACCCTGGTGGGCACGGTGCGCACCTTCACGGCGGAAGTGCAGGGTCTGGTCGAGCGGCGCATGACGGAGCTGTGCAGTGCCGTCGCGCTGGGGTTCGGCGCCACGGCGTCGGTCAACTACGAGCGCATCTATCCCGCCACCACCAACACCCTGCGCGAGGCCATGTTCGCCGCCGACGTCGCCGAGTCGCTGGTCGGCGCCGACCACGTGGTGCGCGACCTCGACCCCAGCATGGGAGCGGAGGACTTCTCCTTCATGCTGCAGGTCAAGCCCGGCGCGTACATGCGCATCGGGCAGGGCGGCGAGGGCAACTGCATGCTGCACAACAGCCGCTACGATTTCAACGACGACATCCTGCCGCTCGGCTCGGCGCTGCACGCCAGCCTGGTGGAGCAGTCCATGCCGCTGCCGCCGGCCTGACCCGTTTCCCACCCGCTCACCAAGGAGCTCTCCCATGAAAATGAAGACAACCCTGATCCATGCGGCCCTGATGTGCGTGCTGGCCGGTGCGGCGTCGGCGCAGACGGTGCGCGTCGCCAACCAAGGCGATGCGCTGTCGATGGACCCGCACTCGCTCAACGAGTCGCTGCAGCTGTCGGTGACCAGCAACGTCTACGAGCCGCTGGTCGGCCGCAACAAGGACCTCTCGCTGGCCCCCGCGCTGGCCACGGCCTGGAAGCAGACCTCGCCCACGGTGTGGCGCTTCGAGCTGCGCAAGGGCGTGCAGTTCCATGACGGCACCCCGTTCACGGCCGACGATGTGCTGTTCACCATGGCGCGCACCCAGGTCGACGGCTCGGACATGAAGAGCTACACCAACGACGTGAAGGCGGTGCGCAAGGTCGACAGCCACACGGTCGAGATCGAGACCAACGACCCGTTTCCGATCCTGCCGGACGTGCTGTCGCAGGTCTTCGTCATGAGCAAGAAGTGGTGCGAGGACAACCAGGCCACCCGTCCGGTCGACCGCCGCAAGGGCGTCGAGAATGCCGCCTCCTTCCGCGCCAACGGCACCGGTCCGTACCGCCTGCGCGAGCGCCAGCCCGGCGTGCGCACGACCTTCGTTCGCAACGGCAATTACTGGGGCAAGATCGAGGGCAACGTGCAGGAGGTGATCTTCACCCCGATCGGCAACGATGCCACGCGCGTGGCTGCCCTGCTGTCCGGCGAAGTCGACGTGATGGAGCCGGTGCCGGTGCAGGACATCGACCGCGTGCGCAACTCGCCCAATGCGCAGGCGCTGGTGGCGCCCGAGCTGCGCACCATCTTCCTGGGCATGGACCAGAAGCGCGACGAACTGCTGTACTCCAGCGTCAAGGGCAAGAACCCCTTCAAGGACAAGCGGGTGCGCCAGGCCTTCTACCAGGCCATCGACATCGAGGGCATCAAGCGAACCGTGATGCGCAACGTGTCGCTGCCCACGGCCCTGATGGTGGGCCCCGGCATCAACGGCTTCAGCCAGGAGCAGAACAAGCGCCTGCCCTATGACGCGGATGCCGCCAAGAAACTGCTGACCGACGCCGGCTACCCCAACGGCTTCGAGGTGACGATGAACTGCCCGAACGACCGCTACGTCAACGACGCGCGGATCTGCCAGGCGGTGGCGGCCAACCTGTCGCGCATCGGCGTCAAGATCAACCTGCAGGCCGAGACCAAGGGCACCTACTTCCCCAAGATCCTGCGCCGCGACACCAGCTTCTACCTGCTCGGCTGGACGCCCAGCACCTACGACGCGCACAACGCCATGAACGCGCTGATGGCCTGCCCCAACGACAAGGGCGCCGGCCAGTTCAACCTGGGCAGCTACTGCAATCCCGAGTTCGACAAGCTCACGCGCGCCGTGCAGTCGGAAACCGACAAGAACAAGCGCAACGCCATGATCAAGCAGGCCTTCGACATCCACGCCAACGACGTCGGCCACCTGCCGCTGCACCAGCAGTCGCTGGCCTGGGGCGTGAGCAAGAAGGTCAAGGTGGTCCAGCGCGGCGACAACTACCTCGACTTCAAGTGGATCACCGTTTCGAAGTAATCCTCCACTAGCACACGAGCGCCGCGCGGCTCCGGCCCCGCGGCGTTCGTTCATCGGCAATCCCATGGGACAGACCCTCGCGCGCTGGTTCGACAGCGACATCGGCTACAGCTTCCGCACCTCGCCCGTGGCGATCGTGGCGGCGGCCATCGCCTTCATCTGCGCGTTCTGCTCGGCCTTCGCCGGCTGGGTGGCTCCGCACGACCCGTTCGACCTGACCACGCTGGTGCTGTCCGATGCCCGCCTGCCGCCGGCCTGGCACCCGGACGGCAGCAGCAAGTACCTGCTGGGCACCGACGACCAGGGCCGCGACATCCTCTCGGCACTCATGTATGGTTCGCGCATCTCCCTCGTCGTCGGGCTGGCCTCGGTGTTCTTCTCGATGCTGATCGGGGTGGCGCTGGGCCTGCTGGCCGGCTTCAAGGGCGGCTGGATCGACGGCCTGCTGATGCGCCTGTGCGACGTGATGCTGAGCTTTCCGGCCATCCTGGTGGCGCTGCTGATCGCCGGCGTCGGCCGGGCGATGTTCCCGGACGCGCACAACACCGTGGCCTTCGGCGTGCTGATCGTGGCGCTCACGCTGACCGGCTGGGTGCAGTACGCGCGCACGGTGCGCGGTTCCACCCTGGTGGAGCGCAACAAGGAATACGTGCAGGCGGCGCGCGTGACCGGCGTGGCACCGCTGCGCATCATGGTGCGGCACGTGCTGCCCAACGTCACCGGCCCGGTGCTGGTGCTGGCGACCATCCATGTCGCCACCGCCATCATCACCGAGGCCACGCTGTCGTTCCTGGGCGTGGGGGTGCCGCCCACCTCGCCTTCCCTGGGCACGCTGATCCGGGTGGGCAACGACTACCTGTTCTCGGGCGAGTGGTGGATCACCATCTTCCCGGGGGCCATGCTGGTGCTGATTGCGTTGTCGGTGAACCTGCTGGGCGACTGGCTGCGCGACGCGCTCAACCCTCGATTGCAGTAACGGGCCCCGCATTCCGATGAGCCTGCTCGAAGTCAAGAACCTGGTCGTCGAGTTCCCCGGCCGCCGCGGCACGCTGCGGGCCCTGGACGACATTTCCTTCTCCATTGCGCCGGGTGAGGTCCTCGGCGTGGTCGGCGAGTCCGGCGCCGGCAAGAGCCTGACCGGCGCGTCCATCATCGGCCTGCTGGAGCCGCCCGGACGCGTCGCCTCCGGCCAGATCCTGCTGGAGGGCCAGCGCATCGACAACCTGCGGGCCGAGCAGATGCGGCACATCCGCGGCCGCAAGATCGGCGCCATCTTCCAGGACCCGCTCACTTCGCTGAACCCGCTGTACACCATCGGCCGGCAGCTGGTGGAGACCATCCAGGCCCACCTGCCGGTGGACGGGGCCGAGGCGCGCCGGCGTGCCATCGGCCTGCTGGAGGACACCGGCATCCCGGGCGCGGCCGACCGCATCGACCACTTTCCGCACCAGTTCTCCGGCGGCATGCGCCAGCGGGTGGTGATCGCGCTGGCGCTGGCGGCCGAGCCCAAGCTGATCGTCGCCGACGAGCCGACCACCGCGCTGGACGTGTCGATCCAGGCCCAGATCATCCAGCTGCTCAAGCGCATCTGCCGCGACCACGGGGCGGCCGTCATGCTGATCACGCACGACATGGGCGTGATCGCCGAAACCTGCGACCGGGTGGCCGTGATGTATGCCGGCCGCATCGCCGAGATCGGCCCGGTGCACGAGGTGATCAACGCGCCGGCCCACCCCTACACGACCGGGCTGATGGCGTCCATCCCCGACATGGAGAGCGACCGCGAGCGGCTCAACCAGATCGACGGCTCCATGCCGCGGCTGAACGCGATCCCGCCGGGCTGCCCCTACAACCCGCGCTGCCCGCGCGTGTTCGATCGCTGCACGCGCGAGCGGCCCGACCTGCTGCCGGCCGGGGCCACTCGCGCGGCCTGCTGGCTGCACGACACGCAGCAGCGCACCGCCGCTGCCGCCGGGGTCGCCGCATGAGTGCCGTCGCCTCCGAATCGGCAACCGCGCGGCCGCCGCGAACGGACGGCACGGCAACGCCCCTGGCCGGCCCCGCACCGCTGGTGCAGGCACGCGACCTGGCCAAGACCTTCGACGTGTCTGCGCCCTGGCTCAACCGGGTCCTGGAGCGCAAGCCGCGCCAGTTGCTGCATGCCGTGGATGGGGTCAGCTTCGACATCCAGAAGGGCCAGACGCTCGCGCTGGTGGGCGAATCCGGCTGTGGCAAAAGCACGGTGGCGCGCTTGCTGGTGGGCCTGTACGAGCCCACCCGCGGCGACCTGCTGTTCGACGGCATCGAGGCGCACCGGGTGTTCAAGACCGGCGAAGGCCGCAAGTTGCGCCGGCGCATCCAGATGATCTTCCAGGATCCCTATGCCAGCCTGAACCCGCGCTGGAAGGTGGAGGACACCGTGGCCGAGCCGCTGCGCGAGCACGGCATCCTGAGCGGTGCCGCGGAACTGAGGGAGCGGGTCGGCCAGTTGCTGCAGGGCGTGGGCCTGTCGCCGCTGGACATGGTGAAGTACCCGCACCAGTTCTCCGGCGGCCAGCGCCAGCGCATCTCGATCGCGCGCGCGCTGGCCACCGAGCCGGATTTCCTGGTGTGCGACGAGCCGACCAGCGCGCTGGACGTCTCGGTGCAGGCGCAGGTGCTCAACATCATGAAGGACCTGCAGCGCAAGCAGGGCCTGACCTACCTGTTCATCTCGCACAACCTGGCGGTGGTGCGCCACGTGTCCGACCAGGTCGGCGTGATGTACCTCGGCCGGCTGGTGGAGCTGGCCGGCAAGCACCAGCTGTTCGGCCAGCCGCGGCACCCGTACACGCGCATGCTGCTGGACGCGATTCCGAAGATGCACGACACGGGGCGGGCGCGCACGCCGGTGCAGGGCGAGGTGCCCAACCCGCTGAACCCGCCCTCGGGCTGCGCCTTCAACCCGCGCTGTCCGCATGCCAACGACCGCTGCCGCACCGAGCGGCCGGCCCTGCTGACGATCGGCGGGATCAAGGTGGCCTGCCACGCGGTGGAGGAAGGGCGGATCTGAGCGGCACGCCTGGGGAGGTCATGGCGGCGCCGGGCCGCAAACCGAGGTTATCGCGGCCTCGAGCCGCAATCCATCTCCCACGCGTGGCCGGCCTTCGCCGCAATGACACGCAGCGGCGCCGCCGCCCGCCGCCCGCGTCGTCCGCGTTACTGCTCCTCGCTCCAGCAGAACCCGTCGCGCGCGATCATGGCGCTGGCCGCGCTGGGCCCCCAACTGCCGGCGGCGTAGGTGCGCAGGCCCGCTTCGTTCCCGGGGGCCCACGCCTCCAGCAGCGGCTCGACCCAGCGCCAGGCGGCTTCCTGCTCGTCGCTGCGCACGAACAGGTTGAGCCGTCCATCGATCACGTCCAGCAGCAGCCGCTCGTACGCCCCCACCCGCTGCGAGCCGAAGCGCTGGTCGAAATCCAGGTTCAGGTGCACCGGCACCAGCGGCTGCGTCTGCAGCGGCCGCCCCTGCTGCTGGCCTTGCGCCAGCAGGTGCAACTCCAGTCCGTCGCGCGGCTGCAGGTTGATCACCAGCCGGTTGGCCGCGCCCAGTGGCGCGCGGAAGATGGCGTGCGGGGCCGGCCGGAAGTTGACCACGATGTGCGCGTCGCGCGCGGCCAGTCGCTTGCCGGTGCGGATGTAGAACGGCACGCCGGCCCAGCGCCAGTTGGCGATCTCGGCGCGCAGCGCAACGAAGGTCTCGGTCGTGCTGTCGGGCGCGACACCGTGCTCGTCGCGGTAGGCGCGCACCGGCTCGCCCCGCACGCTGCCGGAGCCGTACTGCCCGCGGATCGCGTGCTGGCCGATGGCCTCGCTGGTCCAGGGGCGCAGCGAGCGCAGCACCTTGAGCTTCTCGTCGCGGATCGCGTCGGCGTCCGAGCTGATCGGCGGCTCCATGGCCAGTGCGCACACCAGCTGCAACGCATGGTTCTGCACCATGTCGCGCAGCGCGCCGGTGCTGTCGTAGAAGGCGCCGCGCTTCTCCACCCCCAGATCCTCGGCAATGGTCAGCTGGATGTTGGCGATGGTCTCGCGCCGCCAGAGGGGCTCGAACAGCGCGTTGCCGAAGCGCAGCGCGAACAGGTTCTGCACCGACGGCTTGCCCAGGTAGTGGTCGATGCGGAAGATCTGCTGCTCGGGGAAGACATGGCGCACGGTGTCGTTGATCGCGCGGTTCGACGCGAGGTCGTGGCCCAGCGGCTTTTCCAGGACGATGCGGGTGGCCGGCGTGTTCAGCCCGGCCGCCGCCAGCTGCTCGCAAACGGTCGTGAACAGCGCTGGCGAGGTGGCCAGGTACATCACCACCGTGGCGGCGTTGCGCTGCTGCAGCCGCTCTTTCAGGGCGCCGTAATCCTCGGGCCGGGACAGGTCCAGCCGCTGGTAATGCAGCATCCGGGCGAAGCGGCCGAACTCGTCCGGGCCGGGGCGCTTGTCGAGCTCGACGCGGGCGAAGCGTTCCTCGATGAGGCGGCGGAATTCCTCGTCGCCGAGGTGGTCGCGGGCGATGCCGATGATGCGGCCGTCGCGCGGCAGGGTGCCATGGCGGAACGCCTGGAACAGCGCAGGCATCAGCTTGCGCCAGGCCAGGTCGCCGGTTCCGCCGAAAAGAACGAGGTCGAAGCTCATGGGCAGGACAAGGGTGGACCGGCTACTTTAATGGCCTTGCCGCGGCCCCGGTGCTCCCGGCCGCCGACAGGCCAGCGGTGCGGCCAGGTCATGGACGGGCACCCCCGAGCCCATAATTCCCGGCATGAACCAACTCCAGGCCCTCAAGCAGTTCACCACCGTGGTCGCCGACACGGGCGACTTCCGGCAGCTCGCGCAGTTCCATCCCCAGGACGCGACGACCAACCCCTCGCTGATCCTCAAGGCGGTGCAGAAGCCCGACTACGCGCCGCTGCTGCAGGAGACCATGGCCAAGTTCCGCCACAAGCCGCTGGACGAGACCATGGACCGGCTGCTGGTGCGCTTCGGCCGCGAGATCCTGTCCCTCATTCCGGGCCGGGTATCGACCGAGGTCGATGCGCGGCTGAGCTTCGATACCAACGCAACGCTCACGCGCGCCGAGCGCATCGTCGAGCTCTACCAGGCCGAGGGAGTGCCGGTCGATCGCGTGCTGATCAAGGTCGCCTCGACCTGGGAGGGCATCCAGGCCGCCCAGCGGCTGGAGCAGCGCGGCATCCGCACCAACCTCACCCTGCTGTTCTCGTTCTGCCAGGCGGTGGCCTGCGGCCAGGCCAAGGTGCAGCTGATCTCGCCTTTCGTCGGCCGCATCTATGACTGGTACAAGAAGAGCGCCGGCGCTGCGTGGGACGAGGCGGCCAACGCGGGTGCCAACGACCCCGGCGTCAAGTCGGTGCGGCAGATCTGGCTGCACTTCAAGCATTTCGGCATCCGCACCGAGGTGATGGGCGCGAGCTTCCGCAACACCGGCCAGATCCTGGCGCTGGCCGGTTGTGACCTGCTGACGATCAGCCCCGAACTGATGGCCCAGCTGGCGACCACCGATGCGCCGGTCGAGCGCGCGCTGGATGCCGGGCAGGCCCGCCAGATGGATCTGCAGCCGGTCAACTATGACGAGGCGGGGTTCCGCTACGCGCTCAACGAGGACGCGATGGCCACCGAGAAGCTGGCCGAGGGCATCCGCGCCTTCGCCGCCGATGCGGTCAAGCTCGAGAAGCTGATGAAGGAGGCCTGAGCATGGCCGCGCCGCTGCCGCCGCGCTGTGACGAGACCGGGGCGTGGAAGGCGCTGCAGCAGCACTTCGACGCTGCCGGCCGGTCCTTCGACGTGCGGCGGGCGCTGGCCAGCGACGCCGGCCGGGTCCAGGCCTTCAGCGTGCAGGCGCCGCACGTCTTCGCCGACCTGTCGAAGAACCTGCTCGACTCCGAGGGCGAGCGCTTGCTGCTGCAACTGGCACGCGAATGCCGCCTGGAGGCGCAGCGCGACCAGATGCTGGCCGGCGAGCCGGTCAACGCGACGGAAGGGCGGCAGGTCATGCACTTCCTGCTGCGTGCGCCGCGCAACGAAGCCGTGCCGCAAGGGATCGCAGCCGACCTCGGGCAAGTGCACGAAACGCTGGACGCGATGCTGGCCTTCGCGGAGGCCGTGCGGGCGGATGCGCAGGTCACCGACGTGGTGAACATCGGCATCGGCGGCTCCGATCTAGGACCGCAGATGGCCGTCCGGGCCCTGGGCGAGTTCCTGGCTCCCGGCAAGCGCCTCCATTTCGTGTCCAACATCGACGGCCACGAGCTGGCCGGCGTGCTGCGCAGCCTGCAGGCGCAGCACACCCTGTTCCTGGTCGCCTCCAAGACCTTCACCACGCTGGAAACCATGACCAACGCGCGCTCGGCGCGGCAGTGGTTCACGGAGCACGGCGGCACCGACGTCGCGCGGAATTTCGTTGCCCTCACCACCAACGTGAAGGCGGCCGCCGATTTCGGCATCGCCCGCTGCTTCGGTTTCCGGGACTGGGTGGGCGGACGCTATTCGATGTGGTCGGCGATCGGGCTGCCGATCGCGATCGCCGTCGGTGCGCAGCGATTCCGCGAGCTGCTGGCCGGCGCGCATGCGATGGACCGCCATTTCCGCAGCGAGCCGCTGGAGCACAACCTGCCGGTGCGGCTGGCCCTGCTGGATATCTGGTACCGGGATTTCCACGGCTTCGCCAGCCGCAGCGTGGCTCCGTACCACAGCTCGCTCGGCCGCCTGCCCGCTTACCTGCAGCAGCTGGAAATGGAGAGCAACGGCAAGCGTGTCGACCGGCAGGGCCGCGTGCTGCCCTTCGGCACCTCGCCGGTGGTGTGGGGCGAACCGGGCACCAATGGCCAGCACGCCTATTTCCAGATGCTGCACCAGGGCACCGACGTGGTGCCGGTGGAGTTCATCGCCGTCAAGACGCCCGCGCACGGCCTGGCGGATCACCATCCCCAGTTGCTGGCCAACGTGCTGGCGCAGGCGGCGGCGCTGATGCAGGGCAGGGACGATGCCGGCGGCCACAGGCACTTTCCCGGCAACCGCCCCAGCACGATGCTGGTACTGGACCGGCTCGATCCGCAAAGCCTGGGCGCGCTGATCGCGCTGTACGAGCACCGGGTGTTCTGTGCCGGTGCGCTGTGGGGCATCAACAGCTTCGACCAGTGGGGCGTCGAGCTGGGCAAGGTGCTGGCCAGGGACATCGCGCCGCGGCTGGCCTCGGGCGACACCGCAGGCCTGGACGCATCCACGGCTGCCTTGCTGGGACGGCTGAGGTCCTGACACGAACCGCCCCTATGATGCGGCCGCGGGCCGGTGCCCGCAGGAGGGAAGAAGAATGGATTTCGTCGAAGCGATCAAGACCTGCCTGCGCAAGTACGCCACTTTCGAGGGCCGGGCCGGGCGCCCTGAGTACTGGTGGTTCGTGCTGGGCTACCTGCTGGTGAGCATTGCCGCATCGGTCGTCAGCGAGGTGCTCAATGCGGTGGTTGGCCTGGCGCTGCTGCTGCCTTCCCTGGCGGTGGGGGCGCGCCGGCTGCACGACATCGGCAAGTCGGGCTGGCTGCAGCTGCTGTGGTTCATCCCGTTCATCGGCTGGATCGTCCTGCTGTACTGGGCCGTGCAGCCCAGCGGCCCGGCCAACCAGTACGGCGCGGGCCCCGACCAGCCCCGCGACGATCCCTTGGGCATCCCGCCGGGTGTCTGAGCGCAGACCAACAGCAAAACGCCCGCTGCAAGCGGGCGTTTTGCTCTCTGTTCGCGCGGAATAACATGCAGCGCGAACGCTTCATGCAAGAGGCCGGATTCACTCCGGCCTCTTGCATCTGACTGGAAAGCACCCGCAAATCGCGGAGCGATTTGCGGGTGAACGGGATTACATGTCCATCCCGCCCATGCCACCCATGCCGCCCATGCCGCCAGGCATGGCCGGGGCCTCGTCCTTCGGGGCCTCGGCGATCATGGCTTCGGTCGTGAGCATCAGCGAAGCGACCGAGGCGGCGTTCTGCAGCGCCGTGCGGGTCACCTTGGTGGGGTCCAGGATGCCCATCTCGATCATGTCGCCGTACTGGCCGTTCTGGGCATTGAAGCCGTAGTTGCCCTTGCCACCCAGCACCGCGTTGACCACCACGCTCGGCTCGTCGCCGGCGTTGGCGACGATCTCGCGCAGCGGCGACTCGATCGCCTTGAGCACCAGCTTGATGCCGGCGTCCTGGTCGGCGTTCTCACCCTTGATCTCGCCGGCAGCCTGCTTGGCACGCAGCAGGGCCACGCCACCGCCGGCCACGATGCCTTCTTCCACGGCAGCGCGGGTGGCGTGCAGTGCGTCTTCCACGCGGGCCTTCTTCTCCTTCATCTCGACCTCGGTGGCGGCCCCGACCTTGATGACGGCCACGCCGCCGGCCAGCTTGGCCACGCGCTCCTGCAGCTTCTCGCGGTCGTAGTCGCTGGTGGCTTCCTCGATCTGGACGCGGATCTGCTTGACGCGCGCCTCGATGTCGGCCGCGGCGCCGGCGCCGTCGATGATGGTGGTGTTTTCCTTGCCCACCTCGATGCGCTTGGCCTGGCCCAGGTCGGCCAGCGTGACCTTCTCCAGCGTCAGGCCGACTTCCTCGGCGATGACCTTGCCGCCGGTCAGGATGGCGATGTCTTCCAGCATGGCCTTGCGGCGGTCGCCGAAGCCCGGCGCCTTGACGGCCACGACCTTCAGGATGCCGCGGATGGTGTTGACCACCAGGGTGGCCAGCGCTTCACCTTCGACTTCCTCGGCCACGATCAGCAGCGGGCGCGAGGCCTTGGCCACCTGCTCCAGCGTGGGCAGCAGGTCGCGGATGTTGCTGATCTTCTTGTCGAACAGCAGCACGAACGGGTTCTCGAGGATCGCGCTCTGCTTGTCCGGGTTGTTGATGAAGTAGGGCGACAGGTAGCCGCGGTCGAACTGCATGCCTTCCACGACATCCAGCTCGTTCTGCAGGGATTTGCCGTCCTCGACGGTGATCACGCCTTCCTTGCCGACCTTGTCCATCGCCTCGGCGATGATCTGGCCGATCGACTCGTCGCTGTTGGCGGAAATCGAGCCGACCTGGGCGATTTCCTTGGACGTCGTCGTCGGCTTGGAGGCCTTCTTCAGCTGCTCGGTGAGCTGCAGCACGGCCTTGTCGATGCCGCGCTTGAGGTCCATCGGGTTCATGCCGGCGGCCACGTACTTCATGCCTTCGCGGATGATGGCCTGGGCCAGCACCGTGGCGGTGGTCGTGCCGTCACCGGCGTTGTCGCTGGTCTTGGAAGCCACTTCCTTGACCATCTGCGCGCCCATGTTCTGGAGCTTGTCCTTGAGCTCGATTTCCTTGGCCACGGACACGCCGTCCTTGGTCACGGTGGGCGCGCCGAAGGAGCGCTCGAGCACCACGTTGCGGCCCTTGGGGCCCAGGGTCACCTTGACCGCGTTGGCCAGGATGTTCACGCCTTCGACCATGCGGGCGCGGGCGTCGCCGCCGAACACTACGTCTTTTGCTGCCATTTGTATGACTCCGAAAAAATGAATGAGGGGGTGACTAGTGAAGATTCCTAGTCAGTTGGGGACAGAGCAGCAGAGCTGATCTGTCCCCAAGATCACTTGGAAGACGCCTCGACCACCGCGAACAGGTCTTCTTCCTTCATGACCAGCAGCTCGTCGCCTTCGACCTTGACGGTCTGGCCGCTGTACTTGCCGAACAGCACGCGGTCGCCGACCTTCACGCCCACGGGCGACAGCTCACCCTTGTCGTTCTTGCGGCCCGGGCCGACGGCCAGCACCTCGCCCTGGTCGGGCTTCTCGGCGGCGTTGTCGGGGATCACGATGCCCGAGGCCGTCTTGGTCTCGTTTTCCAGGCGCTTGACGATCACGCGGTCGTGCAGAGGACGAAGTTTCATTGCATCTCCTTCTAGGAAAGCTTTGGTTGGGACATCAAAAAGCGCCAACAAAGTTAGCGCCAATTAACTTGACGCAGAGGGGTGCCGACTCATCTGCTAGCACTCATCTCCAGCGAGTGCTAATGATAAGGGATCCGGAGCCACTTTCAAGGCTGGACGGCCGCCGGCGCAAAGGCACGGCCCCGCGCGCCGAGCTGGCGGACCACGAAGTGCGCGCCTGAAGCACTGCCGCGCGGGGGCCCCCGCGCCTGCCTACCTCAGAGCGGCAGGAAGAGGTGCAAGGTGCTCGTCCCGCCCGGCGCGATGCCCGGCGTCGTCGCGGTGGAGCACGGCTACGGCCACCGCGAGTTCGGCGTGCGCCCACCGCATCGGGGGCAAGACGCTGCCGCACCAGCCGCAGCTGGCCGCCGGCATCAACATCAACGACGTGGGGCTGGCCGATCCGGCCTACGAAGGCCGCTCCGTCTGGGTGGATGCGGTGTCGGGCACTTCGGTGCGCAACGCGCTGCCGGCGCGGCTCCTCCCGGCCTGATCCAGGGCCGGCCCGACGCGAACCCGCCCTGAAGCCCCTATAGTCGGGGCCGATGGAAACGACACATGCCGGCTGAAGGCAGGGCCGGCAGCTGGCAGCGCCACCCCTGGGTGCGCCGGGCCTGGCTCGCGCAGCGTCGCGCCGAGCGCCTGCCGCCCGCCCTGCGCGGGCTGCTGTGGTCCACCGGCGCGGGCCTGCTGTTCGTGCTGCTGAACACCCTGATGCGCAAGCTGGCGATGCAGCTGGATCCCTTCCAGACCCAGTTCCTGCGCTACCTGGCGGCACTGGGCGTACTGCTGCCGCTGATGGCGCGCGGCGGCTGGTCGACCTGGCGGCCCAGGAACGTCGGCGGGCAGTTCACCCGGGGCGCGGTGCACACCGCCGGGCTGTGCCTGTGGTTCATCGCCGTGCCGCACATCACGCTGGCCGACACCACCGCGATCGGCTTCACCACGCCGATCTTCATCATGATCGGCGCGGTCCTGCTGTTCAGGGAGGCGATGCGCTGGGAGCGCTGGGCCGCATCGCTCGTGGGATTTGCCGGCGTGCTGACGGTGGTGGCGCCGCAGCTCACGGGCAGCGGCGGCTGGTATGCGGTGGTGATGCTGGCTTCGTCGCCGGTGTTCGCCGCGTCGTTCCTGATCACCAAGGCGCTGACCCGCTACGAGCGTCCCGAAGTCATCGTCGCCTGGCAGGCGATCACCGTCACGGCCTTCAGCCTGCCCCTGGCGCTGCTGCACTGGAGCTGGCCCAGCGCCGTGCAGTGGCTGCTGTTCATCGCCTGCGGTGTCCTCGGCAGCGTGGGCCACTACTGCCTGGCGCGCTCCTACAGCGTGGCCGACATCTCGGCGACGCAGTCGGTCAAGTTCCTCGACCTCGTGTGGGCGACCGTGCTCGGCTGGCTCGTGTTCGCCGACCTGCCCAGCCGCTGGACGCTGGCCGGCGGGGCCGTGATCTGCGCCTCCACCGTCTGGATCGCGCACCGGGAAGCGCGCGGCCGGGTGCCGGCCTGACGCCCGTCGCCGCCCGGGCGCACCGGCCTTTTCACGCTTCGTTGGCGATGCCGCCGGCGACGTGACCGGAGGGCACGTGCTGCGCGGCATGCGACACGTGCCGGGTCTGGTCGTCGAAGAAGAAGTCGGGCTCGAACTCGCGCAGGAACTCGCCCTTGGGCAGGCCGCCCAGGAACATCGCCTCGTCGACGTGGATGTTCCACTGCATCAGCGTGCGGATGGCGCGCTCGTGGGCCGGCGCGCTGCGCGCCGTGACCAGCGCCGTGCGGATCTTCATCGCCGGCGTGCCGGCCGCCTGCAGCCGGTGCAGCGCCGCCAGCAACGGCTTGAACGGCCCGTCAGGCAGCGGCTGCAGCGCCTTGCTCGACTCGTGCTGCTGGAACGCGTCCAGCCCTTCGCTCTGGAACACCCGCTCGGCCTCGTCGGAGAACAGCACGGCGTCGCCGTCGAAGGCGATGCGCACTTCGTTCGGGTAGTTGTCGCCGGCCTGGACGGAGTCCGTCAGCACGCGCGCCGCGGGAAAGCCGGCCGCCAGCGCTTCGCGCACGTCGTCGGCATTGGCCGACAGGAACAGGTGCGCGCGCAGCGGCCGCAGGTAGCGGAACGGCGAGCGGCCCTGGGTGAACACCCCGCGCTCCAGCTTGATGCGGTTGGCATTGCCGGACCGGAAGATGCGCATGCCCGAGACCGGGTCGTTGCGCGAAAGGATCACCACCTCGACCCGCTGCGCCGTGGTGTCGTTGAAGGCCAGCAGCTTCTGGATCAGCGAGAAGGCGATGCCCGGGCGGGCCGGCTGGTCCAGCCGGTCGAGTTGCAGCGCCATGTAGGCCCGGGCGTCGCCGCTCTCGAAGATGCGGTTCTCCTCCTCGAAGTTGAACAGCGCCCGCGACGAGATGGCGACGACCAGGCGGTCGTCCGAAAATACGCTCAAGGTCCCCTCCGGATGGTCTTCAACGCACCAGCTGGTTGAGCTGGATGATGGGCAGCAGCACCGCCAGCACGATCAGCATGACGACCAGCCCCATGCCCACGATCAGCAGCGGCTCCAGCACCGTGGCCAGCTGCATGGCGCGGCGCTGCACCTCGTTGCCGAGCTGGTTGGCCGCGCGCTGCAGCATCACGGGCAGCTGGCCGGTCTGCTCGCCCAGCCGTGCGAACATGGCCAGCAGGCCGGGGAAGCGCTTCTTCTGTGCCAGCGCCGAAGCCAGCGGCGCGCCCTCGCGCACCAGCACCAGCGCATCCATCGCGTCGGCGCGCATGGCCCGGTTGTTCAGCGTTTCGGCGGCAGCCTGCAGCGCCCGCAGGATCGGAACGCCCGCTGCGGTGAGCATCGCGAGCGTGTTGCCGAACTGCGCACTGTTGTACCCACGGGCGAGGCGGCCCAGGACCGGCAGCGAGAGCCAGCCGGCGTCGAATCGCTCGCGGAAACGCTCGTTCTTCAGCAGGGTCCGCAGGACGATCCCCCCGCCCAGCAGCAGGACACCGAAGATCCAGCCCCACTCGCGGACGAGGGCACTCAAGCCCAGCATGGCGACCGTCAGGAACGGCAGCCCGCGCTTCGTGCCGGCGAACACGTTGGCCACCTGCGGCACCACATAGGTCACCAGGAAGACGACGATGGCCAGCGCCACCACCGTCACGATCGCCGGATACAGCGCAGCCCCGGTCAGCTTGGCCTTCAGCGCCTGCCGGTTCTCCAGGTCGTCGGCCAGTCGCTCCAGCACCATGCCCAGGTGCCCGCTCTGCTCGCCGGCGCTGACCACCGCGATGTAGATGTCGGAGAACTCGCGCGGGAAATGGGCCAGGGCCGATGCGAACGTGGCACCGGCGTTCACTTCCGCCCGCAGCGCGGCCACCAGGTGGCGCTCGGCCTCGCCGGGCGCCTCGTCCGACAGGGCGGTGAGCGCCCGCTCCAGTTGCAGCCCCGAGCTCACGAGCCCGGCCAGCTGCCGGGTCCAGACGGCCAGCTGGGTGTCGCCGAACACCCGCCGGCTCCAGCGCGTGCCGAGCGCACCGCCGGTGCCGCCGGCGGCCACCGGCCGTACCTCCAGCGGGACCAGCGACTGCGAGCGCAGTTGTCCGCGCGCCGCCTTGGCGGTATCGGCTTCCAGGACGCCGCGCCGGGTGGCGCCCTGCGCGTCCAGTGCTTCGAATGCGTACGCGGGCATGGAGGTACTCCCGCAGGGAGTGTAAGCATGTCGAAGCCAGCGCCGGAAGGCCTCGATGGCCCGGTTCGGCCCCGGGCCCGTCCATCCGCTCCGCCGGCGGGCAGTCCGGCCGGCTAGGCCTGCCCCTGCCGCAGCTTGAAGCGCTGCAGCTTGCCGGTCTCGGTGCGCGGCAGGCTGGCCATGAACTCGATTTCGCGCGGGTACTTGTAGGGCGCGATCGTGGCCTTCACGTGGTCCTGCAGGATGCGCACCATCTCCGGCCCGGGCTGGTGGCCCGGCTTGAGCACGCAGAAGGCCTTGACGATCATGCCGCGGTCCTCGTCGGGCTTGCCGATCACGCCGCACTCGGCCACGGCCGGGTGGCGCAGCAGGGCGTCTTCCACTTCCGGACCGCCGACGTTGTAGCCCGCCGTGATGATCATGTCGTCGGCGCGCGCCTGGTAGAAGAAGTAGCCGTCGGCGTCCTGCACGAAAGCGTCGCCGGGGAAATTCCAGCCGTCCTGCACGTAGTTGGACTGCCGCGCATCGTCCAGGTAACGGCAGCCGGTCGGGCCGATCACGGCCAGCTTGCCCACCGTGCCGTGCGGCACTTCCTTGCCGTCGTCGTCGACCACCTTGGCCTGGTAGCCCGGCACCGCCTTGCCGATCGCGCCGGGGCGCACGTCGGCGCCGGCGGAGGAGATGAAGATGTGGAACATCTCGGTGGCGCCGATGCCGTCGCACATCTCGATGCCGGTGGCCTGCTTCCACAGCTGGCGGGTGGCGTCGGGCAGGCCCTCGCCGGCGCTGACGCACTGGCGCAGGGTGGGCACGCCGTGCTGCCGGGCGAACGGCGCCATCTGGCGGTAGAAGGTCGGCGCCGTGTAGCAGATGGTGGCGCCGACCTCGCCGATCAGCTTGACCATGGCCTCCGGCGTGTACGGGATGTCGGGGAAGTAGACCGAGGCGCCGGCCCACATCGGGAACACCAGCAGGCCGCCCAGGCCGAAGGTGAAGGCCAGTGGCGGAGAGCCCATCACGATGTCGTCCGGCGTGGCCTTGAGCACGTGGCGCGGCCAGGCCTCGCAGGAGGCCAGCACGTCACGGTGCGAGTGCACGGCAGCCTTGGGCTTGCCGGTGGTGCCCGAGGTGAATGCCAGCAGGGCGATGTCGTCGCCCGACGTCGGGCAGGCCGGGAAATCGCCATCCTTCTGCGCCGCGCGCACCGCCAGCGTGCCGGGTTGGCCGGGTGCGTTGAAGGGGATGATCTCGCGCAGCACCGGCCGGCCTTCGCGCGCCTTCTCCATCTCGTCCAGCAGCCTGGCGTCGCACAGGGCCACGGCGGGCTGGGCCTTGTCGATGATCTCGCCCAGCTCGCGCGCGCGCAGCAGCGGCATGGTGGCCACGGCCACCAGGCCCGCCTTGACCACCGCCAGCCAGGCCAGTGCCATGCCGATCGAGTTGCCGCCTCGCAGCAGCACCCGGTTGCCGGGCACCAGGCCCAGGTCCTCCACCAGCACGCGGGCGATGCGGTCGACCCGCTCGCGTGCATCGGCATAGCTCAGCGTGATCTTGGGCGAGCGCAGCATGGGCCGGTCGCCCCAACCCCGCGCGGCGGCCTTGTCGAGCAGTTCCTCGACCAGGTTCAGGCGCTCGGGCAGGCGCAGTTCCGGCAGGTCGTAGCACATTTGCGGCCACTGCTCGCGCGGGGGCAGGCGGTCGTGGACAAATCGGTCTGTCTGTGCTGACATCGGTGTTCCTGGGTTCAGGCCGGCTGCTGGCCACGCTCGAGCGTGTGCTCCTTCACCTTGCCCAGCAGCCGGTGCAAGGTGGCGAGGTCCCGGTCGGAGAGGGCCGAGAAGGCCTGCACGATCCATTCCTCGTGCTGCTGCGCCATTTCGTTGAACAGCTTGCGGCCCTTGGCGGTGAGCCGCACGCGGTAGGCGCGGCGGTCGCCTTCGACGTCGACCCGGTCGACCAGCCCCTCCTGCACGAGCTGGTCGGTGATGCCGGTGACGTTGCCGCCGGTGACCATCATGCGGCGCGACAGCTCGTTCATCTTCAGGCCCTCGGGGGCACGCTCGAGCTGCGCCATCAGGTCGAAGCGCGGCAGCGTCGTGTCGAACCGCTCGCGCAGCCGGGTGCGCAGCTGCTTTTCCACCAGCTGGGTGCAGGTCAGCAGCCGCAGCCACAGCCGCAGCGCCTCCGGGTGCTCGCTGTGCGCCCGTGCTTCCATGTCCATGGGGCGTGTCGAAGGAGTGAAGGTCTAAATAGTTTAAACCTCAAGTAATTGCTGTCAATTGGAAGAAGCGAAGCCGTCCTACAGCTGAGCAGTTGACCGCCGCGCGGATGAGTGGCAGAAATTGCGCATGGAACCCCTCGAGCGAAAGATCGCAGCGCAACTCGAGTCGCTGCCCGTGCCGGTCGCGCTGGTCCTGCCCGGAGGCAAGCGGCTGGGGCCGTCCCAGGCCTGCGTCACCCTGGCGGCGTCCGACTGGTCGGGCGTGGCGGTGCTGGCGGCGGGACAGATCGGCAAGCTCGCCGAGGACATCGTCGAGGGCCGCGTGGAGGTGCAGGGCCGCATGCGCGACCTGATGGCCGCCGCGGCCCACCTGCTGCCGGGCAGCCCGGTGGGCAGCGACACCGGCTGGTGGACCCAGGTCGTGCGGCACGCCAAGTCGCTGGCGGCGCACTCCTCGCCGCAGAAGGACGCCGAGAAGATCCAGTTCCACTACGACGTTTCGGACGATTTCTATGCGCTCTGGCTGGATCCGAGGCGCGTCTATTCCTGCGCGTACTACCGCGAAGCCGGCATGTCGCTGGCGCAGGCGCAGGAATCCAAGATCGACCACATCTGCCGCAAGCTGATGCTGCGGCCGGGCGAGCGCCTGCTGGACATCGGCGCCGGGTGGGGCGGCCTGCTGCTGTGGGCGGCCGAGCACTACGGCGTCGACGCCACCGGCATCACGCTGTCGAAGAACCAGCATGCCCACGTCAACCGGCTGATCGAGGAAAAGGGTTTGAGGGGCCGGGTGCGCATGGAGCTGCGCGACTACCGCGAGCTCGACGAGAGCCAGGGGTACGACAAGATCGCATCGGTGGGCATGTTCGAGCACGTCGGCAGCGCCAACATGCCGGTCTACTTCGGCAAGGTCCTGCGGCTGCTGCGGCCCGGCGGACTGGTGATGAACCACGGCATCACCGCAGGCGGCGTGGCCACTTCGCAACTGGGTGCGGGGATGGGCGACTTCATCGAGAAGTACATCTTCCCCGGCGGCGAGCTGCTGCACGTCAGCCACGTGCTGCGCGAGCTGTCGCTGGCGGGGCTGGAGATGGTGGACACCGAGAACCTGCGGCCGCACTACGCCCGCACGCTGTGGGCCTGGTCGGATGCGCTGGAAGACCGGCTGGATGAGGCGCGCCGCGTGCTGGAGAGCACGGGCAGCGAGCGCAATGCCGCCAAGGTGCTGCGCGCCTATCGGCTGTACCTGGCCGGCTGCGCCATGAGCTTCGAGCAGGGCTGGATATCGCTGCACCAGGTGCTGGCTGCGCGGCCCGACGGCAAGGCGGAGACCGGCTCCCTGCGCGGCGCACAATCGGCGTATCCGTTCAACCGCGCCTACATCTACACAAGCTGATGCTCTACAAGTTCAAAAGCAAGGCGGCCGGCGACCTGATCATGCTCGAGCCCAACGGCCGCCGGGTGCTGGAAATCATCGGCAAGGATCCCGCACCCAAGGGCATCATCGAAACGCAGCAGATGCCCGCCGCCATCCAGGCCCTGGAGGCGGCGATCGTGAGGGAAGAAGCCGAACAGCAGGCGTTGGTCGAGGAGGCCCGGGCCAAGGGCGAGGTGCCGCCCACGTTCGCGGAGGTGTCCCTGCGCCAGCGTGCATTGCCGTTCATCGACATGCTCACGCGCTGCCAGAAAGCCGGCAAGGAAATCGTCTGGGGCGTGTAGGAGTCACTCGGAAAGCGCTGCGCGTTTTCCGAGTGGCCTTCCAGTCAGTCGGGCGAGGACCGGCGAAGCCGGATCCTCGCCCAACAGGTGTTCGCGCTGCATGTTATTCCGCGCGAACGGAAGCGCCCGCGGCTGCGGGCGATCGGCGGATCAGTCGACCTTCGCGCCCGACGCCTTCACCACCGGCTGCCACTTCTTCAGTTCGGCATCGATGTGTGCGGCGAACTGCTGCGGGGTGTTGCCGCTGGGAATGGCGCCCTGGGCCAGCAGCTTTTCCTTCAGCTCGGGCGCGCTCAGCGCCCGGGCCACCTCCTGCTGGATGCGGTTGGCGATCTCGGGCGGCAGGCCGGCGGGCCCGAGCAGCCCGAACCAGGAACTGGCCTCGTAGCCCTTGAGGTTGCCGGCCTGTTCCACCGTGGGAACGCCGGGCAGCGCCGCCGAAGGCTGCGCGCTGGTGACGGCCAGCGCCTTGAGCTTGCCGGCCTTGATGTGCGGCATGGAGGCGGGCAGGTTGTCGAACATGACGTCCATCTCGCCGCCGATCAGCGCCAGCAGCGCCGGGCCGGAGCCGCGGAAGGGGAAGTGCACCATGTAGGTCCCGGTCATCGCCTTGAACAGCTCGCCGGCCAGGTGGATCGAGGTGCCGTTGCCGCTGGAGGCCATGTTCAGCTTGCCGGGGTTGGCCTTGGCGTAGCGGATGAAATCCGCCACCGAGTTGATGTTGTTGGCGCGCGCCTTCTCCACCGGCACCACCATCACGTTGGGCACGGCGGCCACCAGCGTGATCGGCGTGAAGTCCTTCTGCGGGTCGAACGGCATGCGCGCATACAGCCACTTGTTGATGCTCTGGGTGCCGACGGTTCCCATCAGGATCGTGTAGCCGTCCGGCGCGGCCTTGGCGACCAGGTCGGCGCCGATGTTGCCGCCGGCGCCCGGCTTGTTGTCGACCACGAAGGACTGGTTGAAGGCCTTGCCCAGCTCCACCGAGATGGCACGCGCCAGGATGTCGGTGGTGCCGCCGGGCGCGAACGGCACGACGATGCGCACCGGCTTGCTGGGCCAGTCGGACTGCGCCCAGGCGGGCGCAGCGAAGGCCGCGGCGGTGGCGGCGGCCAGCGCCAGCACGTGGCGCCGTGGAAGGCGGGTGGCGGTCATGCTTGTCTCCTGCTTGTTCGAAGCTGTCGCGGGAGGCGCATGATGCCATCGCTGCGCGGTTTGCGTGAGTCGCGTTTGCGCGCAGCAGGCCCGGGTTGGCCCGCCGTGGCCCGGCTGCGGAGTGCACGACGGCTGCCGGCACCATGAAAAAAGCCGCCCGAAGGCGGCTTTGCGCGGCAAGGGCCCGGGGTGCCCGCGTCAGTCGGCGTAGACGCCGGCGGCGCGGATCACCGGGGTCCACTTGTTGATTTCGGAGGCGACGAATTTCTTGTGCTCGGCCGGCTCGACCCGGTTGTCGTTGACGACCACCGCGCCCAGTTCCCCCTGGCGGCGCAGGAAGTCGGGATCCTTCAGCGCGACCTTCAGGGCGTCGTTGAGTTTCTTGAGCACCGGCGCCGGCGTGCCCTTGGGTGCGTACAGGCCGTGGAAGATGTTCACTTCGAAGTCCTTCAGGCCGACTTCCTGCAGCGTGGGCAGGTCCTTCAGGGCGGCCGTCTTCAGGCGCTGGTCCGTGGTGACGGCAAAGGCCTTGACCTTCTTGCCTTCGATCTGCGCCGTCGTGTTGGTGGTCTGGTCGCACATCAGGTCCACCTGGCCGCCGATCAGGTCGGTCAGCGCGGGGCCCGTGCCCTTGTACGGCACCGTGGTCATGTCCAGCTTGAGCGCGCTCTGGAACAGCAGGCCGCACAGGTGCGAGGCGGCGCCCAGGCCGGCGTTGGCGAGGTTGATCTTGCCCTTGTTGGACTCCATCCACTTGGTCAGCTCGGCCCAGTTGTTGGCCGGCAGCGTCGGGCGGCCGATCAGCGTCATCGGGACTTCGTTGATCAGGCCGACGTATTCGAAGGCGTCCAGCGGCTTGTACGGCAGGTTGCGGTACAGCGCCGGCGACGTCGCCATGCCGATGTGATAGACGAGCAGCGTGTAGCCGTCGGCCGGGGCCCGGGCGACCTTGTTGGCGCCGATCGTGCCGCCGGCGCCGGCGGCGTTCTCGATCACGATGGTCGCATTGCCCAGCGGCTTGCGCATGGCCTCGGCGAGCTGCCTGGCCACCAGGTCGGTGGGACCGGGCGCGAACGGGACGACGATGGTGATCGGCTTGGCGGGGAAGTCCTGGGCGCCGGCGGCGGCAGCCGCCATCAGCGCGATCGGAACGAGGGTCTTGGTGAGCAGCTTCATGGAGCCTCCTGGTCTCGGGTGGGCGCCATGATAGGGAGCGGGCGGGGGCGATCCATCGCGGGAATTACGTACCGCCAGCTCGTGAAAAACCCATGGGCGGGCGCGCGGTTGATGGGCATCAACCCGGGCCGGTGCGCTGCAGGCTAGCGGTAGCTGCGGGCGTCCTCGATCACCTTGCCGTCGTTCGGAAGGGCGCCGGGCTCGAGGCATTCGACGTCGCCGCGCAACTTGGTGATGTCGCGGATCGCCTCGGCGATGCGTTCGTCCAGTCCCTGGGGCCAGGAAGCGGCCTCGACCTTGAGCGTCATCTGGTCGTTGGCCATCTCGCCACTGACCACCAGCCGGGCCTTCACCACTTCGGGGAAGCGGCGCGTGATGTCGGCCACCTGCCCCGGATGCACGAACATGCCGCGCACCTTGGTGGTCTGGTCGGCGCGGCCCATCCAGCCCTTGATGCGGGCGTTGGTGCGGCCACTCGGGCAGGTGCCGGGCAGCATCGCCGAGAGATCGCCGGTGCCGAAACGGACCAGCGGGTATGCCGGGTTGAGCGTGGTGACCACCAGCTCGCCCACTTCGCCCGCCGTCACCGGGTCGCCGGTGCCGGGCCGCACGATTTCGACCAGGATGTCTTCGCTGAGCACCAGGCCCTGGCGGGCCGATGTTTCGTAGGCGATCAGGCCGATGTCGGCGGTGGCGTAGCTCTGGTAGACGTCCACGCCGCGTTGCGCGAACCAGTCGCACAGGCTGGCCGGCAGTGCTTCGCCGCCGGTCACCGCCTTGCGCAGGCTGCCGATGTCGGCGCCGGTCTCCTGCGCCTTTTCCAGCAGGATGCGCAGGAAGCTGGGCGTCCCGGTGAAGGCGTTCGGGCGCAGCTCGGCGATCGCCTGCAGTTGCTGTTCGGTCTGGCCGATGCCGGCCGGGAACACGCTGCAGCCCACCGCATGCGCGCCGGCTTCCATGATGAAGGCGCCCGGCGTCATGTGGTAGCTGAACGCGTTGTGCACCAGGTCGCCGGAGCGAAAGCCCGCGGCGAACAGGGCGCGCCCGGTGCGCCAGTAGTCGCGGGTGCCGCCCTCGGGTTCGTAGATCGGCCCCGGCGAGGAGAACACGCGCGGCATGGCCGGCCCGCGCACCAGCGCGGAAAAGCCGCCGAACGGGTCGCGGCCGACGTGGGCGCGCTGGCGCTCCAGCAACTCGTGCTTGCGCGTGACCGGCAGGCGGGCGAGGGCCTCGCGCGAAGTCACGGCGGCCGGGTCCACGCCATCCAGGATGGCGGCCATGGCGGCCGAGGCCTGCCTGGCATGCGCCACCTGCCTGGGCAGCGCTCGCAGCAGGGCGGCCTCACGCTCGGCCGGATCGCGCGTTTCCAGCGCGTCGAAGAACTCGCTCATCGATCGTCCTTGCTTTCAGTTCTCCAGGGCGGGCAGATCATCTGCTGGGGCGCAACGCTGCGGACGGCTTCCAGTGCCACCGCGGAACCGGCTCCGCCGGGCCGCCGGTGGCGCCCCCCTGAGGGGGGAGCGCCGCAGGCGCTTCGGGGGTGGGTCATGCCAGCCAGCGCTTGCGCCGCTTGTAGCTCTTGACGTCGCGGAAGCTCTTGCGCTCGCCGCCGCCCATGCCGAGGTAGAACTCCTTGACGTCCTCGTTGCTGGCCAGTTCCTGCGCCGGGCCATCCATCACGATGCGGCCGCTCTCCAGGATGTAGCCGTAGCTGGAGTACTTCAGCGCCATGTTGGTGTTCTGCTCGGCCAGCAGGAAGGTCACGCGCTCCTTGGTGTTGAGGTCCTTCACGATCTCGAAGACCTCCTCCACGATCTGGGGTGCCAGGCCCATGGAGGGTTCGTCCAGCAGCACCATGCTGGGGCTGGCCATGATCGCGCGGCCGATGGCGCACATCTGCTGCTCGCCGCCGGAGGTGTAGGCCGCCTGCGAGGTGCGGCGCGTCTTCAGGCGCGGGAAGTAGGCGTAGACCTTCTCCAGGTTGGCCGCGATCTCGGACTTGCTGGCGCGCGTGTAGGCGCCGGTCAGCAGGTTTTCCTCGATGGTCAGGTGGGCGAAGCAGTGCCGGCCCTCCATCACCTGCACCACGCCGCGGCGCACCAGTTCGGCCGGCGACAGGTTCTCGATGCGCTCGCCGCGCAGCTCGATCGAGCCCTTGGTCACTTCGCCGCGCTCGCCCCTGAGCAGGTTGGAGACGGCGCGCAGCGTGGTGGTCTTGCCGGCGCCATTGCCGCCCAGCAGGGCGACGATGCCGCCCTCGGGCACCTGCAGCGAGACGCCCTTGAGCACCAGGATCACGTGGTTGTAGATGACCTCGATGCCGTTGACGTTCAATACGATGTTCGGTTTGTCCATGGGGTGTCTTCACCAATCGAAAGGCGAGCGGCCTTTCGATTGGCGGCTCGCCAGGAGCCGCTGGCCCTCCCCGGGACGGGGAGGGTTCTGGAACTCAGCTCAGCCTGCCGATTGGCACTCCGACGGGTTGCGCCGCTGCAGCTTCTTGTCGGCCAGGTACTTGTCGGCCCCGGCCTTGACCATCGGCTTGAGGATCTGCTCGTCGGCCTGGTACCAGTCGCTGGTGAAGTTCCACTTGCTGCCGTCCCAGGTGTGGATGCGCGCCCAGGTGGAGCCCTGGTGGTCGGTGCAACTGGTCGACAGCGGGCGCATCACGCCGTTGAAGCCCAGGGCATCGAGCCGCTTCTGGTCGAGGTTCAGGTTCTCCAGGCCCCAGCGCACCTGCTCGGGCGTCATGACCTTGCCCTTGCCGAAACGCTCCTGCGCGCGGCGGACCGCTTCGTGGCTGAGCATCTGGATGATCACGCCGCGGGTGTACAGCACGTGGCCGACTTCATCGCGCGGACCGGTGCCCTGGCCCTTGTCGTGCACGTACTTCAGGATGTCCTGGATCACCTTGGGCTCCTTGCTGCTGGGGTTGAGCGCCAGCGCGTTGTAGCCCTTGGCGCCCGCGCCCACGTCCTTGACGTCAGGCTCGGCACCGGCCCACCATACGCCGTACATCTTCTCGCGCGGGTAGCCGGTGGCCTGCGCTTCCTTCAGCGCCGTGGAGTTCATTACCCCCCAGCCCCACAGGAAGACGTAGTCCGGGCGTTGCTGGCGTACCTGCAGCCAGGTGGCCTTCTGTTCCACGCCCGGCGCGGTGACCGGCAGCAGGCTCAGCTCGAAGCCGTGCATGCGGGACCGCTCCTGCAGCAGCGGGATCGGCTCCTTGCCGAACGGCGAATCGTGGTAGACCAGCGCGATCTTCTTGCCCTTGAGCTTGTCGAGGCCGCCTTCCTTCTTGCCCACGTGCTGGATCAGGATGTCGGCGCCGGTCCAGTAGCTGCCCATCAGCTCGAAGTTCCAGGGGAACGCCATGCCGTCGGCGGAAATCGACAGCCCGTAGCCCAGGGTCAGCAGCGGGATCTTGTCGTGCAGCGCCTTGTCGGTCAGTGCGAAGGTGATGCCGGTGGACTGCGGGTCGATCAGCGTCACGCCCGGGCGGCTCTTGAGGCGCTCGTAGCATTCCACGCCGCGGTCGGTGGCGTAGCCGGTCTCGCACTCTTCCCAGGTGAGCTTGACGCCGTTGATGCCGCCGTCGCGGGCCATGATCATCTTCAGGTAGTCCTGCTTGCCGTTGGCCCAGGGCGTGCCGTTGGGCGCGTAGGGGCCGGTGCGGTAGGACAGCAGCGGGAAGAACTGCTCCTTGGCCTGGGCCATCGCCGCGGGGGCCGAAGCCAGCGCGGTGCCGGCCACGAGTGCGGCCGTGAGGAGGGAACGAAGCTTCATGGGATGTCTCCTTCTGAGGTGAAGCGAACGGGGAAGCGTCAGTGAAACCCGGGAAGGGTGGCCGGCGCATCGGTGAATGCGAGCACGGGGTTTGCTTGCATCGGCGCGATCAATGGGGGAAGGGCCACAGCCGCAGCTTCTGCTTGCCCGTGGACCACAGCCGGGCCAGCCCGTGCGGCTCCACCGCCAGGAACCACACGATCAGCGCGCCGAAGATCATCAGCTCGGCATGCGACACGGCGGTGGTCGAGAACTCCACGCCGACCAGCGCTGCGAGCACCGGCAGCACCTGGTTCAGCACGATCGGCAGGACCACGATGAAGGCGGCGCCGAAGAACGCGCCCATGATCGAGCCCAGGCCGCCGATGATCACCATGAACAGCAGCCGGAACGACAGGTCCACCGAGAAGGCGGCCGGCTCCCAGGTGCCCAGGTAGACGAAGGCCCACAGCGCGCCGGCCACGCCGACGATGAACGAGCTGACCGCGAAGGCGCTGAGCTTGGCGTACATGGGGCGGATGCCGATCACCGCGGCGGCCACGTCCATGTCGCGGATGGCCATCCATTCGCGGCCGATCGCGCTGCGCACCAGATTCTTGGCCAGCAGGGCCATGACCACCAGGATCGCCAGGCAGAACCAGTAGCGGCTGGCGGCGCTGTCGATCGGCATGCCGAGCACCTGCAGGTTGGACACGCCCACCGATCCCGAGGGCGAGTCGTTCAGCAGCCACTTGACGCGCAGGAACATCCAGTCGGAGAAGAACTGCGCGGCCAGCGTGGCGACCGCCAGGTACAGCCCCTTGACGCGCAGGCTGGGCAGGCCGAACAGGATGCCGAACGCGGTGGCGCACAGGCCGCCCAGCAACAGCGCCGGAATGAGCGGCAGGCCGGGAATGCGCACGAAGAAGTTGTAGGCGCCGTAGGCCCCCACCGCCATGAAGGCGCCGGAGCCCAGCGAGATCTGGCCGCAGTAGCCCACCAGGATGTTCACGCCCAGCGCCGCCAGGGACATGATCAGGAAGGGGATCAGGATGGCGCGGAACAGGTAGTCGCTGGCCAGGCCCGGCACGACGACGAACGCCACCACCAGCAGCAGCAGGATGAACAGCCGGTCCTGCTGGATCGGGAAGATCTGCTGGTCGGCGCGGTAGCTGGTCTTGAACTGGCCGTTTTCGCGGTAAAGCATGGGTAATCTGTAGGTCGATGATCTTTTGGCTACGACACGCTTCGCTTAACTTTGCTTCGCAAAGTTAGTCTTCGCTGAAAGATCATTGATCGCGTATTTCATACGCGATCAATGATCTTTTCGCCGAACAGGCCCTGCGGGCGGATCAGCAGGAAGCCCAGCGCCAGCACGTAGGCGAACCAGATCTCGATGCCGCCGCCGACCATCGGGCCGATGTACACCTCGGAGAGCTTCTCGCCCACGCCGATGATCAGGCCGCCGATGATGGCGCCGGGCACCGAGGTGAGCCCGCCGAGGATCAGCACCGGCAGCGCGCGCAGCGCCACGGTCGCCAGCGAGAACTGCACGCCCAGCTTGCTGCCCCAGATCATCCCGGCGACCAGGGCCACCACGCCGGCCACGCACCAGACGATCACCCAGATGCGCGACAGCGGGATGCCGATGGACTGCGCCGCCTGGTGATCGTCGGCCACCGCCCGCAGGGCCCGGCCGGTGGAGGTCTTCTGGAAGAACACCGACAGCAGCAGCACCAGGGCGGCGGCGATCAGCGCGGCGATCAGGTCTTCCTTGTTGATCAGGATGCCGCCCTCGAACACCTTGTCGAAGGCGATCACCGGGTCCTTGGGCATGCCGATGTCGATCGAGTAGATGTTGCTGCCGAACAGGGTCTGGCCTGCGCCTTCGAGGAAGTAGGCGATCCCCAGCGTCGCCATCAGCAGCGTGGCCTCGCCCTGGTTGACCAGGTGGCGCAGCACCAGCGCCTCGACCAGCCATGCCACCACGAACATGATGGCTCCGGCGACGACGAAGGCCGCCACGTTCACGACCACCTTGTTCTCGACGCCGGTCCAGCCCGGAATCCATTCGGCGAAGCGCGCCATGGCGAGGGCGCCGAACAGCACCATCGCGCCCTGGGCGAAGTTGAAGACGCCGGAGGCCTTGAAGATGAGCACGAAGCCCAGCGCCACCAGCGAATACAGCATGCCGGCCATCAGGCCGCCGAGCAGGGTTTCGAGGAAGAATCCCATCACAGTTCCTTGCGGTCCTTGCCGCTACTCATGTCATCCCGGCGCAAGCCGGGATCCATCCCGAGGGGCTTGCACGACCCTGCGCGTGATGTGCCGGCGGGAAATGGATTGCGGGTCCAGCCCGCAATGACACGGTCGGGGGCCAAGCCCGCAATGAGCCGAGCGGTCTTCAATGCGCAGTCCCCAGGTAGGCGTTGATCACGTCCGGGTTGCGGCGCACTTCGTCGGGCCGGCCGTCACCGATCTTCTTGCCGTAGTCCAGCACCACCACCCGGTCGGAGATGTCCATCACCACGCCCATGTCGTGCTCGATCAGCACCACGGTGGTGCCGAACTCGTCGTTGACGTCCAGCACGAAGCGGCACATGTCCTGCTTTTCCTCCAGGTTCATGCCCGCCATCGGCTCGTCGAGCAGCAGCACCTGGGGCTCCATGGCGAGCGCGCGCCCGAGGTCCACGCGCTTCTGCAGCCCGTAGGGGAGCTGGCCGACCGGCGTCTTGCGGAAGGCCTGGATCTCCAGGAAGTCGATGATCCGCTCGACGTACTCGCGGTGCCGGATCTCCTCGCGCTCGGCCGGGCCGATGCGCAGCGCCTGCAGGAACAGGTTGCTGCGGATGCGCAGGTTGCGGCCGGTCATGATGTTGTCCAGCACGCTCATGCCCTTGAACAGGGCCAGGTTCTGGAAGGTGCGGGCGATGCCCATCTCGGCCACCTGGCGGCTCTTCATGTGGCTGAAGGTCTGGCCGCGGAAGGTGATGCTGCCCTGCTGCGGCTGGTAGACGCCGTTGATGCAGTTGAGCATGGAGCTCTTGCCGGCCCCGTTGGGGCCGATGATGGCGCGGATCTCGTGCTCGCGCACGTCGAATGAGATGTCGGTCAGGGCCTTCACGCCGCCGAACGACAGCGAGATGTTCCTCACGTCCAGGATCACCTCGCCGAGCCGGCGCGCCGGCACCGCCGGGGCCTGCTCCTGCTCCTGTTCCTGCGCAAGCGCGGAAGCCGCGTCGGTCATCATGTTCATGCCGCCACCTTGACGGGGGCGAAGGTGCGCGCATCCATGATCTTCAGCGTGGCGCTGACCTTGCCGGTGCGGCCGTCCTCGAATTTCACCTGGGTCTCCACGTACTGCTCGGACTTGCCGCCGTACAGGGCATCGATCAGCACCTGGTACTTCTCGGCGATGAAGCCGCGGCGGACCTTGTTGGTGCGGGTCAGTTCACCGTCGTCGGCGTCCAGTTCCTTGTGCAGCACCAGGAAGCGGCTGATCTGCGAGCCGGCCAGCTTCTCGTCGGCGGCGAGGTCGGCATTGACCTTCTCCACGCACTCCCTGACCAGCTCGTACACCTCGGGCTTTTGCGCCAGGTCGGTGTAGCCGGCATAGGGCAGGTTGCGCCGCTCGGCCCAGTTGCCGACCGCCTCGAAGTCGATGTTGATCATCACGCACACCTTCTCGCGGCCGTCGCCGTAGGCCACCGCTTCCTTGACGTGCGGGAAGAACTTGAGCTTGTTCTCCACGTACTTGGGCGCGAACATGGCGCCGTCGTTGGCGCCGCCGTGGATGCGGCCGACGTCCTTGACGCGGTCGATGATCTTCAGGTGGCCCTGCGCGTCGATGAAGCCGGCGTCGCTGGTGTGGTACCAGCCGTCCGGGGTGAGCACCTCGGCGGTGGCCTGCGGGTTCTTGTAGTAGCCCTTGAGCAGCCCCGGGGAGCGCACCAGGATCTCGCCGTTGTCGGCCACCTTGATCTCCACGCCGTCGATCGGCACGCCGACCGTGTCGGCCTTGACCTGGTCGTCCGGCTGCAGGCAGACGAACACCGCCGTCTCGGTGGAGCCGTACAGCTGCTTGAGGTTGATGCCGATGGAGCGGTAGAAGGAGAACAGGTCGGGACCGATCGCTTCGCCGGCGGTGTACGCGACGCGCACGCGCGAGAACCCCAGGTTGTTGCGCAGCGGCCCATAGACCATGGCGTCGCCCAGGCGGTACAGCAGGCGGTCGGCCAGGCCCACGCGCTGGCGGTCCATCAGCGCGGGGCCGACCCGGCGCGCCAGCTTCATGAAGGCGTGGAACATGCCGCGCTTGAGCGCGCCGGCGTCCTCCATGCGGATCATCACGGTGGTGAGCAGGCCCTCGAACACGCGGGGCGGCGCGAAGTAATAGGTGGGGCCGATCTCCTTGAGGTCGATCATGACCGTGCTGCTCGACTCGGGGCAGTTGACCACGTAGCCGCAGGCCAGCCACTGGGCGTAGCTGAAGATGTTCTGCCCGATCCAGGCCGGCGGAAGGTAGGCCAGCACTTCCTCCTTCCCGGTCAGCTTGTCGAAGTCGGCGCCGGCCCTGGCCCGGTCCAGCAGCGTGCGGTGGGTGTGCACCACGCCCTTGGGGTTGCCAGTGGTGCCGGAGGTGAAGAACATGGACCCGACATCGTCGGGCGTGGACTTGTCGACTTCGGACCTGAAGAAGCCGGGCGTGCGGGCGGCAAACGCCTCGCCGGCCTCGGCCAGCTGGTCCAGCGAGGCCAGCCCGGGCTCGCTGTAGTTGCGCAGGCCGCGCGGATCGTCGTACCAGATCGCCTTCAGGAGCGGGCATTGGGGCCGGATCTCCAGCAGCTTGTCGACCTGCTCCTGGTCCTCGGCGAACGCGAAGCGCACTTCGGCGTTGGTGATCGGGAAAACGCATTCGGCCGCCACGGCGTCCTGGTACAGCGGCACCGGAATGGCGCCCAGCGACTGCGCCGCCAGCATGGTGGCGTACAGGCGCGGGCGATTGGCGCCGATCACCACCATGTGCTCGCCGCGGCGCAGGCCGGCTTCGTGCAGGCCGCAGGCAAGCCGCTCGACCAGCCGGGCCAGGTCGGACCAGCTGAAGGTTTGCCAAATGCCGTATTCCTTCTCGCGCATCGCCGGCGCGGCCGGGCGCTGCGCGGCGTGCTGGAGCAGCAGGCGGGGGAAGGTGGTGTCCATCCAGGTCCTTGGGCCGGCGAAAAGCCGGACGGTGAATGGCACGAATGCTAGAAGTGACTTTGACGCCGACTTGTCTTTGCGACGACAATTTCGGGGTTTCCCTAAGGGGTGTTTTCCCGGATGAGCGCAGCACGGAGATGGATCGAGTGAGCGTGTTGGTCCCACTTCACGAGCGCCGCCGCCGGCCCTCCACCGCCGAGCTCGACGGCATTCCCTGGCTGCGGCTGCTGCAGGCGCCGGAATACGAACGCGCGGTCAGCCAGATCACGGTGGGCGACGCCCGGCCCGGCGATTTCGTCTGCCGGGTCGGCCGGCCGGTGACCTACTGGTTCGGCGTGATCGAGGGGCTGCTCAAGATGAGCACCGACAGCGAGCAGGGCCAGACCATGACCTTCACCGGCGTGCCGCCGGGCGGCTGGTTCGGCGAGGGCACGGCCCTCAAGCGTGAGGCGTATCGCTACAACATCCAGCCGCTGCGCAACAGCGTGGTGGCGGGGCTGCCGGTGGACTCCTTCCACTGGCTGCTGGACCATTCGATCGGCTTCAACCGCTTCGTCATGAACCAGCTCAACGAGCGGCTGGCGCAGTTCATCGCCGCGCTGGAGATCGACCGCATGGCCAGCCCCGACGTGCGGGTGGCGCGCAGCCTGGCCGCCCTGTTCAACCCGGTGCTGTACCCGGGCGTCGGCGAGGTCCTGCGCATCACTCAGCAGGAACTGGCCTACCTGGTGGGGCTGTCCCGGCAGCGCGTCAACGAGGCCCTGGGCGCGTTGCAGGCGCAACGGGCGATCCGCATCGAGTACGGCGGCGTGCGCATCCTGGACCTGGATGCGCTGCGCAACAGCGGCCAGGACGCGGCGGCGAGCGCCCGATAATCGCCGCCCAGATGACCGACTCCGCGGGCCCCGGCACCACCCGGTTGAACAAGCGCATGGCCGAACTGGGCCTGTGCTCGCGCCGCGAGGCCGACGACTGGATCGCGCGCGGCTGGGTGCGCGTGGACGGGCAGGTCGCGCCGATGGGCCTGCAGGTGACGCCGGCCGCGCACATCGAGGTGGACCCGAAGGCCCGCGGCCAGCAACGGCAGCAGGTCACCATCCTGCTGCACAAGCCGGTGGGCTATGTCAGCGGCCAGGCCGAGGACGGCTACCAGCCGGCGGCGGCGCTGGTGCAGCCGCGCAGCCACTGGTCGGGCGATCCTTCGCGCAACCGCTTTTCGCCGGCGCAGTTGCGCGGCCTCGCGCCGGCCGGCCGGCTGGACATCGATTCGACCGGACTGCTGGTGCTGACGCAGGACGGGCGTGTGGCGCGCCAGCTGATCGGCGAGGATTCCACCATCGACAAGGAGTACCTGGTGCGCGTGAGCTACGGCGAGGTCGCGCGCGACGTCCAGGCGGCATTCCCGGCGGCGCAATTGGCGCGGCTGCGGCATGGGCTGGCGCTGGACGGCCGGCCGCTCAAGCCCGCCGGCGTCGACTGGCAGAACCCCGAGCAGCTGCGCTTCGTGCTCAACGAAGGGCGCAAGCGCCAGATCCGGCGCATGTGCGAACTGGTGGGGCTGAAGGTGGTGGGGCTGAAACGGGTGCGGATCGGCAGGGTGCGGCTGGGGGAGTTGCCGTTGGGGA
>NZ_JAKFCM010000082.1:0-45019 GCF_036676645.1 Ramlibacter sp.
ACCCACTCGCGCGGCGGCGTCCGCGGCCCGGCCGGACCGGACCTGCCGGCCCATCGGCGTGGTGGGCCCCGCATCAGTGCCTGTGGGTGTGGTGCGCATCCGGGACATGGGGGTGCGAGTGCTCCATCGGTTCGTGCCGGTGCCAGTGGCTGTGGCTGCCGGAAGGCATGGGATCGTGCCGATGGTCGTGGTGCCCGTCGTCGTGCCGGTGGGCATGCTCGTGTTCCAGCCTTTCATGCCCGTGCCGGTGGCCGTGCCGCTCGGAGAGGTGCAAGACCACGCCCGCCAGCATCAGCACGCTGCCGGCCAGCATGAACCACGAGAGGCCGCGCTCGCCCAGGCCGATCGCCAGCATGGCGCCGACGAAGGGCGCGAAGGCGAACACCGAGCCGGTGCGTGCCGCGCCGAAGGCTCGCTGGGCGAGCAGGTACAGCCGCAGGCTGAGGCCGTAGCCGGACGCACCGACCACCAACAGCGCGAGGGCGGACGCGACCGGCGGAAACGGCTCGCGCCAGGCCAAGGCCAGCGTGGTCGAGGCCGCGGCCCCGATGGCCGATTTCACCAGCACCACCTGTGCAGGATCGCGTTCCGCCAGTGCACGCGACAGGGTGTTGTCCACCGCCCAGGCGGCGGTGGCCAGCAGGACCGCCAGCAAGCCCAGGACCTGGGTGCCGCCGCCGCTGCCGCCGCGATCGACCACCAGGGCGGCGGCGCCGGCGAGCAGCAGCAGCACGGCGCCTTGGACGCGCCGATCCAGTGCCTCGCCGTAGAAGGCCCGCGCCAGCAGCGCGGTGAAGACGGCTTCGAGGGCCAGCATGAGGGAGGCGCCGGCACCGCTCGTGCGCTGCAGCCCCCAGGCCAGGGCCACCGGGCCGAGCACGGCGCCGAACAGCGCCATCAGCGAGACCCGCTGGAGATCCCCGCGCTGCAGCCTGGCTTCGCGGGCAGCGGGCTGCCGCTGCAGCCATCCGAGCAGCGCGGCGCCTGCATAGAGCAGGGCGGCGGTGGCGAAGGGGCCCACCGACTCGCCGGCGCGCTGGACCAGGGGCGTGCTGATGCCGAACAGCACCGCCGCCAGCAGGGCGAGCATCCCGCCGCGCAGGGCCGGTAGCCGGTTCAGGGGCGATCTCACGCTACGTGCGGGTGGGGAGAGCCGCGCCGGACGGTCGGGCGGCCTTCGCCGGAATTCTGCCGGATCGGGAACCGGCGCACGAATACGCGCGCGATACAAAACAGCGGCCGCCCGACATGCGGCGAATACCGGCGCTTTCCACACTGCCTCCCATGCCGCGGGGCAAGGCGGAAGAAGCGAGCGAAGGTCCCCTTGCCCCCCATCGAATCTGCTTCGCTCAGGAGATCGTCATGAACCGCCGCATCGTTTCCGCCATCGCCTCCAGCAGCACGGCCGTCGCCGCCTTCACGGTCCTGATGACGGGCAGCGCCATTGCCGAGAGCCCGTTCGCGGGGGTCGACACCACGCCTTTCGCCGGCACCCGCAGCCGCGCCGAAGTGCAGGCGGAGGTGATGAGCAACCGCGATACGCTGACCGCTGCCGCCTCGGAGTGGAGGATGCAGGCGAACGAGCCGAAGCAACTGATGAGCGGCCGAACCCGCGCGCAGGCCACGGCCGAGTACGTCGGTTCGCGCGACCAGGTCCATGCCCTGAATGCCGAAGACAGCGGCTCCGCCTACTTCGCGCAGATGCCGCAGCAGGCGGGTCCCACGCAGGTCGCCGGTGGCCAGGCCACCCGCTGAGCCTGCGCGCCCATCGTGCTTCGCCACGGTGCCCCGCCTGCCCGCCGGCAGCGCGGGGCTTTCTTGCAACCCGCTTGTATCCGCTGTGTATTCGCGGGGCAATTCCACGCACCCGGACGCATGCCGCGTCCTAGACTGACCCCATGAGCAGGCACGCGCCATCGCGCCCGCCCGCATCCGGGGGCCAGGCTGCCGCACCGGTGCAGGCGTTGCGACGCGTCGCCCTGGTGGCAGCGCAACCCGGCGGGCCGGACCTGTTTGCCGGCCTGGTGCGCGAACTGGCGGCCGGCCTCCCCGCAGCCATGGTGCTGGTGGCCGTCTTCACGGACGAGGGGCGCAGCGCCCTGCGCACGCTGGCCGTCCGGCTCGACGACTGCATCGTCGGGGGCTTCGAATTCGCGGTCCAGGCGCTGCCCGGCGCGGCGACCCTGGGCCGGGCCCATCACTTCGTCGCCGGGGGCTTGCTGCCGCAGCTGGCCCCGGGCGGCGTGTTCGCCTCGAACCGGCTGGACTCGCTGTCCGCCGTGCGGCTGGTCGACAGCGACGGTGAGCCGCTCGGCCTGCTGGCCGCGCTGGACCGGAATCCGGTGGCGGGCGGCGACGTCGATCACGCGCAGGCCATGCTCAGCATCGTGGCGGCCCGGGTGGCTTCGGAGATCGAGCGCAAGCGCACCGACGAGGCGCTGAGGGCGGTGGCCCTGGCGGTGTCGGCCTCTCCCAGCGGCACCGTGTTCGATGAGCTGGTGCGGCTGCTGGCCACACTGCTTCACGTCGAGGTCGCCTTCATCGCGCGCTGCGAGCCGGGAAGCCCCTGCCGGCTCCGCATGCTGGCCATGTACTTCGACGGCGCCGTGACACAGGGCGTCAGCTATTCCGTGGCCGGCGTCCCCTGCGAGACGGTGCTCGGCCAGTGCTTCCGTGCCTACCCGGCCGGCCTGCAGGCGCTCTTCCCCGACGACGTCGAGGCCCGCACGCATGGCCTGGAAAGCTATGCGGGCCACCCGCTGGTGGCGCTGGACGGATCGCCGCTGGGCATCGTGTCGGTGGCCTCGCGCCGCCCGCTGCTGCAACTGGAGCGCGTGCAGGCGACGCTGAAGATACTGGCCGTGCGCGCCGCCGCCGAAGTGGAACGGCTGCGCGCCGGCCAGGCACAGAAGCAGGCGCTGGAGGACCTGCGCCAGCGCGAGGAGCAATACCGCGCCGTGTTCGAGGGCTCGCTCGACGGCCTGTTCGTATGGGACGAGCAGTTGCGCGTGGTGGACGTCAATCCGGCCGGCGTCGCCCTGTACGGGGCGCGCCGCGAGAACCTGATCGGCCGCACCTACCCGCGCAGCATGCCCGAGGACTACGTGCGCACCCGGCTGGACCAGGTCCGCGGTGCGCTGGCCGGCCGCACCACGCACATCGAGACCACGGTCCTGCGTCCGGACGGCAGCACCTTCGAGGCCGACCTGCGGGTGATGCCGTTCGTGCAGCGCGGCCGGCCGCACGCACTGGCGGTGGTGCGCGACATCACCGAACGCCGCCGCGCCGACCGCGACCTGCGCGACAGCGAGGAGCAATACCGCGCCATCTTCAACGCATCGGTCGACGCCATGGTGCTGCGCGCCGCCGACTTCTCCATCGTCGACGTCAATGCCACCTACGAGGCCATGACCGGCAATTCGCGTTCCGAGGTGCTGGGCCTGGATCGCGTGCTGGCGAACCCGCCCGAGGTGAGCGCCACGATCCGGGCCCAGCACGAGAAGGCACTGGCCGGCGCCACCATCCGGCTGGAAACCCAGCTGCTGCACCGCGACGGCCACCGCTACGAGCTGGAGCTGCGCGGCGTGCCGATCCAGCACCGCGGCCGGCCGCACGTGCTGTACATCGGGCGCGACATCACCCAGGCCAAGCTCGCCGAGCGGGCACTGCGCGACGGCGAAGAGCAGTACCGCGCGATCTTCAACGCATCGGCCGACGCGCTGGTGCTGCGCGACGCCGACTACCACGCCGTCGAGGTGAACCCCGCCTACACCGCGGTGAGCGGCTATACGCGCGAGGAAGTGATGGCCGCCGACCGCGTGCTGACGCAGGCCGACGACGACGTGCGCCGGCGGCACCGCATCGAACACGGCCTGGCGCTGGCGTCCGGCATGGAGTTGCGGTTCGAGGTCACCGGCACGCGCAAGGACGGCTCGACCTGGCAAGCCGAGGTGCGGGGCACGCCGATGACCTACCGTGGCCGGCCGCACGTGCTGTATGCGGTGCGCGACATCACCGAGCGCAAGGCCGCCGAGCAGCGTCGCGCCGAGCTGGAACGGCAGCTTCGCCAGGCCCAGAAGATGGAGGCCATCGGCCACCTGACGGGCGGGCTGGCGCACGACTTCAACAACATCCTGACCAGCGTGCTGGGCTACGTGGCGATGGCGCAGGAGCGGCCGGCGGCGCTGCAGGATCCTGTGCTCGGGCGCCAGCTCGAACAGGCGCGGCTGGCCGCCGAGCGCGCGCGCGACCACGTCGCGCAATTGCTGGCGTTCTCGCGGCCGCGGCGGGGCGAGCGGCGGCTGCTGGCGCCGGCCCAGCTGGCCCAGCAGGCCTTGCAGCTGTTGCGGCCCAACCTGCCCACGTCCATCTCGGTGGCCTTCGACGTGCAGGACCCCGGCGCAGCGGCGCTGCCGCCCGTCGTCGCGGACCCGGTGCAGTTCGAACAGGTGCTGCTGAACCTGTGCCTCAACGCCCGCGACGCCATCGGCGAGCATGGCGCCATCCGGCTGCGTATCGGGCACTCTGCGGCGGCCGGCCACTGCTCGTCGTGCAGCGCCGCGCTGCAAGGGGGCGACTGGGTCTGGTTCGAGGTGGCGGACGACGGACGCGGCATGACGCCCGAGGTGCTCGACCGGATGTTCGAGCCGTTCTTCACGACCAAGGAAGTGGGTCGCGGCACCGGCATGGGGCTGGCGATGGTGCACGGCATCGTGCACGACCATGGTGGACACGTGCAGGCGGACTCCGCGCCGGGGCTCGGCTCGACGTTCAGGGTGCTGCTGCCGGCCGCGCAACAGGCGGCGCGCGAATCCGCCGCGACCCCGGTGCGCGCCGCCGCCGCCCCCGTGCCGGTGCTGCACGGCCGCGTGCTGCTGGTGGAGGACGAGCCGATCGTCAGCGGGTTCATGCACGAGCTCATGAGCGGCTGGGGCCTGGAGGTGGTGGTGGAGCAGGAGCCGTTCCCGGCAGCCCGGCGGCTGGCATCGCGCGAAGAGGCTTTCGCCCTGTTGCTGACCGACCAGACCATGCCCGGGATGACCGGCCTGGCGCTCGCCCGGCTGGCCCGGCAGCACCGGCCCGGACTGCCGGTGCTGCTGTACACCGGCAACGCCGGCGACATCAGTTCCGAAGAACTGGCCGCCTGCGGGGTGACGCGCCTGCTGCGCAAGCCCATCGACGCCGCCGCCTTGCGCCCGCTGCTGCGCGACCTGCTCGACGCCGGGGCCGGCGCCAGCAGCACCCTGGAGGGTGTAAAGGCGGTGTAACGGCCGGCCCTGTTGGCTTCGCCTTTCCGGGGATGCTGCGTCAGAATTTGCGCGCCATGGATGCACGCACCCGATTGCTCGTGGTGGATGACGACCCGTCGATCCGCGAGATGCTGCGCGACTATCTCCAGGGCCACGGCTTCGACGTGGCCGAGGCGGGCAGCGGGCCGCAGATGCGCGAGGAACTGGAACGCGACCTGCCCGATGCCGTCCTGCTGGACCTGCGCCTGCCCGGCGAGGACGGCCTGGTGCTGGCGCGCTACCTGCGCGAACACTACGACCTGGGCCTGATCATGGTCACCGCCTCGGCCGATGTGGTGGACCGCGTCGTCGGCCTGGAGATCGGCGCCGACGACTACATCGCCAAGCCGTTCGACGTGCGCGAGCTGCTGGCCCGGCTCAAGAGCGTGCTGCGCCGCCTGCAGGCCCGGCCACCGGCGGCCGGCATTCCCGCGATCGTGACGAAGCCCTCCAGGCGCAAGCGCTTCGGCCGCTGCGAGATCGATCTCGAGTCGCACCGCATGTTCGAGGTGGGCGGGAGCGAGGTCACGATCACGGCCATGGAGTACGACCTGCTCACGACCTTCCTGGCCAACCCCAACCGCGTGCTCTCGCGCGACCAGCTGTTGCTGCAGACGCGCAACCGCGAGTGGGGCCCCTTCGACCGCTCGATCGACATCCGCATCGGCCGGTTGCGGCGCAAGGTGGAACCCGAGCCCGGCGGCGAGCCGCGCTGCATCCGCACGGTGCGCAACGCCGGGTACATGTTCGTGCCGGGCGAGCCTTCGGGCTGACCGGGGGCGCGATGGCGGTGCGGCTTCCCTTCCGCGACCGTGCCGAGGCCGGCCGGGTGCTGGCGGCCGATCTCGCGCACTGGCGTGGCGCGCCCGGCCTGCTCGTGCTGGGGCTGCCGCGCGGCGGTGTCCCGGTCGCCGCCGAGGTGGCCCGGGCGCTGGGCGCGCCGCTGGACGTCTTCATCGTGCGCAAGCTGGGCTTCCCGGGCCAGCCGGAACTGGCGATGGGCGCGATCGCCTCCGGCGGGGTCCAGGTGCTGACGCCGCTGCCGGGCTTGTCGGCGAGCCCGGACGAGGTGGAAAGCGCCGTTGCGGCCGAGCAGGCCGAACTTGCGCGGCGCGAGGCCCTCTACCGCGGCGGCCGCCCGCCGCTGGAACTGCGCGACCGCTCGGTCATCGTCGTCGACGACGGCCTGGCCACCGGTGCCAGCATGCAGGCCGCCGTGCGCGCGATCCGCAGCGCCAGCCCGCTGCGCCTGTGCGCGGCGGTTCCGGTGGGGTCGAGCGAAGGCTGCGATCAACTGCGCGAGCTGGTGGACGAGCTGGTGTGCCCGGCCGTCCCGATCCCGTTCCGCGCGGTCAGCCTCTGGTACCGCGACTTCCCCCAGACCAGCGACCGGGAAGTGCGCGAACTGCTCGCTCGGGGGAGCAGTCCTGCCTGAAGAAAGGCGATGGCTGGCTCATCCGTGGGCGCATCCTCTGGCTATAATCGCGGGCTTTTCCGCGGGACGTTAGCTCAGTTGGTAGAGCAGCGGACTTTTAATCCGTTGGTCGCAGGTTCGAATCCTGCACGTCCTACCAACCATTGCCAGGGCTTGCTGGAACGAGAGTTGCAGCAAGCCCTTTTTGCTGGTCGGTCGCACGTGCGAAAACGCCACAGGTAGCGCTGCAAAGGTAACAGAGCTCATCCGTGAGCCGGTGCCGACACGGCCGTGCCTCCGCGGCTCCTGCGTTGGCCGGGGCCGCGCGATGTGGTGGATCCGCCTCCGGCCAGGCGTTGCAGGAGGGCGGCCGGCTGTTACGCCGCGCCACAAAGCGGCGAACGCGCCTGGGTAGGATTCCCCTCCACCTGAGCCACATCATGAACCCCGCCAGCCACGCTGCCGCCGCCACCCAGGGCTCCGCCATGAGCCGCCAGGACGTCATCCGCCAGGTGCTGGCCATGTTGCGGGAACATGGGATGGACGTGGTGTTCGTGGGCCACTACACCGAAGGTTCGCGCCGCTTCCGGGTGGTCGAGGCCCTGCACCACGGTCCGGCCGCGGCCCTGGCCACCGGCCGCCCCGCCGAAGGCGCCACGGCCCGGCTGCTGGAAGCGCCCGTGCTGATGCGCGACGGCAGCGTGCACGGCATGCTGTGCTGCACCAGCGCCGACGAGGCCACGGCCGAGCGCGACCTGCGCTGGCTGCGCCACGGTGCGCGGCTGGCGGCCCGCCTGCTGGACCAGGAGCAGGTGCTGCGCGAGCTGTCGGCGCAGTCGCTCAACCACTGAGCGTTCAGCGCAGCAGTTGCGGCTGCGGCGCCGGCAGTGCCAGGCGCGCGTCCTTCACCACGCGCACGCAGTCCTTGAGGTGCTCTTCCCCCAGGTAGCGCAGGGCGGCGTAGCCCAAGATTGCGGCCACCGCCTGGCCGGCCAGGGGCAAGTACCTGGCCGCCTGCTTGCCGGTCATGCGCACGCCCACGGTGCGCGCCAGGCGGACCACCAGGTCGCGGGTGACCACCCTGCCGATCGCCACCGAGCCGACGGCGGCCACGGCCTTCTGCACCTGGTCGCGCTTGTGATGCGGCAAGCGGGCGAGCTGGTCGGGCGTCAGGCCGAAGGCCGAGTTGATTTCGGGCAGCAGCCGTGTGAGCAGGGCGGCATCGGCCGCCCAATCGAGGCCGGGGATCGGCACGGCGCTCGCGGCGGCTCCCATCAGCGCCCGGCGCGACAGCAGCTTGCGGCAGGCCCGCACGCGGTCTTCGAGCGCCGGGTCGCCGGCAGCGAGCTGGAGCGAGGTGGGCATGGCAGTCGGGCGACGCGGTGCGGGATCAGCGGCGCTGGTATTGCGTGTCGCCGAACAGGATCTCGCGCGCGCGGTCGCCGGTGATCGGCTTGCGGCGGTCGGCCAGCACCTGGATGCCGCGTTGCACCGCCGGCCGGTGCTCGATGGCGTGGAACCAGAGTTCCAGGTGCGGGTAGTCCGACAACTCGATGCCCTGGCTCTTCCAGTTGCGCAGCCAGGGCCAGGTGGCGATGTCGGCGATCGAGTACTCGTTGCCCCCCAGCCAGCGGCTGTGCGCCAGCCGCCGGTCGATGACGCCGTACAGGCGGCGGGCTTCGCGGGTGTAGCGGTCGATGGCGTAGGGAATCTTCTCGGGCGCGTACTGGCGGAAGTGGTGGTTCTGTCCGAGCAGGGGGCCCACGCCGCCCATCTGGAACATCAACCACTGCAGCACTTCGTACTTGCCCCGATCGCTGCGTGGCAGGAAGCGGCCGGTCTTGCCGGCCAGGTAGACCAGGATCGCGCCCGATTCGAACAGCGAAATCGGCCGGCCGTCCGGGCCCTCGGGATCGGTGATGGCCGGGATCTTGTTGTTCGGGCTGATCGCCAGGAAGTCGGGCCGGAACTGGTCGCCCGCGCCGATGTCGACGGCCGTCGCGCGATAGGGCAGGCCGCACTCCTCCAGCATGATGTGCACCTTGTGGCCATTGGGCGTGGGCCAGGTGAAGACCTCGATCATCGTCGGCGTGTCCTGCAGGTTTGCTTCGATAATGCGCCGACTTTAGGCCAATCCCGCGCGCCATGTTCGATCGCATCCGCAAGGCATTCATCCCGGCACGGCAGGCCATCGGGCCGCTGCCTCCGGCGCGCGACTCGCGACTCGCGGGGCTGGCCGCGGGCTGGGCGGCGAAGCAGGGATATACGGTGGCCACCTCCTCGGGCGCCACGGCACTCGCCTTCGAGGGGACGGTGGCCGGCAAGGCCTGCCGGCTCGAACTGGGGCGTCCCGGCCGCGCCTACATCCAGGGCGAGGAACTGCGCGGCCGCGCCGAACTGGGCCTGGCTCCCGACGTGCTGGTGGTCGTGATGAACCGCCCGCTGATGGAGTCGCTGGAGAAGCAGGCCTACTCGCTGTTCACCGATTCGCTGCAGACCAGCGTGGACTCCAAGCTGCCCGAGGAGATGCGCCTGCTGGCCATGCACGAGGAGGTGGGCTGGGACGCCATGCCGCGCGTGTTCTGGAGCCGCTACGCCGTGGTCGCCGACGACCGCCACCATGCCCGGGCCTGGGTCGACGCCGAACTGGCCCGGCTGCTGATGGAATGGCCGGAGCCGGCGCCCTCGGCGCAAGTGCCGCTGCTGCTGATGCTGCTGCGGGGCAAGGCCTACCTGCGCATGCAGCAGGAGCCCGGTGCGCTGCCCGCGCTGCAGCACGCCACCCGGATCTTCACCCGTGCCTGCGAGAACGCGCTGAAGGCGTTCTGAATCAGGCCCCGCGCGTGACCGCGGGCCCGGCGTCCTTGCCGTAGCTGCCGTACTTGCCCAGCTCCCACTTGGCGATCGCGTTGCGGTGCACTTCGTCGGGGCCGTCGGCGAAGCGCAGCGTGCGGGCGCCGGCGTAGGCATAGGCGAGCGGGAAGTCGTCGCTGACCCCCCCGCCGCCGTGCGCCTGGATGGCCCAGTCGATCACCTGGCAAGCCATGCTGGGCGCCACCACCTTGATCATCGCGATCTCGGTCTTGGCCACCTTGTTGCCGGCCACGTCCATCATCCACGCGGCCTTGAGCGTGAGCAGCCGCGCCATGTCGATCTTGCAGCGCGCCTCGGCGATGCGCTCCTGCGTCACCGTCTGCTGCGCGATGGTCTTGCCGAACGCCGTGCGGCTGAGCGACCGGCGGCACATCAGCTCGAGCGCGCGTTCGGCCAGGCCGATCAGGCGCATGCAGTGGTGGATGCGCCCGGGCCCCAGGCGGCCCTGGGCGATCTCGAAGCCGCGGCCTTCGCCCAGCAGGATGCTGGACGCCGGCACGCGCACGTTCTCGAAGAACACCTCGGCATGGCCGTGCGGCGCGTCGTCGTAGCCGAACACGTTGAGCGCCCGCACGATGCGGATGCCGGCCGCGTCGGCGGGCACCAGGATCATGCTCTGCTGCGAGTGCCGGGGCGCGTCCGGATCGGTCTTGCCCATGGTGATGAAGACCTTGCAGCGCGGGTCGTTGGCGCCCGAGGTCCACCACTTGTGGCCGTTGATCACGTACTCGTCGCCCTGGCGCTCGATGCGGGTGCAGATGTTGGTGGCGTCGGAGGAGGCGACCTCCGGCTCGGTCATCGCGAAGGCCGAGCGGATCCGGCCCTCCAGCAGCGGCTTGAGCCAGCGTGCCTTGTTCTCCTCGGAGCCGTAGCGCGCGATGGTCTCCATGTTGCCGGTATCGGGTGCCGAGCAGTTGAACACCTCGCTGGCCCACGGCACCGCGCCCATGATCTCGGCCAGCGGCGCGTACTCCTGGTTGGTCAGGCCGGCGCCGTGGTAGCCCGAAGCCTCGGCCGTGTCCTGCGGCAGGAACAGGTTCCACAGCCCGGCCGCCTGCGCCTTCGGCTTGAGGTCCTCGATGGTCTTCAGCGGCGTCCAGCGCCTGCCGGCGGCGGTGTTGGCCTTCAGCTCGTCGTGGTAGGCGCGCTCGTTCGGGTAGACGTGTTCTTCCATGAACTTCAGGAGCCTGGCCTGCAGTTCGCGTGTCTTGGGGGAGTACTCGAAATCCATGGAGTGCCTTTCGCAAAAGGTAGGGAGTTTCAGGCGCGCTGGGCGAACTGCCAGGCCAGCTCGGCCATCGGCCGGGCGCTCTTGCCGGACGCCACGGCCTGCGCGCTGGACGCGGTGCCCGCCTCCACCCGCTTGGCGATGCCCTGCAGGATGGCGGCGATGCGGAACATGTTGTAGGCCATGTAGAAATTCCAGTCGGCCTTGAGGTCGGCCACCGTGGACAGGCCGGTGCGGTCGCAGTAGCGGCGCATGTAGTCGTCCTCGCCCGGGATGCCCAGCGCCGCCAGGTCCAGCCCGCCGATGCCGCGGAAGGCGCCGTGCGGGATGTGCCAGGACATGCAGTGGTAGCTGAAGTCGGCCAGCGGGTGGCCGAGGGTGGACAGCTCCCAGTCGAGCACGGCGACCACGCGCGGCTCGCTTGGGTGGAACACCAGGTTGTCCAGGCGGAAGTCGCCGTGGACGATGGACACCTTGGCCTCGTCGCGCGCGGCGGCGGGGACATGGGCCGGCAGCCACTCGACCAGCCTTTCCATCTCCTCGATGGGCTGGCTCATGGGGCCGGCGCCATCGGCCGAAGCCTTGTACTGCTTGCTCCAGCGCCCGATCTGGCGCTCGAAGTAGTTGCCCGGCTTGCCGTACCCGGCCAGTCCGCGCGCCGCGAAGTCCACCGTGTGCAAGGCGGCGATCACGCGATTCATCTCGTCGTAGATGGCGCCGCGCTCGCCCTGGGTCATGCCCGGCAGCGCCTGGTCCCACAGCACGCGGCCCTGCATGAACTCCATGATGTAGAAGGCGCGGCCGATGACGGACTCGTCCTCGCACAGGCAGTGCATGCGCGGCACCGGCACGTCGGTGCCGGCCAACCCCATCATCACGGCGAACTCGCGTTCGATGGCATGGGCCGAGGGCAGCAGCCTGGCCACGGGCCCCGGCTTGGCGCGCATCACGTAGCTGCGTGCCGGCGTGACCAGCTTGTAGGTGGGATTGGACTGGCCGCCCTTGAACAGCTCCACCGACAACGGGCCCTCGAAGCCGGGCAGATTGGATTGCAGCCAGCCGGTGAGGGCGCCGACGTCGAACGCGTGCTGCCCGGACACGGGCCGGGTGCCGACGAAGTGGTCGAATTCGCTCATCCGTTATCCGAGTCGACGATCCGCATCAGGGCGTCGCGGTTGCGCACGACCAGGCCGCCCGGTTCGATGCGGATCACTTCCTCGCGTTCCATGGCCTTGAGTTCCTGGTTGACCCGCTGGCGCGAGGCGCCCAGCAGCTGGGCCAGCTCTTCCTGCGCCAGGTGCAAGCCGATGCGCATCTCGCTGCCGTCGGCCAGCTGCGGCACGCCGTAGCTGCGCACCAGGTGCACCAGCTGCTTGGCCAGCCGTGCACGAAGCGGCAGCGTGTTGAGGTCCTCCACCAGCCCGAACAGCTGCCGGATCCGGCGCGCGTGCAGGCGCAGCATCGCTTCGTACAGTTCGACGTGCGAGGCCAGGATCTTGCGGAAATCGGCCTTGGCCACGCACAGGATGGTGGTGTCGCCGTGCGCATACGCATCGTGCGTGCGCCGGTCGCCGTCGAAGATCGCCACGTCGCCGAACCAGATGCCCGGCTCCACGTAGGTCAGGGTGATCTGCTTGCCCGAGATCGAGGTCGAGCTCACCCGCACGGCACCCCGGGCGCAGGCGATCCATTCCTCCGGCGGATCGCCGCGTGCGGCGATCAATTCGCCGTCCTTGTAGCGTCGGACGTAGGCGCATCGGAGGATGTCGTGTCGCAGGGATGGGGAAAGCGAGGAGAACCAGCGGCCGCCGTTGATCGCCTCTCGTTCCTCGATGGTAAGAATGGGCTCGTCCATGGTCTGTCTTGTCAGTGACTGGCAGGCACGGCCATTGTCGCTTGCGGGACCCCGCGGCCCGCGAGCGGTCGCGCTGTCTCTCCGGCGGGGGCTCAGCCGTAGCGCGGCTTTTCGCGGGCCAGGAAGGCGGCGATGCCGATGCCGCCGTTGGGGTGGTGCAGGTTGCGCACGAAGTGGTCGCGCTCGGCGGCCAGTTGCTGGTGCAGGGTCGCTTCCGGCGCTTCGTTGAGCAGTTCCTTGATGCTGGCCAGCGCATTGGGCGCCTTGGCGTTCAGCCGCTCCGCCATGGCCAGGGCCTCGGCCAGCGCGCTGCCCGGCGGCACGACGCGGTTGACGATGCCCAGCGCATGCAGGCGGTCGGGTGCCATGCGCTCGCCACCCAGCAGCAGCTCGCCGGCCAGCTGGCGCGGCAGCGCATGCGCCAGCGACCAGGTGGCACCCCCGTCGGGCGACAGCGCGACGTTGCTGTACGCCATCACGAACACCGCGTCGGCGGCGGCCACGATGAGGTCGCAGGCCAGCGCCAGCGAGAAGCCGGCGCCCGCGGCCGGCCCCTCCACGGCCGCGATCACCGGCTTGGGAAAGCTGCGGATGGTCTCGATCCAGTCGTGCAGCCCTTCGATGCTGCGCGCCTGCACCTCGGGGGGCTGCTGCCGGTTGGCCTGCAGCCGCTGCAGGTTGCCGCCGGCGCAGAAGATGCCGCCTTCGCCGGTGATCACGACACTGCGCACCTCCGGGTGCGTTTCGGCGACGTTCAGCGCTTCCACGCCGGCCGCGTAGATCTCCGCCCCGAGCGCATTGCGCTGCTCGGGGTTGCGGATGGTCAGCACCATGGTGCCGCGGTCGCTGGTGCTCTTGAGTTCGGCGGGCATCGTTTCAGGCCTCTTCCTGCAGCAGCGACAGGCCGATCGCACCACGGCGGCGCAGCCAGGGGCTCGGGCGGTAGCGCGGGTCGCCGTACACGGTCTGCATGTTGAACAGCACTTCGAGCACGTTGGCCGGGCCCCAGCGGTCGCCCATCGCGAGCGGGCCCATGGGGTAGCCCAGACCCAGCGTGACGGCCGTCTCCAGGTCCTTGGGCGTGCAGATGCGCTGCTGGCAGATGTCGGCGGCGATGTTGACGATGGTCGCGAGCACGCGCTGGGTGACGAATCCGCCGGAGTCGCGGATCACGCTGACCGGCTTGCCGTCGCGCGCGAACAGCGCGTGCGCCGCATCGCGCATGTCGGCGCGCGTGGCGGGGTTGGTGGCCAGCACGCGCCGCCGGGTTGCGGCGTCCTCGACCAGCAAGTCGATGCCGACCGTGCGGGCGGGGTCGAGCCGTTCGACGACCGCCACCGTGGTGACATCGAAGCCGAGCGGTGCCACCAGGGTGAGCGCGTTGAGCGAGGGCGACTGGCCGGTCTCGATCTTCGCGCCCAGTTCCTTGAGCAACTGGTACAGCTCCTGCCGGCGCGCGGCGCGCGTGGACACCCAGACCGGCGGTACCTCGCCGACCTGCGGCGCGGCCGGCTCCGGCGGCACCTGCGCCTTGCCGTCCACGTAGCGGTAGAAGCCCTCGCCCGACTTGCGGCCCAGCAGGCCGCCCGCCAGACGCTGCGCCGTGATGACGCTCGGGCGATAGCGGGCCTCGTCGTAGTACTGCCGGTAGATCGATTCCATCACCGGGTGCGACACGTCCAGCGCCGTGAGGTCGAGCAGTTCGAAGGGCCCGAGCCGGAAGCCGGCCTGGTCGCGCAGGATGCGGTCGATCGTGGCGAAGTCGGCCACGCCCTCGGCAGCGATGCGCAGCGCCTCGGTGCCGTAGCCGCGGCCGGCGTGGTTGACGATGAACCCCGGCGTGTCCTGCGCCTGCACCGGCGTGTGGCCCATCTGGCGCGCGTAGGCCGCCAGCTGCTCGCATGCGGCCGGTTCGGTGCGCAGGCCGGCGATCACTTCCACCACCTTCATCAGCGGCACCGGGTTGAAGAAGTGGTAGCCGGCCAGGCGCCCCGGCCGCTGCAGCCCGGCGGCGATTGCCGTCACCGACAGCGACGAGGTGTTCGTCGCCAGAACGGCTTCGGCCGCGACGACCGATTCGAGCCGCGCGAACAGTTCCTTCTTCACGTCCAGCCGCTCGACCACCGCCTCGACCACCAGCTGGCAGTCGGCCAGCTCGGCGATGTCGCCGGCCGGCAGCAGGCGGGACTTGCAGGCCTGGACCGCGGCGGCATCCATGCGGCCCTTTTCCTGCAATCGGTCCCACTGGCTGCCGATCTCGCGCACGGCCTTGTCGACGGCAGCGGCCTGCGCGTCGAACAAGCGCACGCGGCTGCCGGCCTGAGCAGCGATCTGGGCGATGCCGCGGCCCATGGCGCCGGCGCCCACCACGGCCATCGTTGTGTAGAGGGGGGATTGCATGCCGCGGATTATCCCCGTGAGGTGCGGCTGGCCAGCAGGCGCAGCGCCATGGCCGCCAGCAGCGACACGGGGAGCTTCGATCGCGCCCGGCGCGGTCCTGGCGCGACCCCTTTCAGCGGCGTACCTGCAGGGCCTCGGGGTTGACCACGCCGGTCGGCTCGCCCCGGATGAAATTCACCACGTTGTCGAAGGCGGAGCCGAACAGCAGCTCGTAGTTGTCCTGCTCCACGTAGCCGATGTGCGGCGTGCAGATGCAGTTCTCCAGCCGCAGCAGTGCGTGGCCCTGCAGGATGGGTTCGCTCTCGAACACGTCGACCGCGGCCATGCCGGGGCGGCCCCGGTTGAGGGCCGCGATCAGCGCATCGGGTTCGATCAGCTCGGCGCGCGAGGTGTTGACGAACAGGGCGTTGGGCTTCATGCGCGAGAAGTCCTCCAGCCGCACGATGCCTTCGGTCTCGGGATTGAGCCGCAGGTGCAGGCTGAGCACGTCGCTGTAGGTGAACAGCTGCTCGCGGCTTTCGGCGGCCACATGGCCGTCGGCCTCGGCTCGCGAGCGCGAGCCCTCGCGGCCCCACACCAGCACCTGCATGCCGAACGCGCGGCCGTAGCTGGCGATCATCTGGCCGATCCGGCCGTATCCCCAGATGCCCAGGGTCTTGCCGCGCAGCACCATGCCGAGGCCGAAGTTGGTGGGCATGGAGGCGGACTTCATTCCCGACTGCTGCCACGCGCCGTGCTTGAGCGTGGCCACGTACTGGGGCAGGCGCCGCATGGCGGCCATGATCAGCGCCCAGGTGAGCTCGGCCGGGGCCACGGGCGAACTCACGCCCTCGGTGACCACCACGCCGCGCTCGGTGCAGGCCGCGACGTCGATGTGCGGGCCGGCGCGGCCGGTCTGCGAGATCAGCTTCAGGCGCGGCAGCTTTTCCAGCAGCTGGCGCGAAATGTGGGTGCGCTCGCGGATCAGCACGATCACGTCGGCATCGCGCAGCCGCACCGACAGCTGGCCGATGCCCTTGACGGTATTGGTGTAGACCTTGGCGGGGTAGGCCTCGAGCTTGGCCGCGCAGTGCAGCTTGCGAACGGCGTCCTGGTAATCGTCGAGGATCACGATGTTCATGGCCGGATTGTCACATCGGAAACGCGAGCGTTTCCGGATCGGGCCGCGAACTTCGCGCAACCGGGCCCGGTCAGGCTGCCGCTGCCTCGAGTGCGACGAGGCGGTCGAGTTCGGCGCACACGTCGGCCATGCGGCCGGAAATCACCATCCGGCCGGCGGTGCTGGCGCCCTGCGCGACGTCGACCACGCGCAGCACGCGCAATGGCCGGCGCGCAGCGGGGCCGTGGCTGCGCTGCGGCCACGCCACATGCGCGCGGCAGGCCGAGGTGTGCAGGCCGCCGGCGCCGGGCGGCCGAATGGGCGAGCCGGCGCCGACGGGTTGCCGGGCAGTGCCCTTGCCGCGGCCGATGAGCCAGCCACGAGCCGTGCGCAGTGCGCCGGCCAGCGTGCAGATGGTGAGTCCCATGTCGCTTTCCTTGAACTTCAGGTTGGAAACACAGGCGAGATTGGCGAGAGGGTGCCGGAGGGCGCAGGGTGATGGCGCCTTGCGCGCCATACGCCCGCCACCTGCTGCCTTCCGGCCGGCGGCCTACATCAGCATGGTGTTGCGGATCAGGCCGACGGCGAGCCCTTCGATCTCGAAGGGCTCGCCGGGGTGGACCACGATGGTGGGGTAGTCGGGGTTCTCGGCGTGCAGTTCGATCACCTGCTTGTTGCGGCGGAAGCGCTTGACGGTGACCTCGTCGCCCAGGCGCGCCACCACGATCTGGCCGTTCTTGGCTTCGCGGGTGGACATGACGGCGAGCAGGTCGCCGTCCATGATGCCGGCGTCGCGCATGGACATGCCGCGCACCTTGAGCAGGTAGTCGGGCCGGCGCTGGAACAGCGTGCTCTCGACGTAATAGGTCTGGTCGATGTGCTCCTGCGCCAGGATGGGCGAGCCGGCCGCCACGCGGCCGACCAGCGGGAGCGGGATCTGCGCCATGCCCTGCAGCGACAACGCGAACTGCTTGACGCGCGACTCGTTGATGGCGCGCAGCGTTTCGTCGCGCAGGCGGATGCCGCGCGAAGTGCCGCTGACCAGCTCGATCACGCCCTTGCGTGCCAGGGCCTGCAGGTGCTCCTCGGCCGCGTTGGGCGACTTGAAGCCCAGTTCGGCCGCGATCTCGGCACGGGTGGGCGGGGCGCCGGTGCGCGCGACCGCGGACTGGATCAGGTCCAGAATCTGCTGCTGGCGCGCGGTGAGCTTGGGCGACTCGGTCATGCGGGGCTCCTTGGGGCAGCCACTGGCTGCCCATCCAGTAGCTGTATTTTTAACCAGTTTTAGAAAGAGTGCAAGTGAGTCCGGATCGAATCGTTGTCATGGGCACGGGTGGCACCATCGCGGGCCGCGGGGCGCCCGGCGCCGAGCTCGGCTACGTGGCCGGCCAGATCGGCGTCGAGGACCTGGTCGCCGCCATCCCGGAGCTGCGCGACGTCCGCGTGGTCACCGAGCAGGTCGCGCAGATCGACAGCAAGGACATGGCCTTCGGCGTCTGGCAGTCGCTGGCGGCGCGCTGCGCGCACTGGCTCGGACAGGCCGACGTCGCCGGGATCGTCGTCACCCATGGCACCGACACGCTGGAGGAAACGGCCTGGTTCCTGCAGCGCGTGCTGGCGCCCGGCAAGCCGGTGGCGATCACCTGCGCGATGCGGCCCGCCACCGCGCTGGTGCCGGACGGGCCGCAGAACCTGCTCGATGCCTTCACGGTCGCACGGCAGGCCGGCGCGCGAGGCGTGATGGCGGTCTGTGCCGGCGTCGTGCATGGCGCGGCGGAAGTGCGCAAGGTGCACACCTACCGGCTGGATGCCTTCGGTTCGGGTGACGCGGGGCCGCTGGCCTACGTGGAAGCGGGGCGCGTGCGCCAGCTGAGGGGCTGGCCGCAGGGGTTGTCTGGCGCGGGCCTGCTGGACAGGGTGCTGTGCGCGCGCGAGTGGCCCTGGGTGGAGATCGTGACCAACCATGCCGGCGCGGGATCGCGCACGGTCGACGCGCTGGTGGCGGGCGGCGTGCAGGGACTGGTGGCGGCCGGCACCGGCAACGGCAGCCTCAACGTGCCGATGGAGCAGGCGCTGCTGCGCGCCATGGAGAAGGGCGTGCGCGTGCTGCGCAGCACGCGGTGCCTGGATGGGAAAGTGATCGCGCAGGCCGGCGATCGCTTGCCGGCGCACCCGCTCACGCCGGTGAAGGCGCGGGTGGACCTGCTGCTGGAACTGCTGGCCTGAACGCTCAGCCGGCCAGCGCGGCCAGCGCCCGCGCGGTGATCTCCTCCACCGTGCCGATGCCGCTGATCGCGCGGTAGCGCGGCGCGTTGGCCGGGTCGTCCTTGGCCCAGTTGGCGTAGTAGTCCACCAGCGGGCGCGTCTGCGAGGCGTACACCTGCAGCCGCTTCATCACCGTTTCCTCTCGGTCGTCGTCCCGCTGGACCAGCGGCTCGCCGGTGACGTCGTCCACGCCCGCCACCTTCGGCGGGTTGAACTTGACGTGGTAGGTGCGGCCCGAGGCCACGTGGGAGCGGCGGCCGCTCATGCGCTCGACGATGGCGTCGAAAGGCACGTCGATCTCCAGCACGTAATCGAGCTTGACGCCGGCCTGCTTCAGGGCCTCGGCCTGCGGGATGGTCCGCGGGAAGCCGTCGAACAGGAAGCCGCGCGCGCAGTCGGGCTGCGTCAGGCGCTCCTTGACGAGGCCGATGATGATGTCGTCGCCGACCAGTCCGCCCGAGTCCATGACCTGCTTGGCCGCCAGGCCCAGCGGCGTCCCGGCCTTCACCGCGGCGCGCAGCATGTCGCCGGTGGAAATCTGGGGGATGCCGTACTTCTGGCAGATGAAGGTGGCCTGCGTGCCTTTGCCTGCGCCCGGCGCGCCCAGCAAGATCAGTCTCATGGAGGTCCTCGGATGGTTGGAAGCGGACGCCGCGGGCCCGTGGTCATCCACGCGCCGGGCCGCTGCGCATCGTTCGGTTGAGGATAGCACGCAGGCTCTGCGTGCCCTTCAGGATGGCTGCTGCGCGAAGAGGGCGCGAACCCGCTCCAGGTCCTGCGGCGTGTCGACTCCGGGCCCGGGCGCGCGGCCGGCCACGTGCACCGCGATGCGGTGGCCATGCCAGAGGGCCCGCAACTGCTCCAGGGCTTCGAGTTGCTCGATGGGTGCCTGCGGCAGGGCCGGGAAGCGGCGCAGGAACGCGGCCCGGTACGAGTAGATGCCCACGTGCCTCAGTGGCGCCGGTTCGGGCAGGCGGGTGATGCCATCGGCGAAGCCATCGCGCCACCAGGCGATCGGCGCGCGGCTGAAATACAGGGCCAGGCCGGCCGAGTCGGTGACCACCTTGACCACGTTGGGATTGGCGAACTCGCCCGGGTCCTGCAGCGGGTGCGCCGCCGTACCCATGTCCGCTCCACCCCCGTGCTGCAACAGCTCCGCCACGGCGTCGATCAGCCCGGGATCGATCAGCGGCTCGTCGCCCTGCACGTTGACGACGATCTCGTCGTCGCCCAGTTGGAGCAGGCGGCTGGCTTGCGCCAGGCGGTCGGTGCCGGAGGGGTGGTCGGGCGAGGTCAGGAGCGCCTCCACGCCGTGCGCGCGGCAGGCCGCAACGATGTCGGGGCTGTCGGCGGCCACCGCGACGCGGCTGGCCCCCGAACGCTGCGCGCGCTCGGCCACCCGCACGACCATGGGCTTGCCCCCGATGTCGGCCAGCGGCTTGTTGGGCAGCCGGGTCGAGGCCAGCCGCGCCGGGATGAGGACCGAAAAGGCCACGGCGCTAGACGAGCGGCGTGCGGGCCGGAAGGCGTTCGAGCTCCTCGTCGCTCAGCGTGCGCGCCTCGTCCTCCAGCAGCACCGGAATGCCGTCGCGGATCGGGTAGGCGAGGCGCGCGCTGCGCGACACCAGTTCCTGCCGCGAGCGGTCGTAGTCGAGATGGCCCTTGGTGACCGGGCAGACCAGCAGCTCAAGCAGTTTGGGGTCCATGCGGCGATGATAGCTTTGGCTGCAGCAGCGACTGCAGTGCCGGCCAGAAGGCGGCGTCGATCTCCAGCTCCAGCGGAACGGCCCAGGCGGCGGGCTGGTGGCGCCAGAGCTTGACGGCGTCCTTCTCCGTGCACAGCAGCGGCAGCTTCGCTGCCGACCAGGGCCCGCCGGCCGCGAAGTCGTGGTGGTCCGGCAAGGGCCAGGCGTTGCGCAACCGGATGCCGGCGGCACGCAGCTGGCCGAAGAAGGCCTGCGGCTGCGCGATGCCGGCGAGCGCGGCGCATTCGCCCGCGGCCGCGAGTTCGCCGAGACCGATCCGCTCGCCGCCGGGCCGCCAGGCGTAGCCGGCCAGGCGTCGGCGGACCACGAAGCCGTCGATTCCGGCCGCATCGGCATCGCGCAGGACCAGGTCGACGGCGCGCGGCCAGGGCTCGCGCAGCGGTCCGGCGGGCAGCAGCCAGCCGTTGCCGGCACCCCGCCGGTCGAACACGCAGATCTCGACGTCGCGCGCCATGGCGCGGTGCTGCAGGCCGTCGTCGCTGAGGATCAGCTCGGTCCCGGGATGGGCCTGCAGCAAGGCCTGCACGGCCCGGGGGCGCCGCGCCGCGACGAACACCGGGACGTGGCAGCGCGTGGCCACCAGCAGGGGCTCGTCGCCGACCTCGGCCGGGTCGCTGCCGGGCGTGACCGGGCGGCACTCGCCGCCGCGGCGGCCGTGGCCACGCGACACCACGCCGACTGCCACCCCCTGCGCGGTGAGGCGCTCGGCAATCGCCATCACCACTGGTGTCTTGCCCGCGCCGCCGGCGACCACGTTGCCGACCACGACGACCGGTACCGGTGCGCGCTCGATGCCCAGCACGCCGGCGCGGAACAGCCCCTCGCGCAGGCGCAGCGCGAATCCGTACAGGACCGACAAGGGGGCGAGTGCCCAGGCGAGGGGCCCGCGGCGCAGCCAGGCGCTCTGCAGGGCCTGGCGCACGTTGCTCAGCGCCCGCCGGCCTGCGCCGACGACTGCGCCGCGAAGGTGATCTGCTGCAGCCCGGAGCGGCGCGCGGCCTCCAGCACGGTGATCACCGACTGGTGCGGCGCAGTGGCGTCGGCGCTGATGATGATCACGCTCTCGCGGCCGGCCTTGGCGGCTTCGGAGAGCGCCATCGCCAGGACCTCCGGACCGCGACCGCTGACCGGCTCGCGATTGACCGTGTAGCGCCCGTCGCTGGCCACGCCCACGATCACTTCGCGCGGGTAGTCGCGCTGGGCATCGGCGTCGGCCACCGGCAGGCGCAGCTGCAGTTCGGTGAACTTGCTGTAGGTGGTGGTCAGCATCAGGAAGATCAGCACCACCAGCAGCACGTCGATGAACGGGATCAGGTTGATCTCCGGCTCTTCGCGGGGACGGCTGCGGAAGTTCATGCGCGACGCAGGGCCAGGAGGTGGCGCACGAAGCGCTCGGAGGCCAGCTCCAGCGTGAGCAGGTACCCGTCCACCCGGGCGCGGAAGTAGCGCCAGAAGATCAGCGCGGGGATGGCGATGATCAGGCCGAACGCGGTGTTGTAGAGCGCCACCGAGATGCCATGGGCGAGCTGGGCCGGGTTGCCGCCGGTCATGCCGCCGGAGGGGGCTTGTGAGCCGAAGATCTCGATCATGCCGACCACGGTGCCGAACAGGCCGAGCAGCGGCGCGGCCGAGGCGATGGTGGCCAGTGCGCTCAGGTAGCGCTCCAGCCGGTGCGCGACGGCCCGCCCGGTGCCCTCCATGGTGGCGCGCAGGTCCGACTCGCTGCAGCGCGGGTCGCTGTTGAGCGCGCGGAAGCCACTGGCCAGCACCTCGCCGAGTGCGGAGTTCTGCTCGAGCTGGCTGACCACGTCCGGCCCCGGGACCGAGGCGCGTGAAACCGCCATGGCCTCGTCCAAGAGCCGGGGTGGCGCGACGCGTGCGGGCTTGAGGCTGAGGAAGCGCTCGATGACCAGGGCCAGGGCAAGGATGGAGCAGGCAACCAGCGGCCAGATCGGCCAGCCTGCGGCTTGTATGATCGAAAACAAAACAGGGCTCCGCCGCGCTTGGGAATGCAGAAGGTGGGCGCGATTATGGAGGAGCTCAGGCGGTGTCGGACAAACGCCATCGCGGGTAGGAAGCGACGCACAGAAGTTGTGGACAACTTTGTGCAGAAACCCCACTCCAGGGTCGCGCAGGCCGCATGAATGCTTCCAGATGTCAGATCGATCACAAATTCAGCAGGAAAATTTCCTGTGAAATCAAGCACTTGCTCGACGGAATCGGCGTTTTCCTGTGGTTCGCCCGTCTCCATGTGCAGCGTGCGCGCGCTGTGGACTAGAACCGCCGCCCGATGCGGCGCGCAGCCGCACCCGATCTGATGTCCAGTACCCCGGTCCCTGCCTTTTCGCCGCGAATCTGGCAAGTTGGCGCGCTATGCCGCGCCGTTGCTGAATTCCTGGATGCCAGACTCAACCCGGTGGCGGTCCGCGGCGAGGTTTCGGGCTGCTCGCGGCCGTCCAGCGGCCATCTGTACTTCTCGCTCAAGGATCCGCAGGGGCAGTTGCGCTGCGCGATGTTCCGGCGCGCGGCCGGGCTGCTGGACTTCGTGCCGCGCGATGGCGACCTGGTCGAGGTCCAAGGCCGCCTGACTGTGTACGAGCCGCGCGGCGACCTGCAACTGGTGGTCGAAAGCCTGCGGCGAGCCGGGCAGGGCGCCTGGTACGAGCGCTTCGTGCAGCTGAAGGCCCGGCTGGAAGCCGAAGGTTTGTTCGATCCGGCTCGCAAACGGCCGCTGCCAGCCCTGCCGCGGGCCATCGGCCTGGTGACCTCCACCGGCGCTGCTGCGCTGCACGACGTGGCCACGGCGCTGCGCCGGCGCGTGCCGCACATCCCGGTCGTGCTGGCGCCCGCGCCGGTGCAGGGCGCCCAGGCCGCCGGTGAACTCGTCCGGGCCCTGGATTCCCTGTACCGGCAGGCCGAGGCCGGGCGCATCGACGTGATCCTGCTGGTGCGCGGCGGCGGCTCGATCGAGGACCTGTGGTCGTTCAACGAGGAAGTGCTGGCGCGCGCGGTGGTGCGCAGCCCGGTGCCACTGGTGTGCGGCGTCGGGCATGAGACCGACTTCACCATCGCCGACTTCTGCGCCGACCTGCGCGCGCCGACGCCGACGGCAGCGGCCGAGCTGGTGGCACAACCGCGCGCGGAACTGCTGCAGGCGCTGCAGGATGCGGACGATCGCTTGCGCGCGGCGATCCTGCGCCGGCTGGACTCGGCGGCGCAGCGGCTGGACCAGGCCACGGGACGCCTGGGCCGGCCCTCCGTCCGCCTGGGACACCAGCAGCGTGTCCTGGCGCAGCTCGGTGAACGCTTGCCCCATGCCGTGCGGCTGCGGCTGGAGCGCGCGCAGGCGGAACTGGCCGCGCGCGACAGTGGCTGTGCCGCGGCCCTTGCGCGCGGGCTGCAGCGCCAGCACGAGCGGCTGCACCGGGCCGGGCTGCGCCTGGAACTGCTCGACCCGCGGCTGGTGCTCCAGCGCGGCTACGCGCTGATCACCGATGAGCAGGGGCACGTGGTCTGCCGGGCGGCGCAGACCCGTCCGGGCCAGCCGCTGCGGGCGACCCTGTCGGAAGGAGAGGTTGATCTGACGGTGTCCCGGCCGAGGTTGCTTTAGTGCCTAGAATCGTTCGCTTCCGATAGACCAACATCAACTCGAGGAACCATGGAACACACCCTGCCCCCGCTCCCGTACCCGATCGACTCGCTGGCGCCGCACTATTCCAAGGAGACCCTGGAGTACCACCATGGCAAGCACCACAACGCCTACGTGGTGAACCTGAACAACCTGCAGAAGGGCACCGAGTTCGAGAACATGGCCCTGGAGGACATCGTCAAGAAGTCCTCCGGCGGCATCTACAACAACGCAGCCCAGACCTGGAACCACACCTTCTTCTGGAATTGCATGAAGCCCAACGGCGGCGGCGAGCCCACCGGCGCAGTGGCCAAGGCGATCCAGGCCAAGTGGGGCAGCTACGGCGCCTTCCGCGAAGCCTTCGTGAAGTCCGCCGTCGGCAACTTCGGCTCGGGGTGGACCTGGCTGGTCAAGAAGGCGGACGGCAGCGTGGACATCGTCAACACCGGTGCTGCAGGCACCCCGCTGACCACCGCCGACAAGGCCCTGCTGACCGTGGATGTCTGGGAGCACGCCTACTACATCGACTACCGCAACCTGCGCCAGAAGTTCGTCGAGACCTTCCTGGACAAGCTGGTGAACTGGGAGTTCGTGCAGAAGAATTTCGGGTAACCGCTTCGCTGGCATCCGCTTCGCTCCAACTGAAAACAAGGCCCGCATTCGCGGGCCTTGTCCTTTGGGTTTTCCGTTACCTCTTGAACGGTTCGCCGGTTAATTTGGCGCCGGCCTTGATGCCGCGCTTGGCGAACCAGCCCTGGTTCATCTCGAGGACGTAGCGCACGGGGCGGACAGAGCAGTGGGAGTCCAGCGACTTCGGCTGCATGTCGACGATGTTGGCCACGGTGCCGTCGTCGTCGAGGAAGGCAGCCGACAGGGGCAGCAGGGTGTTCTTCATCCAGAAGCACTGGACCGACGGCTGCGCGAAAACGAACAGCATGCCCTCGTGCTGGGGCATCTGCCGGCGCCACATCAGTCCGGTGACGCGTTCGTCGGGGGTGCGGGCGACCTGGGCGTCGATCTGGTGCATGCCGGCCGCGAGTTGCACCCTCGGCAAGCCGGTCTGGGGATCCTGGGCCGGGGCCGCCGTTGCGGCGGCTGCCAGTGACAGGGCTGCGATCAAGGCTTTCATGGGCGCGATTGTGCGTCCGAAGTGCGCCCGAAACGAAAGTGCCCGCCGAAGCGGGCACCCGGGCAGAGGCGCTGGATCAGGCCTTCTTGTCCTCGGCCTTCTTGGTCTTCTTGGCGGTCTTCTTGCTGGTCTTCTTGGTCGACTTGGCGGCGGCCTTGTCTTCCTTGGCGGCCGCCTTCTCTTCCTTGGCGGCGGCCTTGTCTTCCTTCTTGGCTTCGGCCTTGGCCGGGGCCGCCGGGGTCGCGGGCGTGGCCGGGGTGGCCTGCGCGAACACGGAAGCGGAGAACAGGACGGCGGTCAGGGCAGCGAGCAGCTTCGACATGATGGGGATCCTCTCGGTTCGGTGGGTTGCGGGAAGCGGGTTGCAGCTTTCCTTCCGGATGCGGAAGGCCTCACCGTAACGGGAGGACGGATGCGCGCGTTGACAGCGCAACCTCGGTGGCCGGATCAGGGGTTTGCCCCAAGAAGAATGCCCGCACGGAGGCGGGCATTCTCGTGCAGGCCGGAAGGCCTTACTTCTTGGCTTCTTCCTTCTTTTCGGCCTTGGCAGCCTTCTTGTCCGCCTTGGCTTCCTTCTTGTCGGCCTTGGCTTCGGCCTTGACGTCCTTCTTCTCTTCCTTCTTCGCTTCGGCCTTGGCCGGAGCCGCCGGCGTGGCGGGCGTGGCGGGCGTGGCCTGCGCGAAGACGGCCGTCGTGAAGAGGGCGGCGACCAGGGAGGCGAGCAGCTTGTTCATGGTTTTCTTCCTTTGGGATGATGATTGTCGAAAAGCACCTCCCGTTTCCGGGAAGCTCAAGCCGCAACGCAGGCCCCCTCAGGTCGGTTGACAGGGCAGGGCTTATCCCGATGGCACGGCAGGCCCGTCGTGCAGCGGGGGCTAGAATCCCGTGGTTTGCCGCAGCCAGTGGCCTGTGGCAACGCAGCATTTCCCATCCTCCCCGAAGGACGCTTTCCTCCATGTACCAGCACATCAAGGTGCCCAGCCAGGGCCAGAAGATCACCGTCAACGCCGACACTTCGCTGAACGTGCCGGATCAGCCGATCATTCCCTACATCGAGGGCGACGGCACGGGGATGGACATCACGCCGGTCATGCTCAAGGTGGTCGACGCCGCCGTCGCCAAGGCGTACGGCGGCAAGCGCAGGATCCACTGGATGGAGGTCTACGCCGGCGAGAAATCGACCAAGGTCTACGGCCCGGACGTGTGGCTGCCGGAAGAGACGCTGCACGCGGTGCGCGACTACGTCGTTTCCATCAAGGGGCCGCTGACCACGCCGGTGGGCGGAGGCATCCGCTCGCTGAACGTCGCATTGCGCCAGGAACTGGACCTGTACGTCTGCCTGCGCCCGATCCAGTACTTCAAGGGCGTGCCCTCGCCGCTGAAGGAGCCCGAGAAGACCCACATGGTCATCTTCCGCGAGAACTCCGAGGACATTTACGCCGGCATCGAGTACGAGGCGAAGACGGAGAAGGCCCAGAAGCTCATCAATTTCCTGATCAAGGAAATGGGTGTCACCAAGATCCGCTTCCCCGAGACCTCCGGCATCGGCATCAAGCCGGTCTCGATCGAGGGGACCGAGCGGCTGGTGCGCAAGGCCATCCAGTACGCCATCGACAACGACAAGCCCAGCGTCACGCTCGTGCACAAGGGCAACATCATGAAGTTCACGGAAGGGGGCTTCCGTGACTGGGGCTACGCCCTGGCCCAGCGCGAGTTCGGCGCCCAGCCGATCGACGGCGGCCCGTGGTGCAAGTTCAAGAACCCGAAGACGGGCAAGGACATCGTCGTCAAGGACAGCATCGCCGACGCCTTCCTGCAGCAGATCCTGCTGCGCCCGGCCGAGTACAGCGTGATCGCCACCCTCAACCTCAACGGCGACTACGTCTCCGACGCGCTGGCGGCCCAGGTGGGCGGTATCGGCATCGCCCCTGGCGCCAACCTCAGCGACACCGTGGCAATGTTCGAGGCCACGCACGGCACCGCGCCCAAGTACGCCGGCAAGGACTACGTCAACCCGGGCTCGGAGATCCTCTCGGCCGAGATGATGCTGCGCCACATGGGCTGGACCGAGGCCGCCGACCTGATCATCAGTTCGATGGAAAAGGCCATCCTGTCCAAGAAGGTCACCTACGACTTCGCCCGGCTGATGGACGGCGCGACCCAGGTGTCCTGCTCCGGCTTCGGCCAGGTCATGATCGACCAGATGTGACCCCGCCCCCCGGGCCGCAGGTCCGGCGCGGGGTCATCCCGGCGAGCGCAGTGAAAGCCGGGATCCAGGACCTGCAAGCACAGCGAAAAACCGGAATCCAGGACCTGCTGCAAGACGCCCGGCTCCAACCCCCGCAAAGTGGCACCCAGACCCCTGGAGTCGGTACCCTGAACGAGAGATCGCCGCCCTGGGGCGGCGATCTTCTTATTGGGGCCGCCCGCCGAAGACGGGCTGGGCCGTCAGTCCGCCGGCGCGTCCGTCCGGTGCCCGGCGGCGTGGAACTGCGGCGCCCGCACCTTGGACTGGCGGGGCGGGCGCTCGCCCGGGGCAGCAGGCGCGTCGGTGCGGATCGGCTGCATCTCCGTCTGGATGTTCTGCGCCAACTGGCCCTTGGGGCCCTGCGTGACCTCGAAGCTCACGCGCGAGCCCTGCTTGAGCGTCTTGAAGCCATCCATGGCGATGGCCGAGAAGTGGGCGAAGACGTCCGAGCCACCCCCGTCGGGCTCGATGAAGCCGAAGCCCTTCGCATCGTTGAACCACTTGACAGTACCGGTCGCCATGACGGGGCCTCTTTCCGTTCCCTCGAAACTTGCGCGCGAGTGTCCCGGATAAGGCCCGGTGCTGTCAATATTTTCACATACTAAAGTTTTGATGGGTGGCGGGGGCGGTGTTCCAGGGCCCGCGCCCTTCCGGCTGGGACAATGGAGCGCCGCGTCATTTGGCGTCCGGCCCGACCGTCGGCTGCTGCCGCGGCGCCAACCGCCCCCCGGCTGCTTGAATGTGGCGCACCAGTCACCATTTCACTTTTGCGGTGCAGCGCGAAAGTCTGCTCGATAGAATGAATTTCATGGCCAGCAAACCACCCGCGCCCGCCCCGGTTGCGCCGCGCGCGCAGCCGGCGGACGACGACGGCGGTTCCGTTGTGCTCGAGAGGCGGACCCAGAAGACGAAGCCGCCACAGATGTACCAGGTCGTCATGCTCAACGACGACTACACCCCGATGGAGTTCGTGGTGGTGGTGATCCAGGAATTTTTCAACAAGGACCGCGAGACGGCGACCCAGATCATGCTCAAGATCCACCTCGATGGGAAAGGCATCTGCGGCGTCTACTCGCGCGACGTGGCCGCCACCAAGGTCGAGCAGGTCCAGGACGCCGCGCGCCAGGCGGGGCATCCGCTGCAGTGCGTGAGTGAACCTGTCGAGTAAGGCGCACTCCAAGAGATCACCGCGACCCAGCTAGCAAGGCAAAAGGAAAGTTCATGATTGCCCAGGAATTGGAAGTCAGCCTCCACATGGCGTTCGTGGAGGCGCGGCAGCAGCGCCACGAGTTCATCACCGTGGAGCACCTGCTGCTGGCCCTGCTGGACAACCCCAGCGCGGCCGAAGTGCTCCGGGCGTGCTCGGCCAACATCGACGACCTGCGCAAGTCGCTGTCCAACTTCATCAAGGACAACACCCCGCAGGTCGCCGGCACCGACGACGTCGACACCCAGCCGACGCTCGGCTTCCAGCGGGTGATCCAGCGCGCCATCATGCACGTGCAGTCCACCGGCAACGGCAAGAAGGAGGTCACCGGCGCCAACGTGCTGGTCGCCATCTTCGGCGAGAAGGACTCGCACGCGGTCTATTACCTGCACCAGCAGGGCGTCACCCGGCTGGACGTGGTCAACTTCATCGCCCACGGCATCAAGAAGAGCGATCCGCCCGAGCCCGCCAAGAGCGGCGAGTCGTCGGGTGCCGACGGCGAGGAAGGCGGCGAGAAGAGCGAAAAGGCCTCGCCGCTGGAGCAGTTCACCCAGAACCTCAACCAGGCGGCCCGGGACGGCAAGATCGACCCGCTGATCGGCCGCGAGTACGAGGTCGAGCGCGTCATCCAGATCCTGTGCCGCCGGCGCAAGAACAACCCGCTGCTGGTCGGCGAGGCCGGGGTGGGCAAGACCGCCATCGCGGAGGGCCTGGCCTGGCGCATCGTCCAGAAGGACGTGCCCGAGATCCTGGCCGAGTCCAACGTGTACTCGCTGGACATGGGCGCGCTGCTGGCCGGCACCAAGTACCGCGGCGACTTCGAGCAGCGCCTCAAGGGGGTGCTCAAGTCGCTCAAGGACAAGCCCAACGCCATCCTCTTCATCGACGAGATCCACACCCTGATCGGGGCGGGCGCCGCCTCGGGCGGGACGCTGGATGCGTCCAACCTGCTCAAGCCGGCGCTGTCCAGCGGCCAGCTCAAGTGCATCGGCGCGACCACGTTCACCGAGTACCGCGGCATCTTCGAGAAGGACGCCGCGCTGTCCCGCCGCTTCCAGAAGGTCGATGTGGTGGAGCCTTCGGTCGAGCAGACCATCGAGATCCTCAAGGGCCTGAAGTCGCGCTTCGAGGAGCACCACAGCGTCAAGTACGCGGCCAACGCCCTGCAGGCGGCGGCCGAGCTGTCGGCCAAGTACATCAATGACCGGCACCTGCCCGACAAGGCCATCGACGTGATCGACGAGGCCGGCGCGGCCCAGCGCATCCTGCCCGCGGGCAAGCGCAAGAAGACGATCTCCAGGACCGAGGTCGAGGAGATCGTGGCCAAGATCGCCCGCATCCCGCCGGCCAACGTGTCCAACGACGACCGCGGCAAGCTGCAGAACCTCGAACGCGACCTCAAGTCCGTCGTGTTCGGGCAGGACAAGGCGCTGGAGGTGCTGGCCGGTGCCGTGAAGATGGCGCGCTCGGGCCTGGGCAAGGGCGACAAGCCGATCGGCTCGTTCCTGTTCTCCGGCCCCACCGGGGTCGGCAAGACCGAGGCGGCCAAGCAGCTGGCCTACATCATGGGCATCGAGCTGATCCGCTTCGACATGTCCGAGTACATGGAGCGGCATGCGGTGTCGCGCCTGATCGGCGCGCCTCCCGGCTATGTCGGCTTCGACCAGGGCGGCCTGCTCACCGAGGCCATCACCAAGAAGCCGCACGCGGTGCTGCTCCTCGACGAGATCGAGAAGGCGCATCCGGACATCTTCAACGTGCTGCTGCAGGTGATGGACCACGGCACGCTGACCGACAACAACGGGCGCAAGGCCGACTTCCGCAACGTGATCATCATCATGACCACCAACGCGGGCGCCGAGACCATGAACAAGGCGACCATCGGCTTCACCAACCCGCGCGAGGCGGGCGACGAGATGGCCGACATCAAGCGCCTGTTCACGCCCGAGTTCCGCAACCGGCTGGACGCCATCGTCAGCTTCAAGGCGCTCGACGAGCTGGTCATCCTGCGCGTGGTCGACAAGTTCCTGCTGGTGCTCGAACAGCAGCTGGCCGAGAAGAAGGTGGAGGTCACCTTCACCGACAAGCTGCGCAAGCACCTGGCGCACAAGGGGTTCGATCCGCTCATGGGCGCCCGCCCGATGCAGCGCCTGATCCAGGACACGATCCGGCGCGCGCTGGCCGACGAACTGCTGTTCGGCCGGCTGACCGAGGGCGGCCGCCTGACGGTGGACCTGGACGACAAGGAAGAGGTCCTGCTGGACATCCAGCCGCTGCCGAAGAAGGAAGGCCGGGCGCGGCCGGAGCCTGAGGAAATCTCCTCCGAGTGACGAACGGGAAGCGAGGCTGCCGCTGGCGGCCTTTCCCTTCGGTGCCGCCCTCCCGGGCGGCTTTTCATTTCCGCAGCAGGCGGGTGACCAGCTGCCAGTGCCTGGCCTCGACCGGCGTGATCGACAGCCGGTTGCCTTTCCTGAGCACCAGCATGTCGGCCAGCGCGGGGATCGACCGCATCTCGGGCAGGCCGAGGGTGCGTGTCTTGTCCAGCACCTGCACGTCCACCAGTACCCAGCGCGGCGATTCCTTCTTCGAGGCTTCGTCGAAGTAGGGCGACTTCGGGTCGAACTGGGTCGGGTCCGGGTAGGGCTCCGAGGACACCCGCGCGATGCCGACCACGCCCGGTTCGGCGCAGCTGGAGTGGTAGAACAGTACGCCGTCGTCGATGCGCATCTGGTCGCGCATGAAATTGCGGGCCTGGTAGTTGCGCACCCCCGTCCACGGGAGGGTCGCGGCGGGCGCCGCCAGGAAATCGTCCACCGAAGCCTCTTCGGGCTCCGACTTCATCAGCCAGTAGTGCTTCATCGCCTCCCCCCTGCCAGCGCCCGGGCGCCCCAGAATCCGGCCGGCCCCGGCTGCTCGCCCTCGATGCGGATGCCCTCGTTCCACTTGGCCATGCGCTCCGAGCGGGCGAAGGAACCCACCTTGAGCTGCCCGGCATCCCAGCCCGTGGCCAGGTGCGCGATGGCCACGTCTTCCGTCTCGCCGGAGCGCGCCGACACGATGGTGGCGTAACCGGCTTCCCGCGCCGCCTGGAGCGCCGCCCGCGCCTCGCTGACGGTGCCCGCCTGGTTGGGCTTGACCAGCACGCAGTTGCAGGCGCCGGCGGCTGCGGCGTCGCGCACCCGCTGAGCGTTGGTCACGAGGTAGTCGTCGCCGACCACCTGCACGCGACTGCCGACCGCGCGGGTGAAGGCCGCCAGGCCCGCCTCGTCGTCCTCGGCCAGCGGGTCCTCGATGGACGCGACCGGGTACCTTTCGATCCAGCGCACCAGGCGCTCGCCCATCGCATCGGAATCGAGTTCCTCCTGTTCGAGGGCGAGCCGGTAGCGCCCGCCACGGCCGAACTCGGAGGCCGCGATGTCCAGCGCGATGGCCACCTCGCCGCCCGGCGTGAAGCCGGCCCGCTCGATGGCGGCGACCAGCGTGTCCAGCGCGTCCTCGTTGCGGGCGAAGTCGGGCCACCAGCCGCCTTCGTCGGCGACGCCGGCGAGGCGGCCGCGCTGCGCCATCAACTCGCCGGCGCAGCGGTAGACATCGGCGGTGATTTCCAGTGCATGGGCGAACGACTCGGCGCCGGTGGCGATCACCATGAAATCCTGCACGTCCACCCGGCGCCCGGCGTGCGCGCCGCCGCCGAAGACCTGGACCTGCGGAAGCGGCAGCCGCACGGGGCGCCCCTGGGCGAGATGGCGCCACAGCGGCGTGCGCGCGGCCGCGGCGGCCGCCTGCAGGGCGGCCAGGGAGGTGGCGACCAGCGCATTGCCACCCAGCCGCGAGCGGTCCGGTGTGCCGTCCAGGCGCACCAGCAGGGCGTCGATCGCGGACTGATCCCCGACATCCAGACCCCGGAGCGCGGGCGCGATCTCCCGCTCGATGCCGCTCAAGGCCTGCTGCACGTCCAGGCCGCCGAAGCGGACCCCGCCGTCGCGCCGCTCGACCGCCTCGCGCGTGCCGCGCGAGGCACCCGCAGGCGCAACGCCGCGGCCCCAGCTGCCGTCCTCGTTGACCACGTCGACTTCGATGGTGGGTCGCCCACGCGAGTCCCAGATGCGCCGGCCCCGGACTTCGCGGATCCTCATGGTGCAAACTCCAGCGCCCACCGCTGCGCGAGGTCGTCGAGCCGGCCCGGCCCCGCGCCCAGCAGGGTCGAAGCGAACCGGCGGACCCGCTCGCGGGTCGCTTCGTCCAGGTACTCCACCGGCGACTTGCCGTCGATGCGTGCCAGCGCCAGGCCCGGCAGCAGCGCGGCCGCGCGGGAGTCGACGGATGCGCCGTCTTCCCAGGACACGCGCGGCCCGTAGGCCTGCGTGAACGACCGGAAGCACTGCATCAGGCGGGCGGCGCCGGCCGGCCGGTGCGCCGCCTTGAGCAGGAAGTGGTTCAGGCAGAACGCAAGGTCGAAGGCCGGGTCGCCGAACCACGCGCATTCGGCATCCAGCAGCACCGGGCCTTGCGGCCCGACCAGGATGTTCTTGGGGCTCACGTCGCCGTGCACCAGCACGCGCCGGGTGCCGGCGGTCCGCTCGACCAGCCCCAGCAGCCGGTCGGCCAGTTGCGGGTGGACGCGTGCGGCTTCCTCGAGATAGGGCTCCAGACGCAGCGAATGGAACAGGTGGCCCGTCTCGAAACGCGCGGCGATGTCCGCGCGGTCGGCCGTTGCCGCGTGGATTTGCCCCAGCACGTCGCCCACCTGCCGGGCCACGCCGGGATCGGCGTCGCCCGCCAGCAGCAGCGACTTCCAGTTGCGGTGGCCCTGGCCGAGGAAGGGCATGACGAAGCTGCCGGTGGCCCGGTCCTCGCCGACCACGGGCGGCACATGCGCCGGCGCGACCGCGTGCGCCGTCCGCAGCCAGTCGACCTCGTGGAACACCCGTTCCACCGGCACCACCCAATCCTTGGCCACCTTCAGGCGCGGCAGGGCCTGCTTGATGCACCAGTCGCCCGATCGCAGGGCCACGCGGTAGATGCCCGAGGAAACGCCGCCGGCCATCGGCTCGGCGGCGACCGGTTCACCCGGCCCGGCAAGCCCGAGCGCCTGGAAGATGCGCTGGACGGCGCCCGGTTCCTGCGAAAGGTCGACATGGGGCATCGGGGCCGGATTATGGGCGCGCGTCGACGCTGGGCCGGCATGCGGCGCATGGCTACCAGCCGAACGCCTGCAAAAGGAGCTGCAGGCGCTTGGCCAGCACGTCGGCGCCGAACCCGCTCAAGTGGATGTCGTCGGCCCGCAGGGTGGACGCCGGCACGTCGTGCTCGCGGTCGATGGCGCCCTGGGGTGTTGCAGGATCGGCCTGCTCGACCATGAAGCGGCGGATGTCGAAGAAGTGCAGGGGGTAGGCGGCGGCCAGGTCCTGGTTCAGGCGCAGGACCGTGTCGTACTCCGGCGTGCCCGCCGGTGCCGTGGTCGCGTTGTTGACCAGCGCCAGCACGATGTAGTCGTCGTTGCCGGGCGCCAGGCTGGCGATCGCCTGGGCCAGGTCGGCCTTGACCTGGGCGGCGGCATCGGACCCCGACAGCCGGATGTTGTTGTGGCCGAACCAGAACACCGTGATCCGGTCGCGCAACGCCGGGCTCGCGGCCTGCAGCCGCTCCAGTACCTGCATGGAGGTATCGCCGATGACGCCGCCGTCGTGCACCTCGCGGTCCGGCAGGAGCAGGGCCAGCGCCCGCGCCAGCGGCGGCACCATGGAGTCACCCCACAGCGCGAGGTGGGGCGTGGGTGGCGTGCGAAGGGCGGAGGCATCCGGTGTTTCGGCCACGCCGCCACCGACCGCCGCGGCTGCGCCAGTCCCACCGCCGCCCCCTCCGCTACTGCCACCGCCGCAGCCGGCCAGCACCAGCGTGCCCAGGAGGGCTGCCGCTTCCCTGCGGTTCATGCTCGTTCCCCATGACTTCGAACAGCCGGTCATTCTCGAAGCGGCGCTTCGCGGGCGTCTGTAAGCAAGCCGGCGGGTGTGTTGCCCTGCGTTCCGGAAGAGGTCTTGACGGGCCGGGTGCCTACAATCCCGTGCATGGCTGGTGCATTGCGCGTTGCGGTGATGGGAGCGGGGGCGGTCGGCTGCTACTACGGCGGCATGCTGGCCCGCGCCGGGAACGAGGTGGTGCTGGTGGCGCGCCCGCAGCACGTGGAGGCGATCCGCCGCGAAGGCCTGCGCATGGAAACGCGCAGCTTCGACGAGCGCGTGCGGCTCGCCGCGAGCACCGAGCCTTCGGCCGTGCGCGGCGCGGACCTGGTGCTCTTTTGCGTGAAGTCCATGGACACCGAGGCGGCCGGGGCCGCGATTGCGCCGCACCTGGCCTCCGACGCCCTGGTGCTGTGCCTGCAGAACGGAGTGGACAACGCGGAGCGCCTTCGCGCCGTGCTGCCGGCGCACGCTGTCGCTGCCGCGGTGGTGTATGTGGCCACGGAGATGGCCGGCCCGGGCCACGTCAGGCACCATGGCCGCGGCGAACTGGTGATCGAGCCTTCGGCTCGCAGCGCCGGGGCGGCGAAAGTGCTGGCAGCGGCAGGCGTTCCCACCGAGATTTCCGAGAACGTGCGCGGCGCGCTGTGGGCCAAGCTGATCCTGAACTGCGCCTACAACGCGGTGTCGGCGATCGCCCAGCGGCCCTACGGCGAGAACGTTGGAAGCCAGGGTATCGCCGACGTGATGCGGGACGTGGTGGACGAATGCATGGCGGTGGCGCGGGCGGACGGGGTGCAGGTCCCGGGCGACATCGATGCAGCCGTGCGCCGCATCGCCGAGACGATGCCGGCGCAGTTCTCCTCGACGGCGCAGGACCTCGCCCGTGGAAAGCCCAGCGAGATCGACTACCTCAATGGCCTGGTCGTGCGGCGCGGCCAGGCGCTGGGCATCGCCACCCCGGTCAACCGCGCCCTCTGGGCGCTGGTGAAATTGATCGAGGGGAAGCAGCGCCAAGGTGCAGCATCGCCGACCTGATCGAGGGAGCCTGCCCCGGACCTGATCCGGGGCATCCACGATTCAAAGCCGGGCCAGCCGGCCCAGGGCCTCCCTCAGCGTCTCGTCCTTCTTCGCATAGCAGAACCGCACCACGCGCTGGTCGAAGCCATCGCCGTAGAACGCCGACAGGGGAATGGCGGCCACGCCGACCTCGCGGGTGAGCCACTTGCAGAACTCGTCCTCGCGCAGGTCGCTGACCGCGGAGATGTCGACGCACTGGAAGTAGCTGCCCTCGCTGGGCAGCATGCGCAGCCGGGTCCGCGCCAGCCCTTCGCGGAACAGGTCGCGCTTGCGCTGGTAGAACGCGGGCAGTTCCAGGTACGGCCGCGGGTCCGCCATGTAGGCGGCCAGGCCGTGCTGCACCGGCGTGTTCACGGTGAACACGTTGAACTGGTGCACCTTGCGGAACTCGGCCGACAGGGCCGCCGGCGCCAGCACGTAGCCGACCTTCCAGCCGGTCACGTGGTAGGTCTTGCCGAAGCTGGAGACGATGAAGGCGCGGGCCGCCAGGCCGGGATAGCTGGCTGCGCTCTGGTGCGGCTGGCCGTCGAACACCATGTGCTCGTAGACCTCGTCGCTGATCAGCAGCACGTCGGTGGGGGCCAGCAGTTCCTGCAGCCGCAGCATCTCCTGCCGCGTCCATACCGTGGCGCTGGGGTTGTGCGGGGAGTTGACCAGGATCGCGCGGGTGCGCGGCGTGATCGCCGCGGCGACCGCACCGAAGTCCGGCCGGAAGCTGCCGGGCACCAGCGGTACGCGCACGACGGTGCCACCCGCCAATTCGATGTTGGGCACGTAGCTGTCGTAGCAGGGTTCCAGCACGATCACCTCGTCGCCGGGTCGCACCACCGCGAGGATGGCGGTGATGATGGCCTGGGTCGCGCCGGCGGTGACCGTCACCTCGGTGCCCGGGTCGTAGCAGCGGCCGTAGAGGGTTTCCACCTTGGCCGAGATCGCCTCGCGCAGCGACGGCACGCCGGCCATCGGTGGGTACTGGTTCAGACCGCGCGACATGGCTTCGGTGACGGCCTGCACCAGCCGCGGGTCGCAATCGAAATCCGGGAAGCCTTGCCCGAGGTTGACGGCGCCGGTCTCGCTGGCCAGTGCCGACATCACGGTGAAGATGGTCGTGCCCACTGCGGGCAGCTTGGTGCGGACGGGCGGCGTGCGCACGTCGGGGGCGTCAGAGGTCATAGTCGTTCACGTGGCCGCTCATGGCCTTGGCAATCAGGTGGCGGTCCAGCCGGTCGGGCGAGAGCAGTTCGGCGAAACGCAGGACGAAGTTGCGCAGGTAGGCCCCCCGCTTGAAGGCGATCCGGGCGACGTTCTGCCCGAACAGGGTGCCCAGCGGGCGGGCGACCAGTCCGTCCAGTCCGTTGCCGCTCACCGCCATCTCGGCGACGATGCCTATCCCCAGCCCGAGCTGCACGTAGGTCTTGATCACGTCCGAATCGATGGCCTCCAGCGCCACCCGCGGCTGCAGCTTGCGCTGGGCGAAAGCGGCGTCGATGCGCGTGCGCCCGGTGAAGGATGGGTGGTAGGTGATGAGCGGCTCGGCCGCCAGGTCCTCCAGCGTGATGCGCTCCTTGCGCGCCAGCGGGTGGTCCTGCGGCACCACCAGCATGTGCTGCCACTCGTAGCAGGGCAGGGTGACCAGCTCCTGGTAGTCCGACAGCGATTCGGTGGCTACGCCGATCTCGACCACTTCGTCGATCAGCATGCGCGCCACCTGGTCCGGCGATCCCTGGTGCAGGCTGACATTGACCTTGGGATAGGCCTCGCGCAGCCTGGCCACGGGCCCGGGCAGCACGTAGCGGGCCTGGGTGTGGGTGGTGGCGATCGAGAGGGTCCCGCTGTCCTGGGCGCTGAACTGCTCGCCGATGCGCTTGAGGTTGCCGACCTCGCGCATGATCAGCTCGATGCTCTTGAGCACGTGCAGGCCCGGCTCGGTCACGCGCTTGAGGCGCTTGCCGTGCCGGGCGAAGATCTCCACGCCCAGCTCCTCCTCGAGCTCGATGATCGCCTTGGACACGCCCGGCTGGGAGGTGTGCAGCGCCTTGGCCGCCTCCGTGAGGTTGAGGTTGCGGCGCACCGCCTCCTGGACGAAGCGGAACTGGTGAAGGTTCATTCCAGATCGAGTCTTAAGCGGGCTCCTATTATGCCCGTAACTGACTAAGACCCCAATGCAATGGATGCGATGCAGTCGATGGCCGCATCGTGCTCTCCGACCGAAGCCAGCGCCGTGATCGCCAGCCCCGGGTGCTTGTCGCGAGCGGCCGCCAAACGCTTCGGCAGGTCGTCCCTGACATGCTTGCCGAGGCCGACGAACACCGGCAGGACGCTCACCGACGTGGCCCCTTGCCCGGCCAGGGCGTCGATGGCGGCGCCCAGATCGGGCGCCTGCCATTCGAGGAAAGCGCAGGCGACCCGCGCATCCGGAGCCCTCTCGCGCACGCGGGCCGCAATCGCGTCCATCGGCTCGCGCCAGGCGGGGTCGCGCGAGCCATGGCCCAGCAGGACGATGCCGCGCGTCATCGCCGCAGCACCAGCCAGGTGAACGCGCCGAGCGAGAGCAGGCTGTACAGGAGGCCCGGCGCGGCCGCCGTCAGCCAGGGCCACCAGCTGCGCAGGTTGCCGATGTAGCCGAACACGTTGTTCAGCAGGAAGAAGCTGATCCCGATCAGCACGCCGACGAAGACATAGCTGGTGATCCCGCCGGCGCGGAAGTGCAGGTAGGCGAAGGGCAGTGCCATCACCACCATCACCAGGCAGCTGAGCGGGTAGAACACCTTGCGCCAGAACTCGATCTCGTAGCGCTGCGAGGTCTGCCCGTTCTTCTCGAGGTGCTGGATGTACTCGAACAGCGCGACGGTGCTCATGCGGTCGGGCTTGAGCAGCGCCACCGACACCATCTCGGGCGTGATGCGGGTCGGCCACTGCATCTCGGGCAAGGATTCGTGCTCGACCGCCGGCAACGGTCCGCGCGTGAGATAGCGCGTGACCTCCGCATCCTGCAGCACCCAGCCGTCGTCCCCGAACACCGCGCGCGGTGCGGTGGTGGTGCTGAGCGTGTGGCCGCGGTCGTCGGCCTCGAACAGGCGCACGCCCTGCATGGACCCGTCCGGCGCGAGCGCGGCCACGTTGACGTTGTAGGTGGAGTGCTGCTGGCGCTCCTTGAGCCAGGCCCCGGTCTGGCCGATGCTGATGCGCCCCTGGTAGCGTGCCCGCAGCAGCTGGGCGGCCTTGTCGGCCACCGGCGTGACGTAGTCGCCCACCGCAAAGGTCAGCGCGGCGAAGCCCAGGCCCAGCACCAGCAGCGTGCGCAGCGCGCGCCCGGGACCCAGCCCGCTGGTGCGCAGGATGGTGTACTCCGAACTTTGTGCCAGCCGCGCCATCACGAAGATGGTTCCGATCAGCACGGCGATCGGCAGCAGCTCGTACAGGTGGTTGGGCAGCAGCAGGGCGATGTACAGCAGGGCCTGGGTCAGCCGGTAAGTGGCGACGCCGCCCTTGCCGACGTTGGGCAGCTCGTCGACGAAGTCGAAGAAGAAGAACAGCGCCAGGAAACCGGCGGCGACGAACAGCACCGCCGAGAGCACTTCCCGGTAGATCAGGCGGCGGATGGTTTTCATGCCGCGGCTCCGGCGGGCTGCCGGCGCAGCCGCAGCCGGCGCAGGGCCCAGTTGTTGTGCTGCTTGCCCAGCCAGAGCGCCGCCAGCGCGAAGGTGCCGCCGTGCAGGGCGAGCATGAACGGCAGGAAACCCACCCGGCCGGCGCCGATCCAGCTCTGCCCCAGGTTCAGGAGGTTGTAGTAGACGACGAAGGCGAACAGCGCGAACACCAGGTTGCCGCTGCGGCCTGCGCGCGGGTTGACGCTGGAGACGGTGATCGCGATCACCACGAAGTTGAAGGCGGCCAGCGCCAGGCCGATGCGCCAGGCCAGCTCGCCCAGGTTCGGTGCGCTGGGACTGGCCACCAGGGCGTAGGTCGAGCGGGTCTTGGAAGGTGCGCTGTCCTGCGGCCCCAGCTGCGCGCCGCCGACCTTGTTGCCCAGTTCCTGGAACTCGCTGATCTTGAGGGTGCCGCCATCGAGCTGGGTCTCCAGCCGCTGGCCGTCGGACAGCAGCAGGAACTGGGTTTCGCCCTGGGTCACCACCCGGCCGGTGCGGGCGGTGGTGATGGTCTGCTTGCCCTTCTCGACGGTCGAGATGAAGATGTTCTTGCCGGACTTGTTGTCCGGCGTGTCCTTGTCCAGGAAGAACACGCGGGTGCCGCTGGCCGACTCCTGGAACTGCCCCGGCGCCACGCGCTCCAGGTCGCCGCGGTTCCCGTAGCGGTCTTTCAGGTCCTGCGTCTGCTGGTTGGCCCAGGGCCAGATCAGCAGCGCCAGGCCGGCGATCACGGCCAGGATCGGCCACGCGAACATCAGGAGCGGCCGCAGCAGCGCCGACAGTCCGCGGCCCGCCGAGAACCAGATCACCATCTCGCTGTCGCTGTACATGCGCGAGAGCGTGCCGACGATGGCGATGAACAGGCACAGGGTCAGGATCGGCGGCAGGTAACCCAGTACCGTGTATCCCATGACCATCAGCACTTCCTGCGGGTTGACGCTGCCCCGGTTGGCCTGGCTCAGGGTGCGGATCAGGGTCATCGTCATCACGATGGTCACCAGCACCACGAGGGTCGCGCCGAAGCTGCGGGCCAGCTCTCTGCGCAGGGAGGAATGGAATAACATCGGCGCGAAACGCGGCTCGCGAGAAGAAACACGGGATTATGGACTTCGAACTCAAGGCACTGGGGCTCGCCGAGGCGGCCAAGCAGAAGTGCGACGCCCTGGTGGTGGTGGCGCCCGAGGCATTCACGGGCGGCACCGATCCGGTCTCGCGGCTGGTGCAGGAAGCGCGCAAGGCGGGCGACTTCGAGGGCAAGCCCGGCAAGCTGCTGCAGGCCTACCGCTTTGCCGGGGTGGCGGCCACCCGTCTCGTGCTGGCGGGCGCGGGCGACGGCTGTGCCAGGCGCATCCAGTCCGCCGTGCACGCCGCCGTGTCCGCCCTGCGCAGCAAGGGCGTGAAGCACCTGGTCGTCTGCCTGCCGGCCGATGCGCCGGAAGGCGCGGTGCGCGCTGCCGTCGCCGGCACGGCCGAGGCCAGCTACGTCTTCGTGGCCACCAAGTCCAAGCCCGAAGCGCGCGAGCTGCAGCGCGTGACCCTTGCGGTGGCCGGCAACGCCGCCGACCACAAGGCAGGCTTCGATGCGGCGCGCGGCGCCGCCAACGGCATCGAATTCGCGCGCGAGCTGGGCAACCTGCCGCCCAACCTGGCCACGCCCACGCGCCTCGGCGAGGAAGCGAAGCGGCTGGCCCGGGCACACGGCTTCCAGTGCGAAGTGATGGGTCCCAAGGAAGTGGCGAAGCTGGGCATGGGTGCGCTCATGGGCGTGGCGCGCGGTTCCGAGGAGCCGCTGCGCTTCATCGTGCTGAAGTACCAGGGTGCAGCGGCCTCCGAGGCGCCGGTGGTGCTGGTCGGCAAGGGCATCACCTTCGACAGCGGCGGCATCTCGATCAAGCCGGCGCCCGAGATGGACGAGATGAAGTTCGACATGGGCGGCGCTGCCAGCGTGCTGGGCACCTTCCGCGCGCTGGGCGACATCCGTCCGGCCGTCAACGTCGTCGGCCTGATCCCCAGCTGCGAGAACCTGCCCGACGGCCGCGCCCTCAAGCCGGGCGACGTGCTCACCAGCCTGAGCGGCCAGACCATCGAAGTCCTGAACACCGACGCCGAGGGGCGCCTGATCCTGTGCGACGCACTGACCTACGCCGAGCGCTTCAAGCCGCGTGCGGTGGTGGACATCGCCACGCTGACCGGCGCCTGCGTCATCGCGCTGGGCGCGGTCCGCAGCGGCCTGTTCGCCAGCGACGACGAACTCGCCCGCGCCCTGCACGAAGCGGGCGAGGCGGCCTGCGATCCGTGCTGGCGCATGCCGCTGGACGAGGAATACGGCGAGGGCCTGAAGACCAATTTCGCCGACATGGCCAACGTGGCCGGGCGACCGGCGGGCGCCGTCACCGCGGCCAAGTTCCTGCAACGCTTCACCGCCCGCTATCCCTGGGCGCACCTGGACATCGCCGGCACCGCCTGGAAAGGCGGCGCGGCCAAGGGTTCCACCGGCCGACCGGTCGGCTTGCTGGTGCAGTACCTGCTGGGACAGCAGTCCGCCTCCGGTTCCGCCAGGGGCCGGAACGCGGCGAAGTCCCGGGCCGGCAGCGGCAAGCGCCGCAAGGCGACAGCCTGATCCGTACATGACCGAGGTCGCGTTCCACTTCAACGCGCCCGACAAGCTGGGCTACGCCTGCCGCCTGCTGCGCAAGGCCTATGGTTCAGGCTCGCGGGTGGTGGTGACGGGCGACGACGGCCTGCTGCGCGAACTGGACATCGCCCTCTGGTCGTTCAGTCCGCTGGAGTTCGTGCCGCACTGCCATGGTTCGGCCCAGGGCCAGCGGGTGCAGGCCCGCTCGCCCGTCGTGCTGGCGGCGTCGCCGCGCTCGGCGCCGCACCAGCAGGTCCTGGTGAACCTCGGCGGATCGGTGCCCGAAGGCTTCGAGCGCTTCGAGCGCCTGATCGAAGTCGTGACCGGCGAGGCCAACGACCGCCAGCTGGCGCGGCGCCGCTGGCGGCATTACGCCGACCGCGGCTACGGCATCGTGCAGCACGACCTGGCCCAGGCTCGCTGATGGCCACCCGTACGCCGCCACGCTACGTGCCGACCTTGACCGAAGTCGTGCCGGGCACGGTGACGGCCAAGGCGGCCAGCACCCCGTCGCAGCAGGAACTGGTCCACCGGATCATGCAGCGCATCGACCTCACGCTGGACAAGCGCCTGCGGGAGGCGATCGCCAGTGTGGTGCTGGAGCACAGCCGTGCACTGGCGCCGGCGCTGCGCGAGGAAGTGGAGGCGGTCGTCGCCGCCATCGTCGCCGAGGCGCTGGCCGACGAACTGGTCACCGAGGCGCGCGCCGGCGGCGCGCCGCCCCAGCCCGGTTCGTAGGGGGCCATCCGGCGTGGCCGGCGGCCGGTGCGTGCCGCTGTGGCGGCTCGCTCCCGTGCGTTTCCCCTTATGGCTTGCCCGAGGGAATTCGGCTATGTTCGCGGCCGTTGAGTTAACAAAAGATCTCAACCCATTTCCCACTTTCGGAGGTAAACATGCAGATGAAGTTGAAGTTGACGGTGGCCGCCGCCATGGCCGCCGCCTGCGGCCTGGCGGCCGCACAGGAGGTGATCAAGATCGGTCACGTGGCTCCGGTCTCCGGCGCGCAGGCCCACTACGGCAAGGACAACGAGAACGGCGTCCGCATGGCGATCGAGGAGCTGAACTCCCAGAACATCACCATCGGCGGCAAGAAGGTGACGTTCGAGATCCAGGCCGAAGACGACGCCGCCGACCCGAAGCAGGGCACGGCCGCCGCTCAGAAGCTGTGCGACTCCAAGGTCGCCGGCGTGGTGGGCCACCTGAACTCCGGCACCACCATCCCCGCCTCCAAGGTCTACAACGACTGCGGCATCCCGCACGTCACCGGCGCGGCCACCAACCCCAACCTGACCAAGCCGAACTACAACACCACCTTCCGCATCATCGCCAACGACAACGCCCTGGGCGCCGCCCTGGCGCTGTATGCGGCCGACACGCTCAAGCTCAAGAAGGTCGCCATCATCGACGACCGCACGGCCTACGGCCAGGGCGTCGCGGAAGTGTTCAAGAAGACGGCGCAGCAGAAGGGCATGCAGATCGTGGACGAGCAGTTCACCACTGACAAGGCCACCGACTTCATGGCGATCCTGACCGCCATCAAGGCCAAGAGCCCGGACGCCATCTTCTACGGCGGCATGGACCCGCAAGCCGGCCCGATGCTGCGCCAGATGGAGCAGCTCGGCCTGTCCAACGTCAAGTACTTCGGCGGCGACGGCATCTGCACCTCGGAAATCATCAAGCTGGCGGCGGGTGCCAAGACGCTGGAGAACGTGATCTGCGCCGAAGGCGGCTCCTCGCTGGCCAAGATGCCCGGCGGCACGGCCTGGAAGAAGAAGTACGACGCCAAGTACCCCAACCAGTTCCAGGTCTACAGCCCGTACACCTACGACGCGACCTACCTGCTGGTCGATGCGATGAAGCGCGCCAACTCCTGGGATCCGAAGAAGTACATCCCCGAGCTGAAGAAATCCAACTACAAGGGCGTGACCGCCACCATCCAGTTCGAGCCCAACGGCGAACTGAAGAACCCGGCCACCACCCTGTACACCTACAAGGGCGGCAAGAAGGCCCCGTTGAACTGAGCGCCACGCGCCCAGGCTGAAAAGGCCGCCGGAAGGCGGCCTTTTTTCTTGTGCCGTGCACAGGTGCGCCGCTCCGCCAGCGACCGCCCGGCCGTCTTCGCACGAGCCGCCCGCCTTGTAGTACGCCGTACCGTCTTCCTGTAGGCGAGCTCCTACGACCCGCGCCGGCATTGGCTTTGCAGGCCATCCGTGCATGGACGAGGTTGCCTCATCCGTCGGTAGTCACTACGCTGCGCCTCCTCCCCGCCGTCCATGGCGGGGTGCTCATGTATGGGGACAGGAATGGAAGTGGTGGCCAAACTCCCGAAGACAGGGGAGCGCGACAACGAGCTCTCGTTGTTGCTCAAGGCGCTAGGCGCATTCCGGCGGGGCGAGGGCGGCGTCAGCCTGCCGACCGACTGGGATGGCGCGTGGGGCCGCATCGCCAGGGAATTCAACGAGCTCTCCGCGCAGACCGCGCGTACCAGCAAGCGGCTGCGGTCGGTCGAAACCATTTCGCGCCTGGGCGGCAAGGCCAGTCGCCGCGTCGAGGACCCGGAACTCACCGGGTTCTGGCAGGACCAGCTCGGCACGCTCAACCTGCTGGTCGACGAACTCGACGTCAACGGCGAGCACACCCGCGCCCTGCTCAGGGCGTTGACTGACCTGAAGAAGGGCCATGCGCGCGCCCAGCTGCCGCCCGACTGGCCGGGCGTCTTCGGCAAGGTGGCCGATGCGTTCAACGACGTGGTCAACGAGAACGTGCGCATGGCCCAGGAGCTCGCGCGCCTGTCGCGCGTGGTGGGCAAGCACGGCAAGCTCAAGGAGCGCGCCCAGCTGCCCAATGCGACGGGCTTCTGGCGCGACTCGGCCGAGTCGATCAACTCGCTGATCAGCGACCTGGTGCACCCGACCTCGGAAGTCGCGCGCGTGATCGGCGCCGTGGCGCAGGGCGACCTGTCCAAGTCCATGGCGCTGGAGCCCGACGGGCGCCGGCTGGAAGGCGAGTTCCTGCGCACGGCCACGACCATCAACAAGATGGTCGAGCAGCTGGGCACGTTCGCGGCCGAAGTGACGCGGGTGGCGCGCGAGGTGGGCACCGAGGGCAAGCTGGGCGGCCAGGCCGATGTGCAAGGCGTGGCGGGCACCTGGAAGGACCTGACCGATTCGGTGAACTTCATGGCCGGCAACCTGACGGCGCAGGTGCGCAACATCGCCGACGTGACCAAGGCGGTGGCGGCGGGCGACCTGTCCAAGAAGATCACGGTGGACGTCAAGGGCGAGATCCTGGAG
>NZ_JAKFCM010000083.1:0-2045 GCF_036676645.1 Ramlibacter sp.
GCTGGGCGGGGTGAATGTCAACATCGCGTCGGCACCCGCCGGCCAGGGCCACATGACCGTCTGCGCGCAGGTGGTGGCCGACGTGCTGGGCCTGCAGCCCGGCCAGGTCGTGGTCAATGTCGAGTTCGATACTGCCAAGGACGCTTGGTCGGTGGCCGCCGGCAACTACTCCAGCCGCTTCGCCGGCGCGGTGGCCGGCACGGTGCATCTGGCGGCTGTCAGGATGCGCGACAAACTCGCGCACATCGCCGCAGCTGCGCTGGGCTGCGCGCCCGGGCAGGTGCGTTTTGAAGGCGGCAAGGTCTTCAGCGCGCTGGAGCCCGGGCGCTCGCAGCCCTTCGCCCGGCTCGCCGCCAGCCCGCACTGGGCACCTGGCCTGCTGCCCGAGGGGGTGGAGCCCGGTCTGCGCGAAACCGCCTTCTGGAGCGCTCCCACGCTGGCCGCACCCGACGCGCAGGACCGCGTCAATACCTCGGCCGCCTATGGCTTTGTGTTTGACATCTGCGGCCTGGAGGTGGACCCCGACACCGGCCGCGTGCGCGTGGACCGCTACATCACGGCCCATGATGCCGGCCGCATCCTGCACCCCGGCATGGCCGACGGGCAGATCCGCGGCGCCTTTGCCCAGGGCCTGGGCGCGGCGCTGTTCGAAGAGTTCCGTTATGCCGCCGACGGCGGCTTCCAGTCGGGCACGCTGGCCGACTACCTGATGCCCACCGCCTGCGAGGTGCCCGAGCCGGAGATCGTGCACATGGAAACACCCTCGCCCTTCACGCCGCTGGGCGCCAAGGGCCTGGGCGAAGGCAACAACATGAGCACCCCCGTGTGCATTGCCAACGCTTTTGCCGACGCGCTCAAACCGCTGCAGGCCCGCATCGGCGACGTCAGCGACATCCGCCTGCCGCTGACCCCCAGCCGGGTGCTCGCGCTGATGGGGGCCGTCGAACCCGCGCCCCCGGCGGCCATGGCCCGCGCGATGGCGGCACAGCCGGTGTCGGCGGCGCAGGACGGGCTGTCCCTGCACGCGGCCGGCGTGATCGAGATTGCGGCGTCGCCGCAGAAGGTGTTCGCGGTGCTGCTCGACCCGGCCGCGCTGGCGAAGGTCATTCCCGGCTGCCACGCGCTGGTGTCGACCGGGGAGAACCGTTACCGCGCCGACGTGACCGTGGGCGTGGGTCTGGTGAAGGCGCGCTATGCCGCGGAAATTGCCCTGTCCGACATTGATGCGCCGCACAGCCTGCGTCTGGCCGGGGAGGGGTCTTCATCACTGGGAACCGGTGCGGGCAGCGGTACGGTGCGGCTGGAGGCCACGGCCTCCGGCACACGCCTGCACTATGACTATGCGGCGCAGGTCGGCGGCAAGGTCGCGGCGGTTGGCAGCCGCATGCTGGAAGGTGCTGCCCGCATCGTGCTCGCGCAGCTGTTTGAATCGCTGGGCCGGCAGGCCACCGGGGCGGCGCGCCTGACCTGGTGGCAGCGCCTGCTGCGCCGTCTGGGAGTGAACGCATGAAGCCCGCCGCATTTGATTACCTGCGCGCCGACCAGGCCGAGGTTGCCGTCGCCGCGCTGGCCCGGCACGGCGAGGATGCCCGCATCCTCGCCGGTGGCCAGTCGCTGATGGCTGTGCTGAACATGCGGCTGGCCAACCCGGCGCTGCTGATCGACATTTCACGCAGCCGCCCGATGGCAGCGGTCGAGGCAGCCAACGGCCAGCTTCGCATCGGCGCGGCTGCGACCCAGGCCAGCGTTCATGGGCGGCCGGGACTGGCCACCGAGCTGCCCCTGCTGGCGCTGGCCTTTCCCCATATTTCCCATTTCCAGATCCGCAACCGCGGCACGGTGGCCGGCTCCATCGCGCATGCCGATCCATCGGCCGAGTTGCCGCTGTGCCTGCTGGCACTCGAGGGTGAAGTGGTGCTGCGCCGGGCGCGCGGGCGGCGGGTGGTCAAGGCGGCGGATTTTTTCACCGGCATGCTGCTCACCGCGCGTGCGCCCGACGAGTTGCTGGAGGAGGTGCGTTTTCCCTTGGCGAAAAGCGGCACCGG
>NZ_JAKFCM010000084.1:0-12704 GCF_036676645.1 Ramlibacter sp.
GGCGCCTGCCCGCGCAGGCGCCCGCTCCATCACAGCAGCCACTGGCGCGCGTGCCGCAACACACGCCGCCGGGAAGGCGATGGAAGCGTCCTCCGCCAGCCCGGATACCGGCCAACGAGGTGGTGGTGCGCGCTGTCAGGTGCGCGCCGCCGTGATCGCCCAATTCGCCGGCGGGGAAGCCGGCGCGGGCAGCGAAGTCCTTGTTCTTCCAATGAATACGAACGTGCATCCCCTGCGCGCGCCAGCCTGCCTGATGGCGGCGGCCGCCGCATTCTCCGCGCCCGCCTGGGCGCAACACACCCTGAAGGAAACCGTGGTCACCGCCACGCGCACCGAGACCCGCGCCGACGACCTGATCAGCGACGTGACGGTCGTGGGCCGCCGGCAGATCGAGGCGTCCACCGCGCGCACGCTGCCCGAGCTGCTCGCCCGCACCGCGGGTCTGCAGATGAGCGCCAACGGCGGGCGCGGCAAGCAGTCCAGCGTCTTCATCCGCGGCACCGAGAACCGCCACACGATCCTGCTGGTGGACGGCGTGCGCCTCGGTTCGGCCACCGCCGGCACGCCGAGCTGGGACACGATCCCGGTGGACATGATCGAGCGCATCGAGATTCTCAAGGGACCGGCGTCGGCGCTGTACGGCAGCGACGGCGTCGGCGGCGTGGTGCAGGTGTTCACCCGCAAGGGCCGCGAGGGGTTCCATCCCCACGCCGCGATCAGCGCCGGCAGCTACGGGCACGGCACGGCCAGCGCCGGCCTGAGCGGCGGGAAGGGCGGGCTCGGCTATGCGGTCGGCGTGCAGCGCACGCGCGAACACGGCTTCTCGGCCACCAATGCGCGCGTGCCCTTCGGCAACTTCAACGCCGACGACGACCCCTTCGAGCAGGACAGCCTCAACGCCTCGCTGAACTACGACCTCGGCCGCGGCTGGCGGGTGGACGCCGGCGTGCTGTATGCGGACGGCATCAGCTGGATCGACGACGGCCCCGGTTTCGACTCGCGCAGCGCGGTGCGCGCCTTCGCCGGGCATGCCGGCGTCTCGGGCCGGCCGCTGGATGGCTGGCGCACCAGCCTGCGCATCGCCCAGGGCAACGACACCGCCAACAGCATCGTCGCCAGCTGGCCCGGGGCGTTCAAGACCGAGCAGCAGGAGTGGAGCTGGCAGAACGACATCGACACGCGCGCGGGCGTGGTCATCGCCGGTGTCGAGCGGCGCGAGCAGAAGGTCAGCGCCACCACCGCCTACGCGGTGCGCGAGCGCACCATAGCCGCCGTCTATGCGGGACTCAACGGCAATGCCGGCGCGCACAGCTGGCAGCTCAACCTGCGGCGTGACGACAACTCCCAATTCGGCGGTGAGAGCACCGGTTTCGCCGGTTACGGCTTGCGCATCGCTTCGGCCTGGCGGGTCAGCGCCTCGTACGGCACGAGCTTCGTCGCGCCGTCGTTCAACCAGCTCTACTTCCCCGGCTTCGGCAATCCGGCCCTGCAGCCCGAGAAGGGGAAGAACTACGACCTGGCACTGTCCTGGTCGCAGGACGGGCAGGCACTCAAGCTGGTGCGCTTCGACAACCGCATCCGCGGCTTCATGACCAACACCACGCTGCCGCAGAACATCCCGCGCGCGCGCATCGAGGGCTGGACGCTGGGCTACGAGGGCGGCTTCGGCCAGCTGGCGCTGCGCGCGGCGCTGGACCTGCTGGATCCGCGCAACGTGACCAACGGCCGCCAGTTGCCGCGCCGCGCGAAGAAGCAGGCATCGCTGGGTGCGGACTGGCGCCAGGGTGCCTGGAGCTTCGGCGGCAACCTGCTCGCCGTCGGCGAACGCTACGACGACGCGGCCAACACCCAGCGCCTGGGCGCCTATGCCACGGTCGATCTGCACGCGGACTGGCAGTTCGCGCCCGACTGGAGCCTGCAGGCCAAGGTCAACAACCTGGGCGATCGCGACTACCACACGGCGCTGGGCTACGAGCAGCCGGGCCGCGCCTACTACCTCACGCTGCGCTGGCAGCCGAAGTAAGCTGCAATCCATGCTCGAGATCGCCCGCGGTCCGCGCCGCATCGTTTGCCTGACCGAGGAAACCACCGAGTGGCTGTACCTGCTCGGGGAGGAGGCGCGCATCGTGGGCATCTCGGGTTACACCGTGCGGCCGCGGCGCGCCCGCGAGGAGAAGCCCAGGGTCAGCGCCTTCATCAGCGCGAAGATCGACCGCATCCTGGAACTGCGGCCGGACTGCGTCTTCGGCTTCTCCGACCTGCAGGCAGATATCGCCCGCGACCTGGTCCGCCGCGGCGTGCAGGTGACGGTGTTCAACCAGCGCAGCGTGGAGGAGATTTTCTCGATGCTCTACCAGGTGGCCGCGCTCGTCGGCCGCGCCGGCGAGGGCCTGCGCATCCTCGAAGGCATCCGCGCGCGCCTGCTGCAGATCGAGGCCGCCGGCCGCGCGCTGCCGCGGCGGCCGCGGGTCTGGTTCGAGGAGTGGGACGAGCCATCCATCAGCGCGATTCGCTGGGTGTCGGAGCTGGTGCGCATCGCGGGCGGCGACGACTGCTTCCCGGAACTGGCGGCGCAGCCCCTGGGCAAGGACCGCATCGTCGCCGACACCGGCGAGATCGTCCGGCGCGACCCCGAGATCGTGCTCGGATCCTGGTGCGGCAAGAAGTTCAGGCCCGAAAAGGTCCAGGCCCGCCCGGGGTGGGACCAGGTCAGCGCCGTGCGCACGGGCCAGTTGTTCGAGATCAAGTCGGCCGACATCCTGCAGCCGGGGCCGGCCGCCCTGACGGATGGCGTGGAGCAGATCCATCGCATCGTCCTCGCCTGGAGCCGACGGCATGACTGAACTGCGCGTGGCCCGCAGCGAACTCATTCTCGGCGGGCAGAAGAGCGGCAAGACCGCGCGCGCCGAGTCGCTGGCCGCGGCCTGGCTGGCACGGTCGCCGGCGCACCGGGCGGTGTACGTGGCCACGGCGCAGGCGCTCGACGCGGAGATGCGAGAGCGTATCGAGCGCCACCGGCGCGACCGCGCGGCGCGGGTGCCGCGCATGGAGACCGCGCAGGAGCCGCTGGAGCTGGCCCGCGCGATCGGCGCGCACAGCCGGGCCGACACGCTGGTGGTGGTGGATTGCCTGACGCTGTGGCTCACGGCGTGGATGCTGCCGGCGGCCGGCGGACTGCAGGCGGCACCGGACGAGCGGCTCGTGCCGGCAGCGATCGCGGCTGCCGCGGGTCCGCTGGTGCTGGTCAGCAACGAGATCGGGCTGGGCGTGATCCCCATGGGGCGCGAGACGCGCGCCTTCGTGGACGCGCTGGGGCGCGCCAACCAGCAGGCGGCGCTGGCCTGCGAGCGCGTGACGCTGATGGTGGCGGGCCTGGCGCTGGCGCTGAAGGGTCCGGCATGAGAAGGTTCTGGGCCGCCCTGGCACTGTCGCTGGCTCTCGCCGCGCCCGCCGCCCTGGCCGCCGTGCAGGTGACCGACGACCGCGGCGTCACCGTCACGCTGGAGCGCACGCCGCGCCGCATCGTCAGCCTGCTGCCGTCGCTCACCGAATCGGTGTGCGAGCTGGGGGCCTGCGGCCGCCTGGTGGGCGTGGACCGCTATTCCAATCATCCCGCCGCCGTGCGTGCGCTGCCGCAGGTGGGCGGCGGCATCGATCCGAGCATCGAGGCCGTCGTTGCGCTGCGCCCCGACGTCGTGCTGATGTCCACGGCCTCGCGCGGCGTGCAGCGGCTGGAGGCGCTGGGACTGAAGGTCGTCGCGCTCGAGCCGCGCACTTCGGCCGACGTGCAGCGCGTGATGGCGGCGCTCGGCCGCCTGCTGGAGGTGCCGGATGCACAGCGCGTGTGGCGGGCTATCGAAGCCGGGGTCGCCGCCGCGGCGCGGTCGCTCCCGGCCGGCGCCGGCCGCAATCGCGTGTACTTCGAAGTCAGCCGCGGGCCCTATGCGGCGGGCACGAGCTCCTTCATCGGCGAGATGCTGCAGCGCCTGGGCGTGCAGAACATCGTGGGGCCGGAGCTGGGGCCGTTTCCCCGGGTCAATCCCGAATTCGTCGTGCGCGCGGACCCCGATGTGATCCTGATCGGCGAGCGCAATGCCCAGGGCCTGGCGCAGCGTCCCGGCTGGGCCGGCCTGCGCGCGCTGCGCGAAGGCCGGGTGTGCGTCTTCGACGAGGCCCAGTCGGACGTGCTGGTGCGGCCGGGCCCGCGCATGGCGGAAGCCGCGCAGCTGCTGGCGCGCTGCATCGCGGCCAAGGGGCGCCCTTGAAGGCGGACCGCCGCGGGCTGTTGCTGGGCGTGGCGCTGCTGGCTGCGGCGCTCGCGCTGCTGCTGCTGGGCGCTGCCGTCGGCAGCACCGGCTTCGGCAGCGTGTTCGCAGCGCACCAGGACCCGGTGGCGTGGCAGATCCTGCGCGATATCCGGTTGCCGCGCACGGTCGGTGCCTGGGCGGCCGGCGCACTGCTGGGGCTGGCCGGCGCGGTGGCGCAGGGCCTGTTCCGCAACCCGCTGGCCGATCCCTATCTCCTCGGCAGCGCTTCCGGCGCGGCGCTGGCGGTGGCGGCGGTGCTCGCGCTCTTCGGCGCCTCGCCGTTCGCCACCCACTGGCTGGTGCGCCTGGGGCTCACGGGCGCCGCGTTCGTCGGCGCGGTCACGGGCGTGCTGCTGACGATCCTGCTGGCCAACGGCGTGCTGCACACCCTGCGCCTGCTGCTGGCCGGCGTGATCGTGGGCGTGGTGCTGGGCGCCGCACGCGACCTGGTGACGCTGGCCGCACCGGACATCCTGCAGGCGATGCAGTCCTTCATGCTGGGCAGCACCGGCTTCGTCGGTTGGGTGGCGTGCGGCGTGATGGGAGCGCTGCTGGTGCCGCTGGTGGCCGTGGCCTGGGCGCTCGGCCGCATGCTCGACGGGCTGGCGCTGGGCGAGGCGACCGCGGCCAGCCTCGGGCTGCCGCTGCCCTTCCTGCGCATCGTCCTGGTCGGCGTGCTGGGGCTGGCAACCGGTGCGGCCGTGGCGCAGACCGGCCTGATCGCGTTCGTGGGCCTGGCGGCCCCCCACCTCGTGCGCTCCGTCGCGCCCGTGCCGCACGGGCGCCTGGCGGTGCTCGCGGCGCTCATGGGCGGCACGCTGCTGATGGCGGCCGACGTACTCGCGCGCTGGCTGATCCCGCCGCAGGAGCTGCCGGTGGGGGTGCTGACGGCGGTCCTGGGCGGCACCTACCTGCTGTGGCTGATGCACAGGCGCGGCCGCCGGGGAGGGGCGCTCGCTTGAACGCACTGGAAGCACGCAGCCTGGGCGCGGCCCTCGGCCAGGGCGCGCACCGCCGGCAGGTGCTGCGGGACGTGGACCTGCGCGTGCCCGCCGCGCGCTGGACCAGCATCGTGGGCCCCAACGGCGCGGGCAAGTCGACGCTGCTGCGCGCGCTCGCGGGGCTGCTTCCGCATGCGGGAGCCGTGCTGCTTCACGGCCGCCCACTGGACGCCCTGGGTTCGCGCCAGCGGGCGCGGCAGCTCTCCTGGCTGGGACAGAACGAAGGCGGCGCCGATGACCTCACGGTGTACGACGTCGCCATGCTGGGCCGCCTCCCGCATCGCGCGTGGCTCGCGCCGCCGGCCGCAGCGGACCATGCCGCGGTCGAGCGCGCCCTGCGTGCCACGCAGGCCTGGGACTGGCGCGGGCGCCCGCTGGGCCGCTTGTCTGGCGGCGAGCGCCAGCGCGTGCTGCTCGCGCGCGCGCTGGCCGTGGAAGCCGGCGTGCTGCTGATGGACGAGCCCCTGGCCAACCTCGATCCACCGCACCAGGCCGACTGGCTGGCGCTGGCGCGCTCGCTGGCCGCCGCGGGCCGCACGGTGGTCAGCGTGCTGCACGAACTCTCGATGGCGCTGCAGGCCGACGAGATGGTGGTGATGGCGAACGGGCGCATCGTCCACCAGGGCGCATGCGGGGATGCGGCCACCCATGAGGCGCTCGCCCAGGTATTCGACCGGCGCATCCGCGTGCGGCCGCTGGACGGCCGCTGGATCGCCACCATGACGGAGTGACAGCCATGCAGATCGAAACCCCTCCCTCGGCCCGGCCATACGACAAGCCGGAGGGCGAGCGCCGCGGCCTGCTGATCGTCAACACCGGCGACGGCAAGGGCAAGAGCACGGCCGCCTTCGGGCTGGCGCTGCGCGCCCATGGCCGCGGCAAGCCCGTGAAGATCTTCCAGTTCATGAAGGTGCCGACGGCGCGCTTCGGCGAGCACCGCGCCTTCGAGCAGCTGGGCGTGCCGGTGGAAGGCCTGGGCGACGGCTTCTCCTGGAAGAGCCGCGACCTGGAGCATTCGGCGCAACTCGCGCGCGCGGGCTGGGACAAGGCGCGCGAGGCGATCCTGGGCGGCGCCTTCTTCCTCGTGGTGCTGGACGAACTGACCTATCCGCTGATCTACGGCTGGCTGCCGCTGCAGGACGTGCTGCGCACGCTGCGCGAGCGCCCGCCCGAAGTGCACGTCGCCATCACCGGCCGGCGCTGCCCGCCGGAACTGGTGGAACTGGCCGACACGGTGACGGAGATGGGCAAGGTCAAGCATGCCTTCAACGCCGGCGTGCCGGCGCAGCGCGGTATCGAGGATTAGCGCGTGGCGCTGCTCTTGTCCCTGTGGCTGGCTTTTGCCATCGATCGCTGGTGGGGCGAGCCGCCGGCACGCTGGCATCCAGTGGTGGGCATGGGCCGCTATCTCGGCTGGGCCGGGCGCCTGGTGGCGCCGCGCGAGCAGACTCCGCCGCCGCCGGCGGCGCGCAGCTTCGCGGCCGGAGCGCTGGCCTGGAGCGCCGGCGCGGTCGTCGTGGCCAGCCTCGCCTGCGCCTTGCAGGCGGGCCTGCAGGCGCTACCCGCGTGGGCCGCCGTGCTGGGTCTGGGGATCGCACTCAAACCGCTGCTCGCGTGGCGCATGCTGCGCGACGAAACAGCGGCGGTGGAAAGCGCCCTCGCCACCTCGCTGGCGGCAGGGCGGGAGCAGCTCGCAAGGCTGGTGAGCCGCGACGTGGCCCGGCTCGACGAGGCAGGCGTGCGGGAAAGCGCGGTCGAGTCGCTGGCCGAGAACCTGAACGATTCGGTGGTGGCTCCGGTGTTCTGGTTCGCCCTGCTGGGATTGCCGGGGGCTGCCTTGTACCGCTTTGCCAACACCGCCGACGCGATGTGGGGTTACCCCGGCGTCCGCGAGGGCCGGGTGTGGGACTGGGCCGGCAAGTGGGCGGCGCACGCCGACGACCTGCTGTCGTGGCTGCCGGCGCGCATCAGTGCGCTGCTGATTGCGCTGGCGCGACGGGGCTTTCCGTGGACCGCGCTGCGCGCGGAAGCGGCGCGCACGCCGTCGCCGAACAGCGGCTGGCCGATGGCCGCGATGGCGCTCGCGCTGGACGTGCGGCTGGGCAAGCCGGGGGCGTACGTGCTGAATGCGGGTGCGCGTCCGCCTGCCGCCGCCCACGCGCGGCAGGCGCAGGTGCTCGCGTCGCGCGCCGTGGGCTGGATGCTGGTGCTGGCCTCGGCCGGCCTCGCGCTGGGGGCCGCATGACCGCGCGCATCCATGGCGGACCGGATGCGGCAGGCGCCGCGGCCCACGACTTCTCGACCAATGCCAACGCGGCGGGGCCGTGCCCGATCGCGCTGGCGGCCGTGCGCGACGCCGACAGGGCACGCTACCCCGACCCCGCGTCCACCCGCGTGCGGGCGGCGCTGGCCGCCTTCCACGGTGTCACCGCCGGGCGCGTGCTGCCGGCCGCCAGTGCCAGCGAGTTCATCTTCCGCATCACGGCCTGGGCCGCTCGCCAGGGCGTGCGCCAGGTCGAGCTGCCGCCCCACGCGTACGGGGACTATGGCGCCGCGGCGCGCGCCTGGGGTTTGGCGGCCGGGGAGGAAGCAGGCCTCGTCTGGGCCTGCGAACCGTCCAGCCCTCTCGGCCAGCAGGAGCGATCCTTGCGCGAGCGGATCGCCGGCGGCGCGACGGTGGTGCTGGATCGTGCCTACGAGCCATTGCGCCTGGCAGGCGCGGCCTCGCTGGACCGGGCCGGCCTGGACCGGGTCTGGCAGCTCTGGTCCCCGAACAAGGCACTGGGACTGACCGGGGTGCGCGGCGCCTACGCGATCGCCCCCGCTGCCGCCGCCGCGGCGGCAGCGCAATTGCAGGCGCTGGCGCCGTCCTGGCCGCTCGGGGCGGACGGCCAGGCCATGCTGCTCGCGTGGTGCGAACCGGCGGTGCAGCAGTGGCTGGAGGCGAGCCGCGCGATGCTGCGCGACTGGAAGGCGCGTCAGCTGGCGCTGTGCCGCGAACTCGGCTGGACACTGCAGGCGAGCCAGGCCAATTTCCTGGTCGCCAGCCATCCTCTCCTGCCCACGGCGCTGGACCGCCTGCGGCGACGCGGCGTGCAGTTGCGCGATTGCGCCTCGTTCGGCCTGCCCGGCCGGGTCCGCCTGAGCGTGCAGCCGCCTGCTGCGCAGGATGCGCTGGCGGCGGCCTGGCGGGAGCTGGCGGGGGCCTTCCGATGACCGCCCGCTGCGTCATGGTGCTGGGCACGACCAGCGGCGCCGGCAAGAGCTGGCTCGCCACGGCCTTGTGTCGCTGGTATGCGCGCCAGGGGTTGAAGGTGGCGCCCTTCAAGGCGCAGAACATGAGCAACAACGCGCGCGTGGTCGGCGGCGGCGAGATCGGCAGCGCGCAGTACTTCCAGTCGCTGGCGGCGCGCGCGGTGCCCGACGTGCGCATGAACCCGCTGCTGCTCAAGCCGGAACGCGACACTCACAGCCAGGTGGTGCTGCTGGGACAGGTCGACGAGGCGCTCACCCGCGCATCGTGGCGTGGGCGCAGCGCCAGCGTGTGGCCCTGGGTCGCGCAGGCGCTGGACGAGTTGCGGCAGGACAACGAGGTGCTGGTGATCGAGGGCGCGGGCTCGCCGGCGGAGATCAACCTGCGGGGCAGCGACATCGTCAATATGCGCGTGGCGCACCATGCGAATGCCGCCTGCCTGCTGGTGACCGATATCGACCGCGGCGGCGCCTTTGCCCACCTGTACGGCACCTGGGCCCTGCTGGAAGAGGCCGACCGCGCGCGCATCCGCGGCTTCGTGCTGAACAAGTTCCGCGGCGACCCGGCGCTGCTGGCCCCGGCCCCGCAGCAGCTGGCGCGGCTGACCGGCGTGCCCACGATTGCGACCCTGCCGATGCTGTGGCGGCATGGACTGCCGGAGGAGGACGGCTGGTATGGCGGCGGCGGGGCGGCAGGCACGGGGCAGGGAAAGACCATCGCCATCGTCGCCTATCCGCGCATCAGCAACCTCGACGAGTTCCAGCCGCTCGCCAACCTGCCGGGCGTGCGCCTGGTCTGGGCCCGCACGCCGGGGGACCTGGCCGGTGCCGACTGGGTCGTGCTGCCCGGCTCCAAGAACACCACGGGCGACCTGGCGTGGCTGCGTGCGCAGGGTCTGGGCCGGGCCGTCGCCGGCCACGCGGCCGCCGGCGGCGCGGTGCTGGGCATCTGCGGCGGCCTGCAGATGCTGGGGGAAGCGCTGATCGACGTGCACGGCATCGACGGCAACGCCCCCGGGCTGGGCCTGCTGCCGCTGGTGACGCAGTTCGAGCCCGCCAAGACCGTTTCGCGCACCGAGGCGCGCTTCGGCGCGGTGACCGGACCCTGGAGTGCGCTGGCCGGCGCGCGCGTCGCCGGCTACGAGATCCACCACGGGCAGACCGCGCAGCATCCGGCGATGGCGCCGGCGCGCGAAGTGCTGGCGGGCGGCCTCGGCTGGCAGAACGCGCAGGGCAACGTGCTGGGCCTGTACCTGCACGGCCTGTTCGAGGAACCCATGGTCCTGCAGGCCCTGTTCGGTGCGAGCGCGCCGACGCTGGAAACCGTGTTCGACGGCCTGGCCGACTTCATCGACACCCACTTCACCGCCGGCGTGCTGGCCGGTTTGATCGCCTGACATGACCATGACCCTGCACATCGAAGACCTCCACGACGAGGCGCTGGCCGCCCGCCTGCGGCAAAAGCTGGATCGCAAGACCAAGCCGGTCGGCTCGCTCGGCCGCATCGAGAGCCTCGCGTGCCAGCTCGGTCTGGTGCTGGGCAGCGAGATGCCGCGCCTGCGCGACCCGCAGGTGCTGGTGTGCGCGGGCGACCACGGGCTGGCGAGCCGCGGTGTCTCGGCCTATCCACCCGACGTCACCTGGCAGATGGTCGAGAACTTCCTGGCGGGCGGCGCCGCGGTGAGCGTGCTCGCGCGGCAGCACGGCCTCGCGCTGACGGTGGTCGACTGCGGGGTGCGGCACGAGTTCGCTCCGCGCGCCGGGCTGCTGTCGCGCAAGATCGCAGCCGGCACGGCCGACAGTTCGCAGGGCGCCGCCATGACTGCGGCGCAATGCGCGCAGGCCGTCGCCAACGGCCGCGAAGTCGTCGCCGGATTGCCGGGCAACGTGCTGATGCTGGGCGAAATGGGCATAGGCAACACTTCCGCCGCCGCCTTGCTGCTGGCGCGACTGACCGGCGGGGCGCTGGCCGACTGCGTCGGTGCCGGCACCGGCATGGATGCGGCGGGCATGGCGCACAAGCGCGCGATCCTCGCGAAAGTGCTGCAGCGGCACGAAGAGGCGGTGCGGCCGCTGCAGGCGCTGGCGGCCTTCGGCGGCTTCGAGATCGCGACACTGGTGGGCGCCGTGCTGCAGGCGGCGGCCGAGCGCCGCGTGATCGTGGTGGACGGGTTCATCTGCGGCGCCGCGGTGCTGGTCGCCCGGGCGCTCGAGCCGCACGTCACGCAGCGCTGCGTGTTCTCGCACCGCTCGGACGAACGCGCGCACGGGCTGATGCTGCGCCACCTGGGGCCGGATCCCGCCACCCCCGCGCAGGCCCTGCTGGACCTGGGGCTGCGCCTGGGTGAGGGCTCGGGCGCCGTGCTTGCCTGGCCGCTGCTGCAGTCGGCCTGCGCGATCCTGGCGGAGATGGCGAGCTTCGAATCGGCAGGCGTTTCCGGCCGGAGCGCGGCGTGAGTGCGCTGCGCCACTTCCTGCTGGCGCTGCAGTTCTTCACCCGCGTGCCAGTGACGGGCCGGCTCGCAGGCTGGGTGGGCTACAGCGCGGCGATGCTGCGCGCGAGCGCGGCGCACTTTCCTGCCGTCGGCGCACTGGTCGGCCTGCTCGCTGCGGCCGTCGCCTGGGCCCTGCTGAAAGGGCTTCCGGCCGTTCCCGCCGCCGCGTTTGCGGCCGTGGTGTTCTCTACGATCGCCACGGTGCTGTTCACCGGCGCACTGCACGAGGACGGCCTCGCCGACGTGGCCGATGGCCTGGGCGGCTCGCATGAGCCGCAGCGGGCGCTGCAGATCATGAAGGACTCGCGCATCGGCGCCTTCGGCGCGATGGCCCTGGTGCTGGCGTTCTGCGCCAAGCTGGGCCTGCTCGCCGCCATCGCCGCCGCCGATCCGCGCGCGCTGGCAGTGGGGCTGGTGCTGGCGCACGTGGTCTCGCGCGCCTGGCCGCTGCTGCTCATGCGCTGGCTGCCCTACGTGGGCGAGGCGGATGGCAGCAAGGCCAAGCCGATGGCCGAATCGGTGGCGCCGGGTGCGTTGCTGATCGCGGCCGCCTGGACGGCCGGCGTGGCGGCGCTGGCCAGCTGGTTGCAGGGCCCGGTCTTCCTCGCCGTGGCGCTGCTCGCGTCGGCGCTGGCCTTCGCCTTCCTGCTGCGCCTGTTCGCCCGGCGGCTGCAGGGTTTCACGGGCGACTGCCTGGGCGCGACGCAGCAGGTGTGCGAGATCGCCTGCTATCTGGGCATCGCGCTGGCGCTGTGAAGCTCTGGCTCGTGCGCCACGCGCAGCCGCTCGCGGCTGCCGGCGTGTGCTACGGCGCAATGGACGTTCCGGCGGATGAGCAGGCCACGGCCGCAGCGGTGCAGGCGCTGGCGGACGTCCTGCCGCCGGGCCTCCCGGTGCGCACCTCGCCGCTGCGCCGCTGCGTGCAGCTTGCGCAGGCGCTGGGCGAGTTGCGGCCCGGGCCGGCCGCTCGCGCCGATCCGCGCCTGGCGGAGATGGACTTCGGCCGCTGGGAAGGGCAGCCCTGGCAATCGCTGGGGCGCACCGAGATCGATCGCTGGATGGCGGACTTCGCCCACCACCGCTGCGGCGGCGGCGACAGCGTCGCGTCGTTCATGGCGCGCGTGCAGGGCGCGGTCGAGGAGGTGCGTGCCGCCGGCGCCGACACCGTGTGGGTGACGCACGCGGGCGTGGTGCGTGCGGTCCGGCTGCTGGCGCTCGGCGTCGCAGTGCCGCGCCACGCGGGCGAATGGCCGGTCGATGGCCCCGGCTTCGGCCAGTGGGAATGCATCGACTTGCTTCGTTGAGGCGGGCTCAGGCGCGGTTCGAGCCGCGCGGCAAAAGGATCAGCTCGGGTTGGCGCTGCCCACCATCTCCCGCGTATCCAGGCCGTCGGAAGCTTGCATGACCCTGGCGCTCCGGTCCGAGGTGGCCCAGGGAGGCGCGCGGATGCAGGAGTCCGCAAGCTGTCGGGCTGCCGCGCAGCTGGTGCCGCATCGGGGTTAATGCTCCTGTGGCCGCCGGTAGCCCGGCGTTAAGGTTCAATTCCTCCGCAACTCCCCGGGAGCCCCGCATGTACAAGCGAATCCTGTTGGCCTACGACGGCAGCGATGCCGGCCAGAAAGCCCTGCTCGATTGCCGCGAACTCGCGC